>NZ_JBJDOA010000004.1:30015-538595 GCF_044900785.1 Pseudomonas sp. NPDC087358
CGTGAGAGATGATGATCATCAGGCTGTTGCGCTGGGTCAGGATGTTTTCCAGCCAGCGGATGGTGTTGATGTCCAGGTGGTTGGTCGGTTCGTCGAGCAACAGCACTTCCGGATCGGAAAACAGGGCCTGGGCCAGCAGCACGCGCAGTTTCCAGCCTGGCGATACCTCGCTCATCGGGCCGAAGTGCTGTTCCAGGGGGATGCCCAGACCCAGCAGCAGTTCACCGGCACGGGATTCGGCGGTGTAGCCGTCCATTTCGGCGAACTCGGTTTCCAGCTCGGCCACGGCCATGCCGTCTTCTTCGGTCATTTCCGGCAGCGAGTAGATGCGGTCGCGCTCGGCCTTGACCTTCCACAGCTCTTCGTGACCCATGATCACGGTGTCGATGACAGTGAATTCTTCGTAGGCGAACTGATCCTGGCGCAGCTTGCCCAGGCGCACGTTCGGCTCGAGCATGACCTGACCGCCAGAAGGCTCCAGGTCGCCGCCGAGGATCTTCATGAAGGTCGACTTGCCACAGCCGTTGGCGCCGATGAGGCCGTAGCGATTGCCGTTGTTGAATTTGACCGAAACGTTCTCGAACAGCGGTTTGGCGCCGAACTGCATGGTGATGTTTGCTGTGGAAATCAATTACTTATCCTGCTTGAATTACAAGGTTGTATGAGGTGGTCGCCTTCATCCTCGGGCCATTTCGGGCCGATTCAAACTCGAATCGACAGCTGCTCCGCCGCCTTCCGGTTGAGGCAGAGCTGGGGCATCAGGCATAGGTGAAAAGCAGTATCTCGACGCCATCTTCAGGCGGGTTGGCACTGAACGCCAGGTTCGTTCCAATCCACAGGTGCATGGTCGCGTAGGTGCAGTGCGTGTCGTGTTGGCGGCGCTGGCAGATCTCCAGTGCGCTCATTGCAGACATGAAAGGCGCGATTGTAACACTGGTCGGCTTGATCCACATCCCGACGTTGGTCTGCGCGAACACATCAATGCGATCAAGCCTTGCTGTGGACCCAATGGTTCGATGTAGGAAACGTCTGGAATTGACGTCCCGCCATTGCGAAGAGACAACAGCCGTTCCAGACTTCCTGGCAACTGATCGGCCCACTGAGGCCCTCGCTCATTCACCATGGACGGATCCGCCAATGCCAGTTCAACGCACACGTCACTCGACTTCGCGGCCACTCATTTCTCGCTTGATGGACGTTCGAATGATCGTCCTCACCGCCGGCTCTGCCTCATTCGCCAACATGGTCAGTCCGGGGCTGGGCAGCTCGGCGGTAGGCGCAGTACTGGGGGCCGCTTTCGCGCTGCATGCCCTGCGGTCGCGCGATACCTGAGGCCTGCAACATGAGCGCAGGCCAGTTTGAATACTCGTTTTTCACCAGCGTACTGCTGATCGCGCTTTATCTGGGCAGTGCCGCTTTTTACCGTCAAACGCCCGATCTGACCCACGCGATGATCATCGCCACTTCCTGCTCCAGCGCAGTGGCGGCGGTTCTCGTTGGTGTCATGACGTATACAGCGGCGGCAGAGCAACTGGGCGTGTTGCGCGAGCACAAGGCCGGAGTCGCAACAGGAACACTGGCGTTGATATGGGTGTCGGTCAGTGCCGCGTTCAAAAGCCTGATGCATCCACGTCGCTGTGCGCTGGCGCAGAACCGCTCGACAACCGGCTAGGGGATCGCATCGTTCAAAAACGCCTTCACGATCGATTTGGCCGCCGGATTTACCTTGAGTGCATTGAGTTCCTTGGCCGTGAACCACTTGCAGTCTGCGATTTCATTCTTCGCCACCGGCGTCACGATAAAGGTGACGGACACTTCAAAGACATGGTGAAGCACTTCGCCGCCTTCGAAGCGTGTGATGTAGGCCAGCTCTTCAAGAATCAGCCCGGTTTCTTCGCGAAGCTCGCGGGCGGCTGCTTGCGCCGGAGACTCGTTGGCCTCGACCTTGCCACCGGGCAACGTCCACCGCGCCTTGGGCTTGCGCACATACAAGATCTGATTTTCTCGCCGACAAATCACTGTGGCTCGTTCTTTCATTGGGTGTTCCTCCACCGTACAACTCGTGTGATGCGTTGTTTGGTCGCATCGTCACGCGATCGTCACAAAAGCTTCATAAAAGGCTTTGAAGCATTTACGGTGCCAATGTTCCCTGTTTCGGCCACCTCGGCCGACGTTCCTTCAAGCGTGGCAACCTCCGGCCTTGGTGAGCAAGCGCCAAGGTGCCCACCTGTCACTGTTTATTAGGGTCTGCCTTTTTCGGGGTGGGAGGCTGATGAGTGCTTTTGTGCTTCACGGGATGCTTGGCTGGCGGCTGAGCGTCCTTGGCTTTCTCGCTGCCAGGGGGCGCAGGGTTGACCGGTTTTTTGTCGTAGCCCTGAGCGTCACCCCCGTTCCCTCCTGCAGGCGAGGCGGGATTGATCCCCGGTGGCAAGGAGGAGCCGCCTGACTGATCGGCGGCGATGGATGCGGCGCAGCCAAACATCAGCATTGCGGCAAATAGGGGATTCACAAGCTTTGGTGTGCGCATGGCGGTCTCCGGGTGGGAAAGACGCTTTTGTCTGCATTTTGGGCATTGGCGTGGGTGCCAATGTGCCGTCAAGGTGACGAGCGGTCGTTAGTCACCAGCGTGCAGCCTCAGGCGATGGCCTCAGGTCTGAGGCTTTGCACCTGTGCGCCGCGTCTAAGGGCGGGTCTGCGCACTAATGGCGCGTTGCGCACAGCAGTGGGGCCTCTATACCCAGTGCTTGTGGCAAAGCGTAGCGGGTTCCCATGCCCAGCCAAACGCAACGCCGCCGCCATAAGATCTACCTAGCTGATATCCCGAGCTTTTTTGGCGCTTTTTTTCGCGATGCGTTGTGTGGCACACTTTCTGCTGTTCATTCCGTTGTTACATACTCGGTTCCGGTATAGCGGAATAAACTAATTCTTGGCGGAGTTCATCACATGCATCGCGGACCTTCATTTTTGAAAGCTTGTGCGTTTGTTCTGGCGGCAACAGCCACCTTGGCGACCTCGGTTCAAGCGGCCGACAGCAAGCTCGACAGCGTGCTGCAGCGCGGCCATCTGGTGGTCGGCACCGGCAGCACCAACGCCCCTTGGCACTTCCAGGGAGCCGACGGCAAATTGCAGGGTTTCGATATCGACATCGGACGCATCGTCGCCAAGGGCTTGTTCAATGACCCGACCAAGGTCGAATTCGTGGTGCAGTCGTCCGATGCGCGAATTCCCAATCTGCTCACCGACAAGGTGGACATGAGCTGCCAGTTCATCACTGTCACCGCCAGCCGCGCCCAGCAGGTCGCCTTCACCCTGCCGTATTACCGCGAAGGCGTGGCGCTGCTGCTACCGGCCAACAGCAAGTACAAGGAAATCGATGACCTGAAGGCCGCCGGTGACGGCGTTACCGTTGCCGTGCTGCAGAACGTCTACGCCGAGGAACTGGTGCATCAGGCGCTGCCCAAGGCCAAGGTCGACCAGTACGACAGCGTTGACCTGATGTATCAGGCCATCAACTCCGGGCGCGCTGACACGGCGGCCACCGACCAGTCCTCGGTCAAGTACCTGATGGTGCAGAACCCGGGTCGTTATCGCTCGCCAGCCTTTGCCTGGAGCCCGCAAACCTACGCTTGCGCCGTCAAGCGTGGCGATCAGGACTGGCTGAACTTCGTCAACACCGCGCTGCATGAAGCCATGACCGGTGTCGAATTCCCGGCGTACGCAGAATCGTTCAAAAAATGGTTCGGTGTGGATCTGCCTACTCCGGCCATTGGTTTCCCGATGGAATACAAATAACGCCAACCGCAATTGATGGGGCGGGGAAGGCCGTGGTGTCTTCCCGTCCCAGGTGCTGCTGACCATGAACTATCAGTTGAACTTTGCAGCGGTCTGGCGGGACTTCCCCAGCCTGCTGGCGGGATTGGGGCTGGGCCTTGAACTGGCGTTGATCTCCATTGCCATCGGTTGCGTGATCGGCCTGATGGCGGCGTTTGCAATGCTGTCCCGCTACCGCGCACTGCGTGTGGTGGCCTCGGTTTATGTCACGGTGGTGCGCAATACACCGATTCTGGTATTGATCCTGCTGATCTATTTCGCCTTGCCGAGCCTGGGCATTCGTCTGGACAAGATTCCCTCGTTTATCGTCACGCTGTCGCTGTATGCCGGGGCGTACCTGACCGAGGTGTTTCGCGCAGGTCTTTTGAGCATTCACAAGGGCCAGCGTGAAGCGGGGTTGGCGATCGGTCTGGGCGAGTGGCAGGTTCGCGCTTACATCGTGGTGCCGGTGATGCTGCGCAATGTGTTGCCGGCGTTGTCGAACAATTTCATTTCGCTGTTCAAGGATACCTCGCTGGCAGCGGCCATCGCGGTGCCGGAACTGACCTACTACGCGCGCAAGATCAACGTCGAAAGCTACCGGGTGATCGAAACCTGGCTGGTGACCACGGCGCTGTATGTCGCGGCCTGTTATCTCATCGCCATGCTGCTGCGCTATCTCGAGCAGCGTTTGGCGATTCGCCGCTAGGAGGCTGGACATGTACGAACAACCTACCTGGTTGCATGAATTGTGGATTGCCCGTGAAGCGCTCTGGTCAGGCTTCATGACCAGTGTGCAATGTGCCGGCCTTGCGATTGTGCTGGGCACCGTGATTGGCGTTTTTGCCGGGTTGAACCTGACCTACGGCAAGCTCTGGGCGCGCCTGCCGTTTCGCTGCTACGTCGACCTGATTCGCGGCACGCCGGTGTTCGTTCTGGTATTGGCCTGCTTTTACATGGCGCCGGCCATGGGCTGGCAGATCAGCGCGTTTCAAGCCGGTGCCCTGGGCCTGACGCTGTTCTGCGGCTCCCACGTCGCGGAGATCGTGCGGGGTGCATTGCAGGCCATCCCCCGGGGGCAACTGGAAGCCGGCAAGGCCATAGGCCTGACATTCAGTCAATCGCTGAGCTATGTGCTGCTGCCGCAGGCGTTGCGCCAGATCCTGCCCACCTGGGTCAACTCGTCCACCGAGATCGTCAAGGCATCGACCCTGCTTTCGGTGATTGGCGTTGCCGAATTGCTGCTCAGCACCCAGCAGGTGATCGCGCGCAACTTCATGACCCTGCAGTTTTACCTGTTCGCCGGATTTCTCTTCTTCGTCATCAACTACGCCATCGAGCTTCTTGGGCGGCAAATCGAAAAACGGGTGGCCTTGCCATGACACAGACTCAAACCGCGACCGCCGCTCCGGCGTTGCTGAGCATCGAAGGGCTGCACAAGTCCTACGGCCCTGTGGAAGTTCTCAAGGGTGTGGACCTGAAGATGAACAAGGGCAACGTGGTGACCCTGATCGGCTCCAGTGGCTCTGGCAAGACCACGCTGCTGCGGTGCGTCAACCTGCTCGAAGAGTTTCAGGGCGGGCATATCCGCCTTGAAGGCCAGGACATCGGCTACAGCGATGTCAGCGGCAAGCGCGTACGCCACCCGGAGAAGCTCATCGCCCAGCACCGGGCGATGACCGGCATGGCATTCCAGCAGTTCAACCTGTTTCCGCATCTGACGGCGTTGCAGAACGTGACCCTCGGTTTGCTCAAGGTTAAAAAGCTGCCCAAGGATCAGGCCGTCGCCCTGGCGGAAAAATGGCTTGAGCGTGTCGGTCTGCTTGAACGGCGCAACCATTACCCCGGTCAACTCTCCGGTGGGCAACAGCAACGGGTGGCGATTGCCCGTGCCATTGCCATGAACCCCAGCCTGATGCTGTTCGATGAGGTGACATCGGCACTGGACCCGGAACTGGTCGGTGAAGTGCTCAGCGTGATCAAGGGCCTGGCCGAGGAGGGCATGACCATGCTCCTGGTCACCCACGAAATGCGCTTCGCCTATGAGGTGTCCGATCAGATCGTCTTCATGAATCAGGGGCGCATCGAAGAGCAGGGCCCGCCCAAGGAGCTGTTCGAGCAACCCAAATCGGCGCGCCTGACAGAATTCCTCAAAAACATTCGTTTCTAACGCTCAATCAAAGGAGATTTTCATGAGCATTATTCGTTACGGCGCGGGTAGCACCGCAGGTGGCGGCCAGCCACGTCCTTTCGCACGCGCTGTAGAAGCTGACGGTTGGCTGCATGTTTCCGGTCAGGTGCCGGCGGAAAATGGCGAGATCATCAACGGCGGTATCGTCGAGCAGACCCACAAGACCATGCAGAATCTGGTCGCCATCCTCACCGAAGCCGGTTATGGCCTTGAAGATGTCGTCCGTGTCGGGGTCTGGCTGGAAGACCCACGGGATTTCTGGAGTTTCAACAAGGTCTTCGGCGAGTACTTCAAGCCCGAGCACGCCCCGGCCCGCGCCTGTGTGCAGGCGAACATGATGGTCGACTGCAAGGTCGAGATCGACTGCATCGCGTACAAGAAGAAGTGAAGCAGCGGCAAGTTTCAAGCGCCAGGCCGCAAGCTTGATCGCGTTGTCGCGGCACTTGCAGCGTGAAGCTTGCAGCTGGAAACTGGCGCCTGTTTTTTCAAGGCTAAAGGTGCGTTATGCACCCGCGCCGCTTAGCTTGGAACTGCTTCTATGACCGAAGACACCATCAAACGCCGGGCCCGTGGTCTGGACCGTGCGTTCGATATTCTCGATTTCCTCAAGGAAAAGGGCACGCCGCTGCGCCCGAATGAAATCGCCAGTGGCATCGGCAGCCCGAAATCGACGGTCTATGAGTTGGTCGGCTCTTTGCTGGAGCGGCGCATCCTCGAAACCGTGGGCAAGGACGGCCACGTCTATCTGGGCCGGCAGCTGTACTTTCTCGGGCAAGCGCATTTGCGTCATTTCGATTTCACCCGTGAGGCCGAAGTCAGTCTGTGCGAGATCGTCGAGCGGACCCGCGAGACGGCGCAGATGTGTCTGCTCAACGGCCGCAAGTACACCGTGGCGCTGATGAAGGAAGGCGCCCGGCATTTCCGGATTTCCTCGGACATCGGTGAAGATGCCCCCATCCCCTGGACCGCCTCCGGTCGCTTGCTGCTCGGGCACCTGAGTGATCAGGAAATCATCGATCTGATCGATCACGACGACTTCATCCTCCCCGATGGTCAGCGCTTGCCGCTTGAGACCTTCCTTGCCGAGATTCGCAAGGCCCACGATGAAGGCTTTTTCTCGTTCAACAGCATCGCCGATACGTTCACCCACTGCTTTGCCGCGCCGGTCAAGGACAGGCAAGGCATCTGCATCGCGACGTTGTGCATCGTCGCTCCGCGCGCCGACGCCATCACTCACTTCGACGACTACCGACGCGTGCTGATCGACAGCGCCAACGGCCTGGCCCGTCGGGTCAACGATTAACCGGGTAGCGATCCATCGCTTCGTTACCCCGACAAGAACAAGCAATCCGGAGAACAGACATGAGCATTGCCGCAGTAGAAAAGGGCGCCACCCAACCAGGCGACCAGCTGGTACTGGATGTCAGCCTGCCAGCGCTGGTGATCCATAACTCAGCGCTGGAGCACAACCTGCGCTGGATGCAGAAATTCGTCAGCGACAGCGGTGCGGAGCTTGCGCCCCACGGCAAGACCAGCATGGTCCCGGCATTGTTTCAGCGGCAGTTGCAGCACGGCGCCTGGGGCATGACCCTGGCCACCGCTGTACAGACCCGTGCCGCCTATGTGCACGGCGCTCGCAGGGTGTTGATGGCCAACCAGCTGGTGGGCACGCCGAACATGGCGATCATTGCCCAAATGCTCAGCGACTCGATGTTCGACTTCCACTGCATGGTCGACCACCCGGATAACGTCAAGGCGCTGGGTGAGTTCTTTGCCGGCGAAGGGCTGCACCTCAACGTCATGATCGAGTATGGCGTGGTCGGCGGCCGTTGCGGTTGCCGCAGCGAAGAGCAGGTCATGGCCTTGGCCGATGCGATTGCCGCGCAGCCGGCGCTGAAGCTGACTGGCATCGAAGGCTACGAAGGCGTGATTCATGGCGACCAGGCGGTAAGTGGCATTCGTCAGTTCGCCGCATCTCTGGTGCGTCTGGCGGTGACCTTGCAGGACAAGGGCGCGTTTGCGCTGGATCGTCCGATCGTGACTGCCTCTGGCTCCGCCTGGTATGACCTGATCGCTGAAGAGTTCGACAAGCAACAAGTGCGCGAGCGCTTTTTGAGCGTGCTGCGCCCCGGCAGCTATGTGGTTCATGACCATGGCATCTACAAGCAGGCGCAGTGCTGTGTGCTGGAGCGTCGCCATGACCTGACCGAAGGCCTGCAACCGGCGCTCGAGGTCTGGGCTCATGTGCAATCGATGCCCGAGCCTGGCTTTGCGGTGATCGCGCTGGGCAAGCGTGATGTGGCGTTCGATGCCGGTATGCCCAATCCGATCAAACGCTACAAGGCCGGTGTGTTGCCAGCCCTGGGCGAGGATGTGAGCGCCTGCAAGGTGACCGCGGTCATGGATCAGCACGCATTCATGACGGTGGCCCCGGGTTGCGAGCTGCAGGTGGGTGACATCGTTTCGTTCGGCACCTCACACCCTTGCCTGACGTTCGACAAATGGCGCACGGGGTGTCTGGTCAATGACGACCTGAGCGTCATCGAATCCTTCGACACCTGTTTCTGACGGGAGCCTGCGATGAGCGAGCTTGTGAGTCACAGCCATCCACGGGTTGCCCTGATCGGCGAATGCATGATCGAGTTGCAGCAGCACGCCAACGGTACGCTCAAGCAGAGCTTCGGCGGCGATACGCTGAACACCGCGGTGTACCTGTCGCGCCTGCTGGGTTCGGCGGCGCAGGTGGACTATGTCACGGCGCTGGGGGATGACAGTTTCAGCGATGCCATGTGCGCGCTGTGGTCGGAGGAAGGCATTGGCCTGAGCCGGGTGCAGCGGCTGCCCGGGCGTTTGCCGGGGCTGTACTGCATCCAGACCGATGCCAACGGTGAGCGTCGTTTCCTGTACTGGCGCAATGAGGCGGCCGTGCGTGAGTGCTTCACCACGCCCGCCGCTGAGCCGGTCCTGGCGGCGCTGCCTGAATACGACGTGCTGTATTTCAGCGGCATCACTTTGGCCGTCTTGGGTGAAGTGGGCCGCGCGCGGCTGTTGTCGACCCTCGGTGATGCTCGGGACCGGGGCGCGCGCGTGGTGTTCGACAACAACTATCGGCCGCGCCTGTGGCGCAGCGTGGATCAGGCACGCCAGGCGTATCGGACGATAATGCACGAAGTCGATGTTGCATTATTGACCGAGGAAGACGAGCAGGCGCTGTTCGGTTATGCCGACAGCGAGCAGATCATGACGGCCTACCGAGACCTTGGCCTGGCCGAGGTGGTGATCAAGCGCGGGGCGCAGAGTTGTCTGGTGCGCGCAGGGGATCAGTGCCACGAAGTTGCGGCCCATCCGGTGCACAAGGTCATCGATACCACGGCGGCGGGGGACTCGTTCAGTGCAGCGTATCTGGCCCAGCGCCTGCGTGGCGCAAGCTCGCAGCAAGCGGCTGATGCCGGGCACCGCCTGGCCAGTCTGGTGATCCAGCATCCGGGAGCGGTGATCCCGCGCAGTGCGATGCCAAGCTGAGGGGGCACTGATTTGTGGCAGTCCGGCTTGCCGGCGGCGGTGGAGCACTGACGGCCACTGCCGCCGGCAAGCCGGACTGCTACAGGATGTATGGGGCCCGTTCTGGGACAGGCAGGTCAATCCCGGTAAAACACCTGCACCAGGTGGTAGCCGAACTTGCTTTTGACCGGCCCGTGCACGGTCCGCAACGGCTTCTTGAAGATGATCTGGTCAATTGCGCCAACCATCTGGCCTGGCCGTACTTCGCCCAGATCGCCGCCGCGCTTGCCGGACGGACAGGTGGAGTATTTCTTTGCCAGCACGTCGAACGCCTCACCTTTGGCGATACGTTGCCTGAGCTGTTCGGCCTCATCCAGAGTCTTGACCAGAATGTGACGGGCTTGGGCTTTCATGAACACGGCACCTCGATAAAAAAGCCGCGCATTATGCCCTTGCGGCGTTAATTCAGGTAATTTCCTTCACCTTGATCGGACAAACGTCGAGCTGCTTGCCTTGTGGCGAACGTTGGTACGGGTCGATGGTCGCAGCTACAGGCTATATCAGTAGCGTCGATCTGCAGTCTTCTTAAACCTAATGTGCGGTGTGACTTATGGATTTTCCGGCGTTGTTGAAGGTTCTTGCCACCCAGGACGGATCGGATCTCTATCTCTCCACAGGCGCACCGCCCTGCGCCAAGTTCAACGGGGTGCTCAAGCCGTTGGGTACCGAAGCCTTCAAGCCCGGCGACGTGGCATTGATCGCCGACGGCATCATGGACACCGAACAGCGTCAGGATTTCGAGCGCGAGCTTGAGATGAACCTGGCTTTTTCCCTGTCGGGTATCGGCCGATTCCGGATCAACATCTTCAAGCAGCGCAACGAGGTGTCCATCGTTGCGCGCAACATCAAGCTCGACATCCCCAAGTTTGAAGACCTGCACCTGCCCAAGGTCCTGCTCGACGTGGTGATGGAAAAGCACGGTCTGGTGCTGTTCGTCGGCGCCACCGGCTCAGGCAAGTCGACCTCGCTGGCGGCGCTGATCGACCATCGAAATCGCCATGCCAGCGGGCACATCATCACCATCGAAGATCCGGTGGAGTTCATCCACAAACACAAGAAGTCGATCATCAACCAGCGTGAAGTCGGGGTCGACACCCGCAGTTTCCATGCTGCGCTCAAAAACACCCTGCGTCAGGCGCCGGACGTGATTCTGATCGGCGAGATCCGCGACCGGGAAACCATGGAGCATGCATTGGCATTCGCCGACACCGGGCACCTGGCGATCTCTACCCTGCATGCGAACAATGCCAACCAGGCGCTGGATCGCATCATTAACTTTTTTCCTGAGGAGCGGCGCGCGCAGTTGCTCCACGACCTGGGCAACAACCTCAAGGCGTTCGTCTCCCAGCGTCTGGTCAAGACCCGGGACGGCAAGCGTCGTGCGGCGGTTGAGGTGATGCTCGGCACGCCGACCATTCGCGATTTGATTCACCGCAACGAGCTGACCGAGCTCAAGGGCATCATGGAGAAGTCCACCAACCTGGGGATGCAGACCTTCGATAACGCCCTCTATGACCTGGCCGTCGAAGGTGCGATCACTGAAGACGAAGCGTTGAAAAACGCTGACTCGGCGAACAACGTGCGTCTGCGTCTGAAACTGCATTCCGAAAGCGGGGTGGCGGCAATCAGCACCGCACCCCAGGCGCCCCAGCCTGCCGCGCAGGTGGACGTGAAGGACTGGGGCCTGGTCGACGAGCGGGACGAGCCGGGGGCTTGAGGCCAGAAAAACCGCCCTGCCTTGCACATTGTGGGGGCCGGCTCGCTGCCGAATGCGTCGGATCAGGCACATCGATGGTGACCGATCCCCGGCATTCGCCAGCAAGCCGGCTCCGACAAGGATGGCGGCGCGCGTAGGGTTATCGCGCCAACCACCCACCATCGATATTCCACGCCGCACCACGGACCTGAGCGCCGGCTTCGCTGCACAGGAACAACGTCAACTCGCCCAGCTGCGATGGCGTGACGAACTCCAGTGAAGGCTGTTTTTCCGCCAGCAGATCATGCTTGGCCTGTTCGATATCTCCGGTTTGCGCGCCACGATCATCGATCTGCTTTTGCACCAGCGGGGTCAGCACCCAACCCGGGCAAATCGCGTTGCAGGTCACGTTGCTGGTGGCGGTTTCCAGCCCAACCACTTTGGTCAGGCCGATCACCCCATGCTTGGCTGCGACATAAGCCGCCTTGCCGGTCGAACCAACGAGGCCATGCACCGAGGCGATGTTGACGATCCGGCCCCAGCCCTTGGCGCGCATGCCCGGCAGGCACAGGCGGGTGCTGTGAAACACCGAAGACAGATTAATGGCAATGATCTTGTCCCAGCTTTCAACCGGGAAGTCCTCGACGGCGTCCACATGCTGAATCCCCGCGTTGTTGACCAGGATGTCGACCCCGCCGAATTCGCGCTCGGCGTAGGCGATCATCTCAGCGATCTGCGCCACATCGCTGACGTCCGCCGGATGATGCCCCACCTTGCCGCCGAACTGCTTGACCTGCTCGATCACAGCCGATGCGTCGCCAAAGCCATTAAGCACCAGGTTGGCACCGGCCTTGGCCAGGGTGAGCGCGATGCCCAGGCCGATACCACTGGTGGAGCCGGTGACCAATGCGGTTTTGCCTTGCAGACTCATGTTCGATTCCTCATACGATGCCGGTTGCATAGAAAGTGCTGATCACCACGAACACCGCCAGGGTCTTGATGATGGTGATACCGAAAATATCCTTGTAAGCCTCGCGGTGGGTCAGACCCGTGACCGCCAGCAGCGTAATCACGGCGCCGTTGTGCGGCAGGGTGTCCATGCCGCCGCTGGCCATGGCCGCCACCCGATGCAGCACCTCCAATGGAATATTGGCGGCGTGGGCGGCGGCGATGAAACTGTCGGACATCGCCGCCAGGGCGATGCTCATGCCGCCTGAGGCTGAGCCGGTGATGCCCGCGAGCAGGGTGACCGTGATCGCTTCGTTGACCAGTGGATTGGGGATGCTCTTGAGCCCGTCCGCCAGCACCAGAAAGCCTGGCAGCGAAGCGATCACAGCACCAAAGCCGTATTCCGAAGCCGTGTTCATGGCCGCCAGCAAGGCGCCGCTGACTGCACCTTTACTGCCTTCTGCCAGCTGTGACCTGACTGCGCTGAAGGCGAACACCAGCACGAAGACGATGCCTACCAGCAGCGCCGCCTCGACCGCCCAGATGGCGGTGATCTTGGAGATTTCGGTCTGCACCGGCGTGGCCATGCCCGGCAGCGCCAGCGTATGAGTCTTGCCATACCACTGTGGAATCCACTGGGTGAACAGCAGGTTCATCACCCCCACCAGCAACAACGGCGCCAGAGCGACCCAGGGATTGGGCAGTCGAATATCGGCCGGTGTTTGCGGTTCATTTCGCAACTCGGTGCCATAGCCCTCACCGGCGCGTTGCGCCTTGTTACGCTGGCGCTGCAAAAACAGCATGCCGGCGCAGAACACGAATGCCGTGCCGATCAACCCCAGCCATGGCGCCGCCCAGGCGGTGGTGTTGAAGAAAGTCGAGGGGATGATGTTCTGGATCTGCGGCGTGCCGGGCAGGGCGTCCATGGTGAACGAAAATGCACCCAACGCGATGGTGGCCGGGATCAGGCGTTTCGGGATATTGCTCTGGCGAAACATTTCGGCGGCAAACGGGTACACCGCGAACACCACCACAAACAGTGAGACGCCGCCGTAAGTGAGCAGGGCGCAGACCAGTACGATCACCAGCATCGCCTGGCGCGTGCCCAGCAAGCGGATCGCTGCGGCGACGATCGAACGGGAGAATCCGGACAGTTCGATAAGTTTGCCGAACACGGCGCCCAGCAGAAAAACCGGAAAGTAGAGTTTGACGAAGCCGACCATCTTGTCCATGAACACGCCGGTAAAGGCGGGAGCCACGGCGGACGGATCGGTCAGTAGCACCGCGCCCAAAGCGGCGATGGGCGCGAAGAGGATAACGCTATAACCGCGGTAGGCAGCGAGCATCAGCAGCGCGAGGGCGGCCAAGGCGATGATCACACTCATTGAGTGTCTCCTGTTTGTTTTTGTTATGGACGCGGTCGGGCCGCTTACAGGAGGTATAGCCAGTTTCGTGCCATTACGCTAACTGATTGATTTAAAACTATTTTTGTCTTGGTTTGATTGCTAGCCGGCTTTTTCCGTCTCTGTTTGCAGACAGAAAAGGCAGATTGGACAGAATTGCCCAGGCCGTCGGCAGTGATTCGAGTGGTCCCAGCCCGCTGCCTATGGGGTTTTCAACGAGTAAAACTGCTCTGTCCCTGTTTCGAGACGCAGAGTCTCTTTAATGAGACTCGACGATCCCCAGCGCCGCCATCTTCTTGTACAGCGTCGACCGACCCAACCCCAGCTGTCGCGCCGCAAGGATCACGTTGCCTTGGCATTGCGCCAGTTTGGTCTGGATCAGATCACGGTCAAACCTTAGTCGCGCTGCGCTGTAGGTCTCATCGGAGACGGACTCCATCAGCCGGTGGCTGCCAATGCCTTCAATCGGTACCAGGGTGCCGATCGCCGTGCGAATCTCACGAGCGCCCAGGTGCATCGTGTCGCTCAGCAATGCGGCGCGCTCCAGGACATTGCGCAACTCGCGAATATTGCCTGGCCAGGCATGCTGCCTGAGCATCATCATGGCGTCCGGTTCGAGCTCGTGCTGGCTGCGCAATTCCTCGAGAATCGCCTCACTCAGGGCTTCCAGATCGTCCAGGCGCTCACGCAACGGTGGAACTTCGATGGGCAGCACGCTCAACCGGTAATACAGGTCGGCACGAAAGTCCCCACGCTTGATCGCCGCCTCCAGATCGGTGGAAGTCGCGGCGATCAGGCGCACGTCGCTCTTGATCATCTCGTTGGAGCCGACCGGCTCGTACTCTTTTTCCTGCAACACCCTCAGCAGTTTGCTCTGCAGGGGCATAGGCATGTCGCCGATTTCATCGAGAAACAGGGTGCCGCCTTCGGCCAGGTACAGTTTGCCCTGTCGGCCTCGACGGTCGGCGCCGGTGAATGCACCTGGCGCGGTGCCGAAGAACTCCGCTTCAAGCAGGTTTTCAGGGATCGCCGCACTGTTGACGCTGACAAACGCTCTGTGCGCGCGGGGCGAGGTGTTGTGAATGGCATGGGCCAGCAACTCCTTGCCGGTACCGGTCTCGCCCAGCAGCAGCACCGGTGAATCGGTACTGGCGCTGCGTCGGGCGCGGCGTTTGACTTCAAGGCTCGCGGCACTGGTGCCGATGAAATGCGCAAAACTGTATTTGGCCTGTCGCGCGCGCAACAAGGAGCGGGTAGAGGCCAGCTCCTGCTGCATGCTCAGGTAGCGTTTGAGCAGAGGCGACAAGGCATGCAGCTCATCGAACAGGGCGAAGCCGATCGCGCCTATGACCCCGCCGCTGTCGTCATGAATCGGCAAGCGCATGACGACCAGCGGATCCTTGGCGGTGTCCATCATGTCCAGCAGGATGGGTTGGCCATTGCTCGCCACCTGCCGCAGCAGGCTGCCGGGAATCACTTTCTCACAGGGTTGGCCCACCGCCCGACTGGCATCCTCCAGACCGAAGCGCCTGGCGTAGCGCTCATTGATCCAGACGATTCGCGCTTCCTTGTCCACGATCACAGTACCTTCACTGGACTGCTCGATGATTTCGAACAACGAGCGAATCGCTAAGCGCCGCACGCGTCGGTAATCCTTGAGGCTGTCACTGTCTTTCATGCACTGTTCCGTAGTTCCCGTCCCCGGCACCTGGCCGCACAGACTGCTGGTGGTTGCTGTTCAGTTGAAACCCGGGTGTGCCGCAGCCAGCAGTTCCCTGGTGTAGGGATGCTGAGGTGCATCGAACACGTCGTGGCTGGCGCCTCGCTCGACAACCTTGCCGTCCTTGACCACGATCAGGTCGTGGGCGAGCGCCCGTACAACCGCCAGATCGTGACTGATGAAGAGATACGTCAGGCCATGCTTTTCCTGCAACTGACGCAACAGCGCGACGACCTGTTTCTGCACGGTGCGATCCAGTGCCGAAGTGGGTTCGTCGAGCAAAATCAGGGCAGGTTTGAGCACAAGGGCGCGTGCAATGGCGATACGCTGCCGTTGCCCGCCAGAAAACTCATGGGGATACCGATGTCGGCTCGACGGATCGATGCCGACTTCCTCCAATACACGAATCACTTCGGCCTCACAGCAGAGCTTGTCCAGATCGCTGTGTACTTCCAGGCCCTCGCTGATGATCTGCGCCACCGACATACGCGGGCTGAGGCTGCCATAAGGGTCCTGAAACACCACCTGCATCTGCTTGCGCCACGGACGCATCTGCTTCTGATTCAGGCTGTCCAGCGCGTGACCCTTGAAGCGAATACTGCCACGTGATTCCAGCAAGCGCAGAATTGCCTGACCAAGTGTCGATTTTCCCGAGCCCGACTCGCCGACGATGCCGAGCGTTTTGCCGCGCTCGATGCTCAGGCTGATGTCGTCGACGGCCTTGAGGTACTCGTGATGGCGGTTGAAAATGCCGCCGCCCAGAGAGAACCAGACCTGCAGGTTCTCCACTTCCAGCACTTTCTCCCGGGTGTCGCGCGGCAACGGCTCACCGGCAGGTTCGGCGTCCAGCAACAGCTGGCTGTAGGGATGCTGCGGGTTTTTGAACAGGGTCTGGCAGTTGGATTGCTCGACGATTTCCCCCGCACGCATCACGCAGACTTTCTGCGCGATGCTGTGCACCAGGTTCAAATCATGGCTGATCAGTAAAAGTGACATGTTAAGACGTTGTTGCAACTCCTTGAGCAGCAACAGGATTTTTCTCTGGACCGTGACATCCAGCGCGGTCGTGGGTTCGTCTGCGATCAGCAGTTCTGGCTCGCAGGCGAGCGCCATGGCGATCATCACCCGCTGCCGTTGGCCACCTGACAACTCATGAGGATAGGCCTTCAGGCGCTTTTTCGGATGCTGAATGCCCACCAGTTCCAGTAGTTCGACGATGCGCGCCTGTGCCGCCTTGCCGCTCAGGCCCTTGTGCAGCAGCAGGGTTTCGCCGATCTGCTTGGACACTGTGTGCAGGGGGTTGAGCGAGGTCATCGGCTCCTGGAAGATCATCGCGATCTGGTTGCCGCGAATCTCTCGCATGAGCCTGCCGTCCGCGCCGAGCAGTTCCTGCCCGCGATAGCGAATACTGCCGGTGCTGAGCGTGCCGGCTTGCGGCAGCAATTGCAGGATCGAATGCGCCGTCACCGACTTGCCAGAGCCCGACTCGCCCACCAGCGCCAGGCATTGCCCCGCAGGGATGTCCAGGCTCAGATGCCGGACGACAGTATTTCCATTAAAAGATACCGACAAGTCTCGGATTTCAATCAGATTTTCAGACATGTCAGGACCTCGGGTCGAAGGCATCGCGCAGCGCCTCGCCAATAAACACCAGCAACGACAATATCAGCGCCAGGGTGAAGAATGCGGTGAAGCCCAGCCACGGAGCCTGCAGGTTTTGTTTGCCCTGACCGATCAGCTCGCCCAGCGACGCGCTGCCGGCCGGCATGCCAAAGCCCAGGAAGTCCAGTGCGGTGAGTGTCGAAATGGCGCCGGTGAGGATGAACGGCAGGTAGCTCAAGGTCGCGTTCATGGCGTTGGGCAGGATGTGCCGCAGGATCACCTTTCGATCGTCCAGCCCCAATGCGCGGGCGGCCTTGACGTATTCCAGGTTGCGCCCGCGCAGGAACTCGGCGCGTACCACGTCCACCAGCGCGAGCCAGGAGAACAGCGCCATGATTCCCAGTAGCCACCAGAAATTGGGCTCAACGAAACCGGACAGAATTATCAGCAGATAGAGCACCGGCAGCCCCGACCAGACCTCCAGCAGCCTTTGTCCGATCAGGTCCACCCAGCCGCCGTAATAGCCTTGCAACGCGCCTGCGGCAATGCCGATCAAAGCGCTGATGACGGTCAGCGCCAGGGCAAACAGGATGGACACCCGGGAGCCAAAGATCACTCTGGCCAGGACGTCACGAGCCTGATCATCGGTGCCCAGCCAGTTGATCGCCGAGGGCGGGCTGGGGGCGGGTTTGTTCA
Organism: Pseudomonas sp. NPDC087358; assembly: GCF_044900785.1. Lineage (NCBI taxonomy): Bacteria > Pseudomonadati > Pseudomonadota > Gammaproteobacteria > Pseudomonadales > Pseudomonadaceae > Pseudomonas > Pseudomonas sp. NPDC087358. Next base: position 47,643 of record NZ_JBJDOA010000004.1, read on the forward strand.
GGTCATAATTAGGGGTGTCATCGCTGAAAGGGATGGGGGCAAACAGCATCCAACCCTCACCCTTGCTGATCAATTGACGCACGTAGTCGCTGCGGTAGTCGGGCTGGAACGGTAGTTGACCTCCGAATTCCTGCTCGGTGTAGCGCTTGAAGGCGGGAAAATACAGCTCGTGCTGGTAACTGAGCACCAGGGGTTTGTCGTTGGCGATCAGCTCGCCACACAGGCTGATGACGAACAGGCCGCAAAACAGCCACAGCGACCACCAGCCACGGCGATTGTTGCGAAAGCGCTCGAAGCGTCGGCGAGCTACCGGAGACAATCTGCGCATCAGGCATTCCTCGCGCTGAAGTCGATTCGGGGGTCGACCCAGGTGTAGCAGATGTCCCCGACCAGTTTTATCAGCAGCCCGAACAGCGTGAAGATGAACAGCGAGCCGAAAACCACGGGGTAATCACGGGACACAGCGGCCTCGTAACTCATGCGTCCCAGGCCGTCGAGGGAAAAAATCACCTCGATCATCAGCGATCCGGCGAAGAAAACGCTGATAAACGCCTGGGGAATACCGGCCACCACCAGCAACATCGCATTGCGGAACACGTGGCCGTAGAGCACCCGACGCTCGCTCAGGCCTTTGGCACGGGCGGTGACCACGTATTGGCGGGTCACTTCGTTGAGAAACGAGTTCTTGGTAAGAATGGTCAGCGTTGCGAAGCCGCCGATCACCAGCGATACGACCGGCAGTACCAAGTGCCAGAAGTAGTCGGCGATCTTGCCGAGCGTGCTCAACTGGTCGAAGTTTTCCGAGACCAGGCCACGCACCGGGAACCAGCTCAGCGAGGTGCCGCCGGCGAACAGCACCACCAGCAGCATGGCGAACAGGAACGCCGGCATGGCGTAGCCGATGATGATGGCCGTGCTGCTCCAGATATCGAAGTGGCTGCCGTGCTTGACCGCCTTGCGAATGCCCAGCGGGATCGACACCAGGTAGGTGATCAGCGTTGCCCATAGCCCCAGCGAAATGGACACCGGCATTTTCTGCAGGATCAGGTCAGTGACCTTGGCGCCGCGGAAGAAGCTGTTGCCGAAGTCAAGGCGGGCGTAGTTCTTGAGCATCAGCCACAGGCGTTCGTGCAGCGGTTTATCGAAGCCGTACTGGTGTTCGATCTCCTTGATCAGCTTGGGGTCAAGGCCGCGGCTGGCCCGCGACTGGCCAACGTTCATGGTTTCGGTATGACCGGCACCGATGCTGCCGCCCGCCACGCCTTGCAGCTTGGCAATGGCCTGTTCCACCGGGCCGCCTGGCGCGGCCTGCACGATGAAGAAGTTCACCAGCAGGATGCACAACAGGGTCGGGATGATCAGCAGCAGGCGTCTGAACAGATAGCCGAGCATTACTTGACCTCCGAAGGAATGGCCGAAGCGCCCCGTTGCTGGGCGAATTGTTCGTTGGTCAGGGCTTGTGGACTGATCTCCCACCAGGTGTCGATGGCTTCGCTGTTACTGGCCTGCACCTTGGGAATGCCGAAACGGTTCCACCAGACGGTCGAGGACCCTGGCGGGTAATAGTTGGGGATCCAGTAAAAGCCCCACTGCAGCACGCGATCAAGTGCGTGGGCATAGTCGATCATGGCGGGCTTGTTGTCGGCCTTGGCCAGCCCGTTGATCAACGTATCGATGGCCGGGTCGCGCAGCACCATATAGTTGCTGGAGCCCGGATCGGTCGCCACTGTGGAGCCGAAATTGTTGTAAAGCTCCATGCCGGGGGAGGTCGATACGCCATAGCCGGTCACAATCATGTCGTAATCGCGGGCCATGACCCGGTTCAGGTACTGGGCAGAGTCGATGCGGCGGATTTCAAAGTCGATGCCGATCTGTGCCAGGTTGCGCTTGTAGGGCAGCAGGATCTTTTCGAATCCGCTCTGGCCGTTGAGGAAGGTGAAGCTCAAAGGCTCCCCTGCAGCATTGACCAGCTTGTCCTCTTTAGGCATCCAGCCTGCTTCTTCCAGCAGCGCCAGGGCCTGCAACTGTTTATCACGAATGAATCCGCTGCCATCGGTCCTGGGCGTTTGAAACACCGTGGTGAACACCTCTGGCGGCACCTGGCCACGCAAGGGTTCAAGCAATTTGAGCTCGGACGCGGTGGGCAGCTGGGTGGCTGCCAGGTCGCTGTTGGAGAAATAGCTGTTCTGACGCACATAGACGTTGCGCATCATCTGTTTGTTGGTCCACTCGAAATCCCAGAGCATGGCCAGCGCCTGACGCACCCGGCGGTCCTGAAACTTCGGCCGGTCCAGATTGAAGACGAAACCCTGGGAGCTTTGCACCGAACCCTTGGCCAGGTGCGCGCGCTGCAGACGGCCTTCGCTCAAAGCCGGGCTGTCGTAGCCAATCGAGTAGCCGGTGGCCGAATACTCGCGGTTGTAGTCATAACCGCCACCGCGCAACACCTGCCGGGCAACATCGGTGTCGCCAAAATACTCGACGCTGAAGTGATCGAAGTTGTACATCCCGCGATTGACCGGCAGCTGGTTCGCCCACCAGTCGGGGTCGCGCTCGAAGGTCACGCTGCGGCCTGGATCAACCTTGCCGATGCGGTATGGGCCACTGCCGACCGGAATTTCGAAACCGCCGCCGTTGGCGAAGTCCCGGTCTTTCCACCAGTGTTCCGGGAACACCGGCAAGGTCGCCAGATCCAGAGGCAATGTACGGCTTTCATTGCTCTTGAAGTCAAAGCGTATCTGCGTCGGCGACTCGACCCGTACGTCCTTCACGTCGCCGAACTCGGTACGGTAGGACAGGCTGCCCTGAGTCATCAAAAGGTTGTAGGTGTAGCGCACATCGTCTGCGGTGATGGGCGTGCCATCGGAGAACCGTGCCTTGGGGTTGAGATAAAAACGCAGCGACATGCCGTCGGCGGCGCGCTCCATTTTCTCGGCAATCAGGCCATAGACGGTGTAGGGCTCATCCAGCGACTTGACCGCCAGCGGCGAATACAGCAGACCATTGACCTGAGAAACGCCCGTGCCTTTGTCCAGGTAGGGCATGATGTGGTCGAACTGACCGATTTCCTGCGCAGACCGCCGCATGCTGCCGCCTTTTGGGGCATCGGGGTTCACGTAGTCGAAATGCTGGAAATCTGCCGGGTAGCGGGGCGCTTCACCGTAAACGGTCAATGCGTGTTGAGGTGCGGCGGACAGGGACTGAAAACCAGAAACCAGGACCAGTGTTGCAACCATCAGCGATGAAAAAACAAAACGCATTACACGAATCCTGACTGACGTTGGAGCGCAACACCAGGGTTGAAGGTCTTGAACAGGCGATTGCCGCCTGTCGTGAGGGCTGTGTTCTTATTCGTTACCTCCGGTGGCAAGGTACCGCAATGAAGCGATCTTTGTAACCGCGTACTACCTGCGGTCGACGATTCACTACAGTGCTGGCCATGCTGCCCGTGACGCAAGCGTGGGGACGCCGGCTAATCTGACAAATCAAAGCAATTTCTTTGCCGAACTCAATACCGCGATGGTTTCCTGCGCACTAAATACAAACGGCCCGCTTATCAGGCGGGCCGTTCGTTGCAGTCGCTGGGCTGGATCAGTCCTGACGACTGGTCACTTCCAGCAAGTGATAGCCGAACTGGGTTTTCACCGGGCCCTGCACCACGTTGACCGGTGCGCTGAACACCACGGTGTCGAATTCCTTGACCATCTGGCCTGGACCAAAAGAACCCAGGTCGCCACCTTGACGGCTTGATGGGCAGCTGGAGTTGGACTTGGCTACTTCGGCAAAATCAGCGCCGCCCTCGATCTGAGCCTTGAGTTCGTTGCATTTCTCTTCGCTGGAAACAAGGATGTGGCGGGCAGTGGCTTTGGCCATTTTTGATACTCCTGTGAAAAAAAAGAAAAGAGCCTACCGGATTAGGGGGCGGTTTTCTCCAGAAAGTTCTGGCACATCGGGCCAGCGGGGTTGTGCTGCCGACAGCTACAGCCCTTTGCTGAACAACAAGGCCGCATGATCAACATAAAGTCTCACCGGATCGATGTTTTTGGGCGCGACTCCGGCGGTCTGATTGATTGCATCGACATGATCCATCGGGTAGTCGGAACGGATGACCCTGCCCAAGTGCGAGCTGTAGCGTCCTACGAGCCCATCGTTGAAGACAGTTTCTCTTTCGAACAATCGCGCAAAGCCGCGCAGCGCCAGGTGCAGTGGGTCCAGGGCGTTTCGTCCCTGGCTTGGCAGCGAGCCGCTGATGCAGCCGCTCCAGGAATAGTAGTGCACGCCTTCGACGCGTTCCGCCCCCTCGCCACCCCATTCATCCGGTAGACCTTGCGGGTAGTGGCGATTGAATTGCGCGACGCCAGCGGTGGTCAACGCATCCAGCGCCAGCATCGGGTTTTGAGGCAATGGTCGGTTGCCTGCCAACAGTGCAAGAAAATGGCCAAAGCTGGCCACGATTGCTGAAGCCAGCCGTTCCGGCAGGCTGCCCGGAGTGAACGCACGGCGCACCCTGTCAGCCATCTCCGAGCCGTGGTTCGGACCATTGACCGACGTCACCGACGCGACGCTGTCGGGGCGCACTGCTGCAGCATAACGGCAGGTCAGCGCGCCTTGGCTGTGGCCGATCAGATGGACTTTCAGGTAGCCGGTGCGTTTGAGGAAGCGGTCGATCTGCTCAAGGAGTTGCTCGCCGCGGGTTTCGTTGTCATGAACACCTGACAACGCAGGGACATGCACGCGACATCCGGCTTTTTCCAGGGGCGGTACGATGCCATGAAACATGTCGAATTGACCGATGCGATCAAAACCGAACAGGCCATGGACCAGCAGAATCGGGTATTTGGTAGTGACTTGCGGGTAGTTCATGATCGACATCGCTCGCTTGACAGAGGCAAGCGAGGTTAATGCCCAGACTCGGGCCGCAGGATAGGGGGCGGTGGCCCCCTGCGCAGCGGCCATACGCTGTGTCGATGACACGGGTAAAGCGCGAAGTCCTTGCCTGCAAGGCCCCGAGGGGTATGGCAGGACGCGCTGGCGACAGGTCCGAAGGATGCTAGCGGGATTTCCTACCGGCTGAATCCATGGTTCCAAATGCCGGCGCTGCCACTGGCGACAGGTGCATGGGAAGCAAGCTGCGAGTCGCTCACCAGCTTCCCATGTGCAAATGTTACCTGTAGCGCAGCTTGTTCACCGCCTCGCGCAGCAAGTGCTCGGTGCCATCCCAGCCCAGGCAGCCGTCGGTTATTGACACGCCGTACTGCAGCGAGTCGCTCAGCGGTTGACGGCCTTCGAACAGGTGGCTTTCGAGCATCATGCCGATCAGGGTGTGGTCCCCTGCCAGCCGCTGCTGTAGGACATCGTTGAACACCTGTGGCTGACGCAGCGGATCCTTGCCGCTGTTGGCGTGGCTGCAATCAACCATGATGCGAGCGGCGATGCGGTTTTTGTCCAGGCTGGCGTTGACCCGGTCCACGCTCTGGGCGTCGTGGTTGGGGCCGCTGTGACCGCCGCGCAACACTATGTGAGTATCCGGATTGCCCTGGGTTTCGATAATCGCAGGGTGGCCATGCCGGTCAATGCCGAAGTGTCGATGAGGGTGAGCGGCTGAGCGGATCGCATCGCAGGCCACGGAAATTCCGCCATCGGTAGCGTTCTTGAAGCCGACCGGCATCTGCAGCCCGCTGGCCATTTCGCGGTGAATCTGCGATTCGGTGGTGCGTGCGCCGATCGCCACCCAGCTCAATAAATCGTCGAAGTAACCTGCAGCCATCGGTTGCAGCAGTTCCGTGGCGATCGGCAAGCCAAGACCGATCATCTCGCGCATCAAGTGACGCGACAGTGTCAGGCCGGCAACCATGTCGTCGCTGCCATCCAGATGCGGGTCGTAAGCCAGCCCTTTCCAGCCCACGGTCGTACGGGGCTTCTCCACATAGGCGCGCATCACCAGCAGCATCTGATCGCTGACTTCAGTGGCCAGACTGGCCAGACGCTCGGCGTATTCAAGCGCGGATTGGGGGTCATGGATGGAGCAGGGGCCAACCACCACCAGCAGGCGCGAGTCCTCACCATTAAGAATGGCGCGCACCGATTGGCGATGGGCAGAAATTTGCGCGGTCAGGGCCGCGTCCAACGGCAGCTGATTCTTCAGCGCCAGGGTGCTGGGCAGGCGTTGTGGATCGGGAAGGCTGTCAATCAAGGTCACAGGGCTGGACGGCAGGGCAGACAGATTTCTTGCAGCTTGAGGCGAGTTCATGACAATGGCTTCCTGGTCGGCGGGCGTTTGTCCCGCGCGAACCTACTGGGGTGTTCGACAATTGGCCGTATCGGCCGGGTGTTTGCACTTGCCACCTGTCAGTGACCGATCGGAGGCGGCTGGCTGTCCCGAACGGAGGGTGCTAAATCGCCATGCGCAGTCGCTGTCGTTACGGTAATAAGTGCTGTAGTTCATGTCGTGATCCTCAATTCGAAGCGTCGGTTGAATTTTACAAAGGCCAAAAAAACGAAACCCCCGATCGGGAAGCCGACCGGGGGTAGAGTTATCTCTGGTTGGCGTCCCGTGAGTGGTGGGCGCCGTTTGGGTATCAGGCGCGCCAGTGGCTAAACCAATACCCATAAAAATAAGAAGCAGGTGAGCAGACCGCTGTTGCCTTCCAGGCAGCCAGATCCACTACCGGACGCAGGGCGTCGGCGGGGCGCTGAAGCTGTGAAAGAACGCAAGCGAGCATGGGTCTGTCTCCGTGGAATGACGGCGAGCTTACTTCAGGCCTGCGCCGTCTTTCAATTGGAAATTTCAATGAGGTCAATTGACGCTGGTAGCTAATGAATCGTCGGGCCGGCACGCGGGGCCCGCTGGCCAATATTTCGTATGTCAGTAGAATGTGGCGCCGACGATGCGGATGCGCTGTGGTGCACATGGCGCCAGCGCGAGGCTCAGAACGTCTGCCACGACGGTTGGCGTTGGTCGACGGCTCGAAGGTAGGGCGGACAGTCGCGATCAGTCGCCGTGCCCTGCGCAGACATTAACGTTCAGGGACCGAGGGGTACGCCAATATGAAGGGCACCGACAAAGCGCTTTGCCTGTGTCCGGCCACCGCTGAAGACCTGGCTTTTGCCCGCGAACTGACCCGCGTCAACATGCGCTGTTACTACACCCGCTATGGTTTGATCTGGCAGCCGGAGGCATTCGATGCGCAATGGCCGGTGCGTGAAAGTTATCTGGTGCGCAAAGGAGGCCTGAGCATCGGATTTCTCGGATTCACCGTTGAACAAAACTACCTTTACCTGCGCGATGTCCAGCTGGTGGAGGCTTATCGCGGTGAAGGGGTAGGGGGCTGGGTCATGGCCTACCTGAGTCAGATGGCCAGGGACAGAGGCTACAGCAGCATCCGCCTCAAGGTTTTCAAGAACAATCCGGCGACCGGGTTGTATCGCAAGCTTGGCTACCGGCAAGTGGGGGAAGATGCCGCGCTGACCTGGATGGAGTTGACGGTCCAGCCGTCATGAAACCTGCCTTCATTACCCAAGGGTAGAGCGCAGGCTTGAGCAGAGGTCCTGTAACAATGGCGCCTATTGAGCTGGCTCCGCCGCCCTGTCGTTTTCACCCGCAGGTTCATCCGGTATGACGCCAACCTTCATGCCAAGCAGCACGGCGACCTTGTGCGACTCGCCGCGGCGTCCCTTTTTCCGGCCGGAAAGCAGTTGGTAGGTTGTCGCCGGATCAACGCTGTTTTCCCGGGCAAACTCTTGAACAGATTTACCTTGTTGCTCCAGCCAGGCCCTGGCTTGTGCTGCGGTGCGGATTCCGGGCATAGTTCAAAACCGTTCAAGTCTGTACAAATTTATCTCGATTCTACCATTCGTAAGAATGGGGTCAACAAGGTTATGCATTCAAATGAGTGGAATTGGTGCCCGGCTTAGGGAAGAACGTGAGCGCTTGGGGCTTTCGCAGCGAGCGTTTGGAGAAATTGGTGGCGTGGAGCCCAATGCACAAGGCAAATACGAAAGCGGTGACCGTACACCCAAAGCGGACTATCTGGCAGCCGTCGCCGCTAAAGGTGTCGATGTCCTTTACGTACTGACCGGCGCCCGCACGCCGTCCCCGATTGAAAATCTCAGCCAGGTCGAAGAGTGGGTTTTGGGCAGTTATCGTTCGCTTGTAAAGGAAGATCAGGACGCCATTTTTCGGCTGACGACAACACTGGCTGAATACAAAGCGACCTACTCGGTCGAAAAAAAAGCGACGTCGAACCAGGACTGAGACCCTCCCCGCACTGCAAGCGTGTGTTTGAAGATTTTTGTAAGTATGGTGTTCGATGGTGATAGCGTGTCGGCACCGTTGGAACAAGGCACGGCCGCTGGAACGCTGTTTCGGGTTAGGTCCTGCTCTTTCTTTTTTGCTAAGGTGACGACTATCGTCATAAATTGTTTCGTGAGGTGTCTGCTTGATTAGGGTGCTGGTTGTCGATGACCATGATCTGGTTCGGACAGGTATCACGCGCATGCTCGCCGACATCGACGGTTTGCAGGTAGTGGGGCAGGCCGACTCCGGTGAAGAGTCGTTGAAGAAAGCCCGTGAGCTCAAGCCCGACGTGGTCTTGATGGATGTGAAGATGCCCGGCATCGGCGGTCTGGAAGCCACCCGCAAAATGCTGCGCAGCCATCCTGAGATAAAGGTCGTGGCAGTCACGGTCTGCGAGGAAGATCCATTTCCGACCCGGTTGCTGCAGGCCGGCGCCGCAGGCTACATGACCAAGGGTGCCGGGTTGACCGAAATGGTGCAGGCCATTCGCCTGGTGTTCGCCGGGCAGCGCTATATCAGCCCGCAGATCGCCCAACAACTCGCGCTCAAATCTTTTCAGCCGCAGACCAGCAATTCGCCATTCGACTTGCTGTCCGAGCGCGAGATCCAGATTGCCCTGATGATCGTCGGTTGTCAGAAGGTACAGACCATCTCCGACAAGCTGTGTCTGTCTCCCAAGACCGTAAACACTTACCGTTACCGTATCTTCGAGAAGCTTTCGATCGGCAGCGACGTCGAGCTTGCGCTGCTGGCCGTACGTCACGGCATGGTCGATGCCAGCGCCTGAAATGACCCAGCCGTTTGATCCCAGCGCATTTCTTGCTACCTGCAGTGGCCGCCCCGGCGTGTATCGCATGTTCGATATCGAGGGTCGGCTGCTCTACGTGGGCAAAGCCAAAAACCTGAAAAAGCGCCTCGCCAGCTATTTCCGCAAAACCGGCCATGCACCCAAGACCGGGGCATTGGTCGCGCGCATTTCGCAAGTCGAAACCACCATCACCGCCAACGAAACCGAAGCCCTGCTGCTGGAGCAGACGCTGATCAAGGAATCGCGGCCGCCGTACAACATTCTGCTTCGCGATGACAAATCCTACCCCTACGTGCACCTTTCGGACGGCGAATTTCCCCGCCTGAGCATTCACCGCGGCGCGAAAAAAGCCAAGGGGCGGTACTTCGGCCCTTATCCAAGCGCCGGGGCGATCCGTGAAAGCCTGAGCATCCTGCAAAAGACGTTTCACGTGCGCCAGTGTGAGGACAGCTTCTACAAAAACCGCACGCGGCCTTGCCTGCAATATCAGATCAAGCGTTGCAAGGCGCCTTGCGTCAGCTTTGTCGAGCCGCAGGTCTATGCCGATGACGTGCGTCACTCAGTGATGTTCCTTGAGGGGCGCAGCAATGCGCTGACCGATGAGTTGAACGCATTGATGGAAAAGGCCGCCATGGACCTGAACTTCGAGCACGCCGCTGAATTACGGGACCAGATCGGCCTGCTGCGCCGGGTACAAGATCAGCAGAGCATGGACGGCGGCACCGGTAACGTTGATGTGGTCGCAGCTTTCGTCAACCCGGGCGGCGCCTGCGTGCACTTGATCAGCGTGCGTGACGGTCGGGTACTGGGCAGCAAGAACTTCTTCCCTCAGGTGGGGATCGAGGAGGAGGTCGGTGAGGTGATGTCGGCGTTCCTCGCCCAGTACTTTTTGGGCGGTGGTGAGCGCGAGTTGCCCAGCGAAGTCATCGTCAACGTCGTCAATGAGGATTTCCCGGCACTGATTGACGCCATCGAGGCTTCCCGTGGCCGGGAAATCACTATCAGCCATCGAGTACGAGGTACGCGGGCGCGCTGGCAGCAACTGGCAGTGACCAACGCCGAGCAGGCCCTTGGCGCACGCCTGGCCAATCGGCAACACGTTGCAGCGCGTTTCGAGGCACTGGCCGAGGTGCTGAAAATGGACGAGCCGCCGCAGCGCCTGGAGTGCTACGACATCAGTCACTCCAGCGGTGAGGCCACCGTGGCGTCATGCGTGGTGTTCGGGCCAGAGGGGCCGATCAAATCAGACTACCGTCGCTACAACATCGAAGGCGTGACGGCGGGCGACGACTATGCGGCGATGCACCAGGCATTGACCCGACGCTTCAGCAAGATCAAAGACGGTGAGGGCAAGCTTCCGGATATTCTCCTGGTGGATGGTGGCAAAGGGCAGCTGAACATGGCGCGCGATGTCATGAATGAGCTCGCTGTACCGGATCTGATTCTGCTGGGCGTGGCCAAGGGCACCACCCGCAAGGCGGGCTTCGAGACCTTGTACCTCAATGACGCTGCGCATGAATTCACGCTGCGTGGCGACTCGCCGGCGCTGCATTTGATCCAGCAGATCCGCGACGAAGCGCACCGTTTTGCAATCACCGGGCACCGCGCGCGTCGAGGCAAGACGCGGCGAACATCGACCCTCGAAGGCGTGGCTGGCGTAGGCCCGACCCGGCGCCGGGACTTGCTCAAGCACTTCGGCGGTTTGCAGGAATTGTCCCGAGCCAGCATCGAAGAAATCGCCAAGGCACCTGGAATCAGTAAAAAGCTCGCAGAGTCGATTTATGCCAGCCTGCACAGCGAGTAGAATGCCCGTTCACCTCGTAGCCAGTTGTGCCGATGAATATCCCTAATCTGATCACCGTATTACGTGTCCTGCTGATTCCGATCTTCATTCTGTTGTTTTACCTGCCTTATTACTGGAGCTACATGGCGGCCAGTTCCGTCTTTGCACTGGCGGCTGCCACGGACTGGCTGGACGGCTACCTCGCTCGCCGGCTGGAGCAGAGCACGCCTTTCGGGGCGTTTCTCGATCCGGTGGCGGACAAGCTCATGGTGGCTGTTGCGCTGGTGCTGTTGGTCCAGGCCCACGCCAATTTCTGGCTGACGTTGCCGGCCGCGGTCATCATTGGTCGTGAAATCGTGATCTCGGCGCTGCGCGAATGGATGGCCGAACTGGGCGCTCGCGCGCAAGTTGCCGTGTCCAATCTGGGTAAATGGAAGACCGCAGCGCAGATGCTGGCGCTGGTGATCCTGCTCGCCAACCCGCCAGCCTTCACCTTCTGGGTGGTACTCGGTTACGTGTTGCTGATGATCGCCGCCGGGCTGACGCTTTGGTCGATGGTGCAATACCTGCGAGCCGCCTGGCCGCATCTGCGCACCACCACGGAAGAAAAATAAGTTTTTTTAAATCAAAGGGTTGACGGGGTCATTTGAATCTATAGAATGGCGCCCACACCAAGCGGGAATAGCTCAGTTGGTAGAGCACGACCTTGCCAAGGTCGGGGTCGCGAGTTCGAGTCTCGTTTCCCGCTCCAGTTTGTACGCGTTTAGTGCCAGTTGTCAGGGTGCTGGACGTTTGGGGCCGAGTAGCAAAATGGTTATGCCGCGGATTGCAAATCCGCTTACGCCGGTTCGATTCCGACCTCGGCCTCCACCTCTGAAAGCCCCGTAGACTCAGGTCTGCGGGTTTTTTTTTGTGTGCCGCGGATTTGTGTTTCCGGGACAATTGGGACAAATCTGGGACACTGAGTAAATTTGCGTGTCCCACGCCGTCCGTGCAAAATCCGCAGCATGGCCACTATCGAACAGCGCCCGAACGGGACATGGCGGACAAAGATCCGCAAAAAAGGTTACCCCTCACTTTCTGCCTCGTTCGACACGAAGGCCGAAGCACAGCGCTGGGCGTCAGAAATCGAAGGCGACATGTCGCGCAAGCGTTTCGTTGACACCCGAGAGGCGGATCGTACCACTGTTGCCGAGGCACTGAAGCGTTACGAGCGCGAGGTCTCCGTCAACAAGAAGGGCGCGGCCCAGGAGAAGACGAGGATCAAAACTTGGTCCGATAGCAAATACGGCTCGAAATCGATGGCCGAGCTGAAATCTTCCGACCTGGCCGAGTATCGAGACGCACGCCTAAAGGAAGGCATCTCGACCAACACCGTCCGCCTGGCCCTGGCGCTGATCAGTCATCTATATACAGTGGCCATCAAGGACTGGGGTATTGAAGGCCTGACCAACCCCGTGACCAAGCTCAGAATGCCGAAGGGCAGCCGTGAACGTGATCGACGCCCGACCAGTGCTGAGCTCAAGGGGATCATCAAAGCTGCCGCCGGAATCCATAATGAGATGCCGGCGATCATCGAGATTGCAGTCGAGACGGCGATGCGCCGCGGCGAACTGATCCAGCTGCGTAGGGAGCATATAAGAGGAAAGCACGCGCTGCTGGAGGACACAAAGAACGGTTCACGCCGGCTGGTGCCGCTATCCATTCGCGCGCGGGAGCTGCTTGAATCGCTTCCGGCCAGAATCGACGGCGCCGTATTCTCGCTGGCACCCCATTCGGTTACTCAGTATTTCGTGCGGTCTTGCAAAGAGGCCAAGGTGACCGACCTGCATTTCCACGATCTGCGACATGAAGGCACGTCGCGGTTGTTTGAAAAAGGGCTCTCAATGATGGAGGTTGCGAGTATTACCGGGCACAAGACGATGAGTATGCTCAAGCGATACACACATCTATGCCCGGACTCACTGGCTGATAAACTGGGCTAGCCAGTCCTTGCCAGGGTCGGCGGCGCTTGACGCTTCCGCCCTGGGCGCGCCGGCGCATGTCGGCCTTCCTCGCACTCCTGCAGAAACCTGCGCACCGTCGACAACCTCCAGCAGATCCGACTGCCCTGTTTGAAGTAGGGAGGCAGCCAGTACGCTCCAGCCTGCCGAGCGCTGCGAATTGATGATTCCGTCCGACCAAGCAGCTTGGCCAGTTCCGGGATATGAATGATTTCCGGTTCCATATTGGCTACCTCCGTCCGGGGTCTATGCGGGTTTGAGTGGTTGCAGGGTGGCGAGATCCAGCAGCGTGAAGTGGCCGCTGCCATCCCTGAGCCAGCCGCCGGTGTCGATGTGGTGAACGTTGCCCAGCGTGACCGGGCGCTCGATTGGCGTATGCCCCACGACGACGGCGCGCACATCGGGGATTGGCCGGCAGTCCTGCTGCTCGTATCGTGAGCGCGACCACATGCAGGTGTTCTGCGTCAGCTTCAGCCGTTTGTTGCTTCCCGGCGCTTCCAGCTCGGCCTTCATCTGGGCCCAGGTATCGAAGACGCAATCGGCATGGACGATGCCCACGATGCCGCCGGCTGTTTCAACCTCGATGGCGATCGGCAGGTCCTGGAACATCACCTGGTAGTTCTGCTGCTCCGTCAGCGGCAGGCCAACGAACCAGACTCCACCGTTTTGCATCCAGTTGCCGATGTCGCAGGTATCGAAGCGGGCCACGTAATCGTCATGGTTGCCGCGTACCGGATGGAACCACGGCTTGTTCAGCCACTCGATGACGTCTTCGCACTCTGGCCCGCGGTCGACCAGATCGCCAACGCTGAAAAGCCGGTCAGCTGCAGGGTCAAAGCCGATGGTATCCAGCGCCGCCTGAAGCCGGCTGAAGTGACCATGGATGTCGCCGACGGCAATATCGCGCCCGGCCGTGTTCGCGGAGAAACGCTTCACGCGCGTCACCTCTATTGTTTCGAGCATTATGGCTCCCGCCCGCCGTACACCGGCAGGCTGATGGATAGATGGGGAAGGGGTTACGGGTACTTGCGCTTGATCCGGTCGGCGATGCCTTCCAGCTTTTCGGCCATGTAGCCCATGTCGTTGTTGTCGAGCCGGGAGACGACGGCCGATCGCTGAACGTTGCGTCCGGCGATTATCCAGGCGGCCAGCAGGATCAGCGCTGCTTCAAGATGCCGCCGAATGAAGCCGGTGCGCCGCACGAACCTCATGCCGCCTCCTTGGCGCGCTGCCACCAACGCCATGCACTCGCCATCTTCAACAGCCGGTAGCTGCCATTGATCATGCGTTGATCGGCGCACCACTCTACGGTGTGGCCTTCGTCCTCGGCGTAGGCCTGTTCGAATTGGTCTCGGGAGCTCATGGCATCGATCTCCACTTAAAGCCCACTGGCTCAGGCGGGAAAAACAAGTGCCGCATGTTCGCGACGTTCACGATGTCAGCATCGGCCGGGTAGACCTCGAGCGCATCCTTGTCGCCACGGCCGCACTCGCGCTTCAACTGCATGAGCTCGTCCCACGTGACTTGGTCTGCCCAGCTGTCGCCGTTGTGAAGCGCCCGGCACACGCTCATGCGCTGGTACTCGCGGGGTTCGACGTAGATCTGAACGAGGAAACCGCGCGACCGCCACACCTCGATCAGATCCGGCGGGCCAAAGTTCGGCCATTGCTCCCGCGGTACATGGTGAAGGGTTGACGGCTGCTTGGCGTTTTCCCTGGCGAGGATTCGCCGCTGGTTGCGATCTGGCTTCATGGGCATAGCTCCGCCTCGCCGCATACGCAGCAGGCAATAGGGATAGGGTGGGGCCGAACGGGCGGCGGGGTTACTGCGCGGGGTTCAATAGTTCAGTTCGTCGCAGGCAAACGGTGGGGAATCCGTATTCACTGCAGGCGCAGTGCTCGCCGCATGGCGCAGTGTGACGCTCGCTTCGCAGGAGGCCGTGCTTTACCGCGATGTCCTGTATATCTCCGCCGTCGTATGAAACTCCATCGTAGGCAGCGGTGATAATTTCCTTGGCAAATTCCCGCAGGCCCGGTGGCTCCTCCACCACTGCGCGGACATCCTCGGCAGGGGCGTATGAAAGAATGCAGAGATGCTCTGGCAGGCCGTAATCCTTCTGGATGTGAGTGATGCGCTTGCGCAGCTCTCGGCCTGACCATGGGTTGCCGAAGCCAGCGCGCAGCTCTCGGAGCCAGACCAGATCACCTACAGAGAAATTGCGGTCATCACAGCGGCGAACTTCACAGGTTTTCACGCCCGAGAGCAAATCCTCGAACGGCTGACGATGAACTTTCAGTTCATGCGCGGTTTCGTATTGAGCCATCACTCACCACCCTTCGCGGTTGGCGCGGATTGGTACATGTCAGCTACTTCAGGCCAATCAACGCCCAGGTCTTTCAAGCACTCCCGCGCCTTGGTCAGCTCGGATTGCAGATCGTCAACCCGCTGATCCGCGACGTTAAGGCGCTGCTGGAGTGCGGCTTTCTCGGCCTGGATGCGGCTTACTGCGGCGTCGTGCACATCCGCCATAACCACCCAAGGGCCATGCGGCGTGTAATCGATCTTGTTGCCATCCTCGGACAGCATTTTCACGACTCGGTAGCGGTGCACCATTCGGGCAGGGCCAGCGGCCGGAATAGTTACGGCACGCTCTTCGCACGTCACGCAGATATCGCCCAGTGACAGGCAGATCACGCATTCCTTGTTCAATTCCTGTGTCATTTCCATTCCTCCCGCTCACCGTCCGCCCGCATGGCGTCGATGGCGTGTTGGTGAATTTCCCGCGCTATGCTCAGCGCAGCTTTAGGTGACAGATGAACCCGCGAGAATCGATGAAGGCTGATGCGATGACTGCCGTCAGTGCCAACGAAGACTGTCGCTTTGATGATGGGAGCCGGGTGCGATTCGGGCATGGCGATATCCCTGTAAGCCGAAGAGGTTACTTTCGAAGATGTAACCGGTAGAGGTTACTTTTGGGGTCGTGATTCAAATTGCGAAATGGCCTAAAATCTCCTGCTCACAAGGAGGAAGAGACATGGGCACGGAAAGGGAAATGGCGCTTGCGATAGCGCTCAAGGCCGTCATGGAAACGGCCAAACAACGAGGCGTTGATGTCGACGCACTGACTGAGGCAGCAGCAGAAAGCCTGATCGATAATCCGGCCTACGGAAGCTGGTACGTGTCGGAAGCGATCTTGGAGATTGAGAGGGCGGTTGATGCGCTGGTGGTGGAGTGATCAATCGTGAATGTGCTCGCGATGCCCGGTGTTCCTGTAGTGCAAGTCTTGGATGGCGAGTTGCTGGTCTACTGTAAACATCGGGTTGCACGTAGTGCAGTGGCCGGCGACCGTTATGGCCTGGAAAGACAGCGATATCGAGCTGTAATCTCTAGCGCACGACGGACACTTGATGGCATCGGCTCCGCAGCACAGATTTGCATTTTCTTCTTCGTCATGGACGGCCTTGCAGGCGGGGCATTCGTACAGTTCGCTTATCGCCGGCCGGCAGCAATTCTGCGCCTCGTCCTCATCGTCGTGGATCTCCCGGCATTCCATGCAGCGGTAAAGCGTTCTGACTTTCAGCATCATGATCTTCTCCGATGCGCGTGCCACCCTCCGAAAGTTCGGTGGCGAATAGGTTGGTGGTGGGCTATACGTGGTGACCGGCATAGGGCCGGGTCAAGGAGTAGTAATGGAGCGTCATCGCGGTTTCTTTCAGTTTTTTGAGCAGTATCCTGGTGCAGAGCGTAAGGATCACGCTCATAGCAACGGATACACGTCGACCATAGCTATCGGGCTGTTTTCCGGCCAGGTGGACGCTGCATTCATTGGTGTTTACAAACCTGACGATAGCCTTCGAAGCGAGGAAAACCTTCCGCTCGACATTCTTGAGGAGAGCTTCGGTCGGAACCTGAATTACGGTCTTTTGCTGTCCGAGCTCACTCAAATGGCGGTCGCTAAAGCTGGAGCGCCAATCAGGAGCTAGCCATCCTGGCCTATCCGTAAAGCTTCACGCTGATAAGCCAGCTCCAGTTTCCGCGCCACAACTGGCGACACTGTTATTTCGTGGCGCGGGACGGCGAGAAGCGGCAGGGCCCGATCAGGCCCTAACCCATGCAGATGGTGAATCATCAGGGTCAGCGCTTCACCCATCTCTTCAATTTCCGCCCAGGCCATCAGCTCAGTAAGTGCCTGTTTCGTGCCGGCGCGAACTCGGAACCGCAGCTCTTCCTCCCCGGCCTTGCGTCTCCTCTCCGTCATCCGCTCGTCGCGCTGCTGTTGAGTCATAGCCATCAACGCTTCCTCCGCCTCTTTGAAATGCCTCGGCCATGAGCTGTCCAGCCTGCGCCGCGTATCTCATTGCCCATCTCGGCGATCATTGCATCTACCTGCTCATTCACCAGCGGCACCAGGTCAAACATCAGTGCGCTTGGCACCGTCATGCTGCGGATGGTCTTTTCGCCGTCTGGCATCAGAAACCACAGGCTGACGTCCCAGCGCACAGGCTTTGATGGACGCGTGCCTTTTGGCAATGTGTGGCCGCCATTTGGGCCGATGGTGTGAATCACTGACATGGTCATCGCTGAGCCCGCTTGGTGGGAGGTGATGCTGCAGGTTGCGCTTGCGCTGCTGCGGGGCCTTGATGACCCGCCTCACCGGACGTGCTTCGGATAGGTTACGTCATAGGCTTTGATGATTCGCAGCAGCTTTTGCTGGCTCATCCCGATCCGCTTGGCGCAGGTGGAACGTGGGAGGCCGAGATCGCGAAACGCCTCAATGCGCGGAATCAGCTTGCGGTCCTCTTCCTCGTTGACTGCGCCAGGCAACTCGATGGTGTGATCGTTGGCTACCCGATGCAGGCGGTCAGCGCTGAAACCGAATTCACGCATGACGTCCTGCTGCGTGGCGCCCTCGGTGAATCGGCGCTTGATGTCCGGAACCAGCAAAGCCTCTGCGGCACGCTTCTGATTCAGCGGCGACACAGGCTTGATGGGTACGAAAACGATGCCGTACTCCTTGGCGATATGTCCCAGGCGCTTGACGCTGATCCCCATGCCCGCCGATGCGCGCTTCAGTCCGAGGCCTACATAGGCCCTCAACTGCTCCACTGTGCGCCGCTCAGCAATCAACACCTCCCGCACCTTGCGATCATTCTCGCTGGCGCTGGATTTGTAGCCGTAGGCGATCGTTTCATTGTTGAAGGGAAGGGCAACGCTGCGGGTGACGCTCAGTTCGTGAACGACCCCGCCGCGGCGTTCGTAATCCGCCATCAGGGCGGCCAGTTCGGCTGATTTGCTGCGGTTGTGCTGAATGCTGCTGAGCTCAAGGCTGATCATTGTCAGGCTCCTATGCCGAGGCGCTTTGTCGTGAGTCATGCTCACGATGCAACTGAGCGTGGCAGGCTGAACAAAGCCAGACCACGCATAGCGGCTCGTTGTAATGGGTGTGATGGCCCTGAATGTGCTCGGTGCTGAAGCATCCAGGCGAAGTGCAGCAAGGGGATTTCCAGATCTTCCGGCGCTTCACAGCGTTATCTACGATGATGTGCGCTTGCCGTTTATCAGCGTTACGCTCGATATAGGCCCGCTTCGCTATAGATGATCGAACCCGGCCGTTAGATGTGGATGCGTATACGTCGCGCGCCTCTATCCGATGGGGTAGTGATGCTCGTTTCCGATCATATGATCGGTAGTAATCGCGGTTGTTGCTGTAATTGGCGCGAACCCTTTCCGTAACGCAGGCCTTGCAGACTGCGCGTCTAGGATAGAAATCATCTTCGGGTTTATGAGCGCCACACTGCTTACAGTGCTTCATTGGCACCTCACTTCATCGTGGGGTCAGAATGGGATATCGGAGTCGAAGTCATCAGGCGGCGCGGCCTGCTGGTTCTGCTGAGGCGCTGATTGCGCCTGGCGTGGAGCGGGCTGTCTTGCAGCCGATGCCTGGGGGTGGCCTTGCCGCTGCTGTCCGTCCTGCGGCTTGCCGCCGAGCAACTGCATGGTGCCCTGCATGTCCACGACGATTTCCGTGGTGTACCGCTTGATGCCGTCCTTCTCCCACTCGCGGGTTTGCAGCTTGCCCTCGATGTAGACCTGCGAGCCTTTGCGAAGCCACTCGCCAGCGATCTCGGCGACCTTGCCGAACAGCGAGACGCGGTGCCATTCGGTCTTTTCAACCTTCTGGTTCGTCTGCTTATCCATCCATTGCTCGCTTGTGGCCAGGCTCAGGTTGGTGACCGCGTTACCGTTGGGCATGTAGCGGACTTCCGGGTCTTGGCCGCAGGTCCCGACCAGAATTACTTTGTTTACGCCTCTCATGCTGCCTTTACCTCCATCCGCTGACGCATTTCCTGCTCAAGCTCATCGAGCTCTTCAAGGAACGCTTTGATCTCTGTCTCCATCTCGCGAACGCGCTTGAAATCGCACTCGTAGCGGTGACAGATGTATTGAAGTGACTCGGGCAGCCGGTCGTCGTAGCTGACGAAATCTGCCCATTGGCGCCCGGTGCAGGCCATCTGGGCCAGCATTTGCCACTCGTACTGAGGGTCATGCTTGCCAGACTGCATGGTCGCAATGTGGGTCGCGGTGTTCGGACATTTGATTTCCAGCACGCCGTCATCGCCGACTAGACCGTCAGGGGATGCGCCGAAGCGGGGGATGACTGGGTGCATCACAAGGCCAGACTCGACGATCATCACGCCCTTGTCCGACTCGTAGGCCATGCCAGCGAATGGTTCCAGTTCAACACCGCGCTGTACGGCCGCATTGCGAGATAGGTCTGCGCCGCCTTGCTGGCCGGTCAGGCGCTCGCACAACAACTCCATCATGTAGTTCTTGCGGGTGGCTGATGGCGCGCCGCCGCGACCGCTGGACATCACATCTTTCACACGGCTGGCCGTCACACAGCCAAGCCTTGCGGCGAACCACTCTGCGCTACGCTGCTCCATCTAACACCTCCTCGGCCTCGCCTTCGATTGGCGCGGCTTCCGCTTTAAGGGTTTCGCTGCGCTTGGTCACTTCCGCCTTGAAGCGGGCATGACCTGCTGCGTCTTTGGCCTGCTTCATAGCTGCAGTGCCCTGGTGGTAAACCTCGGCGAGCGCATCCAGGCTACCGGCCTTCATCGCCATTTCGATCCAGCTGTTCACCAGCTCAGGATCAGTCGGCGCCGCACCAGGCATTCCAGCCAGACCTTCGCCGCCATCGGTGTTCAGGTGGTGAATGGCCTGTTCCAGTCGGTCCGTCTTTGGCCAGTATTTGTAGCCGCGCTTCACGACAGTCTTCTTTGCCATCTCGCCGGGGTCGGTGACCCAGGGGCAGGACTTCTGCTTGCTGATCCAGGCCTTCCAAGCGCTCGACCGGTCGCGAATGGCGTTTACGTCGTCGATGCTCATCGTCTCAGTGAGGTAGTCACCATCGGCCGTTTTGACGACAACGTAGACGCCGATGGCCTCGCCGCGATCCTTGGCGAACGGGTTGTATGAGTGGGATGGGGGCTTGTCGAAGCCGTTCAGCGTGAACGAGTCGGCCGCGTAGACCAGTTCAGCCTGAGCCCAGCGAATAGCGCCGGTTGCCATGGCCAGATCCATCAACCCGATGTAACTGATGTCCAGACAGATCTTGCCGTCCCGCGGGACGAGATAGGCCTGCTTCTTCGCCGGGTTCAAGCTGATGCCGATGGCGGCGATATTGGTAATCGCGTTGACTACCGACTGCCTGTTCTGCAGCGCGATCTTGGTGGCGTACTCGCCTGAGGTGATTACCTGGATGGCGAACTCGGCCTCGCGCTCGAAGTTGAGTGATCGATCAGTAAGGACATTGGCGAACTGATTGCGCGCGCCGTAAATGTCCTGAGTGATTGTGGTGACTGCTTGGTTCATGTCGACCTCAATATTCGATTTTGACGGCAGGAATGAAGTTGCTGGCGATCAGCTTCACGGCCAGGCGGGCGCAGTCCTCGGTCATCCCGTGCTGCATGAATGCCTCTTTCGCCGCTTTGTAGATCGCACCCTTGTGGGCTTTATCAGCTTCACGAGCTGCTGCCAGGCGCTGCTGCTCCCTCGCTGCAGCCTCGGCCCGCGCTACCTCTGCCAGCCGTGCCTGCTCAACTGCTGCGGCCTGGCGCTGTTCGGCGGCGATGCGGTCTTGCTCTGCACGCTGCTCAGCGGCGATCCGATTTGCTTCGGCCTGTTCAGCGGCGCGTGCTGCCTGTTCGGCCTGGAGCTTCAACTGCAGAGCCTGATTAGCGGCCGCTGCCTCGGCATCGCGGGCTTTCTGATCCGCCTCGCGCTGCGCCTGGGCCGCCTGATCAATCAGCGCCTGTTCGCGGCGGGCTGCTGCATCGCGCTCTGCCTGAGCTGCGGCGGCTGCTTCCTGCTGCGCTTTCTCTACAGCGGCGCGGGCAATGGCTGCTTCGTGATCAGCCTTGGCCCGGGCTGCTGATTCTTCGCGCAGGCGCTCCAGTTCGGCCTGTTCCGCTTCGCGCTTCTGATGCTCATCGAAGGAAATCTTGAGTTTTGCCAGGGATTGGGCCTTGGTGCGATGCGCTTCGGCCTCAAACTCCTCAAACTTCTCGTCGACGATGATCTTCTCTTCAAGCTCGCGGAAGAGCAGGGCGAACGGCTGAGGCTGTCCGCCGATCAGGCCGAGTCCACAATCTTCGATATGGCGAATCATCGAGTTGTGAAATTCGATCCGTGCATCTTCTTTGGCCTGCCATTCGTTCAGCGGCCTGCGCACCTCCTCCTGCCACGCATCCAGCGTGTCCCTGACCCGCTTGCGCTCGGCGTCGATCTTCTTCGGGATCTCCTTCAGGTCAGCTACCAGCTTCTTGCCGACGTCATCCAGAGCCGTCTTAGACCGGGCGACCTTGTAAGCCATAGAGGCGATTGCCTCACGGCCCTTGCGGGTGCTGATGTCCGGCGTGAAGCCGTCGATCTCGGTGCGGATCTTTTGCAGCCAAGGCTCAAGGCCCTTTTCGGTGCTGTATACCGTCATTGCCGTTTCGGCCGGCGGAATGGCTGCGAGTTGGGTTTCTGCGGACATGACTGTCTCCCGCGCCATCCGTGTGCCGGGGCGCTGCGATTGAATGGGGTGGGGTTATTGCGAGACGCGATCGGCCAGCGAAAGCGCGAGCATCATGATGGTGAACGCTGCGAGGACCGGGAACGACCCGCGCCAGAAGACGAGTCGGCGACGGCGTTGGGTGGCGGTCATGGCGAGCACATAGACAGGCTGCTGTAGCAGTAAAAGCGTCGCTCAGTGCCGTCGTCGTAATTGACCTCGCCAGTGGCACCGCAGCCGCATGTCGCGGTTTCCAATTCTTCTTCCTCAGCTTCTGCTTCCTGCTGGCAGTTGGTGCCGCCGCAGTGTGGGCATTCGGTGCCGGCCAGGTTGCCGAAAGGCCCGACCCAGCGAATCCCGAACTTATTGCAGTTGCCGCAAATCATGGTCATGTCCGCACCTCGTAACTCAGCGTCCACTCACCGCACAGGCAAGCCCGGCGGCTCCACGCTTCAGGGTTCGAGATATGAGCCCGCTCGGCCTCGCGCATGGCGTCCCACATGGTCAGCCCCTTGAACACCATCAGCACCCGGTCAGCGGGCACTGCCATATGCTCGGGTAGCTCGGCTATTTGTTCGTCGATCAGGGAGGGGTAAAGAGGGGTCATGGCTGCACCTCCTTACGGTAGCCGTTGTCATGCAAGTACTCGGCGAGCTTTTTATGCTTATCGCCGGTCTCGCGGTCTTGGTAGCCCGCCAATTCGTCGGCTAGACCCATGATTTGCGCGTTTCGCGCATCCGCCGCAACCTGCTCTGCGGTGCGGATTGGGCGGAAACATTCTGCTATTGCCTGATCTGCTTGGGGTGCAAATGAAGTGCTCATGAAAATCGCTACTGGACTTTTCAACCCCTCAGACCAGTTAGCAACAATTTCCACTTTCTGCCATTCAGGCTCTGGCATGCTCGGGAAACGGCAGAATGCACACACCGTCCCAACTGGCGGCAAGCCTTCACCGGTCCAGGTAGTTGCTGGATCTATATAGAAGGGGTGCTCAGTTAAAGGTCTCAAATCCCCCATCTTCCAATCAACATGGCGCCAGAACCCTTCGAAAAACCACCAGCACCCCTTTTCGTACTTGCGGAAGCCTTTTTCACCACACCCCGCTTCAATGAACTGGGTGCCTTCAGGAATCTTGCTCATGCCGCCTCCTTGCGCTGCTCACATATCCTGCGAAGGCGAGCGCTGTAGTAGTGAAAGTCTTCGATGTCGATCAGGCATGCACTCATAGCCCGGATGATCTGGTTTTCAACGATCTGCTCGTAGAAGAGCGGCACAGATGGCCGCTCAAGATCGTCGAGTGATGTGCCGAGCAGGGCGTGGATACTCAAAACCCGACCTCCTCTGATTGGCGCTGCCACTCGGCGTTAAGCTCGACGGCTCGTGCTGCGTGTGGCAGTAGAAGATTGACCGCGATGTCCTTGAGGGCCGATTTGGAACCCATCAGGTACTGGGCCTGGTCTCGACCATCGAAGCGGTGGCCCCAGACAAGATTGGCGATACAGAGGCGGGCGAACGCATCGCGATTGTCTTGCCCGTCGATCTGGCGCGATGTCAGATGCTCCTGAACCGCCGTCACGAACTCATCGACCGTGACCTGGCCCTTGTCCGACTTCTTGTAGCCCCAGGTGACCGTCTCGCCATCCATCAGGCGCTGGGCGTTCTGTTCGATCCACTCGGTGATGGCCGGGTTTTCGTCCAGATCCACCGGGAGGCGGTTGTCATACTCGAACTGTGCAAGCTGTAGTGCTGCGTTCATGATCGCCTCCTTAGGCGCTGAGGTTGACCGCATTGGTCGGGTGTCAGGCGCGGGTGACCAAACCCAACCAACGAGACTGGCCTGGCACCCGCCGATGCGGTCATGGGATGGGTTAGTCGGTGTAGGCGATGTATTTGAAGTGGCCGTCCTTGAATCGCTCGAAGCGACCGCCGAACGATCCTCGCACCTCTTTCTCTACCTCAGCCTGAGTCATATGGAGCGGGTACACGCCTTCCTTGATCATCGTGAAGTGGGTGTGCGGGACGTGGCGCCAGTCGACCTTGGTCGGGTCTAGGGGGCGAGGCTCAGGCATTTGCCAAGGCTTGCCTTCGTACTTGATCTGCTCGGGCGGCGGATCTTCAGATTCTTCCCATCCGCAAGCAGGGCAAAACCCGCGCGGAGAGGTGCAGGCACCGCATGGTGGGTTGATGTGACAGCTACAGTTCTCGACCTTGTGCGAGGTTAAAACGCCCTCGCAACCTTCGCGACCGCAGGTATCGCCATCGCAATATCCGGGCTCCGTGTTCATGCTCAATCTCCTTGCTGATTAACCAAACACACACGACTGCTTCATCGAGAACGCGTTAGCGCCGATGGGCAGCGGGGATGGAGCAGTTGGGTGTGTTCGGGAGGGTGTAAGAGGGGTGTTACGCGACGTCAGGTTCAGCCTTTTCGTAGGATTCGCCGCAAAACATGCAGAACTTCGCGAGCATGTTCACAGATTCTTTCTTCGGCTTGAGCACGCCAGCTTTGGTGGGTTTCTGGTAGCTAACCTCGGCGCGCATGAATTGCTGAGACTTTGCCGTGCCGCTGCCGCACATCAGCGCGTAACCATCCAGGCTCACACGCAGGTCCGTACAACCCTCATCCAGACCAGCCTGAACACTTTCCTTTATCGACGCTTCAAGCGTCTTTCGGCAATCGCACATCGCAATCTCCTATTGCTCGCTCACTGGGAAGGCAGTGGCTACCTGTTGAAGCTGCATTGGAATGTCGGTCCTGACCAAGATGCCTAACTACGTCCGCCCGTTCGCATACAAACAGTTGGCCTGGATCAGCTTTTTTCATGGGGCGCCGACATTCCGATATAGCCTCTTTCGAGGTGAAAGCCCGAGAACACCCGAGCTTTCCAATTCCTATCTCTCAAAGTCAGGGGTTTTGGGCGGGACATTGATCACCAGAATGATCATGCCCCGATGGATGTTCGCCAGCGTTCACGAATGAAGCGCTGTGGATCGGTGGGCAGGCCGCTTTCAGGAGGCGGTTCTGGCCGCGCATGGCTGAGCTCTGCGCCGATCAGGATGAGAAGGAGCATGTGTGTCTCCGGTTTGAATTAAGTGATGCAGGTGGGCGGTTATAGGCCGCAGTTTCGTCCGCATCCGTCAGCCAACTCATCGAATTGGCTGAGGCGATGCTTACTTTCTCTTGATGAGCGGCCAGATCAGCAACAGGATCAGCACCGCAAGAAACCCATCGGCACACATGCTGATGATTCGAGAAACCGAGTCGATCAGCGCGACGCCGATGAGTAGGGCCAGAATAAGAAACGCCCGGAGGCGATTTCCCATTGCCTTGATCCAGGCCATTTACAGGTGGTCTTTCAGGTTGAGGCCGAGCAGCTTCGCCGAGCGTTCCAGCGCCTTGAGTTCGCTGTCTTCGATTTCGCCATCTGCTTCGGCAACCGTCAGCATCACGTTCAGTACGGTGAGCGCTTCGGCTGGGCTGTGGGCCAGATCACCCAGTTCTTTCTCGGCGTTCTGACGCAGGATGCGGGCACCAGACTTGAAGTCCGTCTTGGCGCGGTCGATGGTATTGGACAGCTCAGCGCCGAAGCCCTGGAGCGCCGGGTTGTTGCTGAGGATGGTTTCGATCTTGCTTAGCTCGCTTTCTTCCAGCTCGCCGTCAGCAGCAGCTACGTAGATAGCGCCGTATACGACAGCTTCCATCAGATCGCGGTTTGCCAATTTGGCGACTGCAGCGCGAGCTTGGCCTGATTTCTTTCCGAACATTTTCCCGAACATGGTGTTGCCCCTTTGGTTGATTTCCCTGATACCCCTGTTTCCAAGGGCATCGAGGAAATCTGATGTTTCCGGGTTCCGTTACCTGCCACGGTTTCCTTGGCTGCCTTTCGGCTATCTCCACCACGCGCGTCGCCCGATTCATATCATTGGCCGCTGCCACTACTGGTGGCCCGACTGGCTTGCGTGGTTTCGCGTGTCCTCATGTGAGACACGGCAGGTTCCAGAGCCTGCATGGACGACGGTTTAGCTTGTCCTCACCCAGGTGATGGCCTGGGTACGTCGTGGAGTGCGTCAGATTGTGAAAGAGCGGCAGACCCGTTTGAGGCCCTCCCGATTCGCCGTGGCGTCTCGATGGGTGAAATTTAGCGCGCTGCTAAACGCGAGTCAACAGCTATTTGCTAAATAGTTTGCAGAAATTTAGCAGAGGGATAAAACTCAGGCATGGCTGGTCTCAGCCTGTAAGGAAAGAAATCTCGCGCTAAATAGAGAAAACGACCGGAGGCAGCGATGGCAGGCGTAAAAGTGAGGGGAGGGGTTGAGGCGAAATGGCCTGAGGACCAGGTCAAGGCGACCGTATCGAGCGCAGGAGAGCTTGCAGCCCTGGCTGTACGGTTATTAGTGGAGGAGGTTGGGACGGATGCTGCGAGGCAGCTGATACGCGATGAGCTTGGCGCTTATCGGTCGGATTACAAGGGCGCCGGAGTGGACCAGCGCACTGCATTGAAGTAGGTAGAGGAAGTTAAAGCGTTCTGCCGCGACCGCGCGTGTGCCTGATCGTGGACCACCAGAAGACAAAGCCTATGATCCGGATCGTATCCGCAGACTCATCTGCCGAATAGATTTCGTCCGGATGCTCCTCTGAATTCTCAGACCGCAACCGCAGTCCGCCACCGGGTTGTCGGTAGAGATATTTTACCCGGAGCATGCCGCTGTGCTCGATGGCATAAATCTCCCCGTCGATGATGTTGGTTGTGCCTTTATCAATCCCGACAGTAGCTCCGTCGAGGATCAAGCGAGACATGCTATTGCCCGTAACCGTGGCAGCCATTGCGTTTGCTGGCTCTACACCGGCATCGCGCAGGGTGGATCGCGAAAGTCGAATGCATCGCCCAGGGACCGCCTGGACAGATGTGGTTCCGCTTCCAGCAGAAATTTCGACCTCTTTGTACAAGGGCACTTCGACCTCCTCCCTTTCGAGTGGCGTCTCTCCATCCCACGGGGAAATTTCCCCGAGCAGCTGCAGATCGCTCTCCCGTGCTATCGGCAAACGCACGACATTATTTAGCGGGCCGTTATCCCCTTGTTCGTGCACCTGGTCAAGCCACCCGTGCGGAAGCAGTTCGGCAGACTCCACTCGTCGCGCCATCACGTCCCCGACGCTGCGGGTCGCGTTCTCAGAGAGCATCTGACTCAGATAGGAAGGCGATGTGCCCCAGAGCTCGGCGCACACAGCCTTCGACCGGCCCTTCAGCAGGGCAGTCATGTTTGTTCGGCGAATCGACTTTATATCCATGCCGCCAAGATTACAGCCCGGCGCTAACTTTGAAATATACAAGTAGCTAAACTCCTGCTTGCTATAACTTTAGCAGTGCGCTAACTTTCTCCCGTATTCACAGGAGAATTCCCTATGTCCACCCAAGTACGCGAGTGGCTGAACAGCCATACAGAAGAGGAGCGCGCTGCTCTGGCGGCTTCGGCTGGCACGTCTGTCGGTTACCTCTACCAGCTTTCCGGAGGCCACCGTAAGGCCTCCGTCGAACTGTCTGCCCGCCTGAACAAGGCCAGCAAAGGTGTGCTCACCCTCGAAGGTCTGCGCCCCGATTTGCACGAATTGCTTTCCCAATCCAAGCGCCGCAGCAAGGCCGCGTAAACCATTTCATCAGCCACGAAGGAGAAACACATGTACGAGTTCGATACCCACAAACGCAGCGAGGTAAGCAAGGTTCGCTACCGCCCAGATGAGATGTGCCAGCTACGCCGAGAAGCCGCGTTAGCCGGTATGCAGCTCGCCACCTACATCAGAAAGCTTTCCATGCTTGGCCGAGAGCTCGGCGCAGCAGATGTCATCCGCCAAATGAACGGCCTCGACGATCTCTCGCAGGAACAGGAACAGCATAAAACGGCCTGAAGGCCCTTTGGAGGGTCAAGTGCTCGAAAACTACTTCGACTGCCTAGATGTAAGGGCTCAAGAAGAGGTTAGGCAGCTTGCCGAAGATCTCGGATGGAGCCTTGAAAAGGCAGCAGTGGAATACCTGAAGACGTCGAAATCTCTCGCCGTCGTCAGCAGCGTTGAACGAATGAATCGAAAAGCTCCGGTCCTCGAAATGTTCCCCGGAGGTTCCCCTAAAAAGGGACTCGATAGTGGCTAAACCCGAATTTTAGACAAAAAAAAGCCGGGGTAGTGACCCGGCTCTCTTAACGACTTATATGCGGGAAGAATAATGAACGAATTAGCCCCACCAAGCAATAGCTCATCGAATGCAGCGCCACGAAACGTTAACTCGCAAATCGTGGCGCGTGAAGTCGCAGCGCACCAAGAAGCCGCAATGCTCGCCGCGCGAATGATCAAGTTCCAGTACTCCACCGAGGCGAAGAACCGTTTCCGTCGTGAGTGCGTGACCAACCTCAAAGCATCGTTGTCGAGGAAGCACGCATGAGCAATGTCATCCCACTGAAATCAACCGGGGGATTTACCCGGATGGACAACAAGCTCATCGAAGCCCTGATGGTCGTAGACCTGCCAGGCCGTGAGCTGAAGGTGGCCCTGTATGTTGCCAGGGCCACTGTAGGCTTCCATGTGCCCGAAGCTCGCATTCAGGCTACAGAGATATCAAAAGCCACCAATATTCACCCTGACGTTGCCTCCAAGGCCATCAGTCACCTGCTTAAGCGTCGAATCCTCTATCGGGTAGGCGGAGCACGTGGCGACATTGGTATTAGTGAGCCCGCCGAATGGATTTACTACGACACCAAAAAAGAATGTCCGAATCAGACCATATCGTCCGACTCGGACCGCACTGGCTGTGTCGTCAGCATTGCGAGACAGACCAAATCCGACGACTCCCTTCTTTATACAAAGAAAGAACCCCTATTAACTCTTCCTACGGAAGAGATTAATGCCCCCCGGGGGGCTGAGCACACCCCGATTGAAGCCTCACCGCTGGTTTCGTTCGATGGTGAAGATTTCAAAGTCGACACCACCCTGATTAACAAATGGTCAGTAGCCTATGCGCCGATCGATGTGGAATCCGAAATCAAACGTGCCGCCGCTTGGGCCAGTGCAAACCGACCTAAGAAAGACTGGCGCCGGTTCCTGGTGAAGTGGCTGGGCAACCAGCTCAAGCGCAATCCGCAAGGCACGTCCGAAGTAGGCGTTCCGGTTGACCAGATCATCGCTCTGTATCACCGGATATGCCCGAACCTCGCGCCGGTCACCGTGGCAAGCGACAGGGTTCTGCGCAGCATGATCGCTGAACGCTGGAACGAATCCACGGCGCACCAGAGCGGGCAAGGTTTCTGGCTTGGGTTCTTCCAAAAAGCAAATAACCGCAGCCAGGTGTTCTTCCGTGGCGCCAATGTCACCCCACGACTCGAAGCCCTCGTCAGTCGCGCTGTCTTCCGTGAAGTCTCGGAGGCGGCGCAATGATCGAACTTCAAAGCCTGGAAGCAGAGCACGGCCTGATCGGCGCGATGCTTCGCCAGCCTCACCTGATCGACGTGCTGTCCGATGACCTATCGCCTGATGCCTTCGCATGGGAGGACAACAGCGAGCTGTATCGGCTGATTCTCGAACTGCACGCTGACGGCACTCCTGTTGACGTGATTACCTTGGGAGATCGCCGCACAGAGCTTTCCACCGGAACACGGGTATTCACCTACGCCGCCGAGATTCAGGCCAATACACCTAGCGTTGCCAACGCTAAGCAATACGCTCAGATCATCCGCGACAGGGCGATCTGCCGCCTGATGTCGTCCGCCGCCGAGCGCATCAACGATCTGGCCTACGAGCAGTCGAGCATCGAGGACAAGATATCGCAGGCTCAGTCGATCGTTCTGGGCCTGGACGCCGCCGGCAGCGATGGCGAATGCCAGATGGTCGGCGACATCCTGGTCGGTCATGTGGAAATCCTGCAGGAGCGTCTGGATCGTTTCGAGAAGGGCATCGTGATGGATGGCCTAGCGAGTGGTTTGCCCGACCTGGACAAATACACGCAGGGCATGAAGCCTGGTCAGATGATTGTGATTGCCGGTAGGCCCGCAATGGGCAAGACCACGCTCGCCATGAATATCGCGGCGGACGTCGCAATCAACCAGAAAAAACCGGTTGTGGTCATCAGTCTGGAGATGAGCAAGACCCAGCTCATGGATCGCCTGATAGCCGCCGTCGGTGGTATCCCGCTGCCATCCCTGAAAACTGGTGAAGTCTCTGCCGACCACGGGCAGGCGTTGGCAGCCGCAACTTTCCGCCTGCGTGATGCACCGATCGCGGTGTCGGACGTCCCTGTGATGACCATGTCCCGCATCCGTTCCATCTCCCGCCGCCAATCGCATCGCATGGGTGGGCTTGGACTCGTGGTCATCGACTACCTGGGGCTGGTTGAGGGTGATGGAAAGGGGCGCACCGAAGACGTTACTGCCATGTCACGCCAGATCAAGCTGCTAGCCCGCGAACTGGATTGCCCAGTGATCATCCTGTCCCAGCTCAATCGCAGCTGCGAGGGCCGGCCAGACAAGCGCCCGGTACTCAGCGACCTGCGCGAATCCGGCGCCATTGAACAAGACGCCGACGTCGTGATGTTCGTCTATCGCGAAGAGGTGTACCACCCGAACACTCAGGACATGGGTATCGCAGAAATCCTCATTCGCAAGAACCGCGACGGGGAGATCGGCATGGTGCCAGCCGCTTTTCAGGGTAACCGGTCGCGCTTCATGCCGCTGGCCAACCACACCCGGGAAGATAACGTCGTGAAGGTGAACTTCTGATGAGAGAGCGCAGACAGGTTTACCACCACCAGGGCTACCGGCTCCGATCTTACACAGAGTTGCTTTGGGCGCGCGTGCTGGAGGCCGCTGACATTTTCTACCTATACGAGCCCGACCTTGTACGGGTCGATGACGGGTTTTATCTGCCCGATTTCTGGCTTCCCAACGTCGGAATTTACGTCGAAGTGAAGGGCAAGCGCCCCACGGAAGAAGAGATCCAGAAGGCCGACGCGGTGATGACTCGGACCGGACGCGAGGTGGTCTTCCTATACGGAAAGCCTGAAAGCGACAAGTCGGGCCTTTTCAACTGCGGTATGCAGGTGCGAGGAGCGGGTGGATGGACCGACTCTATTTCCCCCTTCGACTTGCACGACCTTGTCCGGCAAATGCTCGGCACCGCCGCTTGGGCCCGGATCCACGTTGCCGTTCAGCAAGACGACATGGATTGGGTGCGCCCCATCGGCCACATCCTGGAAGAGTTTTTCCTTACCACAGCAGATCGACCTGACATGGAGAAAGTGCTCCGCGAAACACACGCCGAAACCAATCGTGTGCGGCTTGCGGAGCATCGTGAAGTTTCAGTCTGCGAGCAAGGCCTGAAGTGGTACCTCGACCGCCATGAATTCCGCAAATCTCAGAGAGGTGCCGCATGAGCAAGCGCACATGGAAGGTAATAGTGCCCGGCCGGGCGACATTTCAGATGGTTTCCCTCGAGGACGGCCCACTCAATCGAGAACAGGCAAAGCGCGCAGCTCGCTTGATCTGGCCGACCGCGGAGGTGGCGTGATGAGTATTTTCGGCTGGTGGAAAAACCCTCAGACGCTAAATCAAAACATCGCTAAAGGCCTGGTCGCCGGGATCCTTATCGGTTCCGTGGTTTTCGTAGTTATCACCATCGCCTTCGACCGCCTCATCGAAAAAATCCCCTCTGAAGTTTGCCGAGAATCGAACGTTTTTGGCTCCTCGGCCTGGGTTGCATGTGTCGACAAGCTGATTCTGGAGCGCAAGCCATGACCAACACCATCTGGATAGCAATAGCTCTAGTCGTCCTTGTCTCCATGTCGGGTATGGGTGGGAAGGTGCATGTTAGTAAGCCGGCGGATATGGGGGTGATCTTCAAATGACTGACATTCAAAAATTGAAGTCGTTGGCTGAAGACTTTGGAGATGCAGAAAAGCATTGGGGGAGCCGCGATAAAGCGGAGCGTGAGCTTGCTCAGGCATGCACCCCTGCCACAGTGCTGGAGCTGATCGCGAAGATTGAGCGGATGATGGCTACTCAGAAAGCCCTGCTTGTAGAACGTGCGGCACACATCCGCCAGCGCGACCACCTCAAGGCCGAGAACGAATCACTCCGCCAGCAGCTGGCAATCCCCAGCGACGTACTGGCTGATGCCGAGGCGCTGCGTAGGGATGCTGAACGTCTGAGTAGGGCTACCTCTTTCGTGCAAGGACTGTGCGATGCCGCGGGCGAACAGCCAAGTGTGGCGACAGGGTATCTACACGACATCCTGTCAGTCATGAGCAAGGAGGCCAGCCATGACTGACCTCATGCTCCGCAATGAATCAGACCGCGGCCGTCTGCTCAGCTACATCGAGCACCTTGACCTGACCAAGCCCCGCAAGCTGACCATCGTCGAAGTCCGCAGCAAGCGCAGTGACGCCCAGAACAAGATGCTGTGGATGTGGAACGGCCTTATCCAGGCTCACCTCCGTGATTCGTTCGGCCAGATCGCCAGCTCGGAAGAGTGGCACGAGATCCTGGTGTCTCGGCTCTGGCCCGCCGAAGTGCATCCTGTCCAGTTGCCGGATGGCACTCGGTACCGGGTTGGCCGGGCCAAAACCCGCAGCTTCACCATCGCGCAGATGACGACCTATCTGGAGTTGCTGGACGCCTATTGCGCCGAGCACCTGCAGTTGTTGCTGCCACATCCAGACGATCTGATGAACGCCATATACGGCGAGAGGAGGGCAGCATGAAGACCATTCGGGCCCTCATCAGCGCCTTGGCGACCATGCTCGAGCACGGCTACCACTCCGAGCCCCTTTCGGTGCAGTTCGGAGGTGGGCTGTGATCGGGCAGGCAGTGAAGAAGTCGCCGCCGGCGCGCAAACAAAAGCGCTGCAGCAATTCGGCGTGCGGGGCGCAGTTTGTCCCGCAGCGCCTGGGCCAGAAGGTATGCGGCTACCAGTGCGGCCTTGCCATCGCTCCAGCCAATCAGGAGAAGGTGCGCAAGGCGCTGGATCAGATCGAGCGGAAGGAGATCAAGGTTCGCAAGGAGAAGCTGAAGAGCCGCGGCGATCATCTCCGGGAAGCCCAGCAGGCGTTCAACGAGTTCGTCCGGTGGCGCGATCATCTGGCGGGCCAGCGATGCATCTCCAGCGGCAAACCGCTGGACTGGTCCGGCAACGCGGTAGATGCAGGTCATTACCGCAGCGTCGGCTCGGCACCCCATCTCAGATTCGACGAGCGCAACTGCCACGCGCAGAGCAAGCAGGACAACCGGTTTCTGTCGGGCAATGCCGTGGATTATCGGATCGGCCTGATCGCGCGCATCGGCCAGGCTGCCGTCGATGAGCTGGAGGCGGACCAGTCGGTGAAGAAATACACCGTGGATGATTTGAAAGAGATAAAAGCGCACTACCGGGCCAAAACCCGCGAGCTGAAGCAGTCCGCCTAAGGGAGTATCAGCCATGCCAGAACAGCTGTCGTTCGAGTTGCCATCACAGCCGGTTCGTCCTCGTCTTCGGCTTGTGCCGAAGCTGCAGGCCGAATTAGGCCCTCAGCCTCTGCAGCTGTGTATCGACTTCACGGCACCTGTTCTGGCACTGGTTACCCGTATCCCGCGCAAGCCGATACGCAGCACGACGTGTGCAGGCGCAACGGTCATCACAAGGGATGGCATCAGTCTTCCGGCCGCTGAATGGGCTGCACGATTGGGATTGAAGTGGCAGACAGTGAAAATGCGAAGGATGAGAGGGGCTAATTGGACCGAGGCGCTGGCTCCAGAGCTGAAGCGCAGCACCTTCATGTCAGGTTGGAAGATGCACGGTTAACGGAAGACTCGAAGAACGGTATCGCCGTCACCTTTCTCGGCGGCGCGCCACTTCAGTTCGTCCAACAACGCCTGGATGCGGGTGATTTTCTCAGAGTCCAGGTCACCGCCCAGCACCGCAGTT
The DNA here is from genome assembly GCF_044900785.1 of Pseudomonas sp. NPDC087358. Lineage (NCBI taxonomy): Bacteria > Pseudomonadati > Pseudomonadota > Gammaproteobacteria > Pseudomonadales > Pseudomonadaceae > Pseudomonas > Pseudomonas sp. NPDC087358. Next base: position 81,529 of record NZ_JBJDOA010000004.1, read on the forward strand.
TCGGAATTGCCGGACAGGCCGATAACCAGAAGCGCGTCGAAATCCCCATTGTCCTGGGCATCGGCAGTCAGGCCCATCACCTCAGTGATTGCCATGTAAGTGGAGTCTGGAGTCGAGCCGATGAATTGTTTCGCAGTCATGTGAAGTGCCCCGGTTGAATGAGCATTCAGTCCATGTGACTGACGGTATGCGCGCAAGTCTTGCCCAAGAAATCCAGTCACATACGCTGATGGCAAGACGCAATCAGCCTAAGGGCCGGACATGACCAATGAAATCAGCAGTAAGACGGCGGAGGTGAGGAATGGAGTACCTGTCCCGCGTCATTGACAAGGTAGACGTCCTTATCGCCGGGCTCATAGGTTCCATTATCGCAAGTTGGTGGCACAAGGGTGATTTGGAGAACTGGAAGGGTTGGGCTGTGTTCCTTTTGAGCGGCGTAGCATGCGCATTTTATTTGACCGGCATGGTTTGCAATCACTTGGATATTGCCGATCCCGGAAATGTGGCAGGCGTCGGATTTCTCCTTGGTGCGTTCGGCGGATCTCTGATGATCGCTGTCTACAGAGCCATCAAGGCGGCCGACATCTGGGCGCTGATTCGCTCCAAGTTCGGAGGAGGCAATCCGTGACCACGCAGAATTTCAGCACATTGTTCATCTCAGCAATCGTCGTTTGGGCGATCTGGTCTGTGTTCAGTCGAAGGGTGAGGGATGGAGTGGTAGGGAAGGTGATCTACGCAGCCATCGCCCTGTCTGGTTACGCCATTGTCACCCGCGCAGAAACGCTCTACATCACCCCTACCGTTGCAGGAGTTACGTTCCATGCATCACTGGCATTCGCAGGTATGAGGCACATATTCATGGTCACCTGGTGGCCGCAGGTAAAGCGCTGGATGTGCAAGAAACTCAACTGCGAGCACTGCATCCAGTCGACCGATAGACACAACTGATAAACATCAAGCACGGGAGCAGTGCGCATGACCTTTATCATCAAAAGACCGCCAGTTCAGCCAACCTTCAGTGCACATCAGTTCGACGGGGTGAGCGCAGAAGCCTTTGTCCGCTCCTTGCATGCAGGGGCTTCTTGTACCATCAGGAACACTGGTTACGGCCTGCTTAAGCATGAGGTCAGCATAGAACTGGACGGCCAGTCTGTTCGGGTCGAGCAAGGTCAGTGGGTCGTTTACGGCGAGGGCCGGGAGCCGCGGTTGCTGAATGACGAGGAATTCCGGGCAGAGTTCGTTCCAGCCAATGCTTCAGTTGCAGCGGGTGAGTGAATGACCACCATCGCCTACAAAGACGGCGTGATCGCCTATGACTCCCGCCAGACACGGAACGGATCGATCGTTTCGGACGCCTGCTCTAAATGCGAGGTCGTGGATGGCGCCATGTTCTTCCTGTCGGGCGCTGTCTGCGATGAAAAGGCGTTGATCGCTGCCTACTTCGGCACGCCCTCCAAAGATCCAGTGGAATCCTCAGGCTTCGTGGTACACAACGGCAAGTTGATGCTGGTCGGTCACGATGACAAGACCGGTGTATGGCGGATGGATCTGGACCGCTCAAACCCTGACGCCATTAGCAGCGGCGCACCATATGCACTGGCCGCGATGGATATGGGGGCAAGCGCAGAGGAGGTCGTAAGAGCTGCCATGAAGCGTGACATCTACACGGGCGGCGAGGTTCATGTGCTGATGCTTGGTGAAGGTGTACCGCAATGACCGACAAGGCCGCTCCAGACTGGGAGCTGATCGAGAGTCTGTACCGTGCCGGTGTTCTCTCTGTACGCGAGATCGCCTCCTCACAGGGAATCACTCATGGGGCTATCAACAAGCGCGCAAAGCGTGACGGATGGGTCCGCGACCTAAAGGCCAAGATCAAAGCAAAGGCCGATGCGCTGGTATCCAAAGCAACGGTATCCACCCTGGTATCCACAGAAAGACTGGCTACCGAAAAAGGCGTGGTTGACGGAAATGCTCAGGTCGTTGCCGATATCCGCATGGCCCACCGCAAGGACATTGGGCGCAATCGAACTCTCGCGCTGAAGATGCTCGAAGAGTTGGAGGCCATGACCGATAACCGCGAACTGTTCGCCCAGCTTCGCGATATCATCGACAGCGTGGATGGCGACGAGGACGGTAAGTCGGATGCGTACGAGAAGATGCAGCAGGCATTCCGTGGCGCGCTGTCGCTGCCCGGCCGCGTGAAGATGAGCAAGGAGTTGAGCGAGACGTTGCGAGTGCTGATCGCGCTCGAGCGCCAGGCCTATGGTATCGACGAAGGCTCAAGCGAAGAATCCTACGAAGACCGCCTGGCGCGGCTGATGGAGGGGAAGTGATGAATGTCTTCCTGCAGCTTCTCGGAATTAACAGTGTAATCATCGGCGCGCTCATGCTGGTCGTAGGATTGCTGTCGACTCTCGACGGCTACGGCGATATGACCGCAACCGGTTATTGGCTACTGGTGGCCGGGATGGGCGAAGCGACTGCATTGGGTCTCGCCATGTATTCATCTGCCAAGGTACCGCAGGTTTGAACCCGCGCCACGAAGCGTCTACTCAGCCAATCGTGGTGCGCAAAAAGAGTTGGACCGTCACGACGCCACGTCACGCACCGTTTCCAATGATCATGCCGGTTGATGTGGATAGTGACGCGGCGCTGGCGTTTGCGCGTACAATTTGGCCATTGGCGACAGTTGAGTGAGGTCTGTATGAAAACCACATGTACGCATGGTCTTGCACAGCAAATTCATGACCGTCTCAATACTCCTGACGGGCAGCGCGAAGAGATCGGGCCCAGAGAAATCGGGATGTTTCTCAAGCAGTGCAGTTACGAGCAGATCGTTGAATACGTAGAGGATGACGACAGGCTCCAGGTTGCGTTGTCCCGCCTGTTTGACTTCGGTGATCGCGAGTTATGGAAGGATGCGAGGTTCGGCCCGCCAAAGCCGCACACCGATGTCCTCGTATATTGCAATGGCGAGCAGAGCATATCCTCCCAAAACGGCGATGGCCTGTTCTACAGTGATGAAGGCGAGATACTGATGGTGACGCACTGGCAGCCGCTGCCGAAACCGCCACAAAGCATTGATGGTGAGCAATCATGAATCGCGACAATCAAGACTTTATGCGCAACAAGACAGATGCTGCCCGCAAGCTATGGGAGTCGCTTGAGCTGCACAAGTACGAAGGTGCGGATTTTCCGGGGAGAGCCATGGTGCCAAATAGCAAATGGATAGAATGCGAGAGCATCATGCCCTCTGAAGGTGAGACGGTACTCATTGTCATATCGGACCGTGCTGGGCGCCGCACATCTGCCGCCAGGCTCATAGCGATTGGAGGTCAGAATGCGTGCACCTATTTCAGGGAGATCGATGACGACACCCAGGTTTACGGAGAAGTGACGCATTGGCAACCATTGCCAGACCCTCCGGAGGCGCGCACATGATGTGCCAGCGATCGACGGTATTAGGCGGACAGCTTGGAGAGACAGGCGCTACACTTTAGAACCGTTCCGTCTTTATCGAAAAGACCATCTGGCAGATAGTCGGCGTGCACGCCATCTGGATGCGACGAAAGCAGATCCGGGCTGACAAAGGGCAGATTCCGCTTGCTGGTGGTCTTTTCGATGCAGATGAATCTCGTAGATGGACCCGAGGCCGACTGATGTGCGTGCGGTACAGGCGACAACCTTATGGTGTCTCGCGCAGATAGCGAGGCGGACATGGCCTACTACACCGCCAAACAGGCTGATCACCTGCAAGGCGCCGGATCAGGGTAACCGGCAGCCCGCCTTAAGCCAGCGGGCTTTTTATTGGTTGCAGATCATGCCCAGTCACAGACTCTGGTCACGTCATTCGACAATCACATCAGGGGGCATGACATGAGCAAATACGAGATCACAGACGAGCAAGGTGGTATCTACAGTAGCGACGAACCATTACCGCCGCTGGAAACGCTGGAGGCATGGTCAGCCGCCTACCATGAGCGAGAGCCTGGCCGTAAGCAGTTACCTGACTCGTTGTTAGATGGCACTGACACAAGTGAGCCAGCAAAGATTTTCGGGGACGAGTATCAGCGCATCGGATCTTCCTCATACAAAAATCATCCATTCGTCAACTATATGCGCGACGACGGCAAGCAACTTCACGATGGCGAGATGATTGACTGCATGACGGCATCGTTTGTGCGCGACCCGCAATTCGATGATCAGTTAAGTGAGGACCTTTACGAAGCAGCAAGGAAGCTTGGTCTGGTCAAATAAGCCAATCGGCAAGCAAAGCCCGCCACGCTGCGGGCTTTTTCACGCCTGTTGCACAACAAATCCAGTCACATAGCGTAGCCCCTGTCATTTCGATAATCGAGATAGGGGCAGGGCATGAGCGATTCGGCGATTGAGAAAGAGATTCAGGAAAAGGGGCTGACCGCACCTCGCGTCACTCCTACCGATCTGCAAGCGAACATCTCGACGGTTTACTACTTCACCGCCGGTGATGGCGTGCACGGCGTGGCGGTTTCTGAAGGCCAAAGCCAGTCCAACTACAGCTCAGGTCTCGACCTGCTGACGTTCTGCGTGATCGTGCTCAGAAACGGTTTCACCGTAACGGGCGAATCTGCCTGTGCCAGTCCGGAGAACTTCAACGCCGAATTGGGACAAAAGATCGCTCGCCAGAACGCCGAGCAGAAAATCTGGCCTCTGATGGGTTATGCACTGAAGCAGCAACTCGCTGATCAGGCAGCCCAGTAGCCCATGTCAGCCGACGCCATGCTCTCTCAGCTCATCACCGACGATGAGCTGTACTGTGCGCGCAATCTGAAGATTCGCACGAAAGCCGGGGAAATCCTGCCCTTCGTGTGGAACGACGCGCAGCGGGTATTGCATGCACGCATCGAGGAGCAGCGGGCGGAACATGGCTGGGTCCGCGTGATCGTGCTCAAGGGTCGGCAGCAGGGCATTAGCACCTATGTCGCGGCACGCTTCTATAAGCGCACGTGCATGGGCTTCGGTAAGCGCACGATGATCCTTACGCACCTGGACGCTGCCACGCAGAACCTTTTCGGCATGGCCAAGACGTTCTTCGAGCTGAGCGACGACACGCTGCGCCCAGCGATCAAGGCCAACTCAGGCACCGAACTGTCATTCGCCAAGCTGCGCAGCGGCTACAAGGTGGCAACAGCGGGGAGTCCGGGCGCCGGTCGGTCCGACACAATTCAATACCTGCACGCCTCTGAAATGGCGTTCTGGTCCAACGCCAAGAAGATCATGGCGGGACTGGGCCAAACTGTGCCGCTGATCGAGGGCAGCGAAGCGATTATCGAGTCCACCGCAGACGGCATGGGCAACCTGTACCACGAATTCTGGACGCTGGCAGTCGCCGGCAAGTCCGACTACATGCCCGTCTTCATCCCGTGGTTCGTAGAGCGCGGATATCGCCGCACGCCGCCGAAAGGCTTTGAGTTGAGCGATGACGACTACGAATACATGGAGGCGTACGGTCTCGACGAAGAGCAAATGGCCTGGCGCCGCGCGAAGATCGATACCGACTTTGCCGGCGATGAGGATTGGTTCAACCAGGAATACCCCGCCACCCCTGATCTGGCCTTCCAGAAGGTTGGCCACAAGCCCCTGATTAAGACCGTGAAGGTCTCCCTGGCGCGGAAGCAGCAGATCAAGCACATGCAGCGCATTGGCGCTCACGTTGTTGGCCTGGACCCGGCGCGGGGCGGGGACACCTCGACGTTCATCCACCGTCAAGGCCGCGTTGCCTGGGGTATCGAGCGCAATAACGTCGCTGACACCATGGTTGTAGCAGGCCAAGCCGCGCGCATGCTGATGGACGACAAGACTATCCGCATGATGTTCATCGACATCGGCGGGCTTGGCGCAGGTATCTACGACCGGCTGGTTGAGCTTGGTTACGGCGACCGTGTCACCTCGGTTTATTTCGGCGGCGACGCTTCTGACAAGCGCAAGTATTCAAACAAGCGCTGTGAGATGTGGGGCGAAATGGCGGAATGGATTCACGACAACATTACGCCAAGTATTCCCGACGACGACCAGCTCCACGGCGATCTGACATCCGTCGCCAAGGACAAGTACACCAGCAATGGGCAGCTCAAGCTCATGCCGAAGGAGGACGCCAAGAAGCTGATTGGCCGCTCCCCCGACGATGGCGACGCACTGGCTCTGACATTCGCCGAGCCTGTTTCCGCTGACGACCAATTCACCGAAGACTGGAAGGCGAAGCTGCTGAGCCGGAATTCCCGACAAAAATCTGCGATGAGTTCCTGACATGGCCGAAGCCTCCGAAAACCAGAAAGCGACCGACAACTGGTCCCGTTACGAGTACGGCCTGAATCGTGGGCACCGCGACTACGTAGAGAAGGCTCGCGAATGCGAGAACTACTACCTGGGCGGCGGATGCCAGTGGAAAGCGATCGATGTGCAGATTCTTACCGAGGCGGGCCGCCCGGCACTGGAATTCAACCAGATCAAGAACAAGATCAACGCTGCAGTGGGATACCAGATCGGGAACCGCATGGATATTGGGTTCAGGCCACGTGCCGGCGCTGCCGATGCCGAGACAGCCAGTACGTTATCCAAACTCGCAATGCAGATCGCTGACAACAACCAGCTGCACTACAAGGAGACGCAGGTATTCAGCGACGGCGTCATCCAGCAGCGCGGCTATTTCGATATCCGCATGAGCTACATCGACACAATTCTGGGCGAGGTCAAAATCGATCTGCTGGACCCGATGGACGTGATCCCGGACCCGGACGCCAACAGCTACGACCCGGATGACTGGGCAGACGTGACCGTCACGCGCATGCTGACTCAGGTCGAGATCGAGATGCTGCTTGGCTCCAAGGCTGTGAAGTCGCTGGATGACACGGATTACTCGGGCGACACTTTCATGCCGGTTGCCGATGACATAGAGCGCTCCAAGTTCGGTGACGACGATGCCTATTTCCCTGAATTCTCGGGAGAAGACGAGGACGACAAGTCCACAAAGCGCTACCGCATCATTGATCGCCAGTTCTGGCAGATGGACCTGGCGGACGTGGTTATCAGCGCTACCGGCGACATCCGGCTGGTTGAGGATATCAACCCCAATGCCGTAGACGACATGGTGGCGGCTGGCGGAATCCGTCAGAAGCGCAAGGTGCGTCGCGTGCGCTGGTTGATCACCACCAAGGACAAGGTGCTGCACGACGATTGGTCTCCCTTCAACCACTTCACCGTCGTTCCGTTCTTCCCAACATTCCGCCGCGGTAAAACTCGCGGCCTGGTGGATGACGCGATCGGCCCGCAGCAATTGCTCAACAAGTCGATGAGCCAGATGCTGCACATAATCAACACCACAGCCAACAGCGGATGGATTACCACTGCTGGATCGTTGGTCAACATGACCGATGGCGAGCTGGCAGACCGGGGCGCCGAGACAGGCCTGCACCTGGTCGTAAAGAAAGAAACCGCTGTCGCTGATCGCCCGCAGAAGATCCAGCCGAACCAAGTGCCAACCGGTATGGACCGGATCATTGATCGAGCATCTGCGCTGCTTGAGTCTGCCACCGGCGTGAATCAGGCGATGTCCGGCAACCAGGGCAATGAGGTTTCAGGCATTGCCATCCAGACGCGCCAGTTCGCAGCACAGCAACAGCTGGCTGTTCCACTGGACAACCTGGCACGAACCCGCTCGATGCTCGCCCAGCGCATTCTTGAGCTGATCCAGATGTATTACGACCAGCCGCGGATCCTGCGCATCACCGAGGCCGACCCATCCGGCAAGGAGTCCACCACAGAGATCCCACTGAACTGGCCTCAGGCTGATGCACGCATCCTGAATGACTTGACCATCGGCGAGTACGACGTTGTTGTCACTGAAGCTCCGGCGCAGATCACATTTGAGAACAGCCAGTTCCTGCAGGCGATCGAGCTGAACGAGAAGGGCGCCGGTATTCCGTGGTCTTACATCGTTGGCTACTCAAACTTGTCTAACAAGCAGGAGGTCGTCAAAGCGATGCAGGATCAGCAGCCTGCGGCACCGGTTGATCCGACCCTTCAGGCGAAGGCCGATCTGCTTGCTGCCCAGGCGCAGAAGACCCAGGCAGAGACCACTCGCTCCCAGGCCGATGCAGCCAAGTCGGCGGCGAGCCTGGATCTTCTCAAGGCGCAGGCGGACGACACTCGGGCCGATACCGTGGCGAAGTCTGTAACGGCCCAGTTCAGCGCCATCCAGACCGCCGCAACCATTGCGCAGACCCCGGCAACTGCCAGCCTCGCCGACGCCTTGCTGCTGTCCGCTGGCTATGTCGATCACAACGCCGCGCCGATCGTGCCCGAGTACAACGGCACGGCCCTGGCTGCGCTCGACCTTCCCAAGAACACCAACCCGCTCACACCGGTGAGCCCAGCATTAGGCATGGACACCGGTATCGAAACCCAGCGCATTGAAGGAGTACCCGCATGAGCAAGTCCGACATGGCCGCAGAAGACATGAAATGGAAGGTTGAGCAGGACCTTCGTTCGCTGGCCGAGGCCGCCGAGATTCAGAAAGACCCGAAACGACTGAAAGCCGCGCAGGCATTGGCCAAAGAGAAGATGGCCGAACTGCAGAAGATCGCCAAGTAATCACGAATACCTAGGGGCAAACCATGAGCAAAGCTGAAGCAGTGAAAGAATCGCAGGAAGACATCGACGCACGCCTGGCCGAAGAGGCTGCGCTGAGCGGTGAGGACTACACGCCGCCTGAAGACGGGAAGGCAGACGCACCTGCTGCGCCTGCGCTGGCCGATGCGGGCGCGGATATCGACGCAGATCCCACCAATGGTAAGCCGGAATACGATGCAGATACCCTGGCCGCGATCGCCGGCGACGACAAGCCGAAGATGATCCCTCACGCCCGGTTCAACGAGGTCAACGAAGAGGCCAAGCTTCATCGCGCCCGCGTCCTCGAACTGGAAGAGCTGCTGGCCCGTGCCAAGGGTTCAGCCCCGGCCGCCGAATCGAAGAAGGAAGAGGCGCCACCGCAATACGACTTTGACGATGCCGAGGATCGCTATCAAGCCGCATTCCTGGACGGTGACAGCACGAAGGCCAAGCAGATCCGGGCCGAAATCCGGACAGAAGAGCGAAAGTCGGCCATTGCCGAGGCCGAGCAGGTCGCTGACCGCCGCTATCAGGCGAACAAGGAGACTGATGACGCGCATCGCTCGAAGTTGGAGTTTGAGATCGCGCTGAACAAGGCATACGCCGCGTTCCCATTCCTCAGTGGCGACAGCGATGACATGAACCAAGACGCGATCGACGAGACGCTGGTCTGGCATCAGCACTTTGTAGCCAAGGGCAAGACCCCTGCTCAAGCGCTGGAGTTGGCGGCGGCGAAGATCGGACCTCGCTATGCCCCAGCCAAGACCGAGCCAGCTGCAAAGGTGCCTGACGCAGTAAAACCAGACCTGCAGAAAGGCTTGGACCGTGCCGCCAGGGTTCCAGGCAAACCGGCGGGTGTCGGCGCGCGCGCGTCAAGCCTGGACGTTTCGAAGATGACCGCCAAGGAGCTGAAGAACCTATCCGCCGAGGATGAGGCCGCGCTTGCTGGCGATATCGTGTAGTTGACGGACCGATCCAGTCACATAAGTTGGTAACTGCATAGCCATTGCGACAAGGACGTCACCCAGCCTTCTGAGTGGGTGACTCCAGTCCGGCAAAGCTCGCTCACCGAGTCACGGTGTCTCTCGCCAGCAGGGCGTAAAGCTGACCCGTTTCAAGCGCATCAGGAGCGTTCAAACCTGTCCTCGCGAGGGTGGCGACATACCCAGAACCAAAAAGCCACCTTCATAGGAAATGCCCTCATGGCAACTACCAATTTCGCGGCCCTTCAGCCGCAGCAAAAAGTCTACTGGTCCAAAAAGACCTGGGAAGCCGCTCGGGACGACATGTTCCTGAACAAATTCCTGGGCGACGGCGAATCCGCAATCATCCAGCACATCACCGAGCTGACCAAAACCGAAAAGGGCACCCAGGTCATCATGAACCTGGTTGCTGACCTTGTCGGTGATGGCGTCACCGGCGACAACATGCGTGAAGGCTTCGAAGAAGAAATGCAGGCGTACTTCCAGGAGATCCAGATTGATCTGATCTCCAACGCAGTACGCAGCAAAGGCAAGCTGGCCGAGCAGAAGTCCGTTATCGACTTCCGCCGCATGGCCCGCGGCCGCCTCTCTAACTGGCTGGCCCAGCGTGTTGATGAATTGGCAATCCTGACTCTGTCCGGCATCGCCTACAACTTCAACACTGACGGCTCCGCTCGTGTCGGTTCCGCCTTCCCGGGTCTGGCTTTTGCCGCTGACGTGAGTGCCCCCTCATCGAAACGGTATCTGGCCTGGGACGGCTCTAATCTGATCGCCGGCAGCACTGCCGCGATCGCTGCTACTGGCATCCCGAAATACAAGATGATCGTGGACCTCATCGCTTACGCGAAGTCGCACCACATCCGTCCTGTGGTCTCCGGCGGCAAAGAGTATTACGTACTGCTGGTTCAGCCTGGCACCTTGGCGGCCCTGAAAATGGACCCGCTGTGGCAGAACGGCCTCACCAACGCCGGCGTGCGCGGCGACAACAACCCATGGTTCACCGGCGCGACTGTGACCGTCGACGGCGCAATCATCCAGGAATCGAACAAGGTCTACACCACCTTGGGCGCACCTGCGGGTAGCAAGTGGGGCGCAGGCGGCAACATCAACGGGACCCGCACTCTGCTGCTGGGTTCCCAGGCGCTGGGCTTCGCTGACATCGATCAGGGCGGCGCCGGCTGGGTTGAGAAGTTGTTCAACTACGACACCCAAATGGGCGTGTCGCTGGACCGCTTCATCGGCTTCAAAAAACCGCAGTTCTACAGCATCTACGACAAGTCGGTTCAAGACTTCGGCGTGATCGCTGTCGATCACTATCTGCCGAACTCGGGCGTTTAAGGAGGCCTTATGAACTACTACCACTACGACCATCAGTGGCCCGTGATTGGCTACAACGAAATGCTTTCCACTGACTTCGCCACTGTCGCGACGCAGAGCGTGGTCGTGCTTCCTGAGGGCTCGATGGTCATCCGCGCGTTTGTCGTGGTGACCACCGCGTACAACTCGGCGACCACTGCGACCCTGAACGTTGGTGACGCTGCCACCCCAGCCCGTTACGGCACCGGTATCGACCTGAAAACCACCGGCATCAAGCAACTGACGCCGACTGGTTACATCACTCCGGGCCAGGGTCCGGTGACCGTGACCTTTGCCCAGACCGGCGCAGCAGCAACCGCCGGCGCGGCTCGGGTGTACATCGAGTATGTCGTCGACCGTAAAGGCGATGAAATCTCCGAGTAATACCAAAACGCCCCGGTTCTCCGGGGCATCTCAACATGTGAAGGGGCAATAACCATGGCTGAAGTACTGCGCATCCTCCCGCCGAAGGGCGAAGAATCCTATCCAGTTTTCCTGCCGTCCGGGCACAGCATCCGCGTCTACCAGACCGACCCTGCTGACGGGCAACAGGGAAGCGTGATCCCGAGCAAGTTTCACAAGCATGCCCTGAAGGCCGGCTGCATCTACCGGGGCACCGAGTACGAAGAAGACGGAAACGACGATCAGTCGGGCTCCGAAAACGGCGCACTGATCATCAAGGCCATCGAGGCAATCATCGAGCGTGATGAGGCAGACGACCTGGACAACACAGGCAAGCCAACCCTGAAGGCCCTCAAGGCTCAAGCTGGCTTCAACGTGACCCGTGCTCAGGCTAACGACGCCTGGGATCACTTCCAAGACTCGCTGGCATAACCCATGGCCTACGATACCGTCGAAGCCCTCATCAAAGCCTTCCGTGAAGACGAGAAGGACACAAAGCAGCCGTATTTCTGGTCGGATGATCAGTTGGTTCGCTGGACCAATGAGGCTTTGACGGAGTTCGCCGAGCAGTCGCAAAGCATCTACGACGACGAAAGCGATGTAACGCTGATCCCTTACGGCATTGGCGAACATCGCTTTCAGCTCGACCCGTGCATTCTTGACGTGGTCAATGCGTGGATTGAGGGAAGCCCCTCATGCCGGCTGCAGCGGTGCACCTCCGATTATCGCCCTCATTACTACATGGCGTTCGGCGGCTGCGGCTCCCACTTTCGGTTCAACCCGGCCGGGATCTTGGTCCTGTACCCGACGCCCACGGCAGTAGGCGAGATTCGCCTGCAAGTCATTCGTCGCCCAGTCAAAGAACTGAGCAAGTGCGACCGAATCCCGGACATCCTGCCATCGGATCGCCGTCATCTGCTGTTGTACCTGGCCTATCGGGCCTACAACGTCAGCGATGCTGAGACGTTCGATAAGTCAAAATCAAACAACCGTTACGCCGAGTTCCTGAGCAAGTGCCTGGACATGCGTGAGGCGGCCATCCTTCGCCGTGGCGACTGCTCCCGACCCATCAGGAGCAACTGGTAATGGCGAGCAATAGCGCTTGGTCAGGCGGCATCAACAACCGTGCGAATTTCCGCGACGTACCTGACGGCTTCGTGCGCGACCTGGTCAACCTTGACCCTCTGGTAGGCGGCACGCTCGGGCTTCGTACTGGCTACGACCGGCGATTCGCAGCATCCAATGCCCGCGGCGCCCTGAGTATCGGATCGAGTGTCGTGTTTGCCGACGGCGCATCGCTGCTGAGTTACGACACGCTCACCGGCTCAATCCATACCCTGGCGCAGATCGCATCAAGCGGTCGCCTCGTGGGGTCGGTACTTAATAGTGAACTCTTCCTGTGCACGGCTACCGAGACCCTGAGGTTCGACGGCTCGACACTGCGTCGCTGGGGCGTTCCGACCGTCACTGACCAGCCGGCGCCCGCCCTTACCGCTGGATCATTGCTGGCTGGCACCTATCAGGCGGCGATTACCCTCGTAAACGCGGCAGGCGAAGAGGGCGGCACGGTCAACCCCATTCAAATCACGGTGAGTGACGGTGGAGGTCTACTGTTCAATCCGCCGACTCTGCCTGCAGGTCATATCCTGCGGCTGTACGTGGGCCCTGCCAGCGCCGAAACCCTGTATCTGCAATACGAAGGCTCGGCCAGCTACATCGTGGCGAACCTGCGTGATGACACGTCCAGGCTTGAAACGCTGAATCTTCGTGCTCCAGTAGGCGGCGATCAAATGGCGTCCCTCAGCTCGATCCTGATGATCGCCGACGGCGACACGCTCTGGCACACCGTCGCCATGAGCCCGCACCTGATCGACATGTCCCAGAACTTCTTTCAATACCCGTCAGCCATCAGCGTCGTGCTGCAGGTTGATGGCGGGGTGTTTGTCTGTGCTGACAAGACCTATTTCCTCCAGGCGCCAGAGACCGGCGATGTCGTGCAGAGCAAAAAGCTCGAATACGGCGCAGTCCCGGGTACCGGATCAATTCTCCCTGACGGTCGTGCTTGCTGGATGACCCAGTACGGCCTGGCCGTAGGTGCGCTCGACGGCAGCGTGACCCTGCTCAGCCAGAACAACTTCGTGCCCGAGATGGCGCAATACGGCGCATCCGGCGTCATCGATCACAACGGCAACCAGATGGTTGTCACCACCATGCGCGGACAGAAAGGCCCGAACCCGTTGGCCGCCAGCGATTATTACGAAGCGGAGATCGTCACCCCATGACCAGCATTCCAGAAAGCCTGGCAAAGTTCGGCTTTGTCTTCAAAGGAGAGGTCGTGTCGCCTACTGGCGAGGTGATCAGCTCCGGCAGTTACACGAACATCATTCCGCAGGCTGGCATTGACCACATTGTCGGCCTGCTGCGCGGTACCGGAACTCTCAACTCAAGCTGGTACGTTGGAGTTGGCGCTTCGAACTATGTGCCGAGCAGCGCAACGACTGCGACCGATCTGCCGGCGGCAGTGGGAGAAGCCACCGGTTATAGCCAGGCGACGCGGCCAATCTGGTCGAACACCTATGACGGCGTGTCCAGCGTGGACAACCTGAGCACTAAGGCCGAGTTCACCTTCACCGCAGCGACTCGCCTTTACAGTGGCTTCCTCTGCTCGAACTCAGGCAAGGGGAGCAACAGCGGGATCCTGCTGTCGATCTCGCGCTTCGCCTCGCCATACGACGTCCCGGCCGGCTCCACCTTCCGCCTGGGCATTTCCATCTCCCTGCTTTCGGCGGCCTGATCATGAGCCTGACGCTATCCGCACGTAACTCCGTGCTGCCGACCCTGTTCGCTGGGACGGTCTATATCGCCCTGCACAGCGGCAACCCTGGCGATTCGGCCACGGCAAACGAACTGTCTGGGGGCGGGTATGCCCGGCAGCCGGCCACGTTCAATGTCGATTCCGGTTCCGGGACTGCGATTCTTGGCGCTGGCTTGAGCTTTGCGGTCGGATCAACCGTCACCCTGACGCATATCTCGATGTGGTCAGCGGCTACTGGCGGCGCTGCATTCAACCGCCAGCCGCTCACCGCACCGGTTGAGGTGTCGAGCGGAACATTCACGATCGCCGCCGGCGACATCACCACTGGGGGTAACGTCTGATGAAGCGCAGTACAGGCCTTCGCAACAGCATGCTGTCCACTAGTTCGTTCAAATCGGCCATGACGGGATCAATCATCAAAGTCTGGTCCGGCACGGCGCCAGCTTCGGCAGACGCGGCCATCCCTGGCGATGCGGTCTTGCTGCTCACCTATTCCCTGAATGGTGCCGGCGGCGGGGTCAGCTTTGACACCGCTGCGGCTGACGGGACCCTGCAAAAGAACCCTGCCGAAGTGTGGCAAGGCCAGATTGCGGCTTCCGGAACGCCGTCATTCTTCCGCATGCAGGCGACAGGCGACACCGGCGCAGCGACCACCAGTCAAATCCGGTTGCAGGGTACGGTAGGGCTGCAAGACGCGGACATGGTGGTCAGCGCGCTGACCTGGACCGCTGGCGACGAGCGCAAGCTGAACTACTTCACTGCCACTATCGCCGCTGGTTAATCGGGAAGACCGCTATGGCCAACCGTCTGACAAAGCGGTCGAGAACCACCTATAACGCTGGCGTTCCTGCTCAGGCCGGCACTCCGGCACGATGCGTCACCGGCCCTGGCTACAATGTCGTCTACATCGACGGCAAGCAGCTCATCAACAAGGGTGTCGATACGCCTCCGGGCTATCCCACTATCGTCAAATACCATCTGGACGCGACCGGCAGAAAGGTAGTGGATCAGATCCTTATTCCTACGATGGTGCCGAGCGACAGCGTGACCACCTGCTACCCAGCGGTCCCATACTCGCCCGGCGTAGAGGCGACATCCACGACAGATCAGCAAGCCGGCTGGAACTCGGGGGCGCGTAGCCTTGCTGCGCCTGTCGGAGACTTTGAGCTGACATTCGCATTCCCGCCGGTGCCAAGCGGTGCCGTCATCTGTGGCATTTCCGGCACAAACTCCACCGTTGGAAGCTTCGCCGCCATAGAGCACGGCCTGTACACCTCCGGTGTCTCGATTCAGTTCTACGAGTCCGGAGCGGTCAAGCACACTTTTTCGGTATCTCCGGCAGTGCTCCCGTCGCTAAGCATCCAGCGGATCGCCGGAGTCGTTACGGCGGTCGTGAATGGAGAGGCATTCCGCAGCGGCACTCGATCGACCGGCAGCAAGTCCATCACCGCAGCGCTATACGCCGCAGGCGACTATGTGGACAGCCCAGTTATTGGCAGTGTCGCGTCGGGATCGTCATTCGCCCCGTTGAGCCTGGGCAACAGTCCTGGCTCGGCGCCGGAAATCACATCGCACGAGACCACGCTGCTGCTGGGCTCGGCTTCCGGTAAAGACTCGGCAACCGCCGTGGTTCCAGTCATCAGCCTTGATGGCGTGGTTACCGTGTTCGACATGGCCATGTCAGCTGTTGATCATGGCATTGCCAACGACGCCGGAGTTCAAGGCGCCGACGTCTCGCCTGGAGTGAACAGTTCAGAGGATTACTACACGGCTATGCGTCTGGTCTTCGATGACCCTCAGGTCGTGGGTTATGACACAGATCAGCTGCTTGAGGCGGCGATCGTCGAAGGCATAATTCCAGACTCGCTTACCGACTTCACGCCATCGCTCTTTGCGACCATCTCTGAATCGCTGACGCTCGGCACGATCATCAACGTCATGATCGCAATCGACGCGAAACTGGTTGAAATCCTGGCCCTGCCAAGCAATGCCAGTGCAAACCTGATTCTCGAGACGGTACTGCGCAGCGGCCTGGCCATCAGCGATTACTCGTCCCAATCCAGAAACGAGGCGCTTCAGTACGCAACCAACGTCGCCACCGGTGCAGTTACCCGTTACAGCGGGTTTGGCTTCAACAGCTTCTGCCGCGTCGGAACAGATCTTTGGGCCACACGCCCGGACGGCCTGTACAAGATTGGCGGTGATACGGACAACGGCGACCTTCTCTCCTACCTGATCGACTTCGCCGCCGATGACCAGGGCACGCCTCGAACCAAGCGCCTGGAGAACATTTTCTTCGGCATCCAAACCGACGGACGTACATACGCGCGCCTGACGGACGACTTTGGCCGCGAGCAGACCTATCGCCTCATCCAGCGCGACAGCTCAGAGGCGCGAATCGAGACTGCCAAAGGCGCATCGTCCAGGTTCTGGCAGCTGCGGCTGGAAGGCGAGGAAGCGACCTACGCCGAGATCGACAACATTGAATGGGTCGCCGCGACAGGCTCCCGGAGAACGAAGCGATGAGCATCGACAGCACCAACAGCCAGCTTTTCGCACTTGCCCAGCAGGCGATCGGGTATGCGTCGGGTAGTGCCGGCCGGATCAACATCGTCTCTAAGCCGACACTGAAGGAAACCCCGTTTTCTTACTCGGTCGGCAGTATCAACCTGCAGGAACCGCCCAAGTTCAGCGACTTGTTCGGAGGGACCGACAACGCCGCGTCAAACATCGCCAGCGTAAACGGCGAGGTTGAGCAGTGGCTTGCGACCTATTTCCCTTCGATCAACAGCGGATTCAAGAACGTCCCCGAGGATTATCTCGTTGGCGTGATCAGTGGGGTGACGCCGTTCGGCATGGCCAGCACCGTGTTCGAAGCCGTGTGGCAGCAATCCCGAGATCGAGCCGGGCGAACTGTCAGGTCGGAGCGGGCCACGCTGTCATCCTCATTTTCTGCCCGCGGCTTTTCCTTGCCACCAGGCGCGCTCATTGATCAGCTTGCTCAATCCGAGCGCCGGGCTACCGACGCTGTGCTGGACGTGAACCGTGAGCAGGCCATTAAAGATGCCGACATCAAGCTTCAGATCCTGCAGCAGGCCGTGCAGCTTTCGACCCAACTAAAGCTGGGCATCCTGAACACTGCTGCTGACCTGTTCCGGGCCTACACCAGCCTCTACCAGCTTGACTCTCAGTCCGCGCAGATCAAGGCTTCGGCGTATCAGTCCTTCTACAACGCACTGTCGAGCTATTACAACGTCGAGGTGAACATGGAGCAGCTGAAGCTTCGTGCTGCTGAAACGAAGGCTGGCATCGACGGCGAAATCGACGGGCATCGCATCCAGAACTATGCGGCGGATTCCACTGGTTCAGCTCACGCCGGCGCCGCCGGTGCATTTGGCCAAATCGCAGCCCAGGCAGCTAACGCGGTGGGCACCCTGGACGCTCAGATTGTTTCCAGTTCCGGTAACGTCTGATGGGCGTCGTTCGGCGCTCAGTGTCCACGTCAGGCATCTGGCTGCTTCGGAGGGTCATGAAGCTTGCGCAGTCCATGGCTCGCGGCGGTGTTACTGGCGGCAGCAAGAAGCAGATCATCGAAGGCTATCTGCTGATTGCCAAGAAATCCGGCCAGTCGATGAGTGCGGTCGTCATCGATCTGCCGGCATGGCTCTGCGTGATCGGTCGATACATCTCCAATGGCGTGGCGCCGTACGCGCGATATTACGTGCAGACGCTCAACTCTGGCAGAGACAGCTACCTGCCAGGCTTCATGGATGGCGTTCAAGCCCCCCAGACATCACCGACTCTGACGGCGGGGGCATTCGGCTCGCTGTCCCTGGGGGTTTCCGGCGACCCCGGCCAATTCGTGCCCACTCGTTATTGGGGGCTTGCACAACCATTCTCTGGCCTAGGCGCAGTGCACTCTATTTCTACAGTGGGCACCGCGGCGCAGCGCTGGCCCATGTCCTACGCAGGTCCGAAAGATCCGTTCGCTTGGCGAATCATCGTGACCGCGCCGTTCTATGTGCGCTTCGAAAACGGCGTGGTGACTCCCGCCAGTCCAACGGCCGCCCAGGCCAGCTGGACCTTGAATATTGGCGAAAGCGTGTTGAACGCAGTAGGGGCGAAGGCGATTACCCGTCTGCAGGATTCCGCAGTGGACAACTTCGAGATCAACTGGGAGGCCGCGCAGTATCCGTGGATGTCGACTGGCAAGCCGAAGGGGTTCTTCGACGATGACGGAAATCCAGGGTATCGCATCACCGTTGCGGCACAGGTCGTCTACGAAGAGGCGGGGCCTTACTACTGGTATGGCACAGAGGATCGGCCGCCAGATGACTCGAACGGCTTCCCAGTTTGGACAGAAGTCGCCAAGGGCTTCAATGTCAATGGAGGCACGCCGTCCGGAGCCCGCGGGTTGTGGGCGGCTGACATCGAGGTGATTGGGACAACAGCCCGAATCGTGAACTCCTACAAGGTGTTCGCTGGCGATACCGAACGCACGCCGGTACTGCGCGACCGGACCCGCTTCGAGGGTGTCGTCGGCACCTGGTACCTGAATAACATCGTCTACCGCGCTCCAATGGCGACGATTGAAGACGAAGATGGTGCCCGAACTTCAATCATGATCACCTCGACGTTCGTAGCCAGAACCAAAGACGACCTCGACGACCCAGATGGTGCGGCCCAAGAATTTGAGGGTTCGCTGTTTCTTGATGTGACCTGGATCGAGAACGGATCGAGTAGACGGCAAAACCTAATCACCAGAGAACTAAAGCGTGGCGTGTTCTACCCGGGTCGCGCAGCGCCTCCTTACAACGGCGCAAGCTCGGCCTGGGATATCGGCCAGGCTGATGAGGGGCGATTCACCATCGGCTGCGACACGAACGGTAAAGAGGTCGTATTCCCGGTGTTTTCCTCTTTTCAGCCGGGGTCAATGCCGCAACTGAGCGTATTCGTTGCGGACAAGGATGGCGTGCGCACCGGATATTCGGGAACGCCCGGATTTGCTATGTGCTTGGCGTGTGGCACGGGGGAGCAGGCAAATTTCAACTATGGCACCGTCGATTTCCCGGATCCCGGCGAGCCAAGTTACGGGGAATGGATCACGCTTCCTGCCGGCTTCGACCAAGTCACATACATCGGAAACAGCCGGTACGCCTTCTATGTATCGAGTCAGGTCTCCGACCGGCCGGAGGATAACTACTTCTGGGCGCCGTCCGGGAACATAGCACTGGCCACCTACAACGCGTTCACCAACGCTGTCCGGGTAGAGGGCGTTATCGATCCTGCGCTGGTCAGCAACGGGTTCGGTCCCGACTCGCTTAGCGCCGCACAGCAAGCCTATTTTTACATCTCTGAGACAGGTGCCTATACGGTTCCGACCTTCGCCAATCCGCCAAAGCTTGGCAGGATCGAGGTCGTCCGGCCAGAGAGCGATGGCTACGACCCTGAGGACCCAGCAGCAGGAGGTCATCCCGCCACGCTGATCGCATCCAAGGGCTTCGGTCAGCCCGGGCTCAATTTTCCTGAATACGACGGCCAAGACATCACCGGTGGTGCGACCTGGATTAGTTACGACTCCGGCGCGACCTGGGCCCAGATCCTCGAATACGGCTCACCAGCCGGAACATTCCACTGCGGGAACATAGCCCAGGCACGCACAGAGCCTGTAGTGAGGGTTTGAAATGAGTAAATTCTTTGTTTGTCCCGCCGCGTCCGGCACCGAACTCAATCTGTTCGATGGTGCTACTGGCGAGATTGTTTCGACAAAAACAATGCCTTTCAGCGCATCCAGCGGCGCTCTGTTCGACATGAGCTATGACGGCACGATCGCTGCGGTAACCTTCTATCTTCAGGGCTACGTCTGGTTCTGGAATCAGGCGACCGGGCAGACCTCGCAGATCCAGGCTGGCACGTATGTGGGGGCGGGACACGGCTTCGACGGGGAAGGCACGTTCTACCTTGGCGCCTCTGAACAATATCTGAAGGTCGTAGCGCCTTACACCGCTGGCAGTTTCGTAGCGGCGCCTGGCGTTGGGGCTATCTATCCCGGGCAGCTCCCGGAAAGAGCGCTTTGCCTGTCTGGCGGCGGCCTGGCCCGAATGGACCTGACCACCGGCGCTGTGGGCACTGTCATCGGAGAGGGTGAGGAAATCGGTCCGGCCGTTGCTGACACGTCGGGTTCCTATGCGATTTCCTGCATTGATTACCGATACGGCGCCAAGATTCGCAACTACGACACAGGGGTTACCGTTGCGCAGATTGGGCCAACCAGCGGCGCCAGTGCAGCCGACATTAGGGGCATGCCATATTTCACCAGCGACGGCTCTGGTTACGTCTTAAAAATCAGCGAGGGCGCGCTGGGGCTTGGGTTGCTCGGCGCCACCTCCGTCCGACCGATCCCGCTTGACGCGGTGATCGACTACGCGGCCGATCTTGCCTACGTGTATCTGGAAGGCTTGCTGGACGACAACACTGTGCTGCTCAGCTCTGTCGCGATCAGAAACATGCTCGTAGCATTTGATCTCACTACCCAGCAAATCGTGTGGCAGAACTCCAATGGCCGAAATGTCTCGCAGAGTGGTAGCGATGCAAAAGGTTGCGGCGTGCAGCCAACGTTCGGGCCTGGCGGCAACCCGCCTGAACCTGCAGGATTTTGGAAGGAGTTGCTGCTCGCTTACGAGGCCGCCTGATTGACCCTTGAATACAGTCACATACCGTAGGAACCATCGAAAATCCTGCGGGAGTGACAAGCATGGCAGTCGGCGATCTCATTGGAGACCTGGCCACGGCGTATCTGACGCCAGCTCAACGAGCGGCTAAAAACGGGGTTCAGTCCCTCACCGGCGGCCCAATTGCCCGAGCAAGCGATCAGCTGCCCAAGGTAGCTGGCCTGGCAGCCGTAGCACCTGCAGTCGCGGGTCAACCCCCAGCAGACCCAACTCAACCGCAAAGCCTGGCGAGTGCATTCGTCAATCCAGCTCAGTTTGGCGCACCCGCACCGGTTTCCGCACCCCAGAGCCTCACATCCCTTTCACCAACGGCGCCAGCTCAGCTAGGCGCGCAACCAGCGCCCACACAGCAGACAGCAAGCCTTGCAGATGCGCTTCCCCAGGCATCGACTCAGGCGCAGCCAGACCCGCAAGCACAACAACCGGTCGGCCTGGATGCGGCATACAGACCCACGGGGGTTGGGGCGGGCACCAACGCTATTGTCGGCCGAGCTGGTGCGAATGGCGTAGCTCAATTCAGCAATCAGCCGGCCGACCTCGCCACTGCTGCCAACTCGGCACCGGTGAGCGCTGGTCCGCAGATGCCTACCTCGCTTTCTGATCTGTCACCGGGAGGCGTCAGCGCGAACCCGAATGCGCCACTTGCCTCCCTCGGCTCAGCATCGAACCTGGGCGATGGGGTGGGTGCGTTTAGCCAGGGCCAGGCCGGGGACGCGCAATTGGCCATGACTCGCTTTCAGCGCGCCAACGACCTGCGCAACGCCTATCAAGCCCAAGACAGTGCAAACCTTGCAGCGACCCGGGCCCAGCAAGGCGCGCAGCTTGGCATCGTCCGCGATAGTAGCCAGCCGCTGACCAGATCTGACCTGGCTGCCGCCCAGCTTGACCAGCAGGCTCAGGCAGGATTGGTGCAAAACGCCTCGCGGGCCCAGCAGTCCCTTGAGGACTTGCGAACTGGACAGACCGCTAACAACCAAGCACGACAGGCCCAGCGACTGGATGATGCATTCACCGCCGCTACTGCACCTAACGCCACACCCGAGCAGAAGCAGCGCTACCAGACGCTCATCGACCCGACTGGCGCAAACACTTTAAAAACACAGCAGGCACAGACCCAGCTGGCGAATGCGCAGGTGGAGGGCCAGTTGAAGCAACAGCAGCTAGCCCAGAACGACCAGGCACAGCTGCAGGCCGCTCAGGACAGAACTCGGGGCCAAGCAGGCCAAGTGGCAACGATCGATCAGGCGCTGTCTTCCGTTGATTCGCTGCTGGGTACCAAGGTCGATCCCAAAAACCCGGCTGGGCCGAGGATTGATGAAGATCCTGGTCTAGCATCTGCTGTCGGACTTTCCTCGATTCTGCCTACTCGTCCAGGATCTGCAGCAGCAGACTTCGAGGCGCGACTCGACACGCTGAAAGCCCAAAGCTTTTTGCCTCAAGTCGCGCTGCTAAAAGGGGCGGGCGCGCTTTCTGATGCTGAAGGCAAAAAGCTCTCAGACTCCATCGGAGCTCTGTCACCCAAGATGAGCGAGGGCGCCTTCCGTAAGTCGCTTGCGGACATTCGCAGCACATTTTCAGCCTCCCGGGATCGGCTCGGCTCCAGCGCAAGCGCGGCCCAGGCACCAGGATCAGCGGCCGGCGTTGCATCTACCCAGGCCGCACCAGCCATCCCCACCATTACGTCAAAGGCGCAGGCTGACGCGCTGCCCGCCGGCAGCGTCTTCATCGGCCCAGACGGCAAGCAGTACAGGAAATAATTATGGCTGACCAAGACTGGCTGAAGGAATACACGCCTGTTGGCGCAGATAGCGCACAGCAGCCTCCGGCGGCCGTTGCTGCCACGCCGGCAACCGCCGCGACAACCGACAGCAATCATTCGTGGCTCAGCTCGTTCACTCCGGTCGATCAAGCTACCCCAGCTCCTGCGGCATTTACCAAGCCGGCCGCACCAGAGGTTGGCGCTGGGGAGGCGTTTGTTCGAGGGGTTGGCGATGGCACAACCTTCGGCCTGCAAGACGAAATTCTCGCCGGCCTTGATGCCGCCGTGCAGCCGCTGATTTCGATCCCAGAGAACGGCTCGGCGGCATCAACATTTGGTGAGCGCTACGACGAAAACGTCGCGAACCAGCGCGCTTTGTTGAAGGCTGGTCAAGAGCAGAACCCGATCGCGTCTGCCGCAGGCAATCTAGCTGGCGGGGTTATCCCGGCGCTTGCCACTGGCGGCGGATCTGCATCGGCCAGTCTTGCCGGGACGATAGGCAAGGGCGCCGCAGTTGGTGCTGGATATGGAGGGCTTTATGGGTTCGGGTCAGCGGAAGGAGATGCTATTGAGCGGCTACCAGAAGCAGCCACAGGCGCCGCTATTGGCGGGCTGTTGGGCGGTGCTGTGCCGGCGCTGTTTGCGGGCGGTTCCGCGCTTGTCAGGAAAGCTGCGGACTCCGGCGCTGCGCGCCTGGGCTTGGACGTGACAGAAGGAGCAAATTCATCCATAGCCAGTACCCCACCAGCAACCTCTGGCGGGTCTCTTGCGTCTATCGAGGCTGGGCCGGCTATCGTAGCGGCTGCCCAGGCTACAGGAAAAAGAGGCGAGACGGCCGTTAATGATCTGTCAGCGTTGGCAAGTCCTGATCCGCGCGTCCTTCAGGCCGCAGAAGATCTGGGCCTTGATCGCAATCTCGCTCCGGCCCAGTTTGCACAGAATCAATCGTTTCTAGAAAAGGCTCAAGGGCTGGCATCTGTCCCTGGCAGTCCTGCGGCAGCAGAGCAACAGTTGACGCACCAGGCGCTCGCACGTAGGGCCGACAAGCTGATCAACGACTATGGAGGGGCGACTGACAAGAGTCGCTTTTCGGACGATTTCAGAAATGAAAGCGTCGACACTATCAAGCAGCTAGAAAAAGGAAGCTCTGACCTTTACGGCCAGGTGAAAGAGGTAATACCTGCCGAAGCCAGAACAACTGCTGATAATTCGCTGGGCTACCTGCAATCCAAGCTGCAAGAGGTCAATGGAGATACTTCCTTGCTTTCGGCCGCCGAACAACGCGCTTATCGAGTCCTGACGGCAGATCCTGACGCTGACAAGCCATTGGCGGCGATTGCGGGCCTGCGAGTGCCTGAGCGCCACGCAGCAGCAGCGCAGGCGGCAGCGAAAGAGGCCGACGATATCGTTTCCCTGTACGGCGGCTCGCTGGACAAAAGCGCCTTTTCCGACCGATTCAAAGCGGAGAGCCAGCGCACAATCGATGCGCTCAGCCGTCAAGCAGAAGGCCTGTATGGCCAAGTTGGCGAGTCAATTGGAAATCGAGCTCAAGCTCCTGCAAACGCCACTATCGATTTCATTCAAGGCCGAGCTGCCGACTTAGGTGGAAAGCCATTACTGTCGGCTGACGAAAGGAACGCTCTGAGCATCCTGTCTCCCAAGGTCCGGACAGAGCCTAACCCGCTCATTCCTGGAACCATCCAGACCATTACTGAGCATCCAACATACTCAGCGCTCGATTCCGTGCGCAAGTCAGTGGGTGATGGGTACAAGGGTCGTGGCCCGTTCGCTACCTCAAGCTCGCGAACGCTCGATGCGCTGTATGCCAACCTGAGCAAAGACCAGCAGGCCGTGGCAAATGCTGCGGGCGTCGGCGACGCCTTCACCTCGGCGAAGGCGTTGGTCGCCCAGCGCAAGGGTATCGAGGAAGGCCTGGTGAAGACGATCGGCAAAGACCTGACCGGCTCGGTCTCAAATGTCCTAAGTGGCGCCGTGAAACGACTCGCCGACGGCGACTATCAGGCGTTTGACCGCACCATTGCCAACATCCCCGAAAATCTTCGTCCACAGGCAGTGATGACCGCGGTGGGCGACGCCTTCAGCGGCGGCAAGGCTGGGGGGCTGAACATTCCAGCGTTCAATAGCTGGTACGGAGCCCTCACACAAAACGCTGAGGCGAAGGCCAGACTCAGTGGGCTGATAGGCCAAGAGGCTACTCAGCGCCTGGATAACCTGTCGGCATACACACAGCGCTTGCAGGGCATCGTTTCCGGTGCTGTACCCGATGGAGCAACAAGGCAGCCTTCTTATGAGGCGCTCGACAACCTGCGCAGGCAAGTTGAGGGGCGGATCAAAAAGACCAATTTCGCCGACGCCGAAAACGAAAGCTTGCAGCGCCTCCATTCCTCAATCCTGGCCGATCAGCAGCGCCTCGCTGATGCCCATGGTGTCGGGGATGCGTTTCAAAATGCCAGGTTCCTCGAGTCTCAGCATCGCGAGGCCAGTCAGAACCTGACCGACCTAATTGGGAGCGACCTCAAAGGGGCGATTTCATCGAAACTCGGAACCGCTGTCGCCCAGTTGAAGAACGGCGATTACAAGAACTTCGACACGGTGCTGAGCAAGATCCCGGAGAATCTACGGGAGCGCGCAGTACTGACTGTTCTAAACGACGTTTTTAGTTCCGGAAGCCGCAACGATGCTTCACTGACGGCCACAGGGCTTAATTCCTTCTGGACATCGTTAAGTCGTAATCAAGCAGCCAAAGAACGCTTCCTCAGCTATCTGCCAAAACAGGCGGCTACTGACGTGGAGAACATCGCGACCGTAGCGGGTGGGATGGCTCGCGCTTCTGGAGCCAGGTTGCCGAACGGTAGGATTGCCGCGACCCTGGAAGAGTTCGCCGGGCCTGACGGTGTGGTCTCAAGGCTTATGGGTAGCGCTGGGAAGATCGCGGCGGCCGAAGGCATCACCTCGTCGCTGGGACTGCCTGGTGCCGGTGCCGCCGGCGTAATCTACGGGATCGCTAAAGAGAAACGGGCGCCACTCGTCGAAGCTGCCGGGAAGGTTCTTTCGTCTCAGCAGTTCTACGACGCCATGGTCGCGTATGCCAAGGCCGGTGGCCTTCCCAAAGCGAATGTGATTGCGAGAGAAAAGCAGCTAATGCGCACGCAGGCATATAGGAAATGGGAGAAAAACCTGAGCGATGCCTCGCGCGCGAGCGTCCGTGCGTCTGGACCGCTGGCATACCTAACGGCCGGTGCTGACTAAATTCGCTTGCGGCTTTATCATGGTGCCTCAGATGCGGAGGGGGGCGCCATGCAAGACGTAGAAGTGAAGTTTGCATACAAAGCTGGATTCCGGCGCCTATGGCTTGCGCTTTCTTTGCTCTGGCTGATCGGCGCTGTGCTGGTCGTGTCTGAGTATCGAGAGGGAGCTCTTCAGGCATTCCTCCTGTTCGGATTTCTGCCCGTAATCGCCATCTATGTTATTGGTGTGGCACTCGTCTGGATCATCGAAGGATTCGCACGCGCCGATCGATAAGCCCAGACTGAGCGCTCAAGATCCAAGTCCCCTTGCCGATATTTGTGATAACCGGCGCCTCCAGAGTGGCCGCCTCATCAAATCTCGACAAGGAAATTAGTCGTGAAGTACATCATTCTCTTCTGTCTAGCACTGGCATCCGCCACGGCTAACGCCGGCACCCTCACCATCATTCCTGACAGCACAAGCTCAATGGGCATCGAGAAGCAGCGGCGAGAGGCTGCTGAAAAGGCCCGCGCTGAGCGACAGGCGCGAATCGCTGCAGGCATTGAACAGCCGCCGCCGGTGATCATCATCCGCCAAGCGCCGCAGTACCAGCCGCCACCAAAAACCCACTTCGACTGCCAAAGCTACGGCTACAACAACAGCCGCATGTCTTGCGACTGACTCAACACGTTAGGTTCTACGGCCCGCCAAGCGCGGGCTTTCTTTTGCCCCTTGTCCGAAAAATCCAGTCACATACGCTCACCGGAAATCGCAGGAGATTTCCATGGGCGCCCCAGTCGTCGACATCAACATCGTCAAGGGCAAGACTTTCGAGTTCATGTATCGGTACGCCGATCAGGAGCTGGCCTATCTGCCCATCTCTGGCATGCCCAGCACTGCGCCTGTTCGTCTCACTGTCGTCAACCACGGCATTCCTGACGGCTGGCCGATCAGCATTGAGGGTGTCAAACAGCCTGAAGAGCTGAACACTGGCGACGGTGACGTCTATATCGCGTCAGTGGTCACCTCCAGCGTCATCGAACTGAATTCGGTCCGCTCTGACAACTGGCGCGCCTACATCCCAAGCGGCTCGGTCATCTTCAATCGCCCGTTCGACCTGACCGGCTGCTCTGCTCGCATGCAGATCCGCGATCGCGTCGACGGGAAAATCCTGCTGACCCTGAATTCTGATTCCTCGACCGAACCTGACGGCATCATCGAGATTGACACATCTCTGGCCGCCCTGGTTGTTCGCCTGACGCCAGCGGTTACGACAGCCATCACCTGGCGCCAGGGCGTGTACGACCTCGAACTGATCACGCCCAGCGGTGATGTTTATCCGGTCACGGCGATTTCGAAGGTCAGGATCGGCGACGAGGTGACCCGATGAACTCCGCCTTCGTCGTGCGCGGATCGTCGAACTGCTGCCAGCGAACTGACGGCGCATTCACCATCATGGTAGGTCAGCGCGGCGCCCAAGGCCGCCCAGGCACTGACTCTGGCGGCGGAGTCCAGACCATCATCTGCACGGCCGGCGAAACCATCAGCGCACTTCGGGTCATCTACGAAAGTCAGCAGCTTGCCCGCCCGGTCAATCCTGCTACCGAATCGGTCTATCAGGCGCTGGGCCTGGCCATCACATCAGGCTCTATCGGCACCGACATCAACATCCAGACCCAAGGCTTCGTCGATGACTCCTCATGGTCGTGGACGGAAGGTCATGTCTGGTGCGGCGCAAACGGCGTACTCACGCAAACCCCGCCGACAACCGGCTGGGATTTCATCATCGGCTTCGCCACCAGCGCGACACGCCTTTATATCGACCTCAACGAGCCGGTTTTACTGGCGTAGGAGCATATCGTGGTAGACAAAGTTCTTCGCCGGGTAAACGGCCAAAACCAGCAGTACACGCCGATCACCAGTTCAGCGGGCGCTGCTGATGCAGGAAAGATTCCCGCATTGGGCGCTGATGGCAAGCTTGACCCCACCCTGTACAACGCAGGAAGCGGCCCGGCCAGCCGCTCTATCCCAGCGAGCGAGGCCATTGCCGCCGGTAAGCTGGTCAACATGTACGCGAACGCCGGCGTGGTGAATGTGCGCCTGGCTGATAACTCGAACGGCCGTCCAGCACACGGCTACGTTCTGGCGGCCGTCGCCAGCTCTGCATCGGCAACTGTTTACGACCTCGACGGCGTGAATAGCCAGCTCACCGGCCTGACTCCAGGTTCGACCTATTACCTTGGCACTGCTGGGGGCGTTGTCACTCCAGCCCTCGATGCAACCTCAGCAACAGCGGGCTCGATTGACCAGAAGATCGGCGTAGCCCTGAGCGCTACCGAGTTGGATACCGACGACTACGACTACGTGGTGCTCTGATGACTGATCGTCTCCCAGTCGTTCGGAAGGGCGGCCAGAACGTCCAGATCCCGGCGGGGGACGCGTTGCTGCTGCGTAGCGCGCTCAACGAGGCTACGCCACAGACGTTCTCCGGCAGCACGCTGATCCCGAAGTCCGTGCTGGATCTGGCCAACACCATCCACTTCGGCGAAAGCGACCTGACCCAGATCGGTGACTTAGCGGTCAGTTACGGGGCTATCCGCCGTTTTGTCTTCACCGGCGTCACCGTGCTGCACAACAGCTCGACGATGATCCTCTTCACTTCGGCCGACATCACCACGGCTGCCGGCGACGTGGCGCTGTTCGAGTCGCTGGGCGGAGCTAACTGGCGCATGATCGACTTTGCCAGATTCAGCGGCGCTCCTTTGTTATCAGCTGGCGCATCAGACCCAACCAAGCTGCCACTGGTTGGCGGCAAAATGACTGGCGCGATAAACGAGGCCAACCCGGTCTCGCTGGTCATCGGTGCAACGGTCAGCAACACGGTCGACCTGGGATCGTCGGCGTCGAACACCGTGCTGGTCAGCGGTTCAGGACCGTTGCAGTTCCTCGGTAACGCCAGTCGCGGAACGACACGACGTATCCAGTTCAACACTGCCGTAACTATCTCTAACACTTCCAGGATCATCCTCCCAAGTGGCGCGGACATTGTTACGGCGGTGGGCGATACCGCCGAGTTCATAAACGTCGACGACACCAACATTTGGAAGTGCTTGTGGTATCAGCGCGCCAGCGGTACGTCATTGGTTGGCGCCCCGGACAGCACAAAGCTACCGCTCGACGGCAGCAAGGCCATGACCGGCCCCTTCAACCAAGCCGCGCAAGCCAGCCTCAACGCTGCTTCCGTAGTCAACATCGGCGGCGCCTCGTCGGACTCGATCTACATCAGCGGCGCGGCAACGATCAACTCGTTCAGCGGTGGCGTGGATGGGATGCGACGTCAGCTCCAGTTTGCTGCTGGCATAACCCTCGCTGCCGGACTGGTACCGGGCGGGGTGCGAACCACGCTGTCCGGCGACAACGCAGAGTTTCAGGCGGCATCGGCAACTGCCTGGCGCTGCCTGTCGTACACCAAGGCCGATGGCACGCCACTCGTATCTTCAGGCTCAGGCCCAGCCAACACGGACCAGCTGACCGAAGGCACGACAAATCTCTACTTCACAACCGCGCGCGCTCAGGCGTCACTGCTAACCGGTTTCACATCGTCGACCGGTACAGTGACTGCTGCTGATTCAATTCTGGTTGCACTCGGCAAGCTGCAAGGCACAAAGGTCGACGCCGTTGCGGGCAAGGGGCTATCCACCAACGACTACACGACTGCCGAGCAGTCAAAGCTGGCAGGCATCGCAGCTGGCGCGACGGTTAACTCTACCGACGCCGCCCTTCGAGATCGTTCGACTCATACCGGGACGCAGGCGATTAGCACTGTCACCGGGCTGCAGACTGCTTTGGACGCAAAAGCCCCTCTCGCATCCCCGGCTCTTACTGGGACGCCAACAGCTCCTACAGCGACGTCGGGCACCAATACTACCCAGCTGGCAACAACCGCGTTTGTAGCTGCCGCCGTCTCATCAGGTGGCGCTGCTACAAACCTGGGCGCAACCCAGGCCGCCTCAACGGTCACGGTTACTTCCTCCACCGGTACTAGTGCGGTACTTCCAGCAGCAACAGCAACTCTCGCAGGCGTTCTCATTGCGGCCGACAAGTCGAAGCTGGACGGAATTGCCTCTGGCGCCCAAGTTAACGCCGTCACGTCCGTGTCCGGCAGAACGGGCGCAGTGGTACTGACGAAGTCTGATGTTGGGCTATCCAGCGTAGACAACACTGCTGACACCGCGAAGCCCGTCAGCACAGCCCAGCAATCCGCATTGGACCTAAAGGCTCCTCTGGCTTCTCCAGCCCTCACGGGCACTCCAACAGCACCAACCGCAGCGGCGGCTACAAACACCACGCAACTCGCCACCACTGCATTTGTTACTGCGGCCGTTGCTGCGGCACCTGGCGGCGCAACCAATCTTGGCGTTACCACCGCCGCTTCTACGCTGACCGTCACCTCGTCGAGCGGAACAAGCGCCGTGTTGCCCGCAGCTACCGTATCTCTTGCGGGCGTGCAGACTGCGGGAGACAAGTCGAAGCTCGATGGCATCACTGCTGGCGCTCAACCGAATGTCGCCACCAACCTCGGCGTCACAACGTCCACCACGACAGTTACGGTGACGAGCAGCACCGGCACAAGCGCCGTCATTCCTACGGCCACAGCATCTATCGGCGGCACGATTTCCGCCTCTGACAAGACAAAGCTCGACGGAGTCGCCGCCGGCGCACAGGTCAACACTGTTACGTCAGTCGCGGGGCGGACTGGGGTCGTAGTGCTTGCGAAGGCCGACGTCGGTCTGGGAAGCGTTGATAACACCGCAGATACCGCCAAACCGGTGAGCACTGCCCAGCAAGCAGCGCTCGACCTTAAAGCCCCGCTGGCGTCACCGGCCTTGACGGGAACTCCAACAACTCCAACTGCGACAGCAGGTACAAACACAACGCAGGTGGCGAGCACAGCATTCGTCACGGCAGCCGCAGCCACGAAAGAGCCGACCGTCACTGCCGGCACCTCTGCCCAGTACTGGAGCGGGGTGAAGGCGTTTGTTGACTTCGCCACTTCGGTTCGCGCCGCAGTGCTGACAGGGCTCGATCTGACCGTTTCAACCGCTGTAGTGGCTGGTGACACGCTGCTGGTTGCGATTGGCAAGTTACAAAGTCAAATCACCGCACTGACAACCACTGTAGCGGCCAAGCTTTCACTTACAGGCGGCACCTTGACGGGCAAGCTCAGCGGCACCGTCCTCAGCATGGCCGACTATTTGGACAAGGTGACCGTCAACGCAGCAGCAACCGGTACTGCCACCCTGGACCTGTCTGTGTCCAGCGTCTTCGATCTGACCCTGACCGGCAACACCGCTCTGGCGTTCAGCAACATTCCGGCCCTGACGAATGAGATCTACACCGTGGTCGTCACTGTTCGTCAGGGCACCACAGCCTTCACCCTTACTCAGCCGAGTGGTGTGACCGTGATCAAGTCGGCAGCCATCGATACCCCCGGCGCCAGCAAGCAGAAAGACTACATCTACTCGACCAAGAACGGTACGGCGTGGGAGCTGCGCGAAGGGGCTTCGACATGAGGTTTGGGCAAGTGCTTTTGCAGATTCAGCGAAAAGTCCCGATACCCGACGACCCGGCTATCGGCGACGCGTATGGTGGGGGCTATTACTTCGGAAAAATAAACATAGATGGATTGCTGTATTGGCTTGTAGTGGCAGAAAAATCGACCGAAAGCAGGATGACGGTGCGCAGCTTGGCTACAGGTACTACAGGTACTGACAGCACCTATAACGGAATGGCAAACACTCAGGCTATGACGCCAGACTCTGCGTATGCAGCAGCTGCGTACTGCCGTACTTATGTAGACCCAGCCGGCAACCAAGATTACTACCTGGCCTCAGGCTATGAGATGGAAATCCTGTACAGGGCCTTAAAGCCAACCACGGGAAACAACACTACAACTCAAAATAGCTTCAATCCGAATCCATACGGCTCGCCCTCAGGACCAACGTATACCGCAACAAATCCAGCGCAGACCGCCGTTTCTCTCTTTGTCGGAACTGGCCTTACCAAACAGACGCTATTCAATGATGGGACCGCTAGGTTTTGGACGTCTACCCAATCCCCGGCGGACGCCACAAGAAACTTTACCTGGCGCACCGATGACGGAAGTACTACTGCCGGCTCTAAAACCGCATCTAACTACGTTAGGCCCATCCGAAGAATTTTGATTCCGGGACAATAAAATGAACATCCTCATAACCGAAACAAGAACCCCTATTACCCCAGCCGGACTGCGCTCCCTGTACCCAGATGTGTCCTTTCCGCCAGACGCAGACTGGACCAACGCCATGCTCGCCGACTACGGCGCGGCGGTGCTGATAGACGATCCGCAGCCTACCCTCGGCACCCTCGAAAGCCTGCAATACGGCGCGATCCGCGAGGAAGACGGTAACTGGTATCGCGCGTGGGTAGTCGTGCCGGGCACTACTGAGCAATGGACCGATTACTCAACCGCCGAACTCCAATCCCGCCAGCGCCAAGCGAATGCCCAGGTAACTGCTCTCTCGGGCCGAGTCGCCACTCTGGACTACCTGATCAATCAGCAGGACCCTGACGACGAGGACTACATCGAGCCGTCTGCGGCCGAGATCGCTGAACTGCCGGTGCGCAAGACCCAACTCAAGTCGTGGAACAGCTACAACGTGAAGCTGGGCCGGGTAATTTCGGCAGCGGGCTGGCCACAAACGCCAGCATGGCCGGTGATGCCTGAGCCGTATACGAACGAGACATCGGCGTTGGCAGTTTCCACCGCATAAAACTGGACATCCCCGGCCAGTCACAGAGCCTGCTTACGAGCGGGCTTTTCTATGTCTGGAGGGTGACAAATGCACATATCACAGAAGGGTATCGACCTGATCAAGTCGTCCGAAGGGCTGAGCTTGACCGCGTACCCAGATCCAGCCACCGGCGCCGAACCATGGACGATCGGATATGGCACAACGCGCGGCGTGAAGCCTGGGATGAAGATCACCGCTGAACAAGCCGAGCAATACCTCAAGGCCGACGTTGCGCGCTTCGAGCCTGAGCTTGCCGCGCTGGTGAAGGTGCCACTGACTCAAAACCAGTGGGACGCGCTGATGAGCTTCGTCTACAACCTCGGCACGCCCAATCTGGCGTCATCGACTCTGCTCAAGCTGCTGAATGCTGGCGATTACGTGCGGGCTGCTGATCAATTCGGCCGGTGGAACAAGGCCGCCGGCAAGGAATTGCCCGGGCTGACCAAGCGCCGGGCAGCCGAGCAGGCCCTGTTCCTGAGCAAGGCATGATCGCCGCCCTAAAGCTGGTTCCGGTCTGGGCCTGGGGCGTGGCCGCGCTGATCATTGCCCTGGCGCTGGGCCTGGGCTATCAAACCCTCGCACTTGGCTCAGTGCGCACCGAATACGCCGACTACAAATCAGGGATTGCCACCGCAGCGGCCACAGCCAGCGAAAAGGCCCGCGAAACCGAACAGCAACGCCAACGTGACATTGACCAGGTGCGCAATGATGCAGCCGACCAGAAACAGAAGGATGATGCTCTTGCTGCTCAGCAGCTTGCTGACAATGACAGCCTGCGCGACCAAACCGCAAAGCTGCTTGCCGACCGCGCCGCTCTCAATTCCCGACTTGCCCAGCGAGGGAAGACAATCAACGACCTTGCCGATCTGCTCGCCCAGCTGCGATCAGAAGCTGATGGATACGCGGGCCAACTGGCGGCAGCGCTTACAGCAAGTCGTCGGGCCGGATTCGCCTGTGAGCGGTCTTACGACGCCCTGAGCGAAAAGCCGTAATCAGTCATCCTCATCTGAGGGCAGGGACAATGGCTCGATCAGATGCGGCCCCTGGTTCCTCACATTGCCGACGTCTCTTGGCACCGGATACCAATGGAATTCCTCGGTCGGCCTGCAGCATTCCTTGGCGATCTCGGCGGCGCGCTCCGGCGTCGTCTCAGGATCAATCCACTCTCGGGCGTGCTCAGGGCTCAGGACAACCGGCCGGCGGTCGTGAATGTCCACCATGCCCTGGTCAGAGTCAGCGGTGATGATCACGAAGCCGTCCTGCGGGTCCGGCTCCAGCCCATGGTGTACTTCGGCCAGCGCGGCGAAGAACATCGGGCCTTCCTCCTTCAGCCTGATGAAGTACGGCTGCTTCTTCTTCGGATCGTCCGGATCCTTCACCCACTCAAACCAGCCGTTCGCCGGCGCCAGTGCGCGCCCGTTCGGCCATAGCTGTTTGAAGTACTTCCCTGTCAGCACCGTTTCGACCCTAGCATTGATCGGCGCGGGGCGCTTCCCTTCACCCTTCGCCCAAAACGGCGACCATCCCCACTTCACCTTATCGACGCTCAAGCCTTCCGCCGTCGGCCGGATGATCTCGACTCGGGTGCTCGGCGCAACGTTGTACCGCTCGACCGGCCAAAGGTCGTATCCGTTGATCACCAGTTGCTGGGGCGCAAGCTCCCTCAGGTAGTGATCCATCGGCTCGTAGATCGAGTAGCGTCCGCACATGCTGTCACCTGTCGAAAATCGGCTTATACAGTGTTGACCACGATAGCTCAGCTTAGTTAACTGTACGCATATACAGTTATCTGAGGCGTTCACCATGTATTTCCTCATCACACCCCGGCGGCGCCTTGGCGTGGCCATCGACAAAAAGGAGATGGCGAAGATCCCGCCGATCCGAGGAGACGTGCAGATCATCGAGTCGCACGAGACCTTTCTGGGCCGGACGACGACAACGGCTTGGATCTTCAGCTCGGCGCCCGGCGAGAACATCCTGCCCAGGCTCATCGATGTGCGGATCACTGGCATGGCCACCGGAGGAATGAATCTGACCGGGGTCGAGCTGATCGACGATGCGCTGTACGCACAGTCATGGTGGTGCCGCTTTGAGTGATGACCCGCTCAGAGACTGGAAGGTGGCGATTCAGGGTCGTGACGATTTGATCACCAACCCCGACGGCGCGCTGCGAAAGCTTGATGATCTGGCGATGCTTGCGCGCCGCCGGCGACAGGTGAGCGCCGAGGAATTGAACGAGATGCTGGAGATGTCCGACGCGGCCAGGCTCTGGGCGCTGACCGAATTGGAAGAGGCGGGTGCGCTTGGGATGTTTGACGGGGCAGGATTGGCGGATGAAGGTCGGCAGGTGATAAAGGGGTTTGGGTAAAGGTCGGCAGGACGCCGGGGAGGGGACAGTAGATGCGTGGGACAATTCTGGGACACTGAATGTCCCAAATGGCCATTAATCCAGATGTAGCGATATTCAGTGGAGCCCGCGTAATCAAAGGGGTGTAGGGGTTTGGCCCAATGAAATAGGCAAATAAAACCGGATTGCAAATCCGCTTACGCCGGTTCGATTCCGACCTCGGCCTCCACATATAAAACCCGTAAGATTAACGTCTTACGGGTTTTTTTGTGCCTTTAGGAATGCAAAGGTGTCCGCAACTTCAGGGATCGTTACCGCAACTCGTCCCTCGCCGCTCCAATTCCCCTTCAGTTCCCCTACATCACAACTTTCTTTCTAGCTCGAAGCTTTAGGTCGGGCAGGGCGTTGTCCTCCCTTAAGAAGCGAGCGCCGCGTAGCTGATCAGCGGTAGATAGGCGACACGGTGTAACTTCACAGACACGGCGTGCGCCCGACTCTATGCCATTAACCGTTTTTAGGCGGATGGATGCCAGCTGAGGACGCTGGAAGGGGATCGACTCTCGGATTGCCGGTTGACTTGATGGGCGGCGTATCACTGTTCGTAGTTTTGTCTTTCGAGTTTCTCAATAATCGGCTCGCAGGGCTGATATCCTTGATCTTAAACGCCGCTTCAGGCTGATATTGCAACTTTAAACCGCGGCTCACCTCAGGAATGGTTTCTCCTGGCTCTCTAGCGCTTCTGTAGTTGTTATATGTACTCTGGTGTCAAACTTATAGTCCTGGGTCAGTCGCGCCATTGATGTCCGGATTTCGCTCGGTCTTATACGCATCTGTTTCATTACGATTACACAGTGTAGTGTGAGTTTTTCGACACCTTTCAGCGTCAAATTCAAATAGTAAGCATTGCTCAGCGCGTTGTTGAAGCGGTTCGGATCGAACGCATGAGTGAACAGTTTGATTTCGACTATATCAATTTTCCCAGGTGTGTGCGCGGCCGCGTCAAATATATATCTTTCTGTGGAGTTTTCTGGAGTGAAGGCTACATCTGGCTTGAATTCTAAATTAATTATCTTTCCGAGTTTTTGAATGGCGAGTTTCTCTGCGATTGCCACGCTCTCCATTAGCGCGCGATGTTGAGACTTATAGGGTTCCATCAACCTTACGGTATTCGGGCTAAGCGCAGAGAATGAAGCGGTTTTGAAAAGTCGATTCTGGACGGCGACCTGCGGCTCATCAACGGTAACGGTGGGGGGTAGCGACGGACCCGGGGCAGGCTGGCTCTCGATCCCTGACCTGCGAGGGTGTTCTGGTGCTTCCTTTATGCTGTTCTCGGAGCTTGCCCGTGGCGTTTGAGAGATATTATTATTTTGCCTGACTTCCAGCGCTTCGGCTTTAAGCTTTGATACGACCTCAGCATCAGTAGCGGTCCCGAAAGGATTTACGAAGTTTTTCTCATCTCTGTAGTCTGATGGGGCATAGAGTGTCTTGTAGTTGAAGTTAAGCGTTATGAAAAATAGCGTAACGGTGAAGGTCGGGAAAAATATTAGGAACCAGATATAGAGGTACTGATTTTCTGGTGTGCTGATAAGAGGTAGAACTGCGACGCCACTGACTTCAGCGACGCCAGCAAAAATCGAAATGAGACTAAGTGGATTTTTAATATGTTTTATATTATCCATGTCTCTTTCCTGTCGGAATATGTCATAAATGTAAATTTACTGGACTGTAATTCCTGACGTGGCTCTGTGTATATGCCCAGTGGATATCCGTTAATGCCTAGTCATGATGGTAAGGCATGCCAGATGGTCAACGTATGAATTTAGCACTTTCTTACTTTCATGATCCAGCCGTTCACTAATTCCTTTGGTCGGATTTATTACTCAAAAGCAATCGTTGGAAGGGCTTTCTCCCAACAGGTAGGCCACCTCGCTTCGCGTGCCCTTGGCTTCAAGGCTACGGCGCAAGGGCTGATCGAAATCCTGCCCACGTTTTATTCTGGTCGGTCATCCAGGATTTTCGGAGTGGCGGCAGGCCAGCGATCAATGTTTGCCTTCAGCGGCAATCCGCGCAATCTACCCCACCAGCATCCCGTGCCGGCTTTACGCTAACTCTGGGCTCGGCTTTCCGGTTCGGACACTGCCATGCTATGAATGATGCGCGACGTTAGATTGAGTCATTTCTGGAAGTTTCCGCAGCTTGGAGGCCGCACCGCCCTCCCGGTATGATCTGGACTTTCTTTGAAGGGATGCCGATATGTCTGCCCAAGGCACCGAGCCAAATACCGGTCGGAAAGAGCGGTTTGCTTTGTTGCGCGCCGATGTCGCGGCATTCTCCGAGGAAATGCATCTGCATTCTACGCGGCCTTCGGACTCGCGTAGGGCGTGGCTGTCGTTCAGTCTGGGTGCAACTGCAGCGCTGGCGGTGTTTGCCGTTGCGTCTTGGTGCAACGTATGATTTTGCCCCGCATCTCCACATCCCTGGGCAAGACCCCCGATGGCGCCAATTACGTACTACCCGCCGCGGAGCGGGATAGACCCGGAGTAGTTTAAAGCACCTCTCAAGCCGACCAAGGCTGATGCCTAGCCCGCGAAGCGCGTATGACTGTGGCCTTTTAGCCGAAGAAACGTGGGGCAGAAGGGGCGATCTCTACCCACTCGAACTATCTACGCATCTTCACGGGTAGTCATCCTAATTGCTTTGACACAGATACAAGGAAAAGGAGTCTGAGTCAGTTCCGCAATCGAAGCATGGCTGGCAGGGCAGGAGGAAATTTTCGCATGCAGACGAATTAGTACTGTAAGCTATTGAAATTGCTGATATTAGCAGTCGAATTGCAGGCGTCGCTTACGCCGGTTCGATTCCGACCTCGGCCTCCACTATAAAACAGCTCTGTAGATCATTGATTTACGGAGCTTTTTTATTTGAGCGCAGAAACCATTTCTGTCTCTATATGCGGCGCATTAAGCTTGCTTCGCTGGAAAGGGATGTATATATTCCCAGCTCTTGTCAGTAACGCCGGTGGCTTGAATAGCCCCTGAGCAGGCTGACGCGTACTACCGCCCTGATGGTGAAATTGGTAGACACACCGGACTTAAAATCCGTCGTCCGAAAGGATGTGCCGGTTCGACTCCGGCTCGGGGCACCAATTCAACGTTTCAAGCACTATCATGCATTCTCAGAAAGCCCCGTAGAGCCAGCATCTACGGGGCTTTTCTTTGTCACCGATTATTGCCGGTTACGATCCCTGCTCAAAATTTTTAGTACATTTCTCAGCACACTCTGAATTCGACAGATCTGGTGATGTACTAATGCCCCTTACCGACACTGCCGTCAGGCAGGCCAGGCCGCGCGACAAGGACTACAGCATCACCGATGCTGGCGGCCTGTCGCTGTTTGTGGCCACAAAAGGTTCGAAGTCCTGGCACTTTCGCTTTTCCTGGCACGGCCGACAACCGCGCATATCCCTCGGCACCTATCCGGAGATCAGCCTGAAGGAAGCCCGTGTTCGCAGGGATCAGGCGCGCACGCTCGTGGCAAAGGGAGTAGATCCGCGTTCGCAGCGCCGAGAAGAGAAACTGACAGCCAGCACCGGCGCCGTGAAAACCTTTGAACTGGTAGCCAATGAGTGGCACGCCTTCAAGTCGCCACGCATGGTTGCGGCGAGAAAGGGCGGAGCCACTCAGTCGCGGATGTACTTGGACAAGGACCTGATCCCGT
The DNA here is from genome assembly GCF_044900785.1 of Pseudomonas sp. NPDC087358. NCBI lineage: Bacteria > Pseudomonadati > Pseudomonadota > Gammaproteobacteria > Pseudomonadales > Pseudomonadaceae > Pseudomonas > Pseudomonas sp. NPDC087358. Next base: position 120,367 of record NZ_JBJDOA010000004.1, read on the forward strand.
CACTGGGCAAGTTGCCAATCTCTGATATCCGCCGCAGCGATGTACTGTCGACAATGCGCAGTGTCGAGGCACGCGGAGCCCTGAACGTTGCGCGTAAGTGCCGATCCTGGCTGAACGAAATTTTCCGCTTTGCCATTGCCTCCGGTTACATAGAAAACAATCCTGCTTCGGACCTGGACATCGTTGCGGTGAAGGAGCCGCCAGAGAAACACAACCCAATGCTTCGCCAGCCGGAACTGCCTGAGTTTCTGAAGGCACTGAGATCATTCAAAGGCGCTGAGTACACGCAAAGTGCTGTGCGCATCCTGTTGCTGACAGGGGTGCGTACCGGGGAACTGCGGTATGCCACGCGAGATCAGTTCGACCTCGATGGCGCGCTATGGACAATACAACCTGAAGGCGTGAAGCAACTGCAAAAGCTTATACGGGGGAAGGATGGGGCAAAGGTTCCACCTTACCTGGTGCCGCTTTCGCGCCAGGCGGTGGAAGAGATACGCAAGGTCATGGAGCTGACCGGCGCTTACAGGCTTCTGATCCCGGGGCGGAGTGACCCAGGGAAGCCCATCAGCGACGGCACAGTGAACATGGCGTTAAAACGCATGGGGTATGAAGGCAGAATGACCGGGCACGGTATCCGCGCAACGATTTCAACTGCCTTGAATGAGATGGGTTACAACGAGGACTGGATCGAGGCTCAGCTTTCACATGCGGGCTCCAGCAAGATCAGGAAGACCTACAACCATGCCGAGTATGTGGAGCAAAGGAGGGTGATGATGCAAGAGTGGGCTGACTACCTGGACCAAGTAGAGAAGCGTTAGGAGATCTTCTTGCGCGCAGCTGCCTTGCTGGCTGCCCACTGGTCGACCTCGGCGCGAATCCAGGCGACGGCTTGCTCACCCACCTTCACTTGCCTAGGGAATCGGCCACCGACCGCCATGCGGTAGATGGTGGCCGTGCTGAGGCCGGTGATGCGCAGCACCTCAGGCAGGCGGATATATTCGATGGGTTCAGCTTTCATTTGGGTGTCCATGTTGGCTATCTCCGAGGTCTATGCGGGGTTGTGTGGTTGAGAGCTGTGTTTCATGAAAGTGATCCAGTGAGTCTTCTCCCGTTTGCCGGATTTGTGGCCGAATAGCGGTCTCTGATCGGTTAGGGCGAGCAGTTCGCTGACCTTGATTTGGTCTTCGGCCCACTTGAAGATTAAAACCCCTTCGTTGGCCAGCACCCGGAAGCATTCGGCGAATCCTTTGCGGATGTCATCGCGCCAATCATTCGTGAGCACCCCATACTTGGCTCGAAGCCAGCTATCCACGCCAGCATGTTTCAGATGTGGCGGATCAAACACGACCAGCTTGAAGGACTCGTCGTCGAATGGCAGTGAGCGGAAGTCCATGATCACGTTCGGTTCGACCTTAAGCACTCGACCGTCACACAAGACTTGTTCTTCGTTGCGGATATCCCCGAAGAGGGCACGCGGGTCTTGTTTGTGGAACCAGAACATCCGACTACCGCAGCAGGGATCAAGAATCGGTACAGCATTGCTCATGACAAAGCTCCGCCCGCCGTACATCGGCAGGCTGATAGATGGATGGGAAAGGTTTGGGGTACTGCCCTTTGATGCGGCCTGCGATGTCTTCGAGCTTTTCGGCCAGGTATCCAATGCCTATGTTGTCGCACCGGGAGAAGACGCCAGCGCGCTGGACATTACGCGGGGCGATGATCCAGGCCGCCAGCAGAAGGAGAGCGGTTTGGAGGCGGCGCCGCTGCAAGCTAATAGCGGTAGGGGCGCATAACCGCTCCAATGCTCGAAAGGTGGCAAGCAGCGTATAAAAGGGATTTGTCTTACCCAGCGCACAGCGGAGAGAATGCGCGCTGTCGTGTAGTCCTCAGGAAGCATTCAATGAAACGGATTTTTTGGGCAGTGCTGATAGCCGGCGTTGTTTTTGTCCTTGTAACCTCGCCGGTCATACAGCGCTGGGCAGGAATTTACATTACCCAGCTCCGCGGCAGTTCCACAGTCACGGTCGCTTCAGCTGACAGCGCCAAGCTGGCAAGCACACCCATCCGCTGCGATGGGCGCAAGTACTGCTCTCAGATGACATCCTGCGCTGAAGCCACAGCCTTTCTGCAGCAGTGTCCGGGGATGGAGATGGACGGCGACGGTGATGGCATTCCTTGCGAGTCGCAGTGGTGCAAGCGATAAATCATCCCCGGGCGTACCTGCTCAGTTCGTTAAGCCGGCCTTAGGCGATCAAGGTCATCGCCGAAGAAGCAGCGATCGTCGATGCTCACGCACGGTCCGTCCGTATACCTCGCGACTGTCACCGTACGCGCCACGAAGAAGACGGTACCGCGTGGCATCATCTTCGCGAGCCTAGGTCTTCGCCTTCACAGCGAACGCCAGTGCGTCCAGCAATAGCTTTTGCCGCTGCTGATTGTCCAGCCTCTCGCGTATCGACTGGATGAATATTGTGTTCATGCTGGTATCCAACGCGTGAGCAGCCGCGGCGATTTCGTCGCGCATTCCTTCCGGCAGGCGGACGACGAATTTGTCAGCTTCACGGGAGTTTTTTCCGAAGTTCATGATTTCACCTTTCGTTGATGTGCCGACTCGCCCGCCTGGTTGAAAGCGCGGGTAAGTGGCTGGATTGGGGTTTCGGGGCGATTGGCTTGCAACAAGTTTCAGCCGTCTGCGGTTTCAATGGCCTCAATCACCGTCCAGATTCCAAGGGCCTGACTGGCTGGCTTGCCTGCGGCCACGCGTTTGAGCCTCTGGATGATCTCCAGCCGACCGCCGGGGCTTGTTAGAAGAGCGGTCATCGATCTTGCGGTGTCGAGCGCATAGTTTTTGCCTTCAATGAAACCAAAGCGGTCGAGCTTGGCTGGCAAATCGGGCTTGATTGGCAGGTCGAGTTCGCCTGCGATAACGGGCTCCGGCGCAGGCACGCATCGCGTTTTTGTCGCAGCTTTGCGGGCAGTCAGGGGAGCAGCGCGCACAGGTAGATGCAGCGCTCGGTTCAAAGCGCGCTGGGCAATTGGATTCATTGGTACTCCATGCGGTTTTACGAGGTCGTTTTACGGCGGGGGCAGTGGGGTTGCAGTGGCTCAGGCAGCAGTCGCTTGGCGTTCGACGGCGCGCCAAGGGTCGTTTGCTCGGGCGAGGGCGGCCATCGGTGGAGGGCTTACGCTGTTGCCGCACATGTGGACTTGCTCCGTTTTGGAGAAGCGTTTTCCATCGGTGCCGTGAGTGATGATGTAATCCGGCGGAAAGCCCTGCGCCCGGTACAGCTCAGCGGGCTGCAGCATTCGCAGCCGGATATCGACGATCACATACGGTGTGCCCCTGACTATCACGGTGACCAGGCCCAGACGGTCCTTGGTGGTGATCGTAGGCGCGGGCTGGTCGCAGCGGCTCGTGTTTTCGGTACCGTAGTAGCTGATCAAAAAAGCAGCCACGCGCAGCGCACCTGCTTCGTGTTCGGGCGAAAGGGCAAAGCTGACGACTGCGCTTTTTCCACCGCCTCCCGCGGTGATCGTGGGTGCCGGCTCAGCCAGGTCTTGGCCAACGCTGGCGCCGAACTGGCGTTCCATAAAGGCCGTCATCAGGCCGTGATGCGTACCACCGGCACTGACCGTGTGCAACGGATCATCAGCCGCCCGGGCGTCACAGTTCCCGCGCAGGTGAAGCAGGCTGGCAGTGACCAACTGCTGCTGGCTGCCGGTGTTCGTCACGGTGCTCATCGGGGCGCTGAGGCTTTTCGCAGGCGTGGCGTTGAAGCCGCCATTCATCTGCGCCATGAACGCGGTGGCGATGCCCATGGCGTGTGCGGCACCGGCCGGGCGCTGGTAGTTTCCGCCACTGGTGATGGTTGGAAGCGGTTCGTCCAGAGCCTTGCCGTCGTCATTGAATCGAAATTTGACCAGGTGCGCCGACGCGATCGAATGTCCGCCGCTGGCAGTCACCGTGCCCAACGGGTCTGCGGAGCTTCTGCTGCCGTCACCCCAACGCTGGACACCGCCTGGCTTTTTTTCACCGTGAGCGGCCGTGACCATAACCGGGCTGATCAGCGTCAGTTCGCCGCGGTTGGCGCAGGTCACTGTCGGCAACGGCACCTTCGGATCGTTTACCCGGTCGCTGCCCTGGTGTGTTGCTGGCGCAATAACCGGGCTCACCACCGAAAACGATCCGCCTTTCGGGTAGGACGTTACGGTGCGCAGCGGCTCGTCCGTCGACTGGACTGTCTCGGTCGACCAGTTCGCGATCGGCACAATGAACGGCGCCGGGTTGTCGATCACGAACTTCTTCATGCCCTTGGCGATTCGTCGCTTGGTGGCGTCGGCCAGTTCATCCTTCCGGCCAAAGATGCTTTTGCCCAAGTCGCTGAAGTCGATGCATTCGGCGGCAGTGCGGTACTTTTGCTGGCCTTTGCCCGGCGTCTTGGCGTGAGTCGGCTCCGGCCACACGATTGGCTGGCCGTCACAGCGGGCGATCATGAAAAGGCGCTCACGGCTGGTCGGTGCCCCGAAGTCGCAGGCCTTGATGACTCGCCACTCAACCGTGTAGCCCATGCCTTCCAGTAGATGCACGAACCGCCGCCACGTGGTGCCGCGCCGCTTCGGATCAGGCACCAGAAACTGCTGGTTAACCGGCACGATCTCGCCAGGCCCGGCCACGACCTTCTCGATGATTTCCTTGCCTTTGGCATTGACGAGCCTGACCAGCTTGATGATGCGCCCGGTGGCCTTGTCGCGCTTGGCGATCAGCGGGCCCCACTGCAGGATCTGCTTCACGTTCTCCAGGCTGATGACGCGGGGCTTTTTCTTGCCCGCCCACTTCAAGCCGATCCAGGAGAGGTTGCGGATCTCACGTTTGCGCGGTTGTCCGCCCGCTGCCTGACTGTGGTGGGTGCAGTCTGGCGACATGTGGAACCAGCCAACCGCTCTGCCGCCGCACTCCGTCTCCGGATCGCCGTCGAAAACGTCCGTGGTGAAGTGCCTGGCGCCTGGATGGTTGACGGTGTGCATGCTGATCGCCTTGGCGCTGTGGTTCTTCGCCACGCTGACCTTGCGGCCCAAGCCCATTTCGAGCCCGGTACCGGCCCCGCCACCGCCGCAGAAGAAGTCCACGACGATCTCATCGTCCTGCGGGTCGAAGCCAAGGCCATACTGCGTTTTGAAATCGAAGGGGTGTTTCTTCTGGAGTGCGGACATAGAGGATCCTCACCGGTATATTCGGTGCTCAATCAAAGGGGATAGTTATGAGTGTTTTCACAACTGCGCAGGAGCGTCTAAATCCGATCTACGGGGCGATGCAGACCTGGGATAGCGGCAACGGGGTGCGATGCATTAATGAATCAAAAGGACGAGTGACGCTCTACTCGAAAAACTTAGCTTCGGGAAACCTCGCCGAACTGGCATTCGAAATCTCAACAATGGCCGCCCGGGCCGGTGAAACTCAAGATAGTGCGAAGGCGCTTGTGGATGAGATGCGGAAAAGTACCGGCCAAGATGTGAATATCGATCCGGTCTGGAGATGGCCTAGAGTTGGGTTTTCGAAGAAAGAGCACGTTGATCTGGTCGTCGACAAACTCTCCGCATATTTCAAGCTCTCTTAGTCGCCGCTAAAGCGCCATCTCGGCTTGGGCTTCGCGTTGCCAAATTGGTGAACTGCTGTGAGCCTCGATGCGTTCGGCGTTCGGCGTTCGGCGGTCACGCAGGCGCCCTGTCCGGCCTGTGGGAGGGGCATACCCGCCGAAGCGGCTGATGCTGCCGCCATTCATTGCCGCGTTCGTTGAGTCTGCGGAAGCAAATGGCAGGTGCTGAAAGATCGCGTGATCAAGCATTCGCAAGCCGTGAATGCGACACGCCGCGCGGCCTTAATCATCAAATATGGCATCCATCGCCGCGCCCATCCACTTCCACCAGGCTGCAGTGCCCCGGAGACACCCATTGCACGGAGCCTCCGAATGCAACTGTCCTCCACTTGGCGGCCAGCCGCTGTAGGCGATCGGTTTGTTCATGCGGGTGCCAGACTGGAATCCCACGAATATGCACTGGCCAGTCACCGAGTAGGGCGTCTTTCGCTGCCTCGTCCCCGGCGATCACGTCCGGGATTCGCGCCCAGTCAAAGCCCGGGTGCCCCCATTGATCAACCCACCGAATATATCCATCGACGTCCAACTTGCCGCCTTTGTACTAGGTTGGGAAGGCGCTGTTATCCAACACGAACCACTGGCAGACTTCGGCAACAATGCCATGTCGTCCTGCTCGACTCGGATCATGCCTGGCAGCCGGATTTTGAGCCGGAAGGCGATCATTCCTCCACCGGCCGGGCAGATGGTCGTAAAGGTCTGCTGGCCAAAGTTGATGCGGGATCCTCGCCAGCGGCGTGACAATTTATTTAGATTCGAGCATGCTCGGGGCTAATCAGGAATGAGGGCGGCTTATGCTAACCAAGGAAGAGTTTGTTAAACGTGCCTTTGCCGTTGCGGCAGAGATGAGTAGGCAGGAGCAGTGGGCGTATCACATACCTAGCGTGGACAATCAGTACATCCGGTTTAAGAGCGGCAAGAACGTCGACGCGCAATGCCTTGAGCGAATGTACCCCGCGATTCTTCAGAGCGAGCCGGATGCCGGCACTGCAAATCCGGTTATCATGGCTGCTACAAAACGGCAGGGCTGCGTAAACGTACCTATGCGGGAAATAGCTCGGCGGCTGCGTTCTAGGATGAGCTGAGCGCCTAAAAGAGTATCAGTGGTTTTTAGTGGCAGACGCAGGAGAATCACGCCCGTGAGTGATTACGAATTGCTAGATGTTGAAATTTTCTTTGACATTCGACGAGGCGAGAATAGAGCGAGACCGTTGCCCGGTCAGAAATACCCTCCCGCGCTCATAGTCGAATGTGCGAAAAACTTCCGCGAATCCAGCCCTGTCGGCTCCAAATTCCGTCTTCACGTTAAAGAGAAGGAGAAAAAATCAGACGATTGTAGGGTGCATCTGTATTCCTATTACAGATGGCAAGTCCAGTCGCTGGATTGAGTATCAGGTTGGGGTGAGCTCCGGTCCACGAGCAGGCAGGATCATGGTTTCAAACAACAAATGGCGCTGCAGATCCCGCTCAAGGTTGCCCTGGCGACCGGCAAAGCAAGGCTTCGACGTGGTACGCTGTCAGAAGTAGCATGTGAAGGCCTGATTGCAGATCCGGCTTAGAGCAACTGGTACCCGTCGGATCGATCTTGGGGGTGGAGAGTTCAGTAGATGCGCTCTAGGTAGTTCCTTAATCCAGCCTGCGGTAATCCTAGCGCAAGGGTGCGCAGTTCTGGGTCAAGGCAAGCTTCCTCGTCAAAGGCCATCACGTGCATAGTGGCAATTTGGTCCGACTTGGTGTTTGATATGCGTCTAATGATGGACGGCCACTCAAAGGACTAGTGTTCCCAAATGGATAAAATACTTTTGACAGCTTTTCTCACTGCTTTAGCTGGTTTTGTAACGGCAGCGTTGAGCATTGTTAAGCTTGTTAATGAAAAAGAAACGAAAACCACAGAGTTTCGTCAGGCATGGACGGACTCCGCGCGCAAGGCACTTGCAGAGCTGATTGCGAAAATCAACTCCCAGGCAAGCGTGACGACTGATACCCGTCGTCGGTTCATGAGCATGGAAAAACTGGCAAACTCTAAGATAGGTGCCGCGGAAGAAGGCGCGCTGAAGGCTGAAACGGCGACATTCATGCGAACTGTTTGGAAAGAAAGCCTTGACGAGTCCAGAAACTTAACGAAAGAGATTTATCAGTCCTACGCTGCTGTGCGACTTCACTTTAAGCCATATGATAAAGAGTTTGCGATTGTTGAAAATAAGGTCGAGCAGTGCATTGCTAAATTAACAGAAATGCGCGGTGACAATGAACTTGATAGGGTTCTGATCTTAAGAGAGCAAGTTTATGCGGCAGCGGACGAGATTACAGGCGCGGCCCGCCAACTACTTAAAAATGAGTGGGAAACAGTCAAGCTTGGTGAGCCTGCTTATCGGAACACCCAGAAATGGTCTGTTCGAGTCTGTGTTGTAATGCTTTTCGTGCTACTGATTATCGGTGTCCACTCCGTTATTTCTTATATCAAGAATGATCAAGCACAACCTATTCAGGAAAGTCGCGAAGGGTCCCAAGTACAACGCACGAATCCGCTCCATAGCATCCTACGGCGTGAGCAGCCCGGTGTGGGCTATATTCGTGGCCGGGTCAAGGAGGAAGCATGATTCCGCAATCAGCGTTCGAAATATTTAGCCGTTTTCAGATGGAGTTTGAGACCGAGTCTGATCGAGGATGTGCTGTACTAACTCTCTGTGTGCTAGAAGAGCAACTTGTGCGAAGCATGAAGAGGAGGCTCCCTGACATTCCTAAAAAGGAAGCTGCACAGCTTTATAATTTCGCACCCAAAGGCGCGCTGTCCAAAAGTACGGTGAACGCGTACCTGCTGGGAATATTGACGGCTGAAGAGCTTAAAAACTTTTCATTGCTTATAAATATCAGGAATGAGTTTGCTCATAAAGCACTTACAAATCTGCGATTTACAAATGATCTAATAAAAAACTTCACGCGCAATATAAAAGTTGGCTCAACGTTTCCAAAGGATTCCAACGATGGTCGTGCTAAGTTCTTAATTGCTGCAGCAGATTTATACTTCAACATGGAGTCCTTAGGGGCCTCTAAGCTTGAATACAAAAAAGATTCTGCTTGGGAGACCGTAATGATACCGGTACCTTTAGAAAAGCAGTAATTGTGGGAACCCCGGTGAGCCGGGGCTTCCATCTTTATTTAGAGTCGAATGTGCCCAAGGCGAGTTTGGCCGCCTTACCGATCTGAGCATCAAGCACCTGCTTGAACTCCTGAGCAATTTCTTCGCGCTGAACTTCCTCACCCACCCATCGCAGTTTCAGCACCGGCACCGCACCGCTGGTGATCACCGAAATACGAAGGGTGATCTGTTGTTCCTTCAGCCCTTCGAAGGGGATCACGTTGAACAGCAGCGCCGCGGGCAAGGTTTCCTTGCTGCGCGCCTCGATCTGATCCATCGCGCTGCGGCTGGCGCTGGTGTCGCCAACGGTTGTTTCCGATTCGCTCGTGGCTTTGACCGTGATGGTGCGTACAGCGGCGATGGCCTTGGCCACTGGAATCGCGGCGCCTGCTTCGTCCACCGGCGTCAGATACTGATGCCAGTCCTCAATCCAGTCGCTCAGGTCTTTCTGAGCCAGGCGGCCACCCGCGATGGATTGTGCGGCCGTGTAACCCGCTGTCGGCTTGAGCTTCAGCACCGCGCGATCGTCTGCATGGCCGGGGGCGATGGTGTCGCCGAGGTTGAACAACAGAACGCAGCTCATCTCGTCCTGATTGATAAACCCGCGCGCGCCCGCTTCGGCGCGGTCGACCACGTAGGCGCTGAAGTCGGCCAGGGAATGTGTTGAGTAAGTGCCACGGAAGCGGCTGCGCAGAGCCTGAAATTTTTCCAGATCGACGATCTTCGCGCCGTCCGGCAACACCGCTGTGGGCGTCAGAGTGGGTAGTGATTTGCCGGTGGCTTCAAGCGCGGTATCCGTGATGAGTTGAATCGCTTCTTTGGTCATTGCCATGGGTCAGTCTCTTTGGTTGAGGGGTGTTCTAAAGGGAGGGGGTGGTGGATCAGGTGCGCGGGCTGATTGGCGCCTCATCGCGTGTGAACATCTGCAGGTTTTTCTCCTGGAACAGCGTGATCTTGCCGCCGGTACCGACATGCATTGGCGTGTCCAGACTGGTGTTTTCGCTCCGGGCGCCCCGTTTGGTCGGCACCTTGTAATCAAGCTTGTGCTTGATCTTCACCTGGTGCGATTCGCCGATTTGGCTGAAGTCGAGCGTGATGACCAGCTTTCCCGCTTTGCCGTGATCAACGACGCCCGCGGCGACCTCGGAAAGGGCGTGGCCTACCTGGCTCGCGAAAGCGCCGCCGTTCAGCTCTTCGAGGAACTCGGCTGTATTCGTTGGGGTTGGCATGGTGGTTTCTCCAAGATGGGCAGGAGCCCGCTAGGTGGAAGGTGATGCTGTGGGTTACGTTTGCGTTGCTGCGGGGATTTGAAAACGCGCTTCATGCGGCAATCACGGCCTGGTCCCATGCGCCCAGCGCGGCGAACAGCGCGGCCAGTTGTGCTTCGGGGATGGACACGATGCCCGGGATCGCGAGCCATCCCATACCCACGCGATGGTTCGGGTTGCAGTCTTCTTTCACCTCCTCGTAGAAGTGGTCGACGACATCTGCGAGCTTTTCGACGAGATGGATACCGTCTGGCCTGATCTCGATCGCCTTGATGTACTGGGCGCCATCCTGGCGAACGCAAATCCCGGCGATGTAGATCGTCCACCGATGAGGGATGTCGCACAGGGCGTTGGCCACGATCAGTGACAGGATCTGCCTGGCGTTTTTCCAATTGATCATGAGCTGCCGGCCGCTGGGGTCGATATGGATGACGGCGGCATGGTGGGTGCTCAGCAGCGAGCGCAAGCTGCGTTGAACCTGGACCGTACGATTGCAGGGTTTGCGCTTGCTCATATCCCTGCAGCCATCGCTTTGAGCCGCTTGCGCTCAGTCTGCGAAAGTGGCCGCCGCTTACGGTGGAGGACTGTTGCCGGATCGATCCAGTCCCGGCGCGCAGGTCTGGGCTTTGACTGAAAGGATTCGATTACCTGGAAGGAGCCGCCGGGCCGTGTCCAGAAATCATTCAACGCAGCAGCCAGCCGTTCTGACTCGACCTCTTTTTCCTTCACGGTGCTGAGGTTCAGGCTGATCATGCCGCCACCTGCTGCAGGACGACTCCGTCCATGCTGAATGCCGCGCCGTGGATGTGAACGAGGTCATCGAGCGCGCCCCAGTTCACAGTGAGGACAGAGATGGGCGCGCGGCCTTCGTAAACAGCCTTCACCAGCGCTTCCAGATCGGTCACCTGAGCCTCAAGCTTCATAGGCTTCGGCGGCACCTTGGTGGACGGTGCAGCGGAGGTGACGCGCTGCGTCGGTGGCTCGGGCTGCTTGGGTGCTGGGGTATGCGCCGATACCGAGGCTTTGGCTTGCAGTTCAGCTGCCGCACGCTCGTCCGCTTCACGCTGAAGCCGACGGGCCTCTTCCTGGCGGACCTGTTCACGCTGTGCTGCGAGCCGAGCTTCTTCGGCTTTCTGGTGCTCGCTGATGCGGACCTTGATCAGCGGCACCAGATCTTCATTCTCTTTCATGACGATCTGCTGCACGTCGTTGAACAGGAAGACGTAGTCGGCTGCTAACTCGTCCAGACTGTTCAGGTTGGCGCGCATCTTGTCGCCAATTTGGCTCGCGTGAATCTTCGCCCGGGCGAGTTCACTGTCAGCCCCATCGCGGAGGCTGGCGATCGTCTTCTTGCCCTTGATGGCGCCGGCGAAGTCGGCCTCGACTCTCGGCATGCGCGCTTTGCCGCTGAGCGTGTTGTTGATCTGGTCGATGTGAGTCTGCAGTGACTTCGCTGCGGTCATCACGATGTCTTCGCGGATGGCCACCTTTCGTGCCTTGACCAGCTTGTCGAGTTCCAGCCGCTTGGCCCGCGCCTCGCTGCTGATTTCGTCGATCGCGCGAAAGAGCGCGTCGATGCTTTCGGTCTGGCTCAGCGCGTGCTGCTTGGCTGCGGCCAGGCGATCTTCGACCTCGCCGCACCATTTCACGGTCTTTTCGGCGTCGGCGAAATGCTGGTCGGTCTGCAGGTCAGTGTTGATGGACGCGAACACGGCCAGCGAATGGGCCTTGAACTGCTCCAGGTTGCTGGCGGTCACCATGCCGGTGACCTCGATGCGCAAGGCCGGCAGTGCGTCCGGTGTTTTCCCGACCGCCTCGGCAACCGCTTCGACCGGCTCGTAGGCGTCCAGGTCTGCTTCAAACTGCTTCCAGCCAGCGACAAGCTTTGCGGCTCGGCCGGGCACGGGGAAGTACTCCATCGACACGAAATTCTGCTCCGTACCGTCCGAGCATACGAAGATGACTTTTTCGGCGCCGGACACGAGCAGTTGTTGCTCGAGCTGCCAGTAATAATGTGCGTCCAACTCACCGGCGCGAATGTCGGCGGCGAGTTGCTCGTTCCACATTTTGTGCTCGAAGACGATCTCGCCGAGCATGGTGCAGCCATCCAGGGAGGCGAGCAGGTCGCCCTCGGTACCGACCACTGGGAACAGGTCTTCGTCGAGGCGGACCTCGAGGATCGGCCGCGCCAGCGCTTCGGCTTCGTGGCCCTTGTCGAACAGGTATTTCTGAACCCACCAAGAGATATCTCGATCAAGACCGGTCTTCTTGGCGTGCAGCAGCTCGGTGCGCTTCATTTGTTTGGAAGCCCCCATCATCGCCGGCGCTTCCGAGGCCGTGTGATAGTTCGCGCGCAGGGCGTGCCACTCGGGAGAACCCTGGGCGACGTTGTGGATTTTCATGCGGATTCTCCTTCGATGGGCGCAAGGTGGTTGATCTGCTCGATCTGCTGCTCGCTCAGGGTGTATTTGCTGCTGATGGTGGCGATCAGGTGTTCTGGCGAGGACTTGCCCGCGTCGACAGACTTCTGCCACTTGGGCAGGTTCTCGGCGAGCTTGTCATCGGGGTAGGGCGGCAGACCTGCAGGTTCTGCTTCGCGGGGCGGGGAAACGTCACGAACGCGCGGCGCGCGTTCTTCCAGCTCGTCGGGGCTGTAAACGCCGAGGATGACGTCCGGGCAATACAGACGAGACCATCGCTTGGTGGCCAGGTAGGCAAGCTGCTGGCGCGGATCATCCGCCCAAAGGGTGCTGTTACGTGTCCTGGCCTGAGCAAGCAACAGCTCGAGAATTCGCGGCTCGTCTTCGCCGCGGAAGGTCGCCCAGACCTTAACCCCAAGGCCTTCTTCGTCGACCATCCTCCAGCCAGGAACACGGTATTCGCCCTTGTCGCTTTTCTTGATGTCGAACTTGCCGATGACCTTGTCCCAGGCCCCGAACCATTCGTAATGCAGCCGATCCACCACCGGCGCACAGGTGGTGATGACCGCGTTCACCAGCTGGGCTTCGTAACCGAGGACGCCATTCACCAGGTGTGTTTTCTGCGCGACGGCGAAGGGGTTCATCTTCCATTGCATCGACTGCATGACGACGGCCAGGCAGTCGGCGGAATTTCCGTTGAAGTGCTTGGGCAGTGTCGCCCGACCCTGCGCCATGACGTCAGCAAGACGCATCATCTTGTCGAGGCTGTCGCCGTCCAGGACCAGCGCGCTGGTGCTCGTGGCGGCATGCGGCAGAGCATGTAAATGTTGGGGATGCGCCACCGGCGCTACGTTTTGTGCAGACATGACGACTCCTCACGCTCCATACGGGCGCTGCGATTGAACAAGGAGGTTTATTGGGTGATGTGGTCAGCCAAAGCGCTGAGCAGCATCAGAAGGGAGAGGAAAAGGACGGTGCCGACGCTGCCTCTGAGGACGTAAAGCCGGCGCAGCTGTTGGCGCGTCATGTTCGCACCTCATACGCAACGGTCCACTCGCCACATAGGCAAGTCCGCTGGCTCCAGGCATGCACGTTTTCGATCCCGGCGTCATAGGCCAGTGACAGCGCGCCGGTCCATGTGGGGTGAGTAAAAGCGAGGGTGATGCGATTGGGCGGTAGTTCTTGCAGCTGGTCATCGGCCAGCAATTTGACGATCGGTGTGCTCATCAGTCCTCCTTATGCTGAGCAGATCAATTCCATTTGAGCCATTGCGAGACGGAGTCGGTCGGGCAGCGACGCGAGCCGTTTTGCTTCTGCAGCCTTGCAGCGTTCGGTGAATTCATCAGGCCCATCGGCGAACCAGTCGTCTGCCGCGCCTGACGTAGAAGCGGCCGCGGTCATGCGGTTCTCCACCTCCCTGGCTTGCGGGCTGTCCGCGTAAACGCTGGTCATGCACGAAGCCTTCGCTCCGGTGCCGTATGCCGCGCAACCATTCGCCGCCGGCGTTCGCTGTAGCCAGAGTGCTCGTCGCAGCTGATATCGCCTTGGGCGTAGGAAAGCTCGACCGCCATCTGCACGGCAGCAGCGGTCATGTCGGGGCAGGGGGCTGTTGCGTATTCGCCCAGCGCGCGTTCAATGAAGCGCACGGCAGTGGCATGGCGTGACATAAATCCTCCTGGAAAAAATGCTGCGCAGTCCAGCGCTGGAGCGCGGCTGGCTCCAGTGTGAACGGACAGGGTTATGAGCGATGCGATTGGAAAAGGGAGTTACCGGCCGGTTGCCGATACCGACCTCACCCAGCTCGAAGTGGCGTGACCACCGAGCGCTGTTTCTGGATGCGGTTGTAAATTTCCTCCCGATGCACCGATACATCTTGTGGCGCGCTGATCCCTATCCAGACCTGCTGACCTTGAATTTTGGTCACGGTGATCTGGATGTCGTCGTTGATGCGGATGGTTTCGCCAGGACGGCGGGTGAGTACGAGCATCTTGAAGTTCCTTCTGGTGGTGTTTTCCCAATGCAGCCTGTTGCCAAGCTGCATCAGTGAAATCTTTGGCATCACTCACTGCGACAAGCGCGGAGAGGGCGACACTCTCTATCTTGAAACTCAGGTGGTTCGCGACGGCTCCCATGGTGGCGGCCGCCGAAAGTGACTTCTTCGGCCGAGCCCCGCTACTGGCGTCGGCTTGGCCGTTAATCTCATTGTTCTTCCAGCCGCGGGCCTTTCGGGTTGTTCTCCCGCTGGATAACTGTTCTTGGCGCTTTACGCTGCGCACCCGGGGCAGTTGCCACCCCTCTGAATCGTCAAGGCCGATTCATCGCTGCCTTTGAAGCTGGGCCGGTGGTAATCCGGCAAGTGGTGTCGCTAAAGAGCTGCAGGCCTTCTCAAGCCCTCCTGATTCACAGTGGCGTCTCGATGGATTAAGAATATGCATCGACGCATTTATTGTCAATGCACGAATGCAAAATATAATGCATGGATATGCTGGGCAGCATAATGACTTTCCGTAAGGCAAAAAAAACCCGCTCAGTGGCGGGTCTTATTGGCGCTCGGAGGATCTACCTGATATCCATCTCTGCCTGAAGCCGATTGGCAGCTTGCTCGAATGCGGCCTCCTCGCGACTGTCCGTCGCCCAGTCATGGGGAGTGCTCAGCCAATCCATGTAACTCATCCATTTAGCGTAAGCGTCGAGCGTGACATCTCGAAGATCCGGATGATCTTCAATTTCCGCTTTAATAAGCGGCTTCATTTTCGGCTTTTCGTCATCCACGCAGGCCTTGGCTTCAGCGTATGCCTGCTGTAGAGCTGCCTGATATTTCTTGCTACTGGTTCCGTGGTCTCGGCCCACCAGGAAAGCCGATGTTGCCCCGCTTGACCCCGTAATCGCACACTTCGCAGCCGACCCGCGCAGATTCACGAGAAAGCTTTTTGCCGAATCATCAGCGCAAGCAGGAAAAATAATCAGTCCTAGCAAAACGATTATGATTGCCCTCATTTCAGGCGTTCCCCACCACAGCCTTGCAGTGCTTACAGGCAGTGGCCTGTTTCTTTATGCGTTCGGCGCAAGCTGGGCGTTTTTTGACAGAAGCTCGCCACACGAACACCCCTATGATCGCCAGCGGCAGCCCGATGATCATGAGCAATCCAGATTCAATCGCCTTGTGCGAGCCGCTCAAAGCCGTTTGTGCCTCAAAGAAGCCAAGCGCAAAGCTGGAAGCACCAAGCGCCATCAAAATTTTCCCGAGCATTTCTAACCTCCTTGTGATTGACGCAAAATTTTACCATGCAGGCTGGCTGCCTTCAGGCGCAAAAAAGCCCGCTCATTGGCGGGCTTCTCATGGGTTTGCCAGATCACATAGGCCAGCCCCTGACATTGGCGGCCAAAGCGAATATCTCAGTCATGGTTGGGATGCATGCATCAGTCCGGAAGAGTTGCGTCCGATCGCTACTGAGCAATACAGACTGCCCGTTGCTGTGCGTCAGCCTGAAAAGAATGCGCTTCGGGCCGAACACTTCATGTTCCACGGTAAATGGAAGCTCGCTTACAGCCCTTGAAACAAGAGACTGGATTACTGGTTCCTGGCTCATATCAGTTGCTCGTCTTGGTTTGGAGGCAATGAGGCTATGTGACTGGAAGTCCCTGGCAACACCAAAACGCGAAATAATCGAATAAATATCGCAGGAGCGAGGCGCGCTGATTTCAGCTAGGAAGGGCTGTGTAGACGGCCTTAAGAAGCATTGACTGTAGGAGCGGAAAGGGCAGATACGAAAAGCCCGGCGCTGGGCCGGGCTATCGGATATGGTAGAAAACCTTACCCCTGATCAGCAGATCGTCAACCTGTGCATCAGGAAGGATGGTGTCGATCACGTTTCGTCCCTGAATGAATTATTGCATTAAGCACGACCCACCAAGCCAGCACCGACCTCGTCCACCTAGCGTCTACTATCTTGCCAGCGATCAGACGAGGACGGAGTACCAGAACACCTTGCCAAGTATGACGAGCTCGTCCTGGAGCATTTCCTGCTCGGTATATTCCTCGTCTGGGTGCTCTTCGCGGTTATAGCTGCGCAATCTAATGCCACCCTTGGGCATCCGATACAGCATCTTCACGCGAAGCTGCCCGCCATGGTTAAGGGCGTACATCTTGCCGTCAACGATGGCAGTTGCGCCTTGATCAACCCCCACGGTGCTGCCGTTCGGCAATACCGGCTCCATGCTATTTCCGCTTACTGTGACGCCCACGGCCTCACTAGGCTGAACGTTCTGACGCCGGAGCGTCATCTTTCCGAAACGAAGTTTTTGCTTATGGGACTGCTGGACAACGGTTCGCCCGCTTCCTGGTGACAGCTCCACTTCCTTGAGGAAAGGCACATACACCTCATCATCATCCAAAAGCGTGACGTCATCCCTGACATCAAACGGCCCAGGGATTTCTGCATTTGATTCGCTTCTTTGATCTGCCTTTGAGGGCGCATCCAAATCTACTCGGCCGCGCAGCTGATCCGTACTGACACGGAAATATTCAGCGATCTTGGAGATGTGCTTGTCCGCAGGGTCCGCGATTTTCTCGCTGAGGATCCTGGAGATAGTTGATTGGGGCACCCCTGTCCGTCGGTGAAGCTCGGTTGGCGAGATTCCCTGACGATCCAAGAGCTCTTTTAAGACTTTAGGAACAGTGCGTTTGTGCATAGGCGAGATAATGAATCGCGCTGCCGCATATCGCAAATGCTGTTCCGCAATTGCGCCAATGCATTTATGCATATATTATTGCTCCATCAACAGAGGAAATCCTTCCATGACAAAAGTTAGCCACCAGCAAAAAGTGGAAGCGATCCGGGCTTCCGGGCTTTCCTACGCCGAAATCGCAGAACGCTGCAGCGTCGACACCTCGACGATCTTCCGCATTCGCCAGGGCACGATTGCTGACCCTCGTTACTCCGTAGGTCTCGCGATCGACGATTTGTATTGCTCGACTCAGCGGAAGAAGGCCCGCCAAGCGGCGTAATCATCAGCCGCGCTTTCGTGCTGAGCGAAATTGTTGTCAGCTCAAAGCCGCGAAGAGCCTCACGACTCAACTGATCACATAACTGACTGGCCTTCTGCTCGAACGCAGGCCAGAGCCTCATGTGAGACGACACGGGAAGGGTGGATGCCAAGGCACCCATAAAGCCACGAAGGGCGGTTGTCTCGCCTTGCAATTCGGAAGAGTCGGTCATGGATGCGTCCTTGATCGGTCACAGCGAATTTGCGAGAACCCAGAATACGACTGAGAGAGCCCCATGGAAACGTCCAGTCCAAGACAAGCAGTTCAGACCAGAGACCAGGTGCTGATTGCTCACGCGCAGAATCAAATCGCCCGGACCAGCATGAGCCAAGACGATTTTGCCCAAGCGCTCTGCCGCCAGTTGCATTCGTCCTGCGCGGGGAAGGCGATCGCCAAAGACGTACCCGATCTCGACGCCCTGAATCAAACCAATGACGTAAGCGCCTTTTTGAAAGCGACGGGGCGTTGGCTTAAGCGTGTGCAGCGCTGGCTCGCTGCTGAGAGCGACCTTCCTACGTGGCTAGAGGAGGCTTGGGTGGATGCACTTGATCCGGAGTACCGCGACCACTGCATCAATGAGCTTGCCAGCCGTCACGGGCTCATTGGTGCTCGCCATCTGGGGAACGACGTATGCGCAAACAGGAGCTTCGGCGCGCTTATTCGGGCGCTGGGCGATGTTATCGACACCGGTAGCGAAGTGTTCGATGACCAAGTGATGTGTGAGCAGGACCTTCCGCACCTGCCGGCGTTTGCCGAGCAGTGCCGTCAGGTCGAGGCGCGTGCGGGTGAGCTGGGACGTAAGGCCGAGCAGCTGATGAGTTCCAGCCGATTGAGAGCGGTTTCCTGAAATCCAGACATAAAAAAACCACCGGCCAGGGTGGTTTCTTCAATTCGCTACAACGGGGGAAATGATGACCAACGTTTTCGCATTTGACAAGTCCCGAGGGTTCACCCGAATGGACAACGAGCTGATGGATGCCCTGATGGCGATCGACCTGGCCGGTCGCGAACTGAAGGTCGCGCTGTTCATCGCCAAAGCCACCATCAACTTCCAGGCGGGTGCGCTGCGCATCAAAGCGGTAGAGGTCGCCAAGGCCACAAACTTGCACCCTGATGTCGCCTCCAGGGCGATCAGCCGTTTGCTCAAGCGCCGGGTTATTTACCGTGAGGGCGGATCGCGCGGCGATATCGGTATTTGCGACCCGAAAGAGTGGGTTTTTGTCGAACGTCCGAGTCGGACCATCCGGTCTGACTCGGATCAAACGGGCCGAGTCGTACCTTTCGCGAGTCAGACCAAAACCGACGACTCCCATCTCTATTCCAAGAAACAAACCCCCAAAGTAACTCTTCCTTCGGAAGAGGTTACTTACCCCCCACGGCAGCCAGCCGCAGCAAAACCCGAGCGCAAGAAACCCTTCGGCAAGCGCGACATGCTCGCCAACAATCCGCTCCAGATCCCCGAACCGTTGCTGGACGACTACCTGGCGTTGCGCAAGGCGAAGAGGGCGCCGATCACTGCTCGGATCTGGTCGACCCTGACCGCGAAGCTTGAGCGCTGCAAGGCGTTTGGGATTTCCGCGGAGCAGGCGCTGAGCATCGCCGTCGACAGCGGCTGGCAAGGTTTTGAAGTGGAATGGATCACCCGCCGCTTCGCCAGCCACGCGAGCCAAGCCAACCACACGCCGTCGCGCCATACCGGCCTGGCTCACATCGATCACACCGCCAACCTTGGGGAGATGAACGCCGATGGCTCGTATCGCATCTGAGGTCGTGAGCCTGGTCGGGACGCTGGGTCAGGTGCTCAAGTCCGAGCGACGAACCTGTCCCGTGCACGGCGATTACACCGATCACCTGACCGGCCTGGGAAGATCCCGGGCGGCATCCTGGAAGGGCTGCAGTCACTGCAGCGAGGACAAGCGCGCTGAAGACACGCGGATCGAGCAGCAGGCGATGTTGCGCGACAACGTGCGCCGGTCAATCGAAGGGCGGGTCGGCCGCGCGTGCATCCCGCGTCGCTTCGCTGACCGCTCATTGGAGGGATATCGCACCGGTGGGGAAGGGCAAGCCCGCGCACTGAACATCTGCTCAGACTATGCCGTGAATTTCCCGGCACACGCCCGAATGGGGCGGAGCCTGATGCTGCTCGGGACTGTCGGTACCGGCAAGACCCATCTGGCGGCAGCCATTGGCAATTACATCATGCGTCAGTTCGGCCTGGCGGCCTTGTACGTCACCGCCAGCTCAGTTGTTCGACACGTGAAGGCAACCTTCAGCAATGACAGCTCGCACACCGAAGTGCAGGCCTACAAGCTGTTCGAGGCCCCGGATCTGCTGATTCTCGACGAAGTCGGTGTGCAAAACGTGACCGAGTTCGAGCGGACCGTGATGTTCGAAGTGATCAACTCCCGTTACGAGGCGATGAAGCCCACGATCGTGGTTTCTAACCGCAGCAAAGAAGAGCTGCCCACGTTCATGGGGGACCGGGTCGTAGACCGTCTGCGTGAGAACGGCGGGAAGCTTGTGTTGTTCACTTGGGAATCTGCGCGAGGGACGGAGGGCGGCCATGACTGAAATCGTCATGCGAGGTCTTGACGATACCTGCCGGCTGATGGGCGTCCTCCACGGAACGGATTTCTCGAAGCCGAAGAAGATTGTCATCGAGGATCTGGATCGCAGTTCTGACCAGAACCGCGCGTTGCACGCGATGCTCACCGACATTGCCCGGCAGGTCGACCACGCGGGCAGGAAGTGGGACGTCCTGATCTGGAAGCGCCTGCTGACAGCCGCCTGGCTTCGGGAGTCAGGTGAGCAGCCGCAGATGATTCCCGCAGTCGATGGTAATGGTTTTGACGTGATCTACGAGCGCACCAGCAAGCTAGGCGTCAAGCAGTGCGCCGAGCTGATCGAGTGGGTTGCTGCGTTCGGCGCCGAGCACCAGGTGCGGTGGACGCAGAAGGACCGTTGGGGCGGGCGCTATGACTGAGCTCACAAAGGCCCTCGCCAGAACCTCGGGCACCACGCTCGAGCACGGTTATCACTCCCAGCCACTTGTGATGCAGCTCGGGCGTTGGCTGTGATGGGTGAGGCAGTGACAAATTCGCCTCCGGCACGCCGCCAGAAACGCTGCATCAATCCGGCGTGCGCGGTTCAATTCGTCCCCCAACGTCTTGGCCAGAAAGTCTGCAGCTACCAGTGCGGCCTGGCCATCGCCCCAGCCAATCAGGAGAAGGTGCGCAAGGCGCTGGATCAGATCGAGCGCCAGGAGATCAAGGTTCGCAAGGATAAGCTGAAGTCGGTTTGCGAGTTCACGAAAGAGGCTCAGATCGAATTTAACCGGTTCATCCGCGAGCGGGACAAGGAGCTGCCGTGCATTTGCTGCGGCAGCTACGGCACCGATGACGCCTGGCTTACCGGCGGCAAGTGGGATGCAGGGCACTTCCTCAGTCGCGGCGCCTATCCCGAGCTCCGGTTCGATGAGGACAACTGCCACAAGCAGCTGAAGACCTGCAACGGCGGGTCAGGCAAATACGCTGCCAAGGGCAGGACGGTCGCGCAGGGCTACCGAGAACGCTTGATTGTGAAAATTGGTCAGGCGCGTGTCGATCGGCTGGAAGGCCCGAATGAGCCCAAGCGCTACACCATCGAAGATTTGAAGGCGATCAAGGCCCTGTACCGGGCCAAGACCAGACAGCTGAAGGGCAGAGCAGCATGACCTATCGCAACGTAGTATCAGCAGTGGTGCGGGCTCTCGCAGCCGAGACAATCAATAGTGCCGGGGGCTGTGACTTCGAGCCAAAGATTCAAGGCGCACGGCAAAGCGGTGAGGTCGTGGGCAAGGAGGCTGCCTTTCTCGTCGACTGCATGGTGTTCAGCCGGCTGCATAAGAACCTGGCCCCGGCGCACTGGCGAATACTCGTTGCGAAATATTCGACTCACACCGATCGCAAGCATGCGGCGATTGCTGAGATCACCCGGTCATATCAATCTTCGGCGCCTGACCGGTTCCGTCACTGCGCGATCGTTACGTGGGCAATGCCCAAACTTGCAGGCGTGGAGGGCAAGCGCAGTACAAACGTCTTGCCGGCGGCATGGTACGAGATGGACAACTGGACTGATGATCCCCATCCGATCAAGACCCAGGAGCGCTGGCGGCGGGATATCCGCAGGGCGCTAGAGACTTGTGTGGACCATGCATTGACCGAGGCGCAGCACATTCTGGAGGGTGAGGACCTGTTGGTGCCAGATGTCGCTTGACCGTGAATGAGCCAATGAGCCAATATATATCCATCCTGTCATTCCTGCGTGTGTAGGAGTGCGTCGTAAGCCTCGCCAGAGAAATCTGCCGGGGCTTCGTCATATCTGGCTATTGGAGGCTGATATGTCGAGAGCTCAACGACGACACGATACGCGCCGCATCAAATCGAAATTCCACGAAGTCATGAAGACGAAGACGTGGGATGCCACCGCAAGGTCCGCTGGCATATTCGCCAACCATGGCAAGGTTTGCTCCTGCTGGATGTGCGGAAATCCGCGCAGGCAAGGGGAGCTGACGCTCCAGGAGCAGAGAGCGGCATCCGTGGATGAGGTGTGACTACCCTGTCACGGTTCATCAGCTCTTTGGTTATTGGACTGGGTCATCTATTAGTGCCCGTCATCGGAGTCGCACATGGAGTTCTTTCACCGCCTGCTCGATAAGCTTGATTGGCTGATCGCGGGGCTGGTTGGGGCCATCGTTGCGAGCTGGTGGCACAAGGATGACCTCAAAGACATCTGGTCGTGGGTGATCTTTCTCGTTACCGGTATCGCGTGCGCGTTCTATCTGACCGGCATTGTGTGTGACCGTCTGGACGTTGCCGATCCGAGCGATGTGGCTGGGGTCGGCTTTCTACTCGGCGCCTTCGGCGGATCGCTCATGGCGGCTATAAACCGCACCATCAGGGCTGCCGATCTCTGGGCGCTGATTCGCCAGCGGTTCGGGGGAGGTAATCCACCATGAGCGTTCAGCTGATCAACTCCATCGCCTGTGGTCTGATCGCGTTTTGGGCTACCTGGTGCGTGCTGAGCGGAAGGGTTCGAGACGGGATTGTTGGCAAGTTGATCTATTCGGCCATCGCCGTCAGCGCCTTTGCCGTGATGAGCTGCAGCCAGGGCATTCATCTTGGATTGAACAATGCTGGGCTTACGCTGCATGTGTCCCTGGGGCTGGCAGGGGTCAGGCACATGTTCGTGGTCGCATACTGGCCCAAGGTGAAGCGCTGGATCTGCTTGAAGTTGAAGTGCGAGCAGTGCCTTCGCGATCCGCGCCTTGGCACAGAGCTTGGGGAAGTGGATCGAGTGCGTCGATCCGGCTGATCGGTTTCACCATTTGGGTGGGCACTATCTATGTAAACGCGTGGTATCCGAGATCGCCAATCGCGAGGCCTCATGGCCGGATATCTGATTATGCGCCAATTTTCAATGAGCCGTGGAAGGTCCCCAACGAGCGTTGTAGGCGTGTTGGGGCATAGGAGAAAGGATCAGCCTGGCGTGCTAGAAGGCCACACCAGATAACAGAGCGTATTTGAAACCGGTTTTGCCGATTCTGTTATGGGTCATCAAGCCCCAATGAATAGGCAAACCGTGTTCCTCGAGTTTGGTTTCGATGATGCCTCTAATGTCGTCTTGAGCATCAGCCTGGAATATTCCCAGCGCCCAATATGACCGTAAGTCGACTTCCGACTTCCTGATCCTCCGTACCTTGGCCAAGTCTATAATCATGTTGGACATGCAGCTACCAAGTTGACTGTGCTGTTTAATCTCAAGAGCCATGTACCTATCCACGGCTGCTCCTTTTTTTCTTATGAGAAAATCGGGCTTCAAATACCAGCTGTTTTTTTCCCTGCGGTAATCGAACTCAAAGCGGACTTCTCTTTTCCACTCCGGCTCGTCGGGATGCTCTGCAAGGAATCGAGCAAACTCCACTTGCAGCCATATTTCCCAGCCTGTTATTTCATTCGCTCGGATCACGCTCAGCGCAGATCTTATCGTCCGCCTTCCAAGAAACTGCTCAATCAGCGACCTGATGTGCTGAAAGTCGTCGTAGGGTCGTTCCATCCTGGTTCCTTGCTCATTTACTGCCTCGGCGCGCGGCTTAAGGGGCGAGATATTCATTCAAGCGAGAGTTGTCGGCAAGCTTTCCGACTGCTGGCTTCGAATCTGAAGGTTCGATCAGATGATACGACCCAAATCACCTGATTTTTTAGTCGAATTTGATGCGTCGCCTCTTCACTGCCTCCGAGTTGAGCCGGCTCCTGCCGTATGGGATTGGATACAAACGGCCATCGTCAGTGAAGTAGGCAACATCCACAACCCAGACTACGCCCACCTGATCGACGCCGACATCGCAGTAATGTGGGCTTCATCCAGCTTCGAGAAGGCCGGTCGCCAGGTCTTGGGGCAGGCCGAGCAGGTGGCCTTTCGCGCAGGCGGTTGGCAGAAGGCACGGATGGAGCAGCAGATGCTCGATTGGTTTGGGCGTGTACCAACCTTCATCATCACCCTGGCTGCCGACTATTGCTCGAACTGCAGCGATGTCGAATTCTGCGCGCTCGTCGAGCACGAGCTGTATCACCTGGCTCACGGCACGGACAAATACGGTCAGCCTGCCTTCACGAAGGAAGGCACTCCGAAGCTCAAGCTGCAAAGCCACGATGTCGAAGAGTTCGTCGGCGTCGTCCGCCGCTATGGGGCGAGCGCCGAAGTTCAGGCCATGGTGGACGCTGCAAATAAACCCGCTGAGGTGGGGACATTGAACATTTCGAGGGCGTGCGGAACCTGTCTACTCAAGTCTGCCTGACCCCTGACAGACCCAAGACGGAATCCAGCCCATGGCAGCCCTGAGCAATGAGGTGAAAGCCTTTATCGTTCAGGCCCTGGCCTGCTTCGATACGCCCTCGCAGGTGTCGGCCGCCGTCCGAGAGGAATTCGGCGTTGAGGTGACGCGGCAGAAGTGCGAATCCTATGACCCTACCAAACGCGCCGGGCGCGATCTGGCGAAGCGTTGGGTGACGCTGTTCGAAGACACCCGCAAGCGATTCCGCGAGGAGACCGCCGACATACCGATCGCCAACCGAGCGTTTCGCTTGCGGGCGCTGGGCAGAATCGTCGAGAAGGCTGAGAACATGCGCAACCTGCCACTGGCGCTGCAGGTGCTCGAGCAGGCGGCGAAAGAGGCGGGCGACATGTTCGTCAACCGGCAGAAGAAAGCCGATGCTGACGAACAGACCGTGGTCCCGACTTCGGTGGCGGTTCATGTGATTGACGCGAGGAAGCAGGATGCCGAGCCTGAATGTCCCCCAGGCTGAATTTCTCCAGCTGCAGAACAAGTTCAGGGGGTTTGTTGCAGGCTTTGGTTCTGGCAAGACGTGGGTGGGCTGTGCAGCCCTCTGCAAGCACGTCTGGGAATGGCCCGGCATCAACTCGGGGTACTTCGCGCCCACCTATCCGCAGATCCGCGACATTTTCTTCCCCACGATCGAGGAAGTCGCCTACGACTGGGGCCTGCGGGTCCGGACGAAAGAAAGCGACAAAGAGGTCGATTTCTACAGCGGCCGGCAGTACCGCAGCACGACGATCTGCCGGTCGATGGAGAAACCGCAAACCATCGTCGGCTTCAAGATCGGTCATGCGTTGGTCGACGAGCTGGACGTGCTGCCATCGCTCAAAGCACAGCATGCCTGGCGCAAGATCATCGCGCGGATGCGTTACAAGGTCGCCGGCCTGAAGAACGGCGTCGACGTGACGACGACTCCCGAGGGGTTCAAGTTCGTCTTTCAGCAGTTCGTGAAGCAGCTCCGCGAGAAGCCAGCGCTGGCCGCCATGTATGGGCTGGTGCAGGCCAGCACGTTCGACAATGAGTTGAACCTGCCGGACGACTACATCCCCTCGCTGATGGAGTCATACCCCGAGCAGTTGATCCGCGCTTATCTGAATGGCCAGTTCGTCAACCTGACGTCGGGATCGATCTACCACGCGTATGACCGCAAGCTGAACCAGTGCTTTGACACTGTCCAGCCAGGCGAGCCGTTGTTTATCGGGATGGATTTCAACGTCGGGAAGATGGCTGCCATCACCCATGTGAAGCGTGATCAAGGATTGCCCAGGGCAGTCGACGAGCTGATCGATGGCTACGACACGCCGGACATGGTCCGCCGCATCAAGGAGCGCTACTGGCGACACAACGGAACGAACTTCGAAAAGAGCTGCGAAATCCGCATCTATCCGGACGCGTCCGGCGACTCTCGTAAGTCGGTGAACGCCAGCATGACCGACATCGCCATGCTCAAGCAGGCAGGCTTCGTGGTCATCGCCCCGGCGGCTAACCCGCCGGTCAAGGACCGGATCAACGCCATGAACGCCATGTTCTGCAACGCGCAGGGCGAGCGTCGGTACCTGGTCAACCCGTTCAGGTGCCCGACATACGCTGATGGCCTGGAGCAACAGATCTGGGCGCCCAATGGTGAGCCGGACAAGACTCAGGGCAACGACCACGCCAACGACGGCGGCGGTTATTTCATCCATCGCGAGTACCCGATCATCAAGCCGGTCACCGCAATCAAAATGGGATACGCCCGATGAGCAACGACGTCTCCTTCAAGCGGCCCGAGTACGTGGCAGTGCTGGACCGCTGGGCGACTGTCCGCGAAGTCTGCGCCGGTCAGCACAGGGTTGTGTCCCGGCTGCCGTACATCAATGCGCATGACAAATCGCCGGAGAACCAAGATCGGAACAAGGCGTATCGCGAGCGGGCAGTGTTCAAGAACGCCACCGGTCATACCCGCAATGGTTTGCTCGGCTTGGCGTTTCACAAAGACCCAACGCTGACGGTGCCCAAAAAGCTCGAGTACTTGCAGGACAACGCCAACGGCTCCGGTGTGAGCATTTACCAGCACTCGCAGGGCACGCTGGAGAAAGTGCTCGAGGCGGGGCGACACGGGCTGTACGTCGACTACCACCAGGACGATGGCATCAGTGGTCACTCGGTGATCCTGTCCTACTGCGCCGAAGACATCATCAACTGGCGCACCGGCATGGTGAATGGCCACAGCGTGCTGACCATGGTGGTTCTGCGCGAAGCGCCCGAGGTCGCTGACGGATTCGGCTGCAAGACCATTGAGCAGTACCGTGAGCTGGCGCTGGAGGAGGACGGCTTTGTTTGTCGTGTGTGGCGCCGGTCAGGGCCCAAGGGCGGTGGGCCGTTGGCAATCGTTCAGCAGTTCAAGCCTGAGGGCGTGACGGGTCGGCTACGGGAGATCCCGTTCACCTTTGTTGGCGCCCAGAACAACGACCCGAGCGTCGATGAGTCACCGCTCTACGACATCGCGATGATCAACCTTGGCCATTACCGGAACAGCGCCGATTACGAAGACAGCGTGTTCTGGTGTGGCCAGGCCCAGCCATGGATCGCCGGGCTGGATGAGCAATGGCGCGACTGGATGGAAAAGAACGGCATTTATGTCGGTTCCCGAGCGCCGATGATGCTGCCTGCGGGCGGTGAGTTCGGTTATGCGCAGCCGCTGCCAAACACGTTGGTCAAGGAGGCCATGGCCGACAAAAACCAGATGATGATCGAGCTCGGTGCGCGGATGGTCGTGGCATCCCTGGCTGCAAAAACAGCGACCGAAGCACGCGGCGATCATTCTGCGTCGACGTCCGTCCTGGCCGGGTGCGTGGCGAACGTCAGCGAGGCTTATACCCAGGCCTTGACGTGGTGCCGCGCCTACATGGGCGTCTCTGAGCGGCAGGTCGCCTATCAGATCAACCAGGAATTCGTGGAGCTCACAGCCGAGCCACAGATGATCGCCGCGCTGGTCAACCTCTGGCAGAGCGGAGGAATCGCGAAAGCTGACCTTCGAACCTACCTGCGCAAACTCGGGCTGATAGCACCTGAGCGCACGGATCTGCAGATTGACAGTGAGTTGCAAGAGCAGGGTGACGGCTTGGCACTTGATGACGAGGACTGAGCCGATGACGGTAGAACAGGCGATCTATGACGCCACTATTCGGCACGCAGTCTTTCTCGAAAAGCTCAAAGCTGGGGAGGTGGGCAAGTTCGTCCCATTCCTCAAGGAAATCGATCGGTCCATCCGTGACCGGCTCGCCCGGTCGGACCTGACCGAGTACAACGCAAAGCGACTGGAGGCGCTGCTTGAAGAGGTCGACAGCTTGCTGTTGGGCATCTTCGATCGCTACGGCGCCCAGTTGAACCTCGACCTGGTCGACATCGCCCTCTACGAGGCACAGTTTGAAGTCGTCAGCCTGAACCGAGCGGTTCCCGTCGGCGTTTCGATCGAAGTAGGGATGCCGACAGCTGCCAGCATCCGGGCAGCAGTGCTGACCAGTCCGTTAAGCGTGCGCGGGACAGCCGGCGGCAAGCTGCTGACGTCGTTCATCAAAGGCTGGACCCGTGCGGAGCGCGAGCGCGTCACCGGTGCCATTCGGCAGGGGTTCTTCGAAGGTCAGACAAACTTCCAGATCATCCGCAACATTCGCGGCACAGCCGGAGCCGGGTACAAAGACGGCATTCTGGCGACGACCCAACGCAACGCCAGCACCATCGTGCACACGGCGATTCAGCATGTGTCATCGCAGGCACGCATGGAGGTGGCCAAGGCTAATACCGACGTGGTGACCGAGGTTCAAATGGTCGCCACGCTGGACAGCAAAACCAGCCAGCTATGCCGGTCGATGGATAAGCGTCGATTTGCAGTCAACGCCGGGCCGCGACCACCGTTTCATCCGAATTGCAGGACGACGTTCATTTTGCTGACCACACTCAGTGAGATGTTCGCGAGCGGGGCCACGCGAGCATCGGTGGGGGCCGCCGGACCTGGACAGGCCAGTGCCGGTCTCGACTACTACCACTGGCTCCAGCTGCAGCCAGCGGCGTTCCAGGACGTTGCGATTGGCCCTGTCCGGGCGAAGCTGTTCCGGGACGGTGGGTTGAGTGTGAAGCGGTTTGCTGAGCTGCAGCTGGATCGAAACTTTCAACCACTGACCTTGAAGCAAATGAAGGCTTTAGAGCCATTGGCGTTTGAACAAGCGGGCATCAGCTAATCCGTCCCCGTGACCTCAAGGATGTCGAGTGCTTACTACTAAGAATGGATTTCCAGCAGGATCTTTGCCTTGGAGCACGATCCGTTGCTGCTCTTGCGAGATGATTTTCAACTCATCAGAGCTGCCAGGTAGGTAGTGGGTGTTCAAGTCTGGAAGGGAAATCCCGGTAAGCTTTTCCAGCAAGGGAATCGGCATGTCGAATTCGCCGCTCTTGTACCTTCCGGGCTCTGTACGTAAACCAGTCAATGTGAAGGTCAGGAATTCTTCGCTAGCTGTCCAGGTACCTACGCCGCGTGCAAGCACTATTGCAGAAAAGGGTTTGCCAGCTGCATCGCCAGAGAATTCAAATGTTCCGTTTACGTTGTAGTTACCATTTCGAAAATATTCAGTGACACCATCGAAAGTGAACGTCCCACCTGGGACCGGATATTGATAGTTGCTCTCCCAACGCCCCAGGAACGCTGGATTCCGTTCAGGACCTGAGGGATGAATGACTCCGTAGATTGTTGCGATGCTTGCGATAAGAGCGATGAGACCGGCTGCTTTGACATAACCCTTACGAGCGTAGCGTTTGATCGTTTCCAGCTTCATTTGTGAGAACTACTCCATTAGTTGTGTTGGCAGATTGACTTCATTCTACCCAGATCAATACACACCAGCAGCCAGCAGGGTGAATACTCATTTCCTCCAAGCCTCGCTTTCGCGGGGTTTTTTAATGCCCGCGAAGCGGGCAATCCAGACCCAAGGGGTGCACAAACGTGGCGGAAGAAAACGAAATCGACCTGGAAGACCCGGCAATCAAGGCCGCAATCGCGACTGCTGTTGAAGCTTCAGTTTCTGGACTGAAAAGCAAAAACACGGAGCTGCTGGGCAAACTTAAGGACAGCACTACCAAGCTGACTCACTTCGAAACCCAATTCGAAGGCATCGACATCGATGCTGTGAAGGGGTTGCTCGCCAAGGCTGGCGAAGACGAGGAGACCAAGCTGCTGACAGAAGGGAAAATCGATGAAGTCTTCGACAAGCGCACCGAGCGCCTGCGTGGATCGTTCGAGAAGCAGCTGGCCGAAGAAAGGACGCGGGCTGAAAAGTCCGAGGCGTTCGCCAACAAGTTCCGGGACAAGGTCCTAGGTGACTCCATTCGCGCCGCTGCAATCAAGGCGGGCGCATTGCCCGAAGCTACGGACGATCTGATTCTGCGGGCCAGAGGGCAGTTCACTTTGAATGAAGACGGAGAAGCGGTTGCCGTCGACCAGGATGGCCAGGCCATTCTCGGCAAGGACGGCAAGACACCTTTGACTCCTCTCGAATGGGCGGAGTCCTTGCGCGAAAGCGCACCTCATCTGTGGCCCAGGGCCTCAGGCACATATGCCCCGGGCGGGGGTAGCGGCAAGGCTGCATTCAAGCGCTCCGAAATGACCGCTGAGCAAAAGCGCGACTACCAGCGCAAGCACGGCCAAACCGCATACCTGCAATTGCCCAAGTGAGGGGATTGACCCATGGCTACAACCGTTAACAGCGACCTGATCATCTACAACGATGAGGCGCAGACCGCTTACCTGGAACGGGTCCAGGACAACCTGGACGTGTTCAACGCATCGTCCAACGGCGCGATGGTGCTGGACAACGAACTCGTGGAAGGCGATTTCCGCAAACGCGCGCTCTACAAGCTCAACGGCTCCCTTGAGCATCGCGACGTCAACTCCGATGGCAAGGTGGCCGCTAAGAAGATTACTGCCAGCGAAGCGGTGGGCGTGAAGGCGCCATGGAAATACGGCCCGTACCAGACCACGGAAGAGGCGTTCAAACGCCGTGGTCGGCCGGTGGAAGAGTTCTCGCAGATTGTCGGCGCCGATGTAGCCGACGCCACCCTTGAAGGGTTCATTCACTACGCGACCGCCGCGTTGCGTGCGGCCATTGGCTCCAACGCTGCCATGGTCGTAGAAGCCAACATCGAGACGGATGGCAAGAAGACCCTCACCCGCGGCATGCGCAAATTTGGTGACAAGTTCGGGCGTATCGCACTGTGGGTCATGCACTCGAGCGCCTATTTCGACATCGTCGATGAGGCCATCACCAGCAAGATCTACGAAGAGGCCGGTGTGGTGATCTATGGCGGCTTGCCGGGCACCTTGGGCAAACCTGTTCTGGTGACGGATACCGCGCCGGCGGACGTGATCTTCGGTCTGCTGCCCAACGCCGTGTCGATCACTGAATCCCAGGCGCCGGGCTTTCGCTCTTACGAGGTCAACGACGAGGAAAACCTGAGCATCGGCTACCGCGCAGAAGGCACGGTGAACATCGATGTACTGGGCTACAGCTGGAAGGCCGACACCGGCGGCGCCAACCCGACGCTGGCCGCCGTCGGTTCTGCTGCGAACTGGACCAAGCATGCCGGCAGCAACAAGGTGACGGCGGGCGTGATGATCAAGCTGGTGGCGCCTCCACCGGTAGAAGGGGGCGGTGGCGGCGAGGGCGAGGGTGGTGCAGGCGCTGGCGCAGGCGGTGGTGAAGAGTCTGACGGCGAATAACGCTTGGGATCATGGCGCGGCGCGAAGTGAGCGCCTTGGAGAGCAACATGGAACTGATTTACACCAACCAGCTCGATGGATTCGACTCGGGCAAGCGCTATCGCAACCCTGATCTGTTTCGCTCGGTTGAGCGTGGCGTGAGCAAAGTCGTGATCATTGGCGATTACCCGGAAATTGAAGTGGCCTATGCGGCTGCCGACGTTGAGGTGGAAGTACAGAGCCGCAAGGTTCCGGTCACATCCGCTCCAGGTAAACGAAAGACAAGGGGCAAGCGCACCGGGACCAAGGAAAGGACGACCACAGCGCCCGCGCAAGGGGATGCCAATGACCCCAAGCCGAAGCTCAGCGTCTGAACCAGAGGGATTAACCATGCTCATCATCGAGAACGGTAGCGCAAAGCCAGAGGCTGAAAGCTACGCCAGCGCCGACGACTTCGCCGAGTACGCAGTGAAATTTGGCGTGACGGTTCCAGCTGACGTAGGCGCTCAGGAAGCTTTGCTGCGCCGCGCGGCGCTGGCGATGGATGGGATGCAATGGAAGGGCCGCAAGACTTCACCCGACCAGGCACTTGCCTGGCCCCGGCATGGCGTGGCGCTCGCCGGGGAGACCAGGCCCGACCATTACCTCCCCGCGCGGATTCGCTATGGCCAGATGGCATTGGCAGCCGAAATTCATACCGATGACGTTGACCCGATCGAGCAGCGCAAAGGAGCAGTGACTCGCGAGCGCGTGGAAGGCGTTGTCGACCTCGAATACGCCGTCATTCCCGGCACGAGTAAACGGCACCTGCCTGCAGCGCCAGACAGGCCCAGCGCGACGCAATTCGCCGATTACCTCTGCCGGCGCGCGCTCTTTGCGGTGAGGGCATGACCCATGAACGAGCTCTACGACCGCGCGGCTGCCGCCACGCTGAGATTGCTCGCGCAGTTCGGTCAACCGGTCTTGCTGCGTGAAGTGCAGAAGGGGGCCTACGATCCATCCACCGGCAAGACGGGCCCGGACACAGTGACGGAGCAGGTAGCGCAGGGGGTTTTGCTTGATTTCACCGGCCTGGAGTTCCAGGCCAACAGCCTGATCCGGGTAGGTGACAAAAAACTGAAGATCGCGGCGAGTGGGCTGGTGAGCGCCCCAACGTTGCTCAGTACAGTGATCGTGCAGGGCAAGTCCTGGTCCATCGTTCCACCACTCAAAGAGGTCAATCCGGCCGGTACCCCACTGCTGTACGAGTTGCAGGTGCGATCGTGAGTCGCGCGGGGGCCGGGCAGTCCGGCAGCTTCGCCTTGAGCCTTGCCCAGTTCGGGGAGGGGGCGAAGGAGGCTATCAACGCCAGCATGCGCGAGATCATCATCGAGCTTGGCAGCAGCGTTATTCGGATGTCGCCGGTGGGTAATCCTGAGATTTGGGCAGCGAACATCAAGCATCGAGAGGCCAACGTTCGCGCGGCCGATGACTACGACTTCAAAGTCGCCGTGCGCAATACCTTGATCAATCTGGATGACAGCAACTTCACCAGGTCCGGCAAATTGCGCAGGGGCGTGAAGTACGCCAAGCCGCTGACCAAGGCCGAGCGCGTCCAGAACTTCAACGTGAACGGCCTGGTGGCCGGGCAGGGCTACATCGGGGGCCGGTTCCGCGGCAACTGGATGTTCAGCATCGGCAGCCCCGATACCAGCACCACGGAAGAGGTCGACCCGAGCGGCAGCAAGTCCACCGCGCGCATCGTCGGCGGCGCGATCGAGTTCAAGGCAGGCGACACGGCATTTATCACCAACTCACTGCCCTACGCCATCCCTTTGGAATTTGGACATTCTCAGCAATCGCCATCCGGGATGGTGAGGGTGACGATTGCAAGATTTCAGCAAATCGTCCTGGACGCCATCAGGAAGCATCAACTATGAGCCACAAGATCATTCGCCAGCTGTTCGAGACGCGCCTGGCAAGCTGGGCGGGCGAGCGCAATCTGCGCATCGCTTACGAAGGCGTCGGATTCGAATCCGTTGCGGACGAGACGTACCTGCGAATATTCACCCTCCCGGCCGGCACCAACACCCAAACACTGAAAGGAGAGGATCGGGTTTATACCGGGGTCATCCAGATCAGCATCGTCAGCCCATCAGGCAACGGTACCGGCGACGCCGAAGGGCTCGTCGACGAACTTGAGGAGTTGTTTCCGGCCTTTCTGCGGCTCAGGGAAGGCGACTTTGAGGTGCTGGTACTGACGCCAGTCGAGCCCGGTCCGCCGATCACCGACAACACTACGCTCACGGTGTCTGCGTCCTTCCAATATCGCGCTGACCACGCATAAGTCCACCGGTCAACGCCTGAACCCCGCCAAGCGCGGGGTTTGTCATTTCTGCGATGAGGTAACCCCAATGGCTTTTACACTACCCAACGGCGCGGTCATGTCGATTGCGGCGAATTTTGGCCCTGTCACACCGGTGACCGCTGTCAGCAACGCCAACCCGGCGGTGGCCACCGCCGAGGCCCATGACCTGGTCATAGGTAACGTCGTAGTGGTCACATCTGGCTGGACCCGCCTGAACGATAAAGTGGCGCGCATTGCAAAGGCCGATGAGGGCACGTTCGAGCTGTTGGGCATCGATACCTCTAGAGAGGCCGTCTATACACCAGGCGCGGGTGCGGGCTCGGTACGTGCGGTCAGCGCATGGGCTCAACTCAGTCAGATTACCGAGGTGGCAACGAGCGGCGGCGATCAGCAATTCACGACCTTCGGCTTTCTTGAGGAGGATGATGATCGGCAGATGCCGACCACCAAGTCGCCGATCAGCATGACCATCACGGTCGCTGATGATCCTGCCCAGGCCTATGTTCCCGTCTGTGAGGCCGCTGACGAGGCCAAGGAGACGCGGGTGGTGCGTCTGATCCTGCCAAACGGGTCGGTGATCTATTACAACGCTTACATATCGATTTCCGCCACGCCAACGCTCTCGCGCAACAACGTCATGACCCGCGCCATCACCCTGTCGCTGGCTTCACGTCCGACGCGCTATCAGGTGGTGTGACCCATGGCGACCAGATTCAAGATTGCCCAGAACCCCACGTTCAAAGCAGACGTGGACATTCCCCGGGTCGGCGGCAGCACGATCAAGGTGCCGTTCGAGTTCAAGTACCGAGACCGAAAGGAACTGGCGAAGCTGTTCGCCGGCTGGCAGCAGGCGGCCAAGGAGGATGAGGATCGCTTTCGGAAGAACGGACACGACATCACTTTCATCGACATCACGGATGCCTCCATCGAACGGCAGATTGAGCAGGTGAGTGCGTTGGTAGTGGGCTGGGGCTTCGAAGACAAGTTCACTCCTGACGCCATTCATGCCCTGGTGGAGACCTCTGCAGGCGCCGCCGACGCCATCATCGCTGCGTACCAGAAAGCCTTCTCGGTCACTCGATTGGGAAACTGACAGCGGTCGCCCGATTGATGTACGAGCCAGGCCCTTCGGATGAGCATCTGGCGGCATTCGGCATGACCCGGGCCGATATCCCCGACGAAACGTTCGAGGTGTTGCCTGACGTCTGGCCGGCGTTTCTGACCTTCAACGCCATGTCTACCCAGTGGCGCGTTGGCATGGGCGGTGCGGTAGGCCTGGACTACGGCGCTATCAGCGCGGTGACCGCTTTTCTCGGACTCAGTAAAAAACAGACTGCACGGCTATTCCCGGACCTTCGAGTGCTGGAGGCCGAAGCGTTGCTCGTCATGAGCGAATCGAAATAGCGGAGTAATCATGTCGGGGACCATCGCACAGTTGGGTCTTGAGGTGGACTCAAGCCAGGCCGCTCAGGCCGCAACT
Source organism: Pseudomonas sp. NPDC087358 (assembly GCF_044900785.1). Lineage (NCBI taxonomy): Bacteria > Pseudomonadati > Pseudomonadota > Gammaproteobacteria > Pseudomonadales > Pseudomonadaceae > Pseudomonas > Pseudomonas sp. NPDC087358. Next base: position 155,323 of record NZ_JBJDOA010000004.1, read on the forward strand.
GATCTGGACAGGCTCACCCAGGCCGGCGCGAAGGCCGAAAAAGCTGCCGATGGCGTGTCTGAAGGATTCATGCAGACCGCTGATTCAGCTGACAAGCTGACGGCAGCCCAGGCCAAGGCCGCACAGGCAACGGCGGATGCAAAGGCGCGCCTCCTGGAAGTCGCCAAGGCTTCGCTGCAGAACAGCGAGTATTACCAGCAGCTGACCACCCGCGTCGGCGAGACTAGTGTTGCCATGGAGGCTGGTCGTTCTTCGACCGCGAGCTTGGCTGCACTGCAAAGGCGTCTGCAAGAGGCATCTGATGCGCTCGTAGGGACCAATCAGCAGGGTGCAAAAGCTGCCAAGGGCGCCGCGGCAGCCGTCGGCGCGCAGAGCGAAGGCTTGCAGGCATTGTTGGGCAAAATCAATCCCGCGTTGGCAGCGCTGCAAAAGCTGGACGATCAGCAGGAAAAACTGAGTCAACATCGGAAGTTGGGGAATATCGGAGACGATGAGTTTCGGACCTACTCAGCCGATATCGACGCCGCACGCCAGAAAATTAAAGGGCTGGGCGCGGAAACGTCTAGGTTCAGCCTTGCTACTAAAAGCGCTCGTGAAAACGTTCTCGAGTTGGGGAATGCTCTCGCCGAGGGCAATTTCCGTGACGCCGCTCACAATCTGCTGGAAATCGGCACAAGTGCAGGCACATCGGCGCTGCGAGTTGCCGCGGTGCTTGCGCCATTGGCTGCTGTGGCGGCGGTCGTCGGCGTTCTTGGGGTTGGTTGGTACAGAGGCAGTCAGGAGGCCGACAACTACGAAAAAGCCCTGATCAGCACCGGCAGTGCTGCGGGCGTGACCTCGGCTCAACTCGGCGCGCTGGCACGCCAGGTCAGCGCAACGGTTGGCACGACTGGTGCTGCCGCCGAAGTGCTCGCCAAGTTGGCTGCCAACGGCAAGACTGCGGGCGAAAGTCTCGAGGGGATAACTCAGGCCGCGGTCAGTATGCAGGAGGCCGTCGGCGTGTCCATCGACGCGACCATCGGTGAGTTCGTGAAGATCGCCGACGAACCGGCGAGGGCTTCTGCGGTGCTGAACGAGCAGTACCACTATCTAACTGCATCGGTTTATTCGCAGATCGCCGCGCTGGAAGAACAGGGCGATCATGCCGGCGCCGTCAAACTTGCGACGGAGCAATATGCTGACGCGATTAATGAGCGCACGCCGAAGATTCTCGAAAATCTGAGTTTTTGGGAGCGCGGCTACAATTTCGTCGCCAACGCCGCAGACCGGCTCAGAGAGATTGGTCGTCCGGATATCGATTTCGATATTACCAAAGCTGAGCAGGACCTGGCGGGCGCGCGGGCCGGAGACATCGGCCTGTTCCAGAACAAGCAGGAGATGATCGAGTACTACACCGATCGGCTTATCTTCCTGAAGGACACCAAGGCTGCGGCTGCCGATATCGCCAAATATGATGACGATCAAGCAAAGGCGCAGCAAGACGCGATCACTGCCATGGGCAAGATCGACGTGCTCACAAAATCCTCATGGACCAACGAACAGAAGCGCGCTGAGGCCGTAAAGGAATACAAGACGTGGCTCGACGACGTCCGGAAGACCGATCCGAATGATTCACGACTGAGCCAGGCGATCGTCGACAAGAACATCGCCAAAATCAACGACAAGTTCAAGGGTCCCGAAGCCCCAGCCCATCGGATGAACCTGACTGGGTTCAATGACGCTCAGAAAAACCTCAAGTCGATTACCGATTACTACCAAAACCTCGAAAAGGAGCTTGGTTCGGCGCAAAAGGCTGGCCTGGTCTCCGCCCAGTCCTACAGCAGCCAGCGCGCGGCGATCATTGAACAGGAAAGGGGCGATGTCACCGCGGCCTATGACGCGCAGATCGCTGCATTGGAGGCGACCCGCGACAAAGCTTCCACAACCGCGCAGCAGCGCATCCAGTTGGACCAGAAAATTGCTGATGCCCGAACCCATAGGGTCAAGGCGCAGAAAGACGCTGATAGCCAGCTGGCGGTGCTGGCCACAAACGAGGAAGGCAGGTTAACGAAGCTCAAGCTCGCCAACGACGCTTATGTGCAGGCATTGAGTCAGCAACATAAAGCTCTCGAGTTGGCGGGAAGGCGGGCTGTACTGGGCGTCGGGCGCGGTGATCGGCAGAATGCACTCAACGCGGAACTGAATGCCCAGCAGGACCGGTATGCGCAGCAGTCCCTGGCCCTGACCAATCAAAAAGCCGATCTATCACGCAACATGTCGGATGAGGAATTCGCCAGCAAGTCGCAGGCCTTGGCTGACGCCAACAAGAAAGCTACCGAGCAGATCCGCCAGAACTATGCCGATGTGCAAGCGGCTCAAGGTGACTGGACCAGCGGCGCCTCGGCCGCGTGGGAAAACTATCTCGACAGCGCACGCGACGTTGCCGGTCAGAGCAAAAGCCTGTTCACCAGCGCCTTCAGCTCCATGGAAGACGCCGTGGTCAATTTCGCGCTGACGGGCAAATTGTCCTTTGCCGATTTCACCAAATCGATTCTCGCGGACATGGCACGCATTGCCACCCGCCAGGCGTCCTCTGCGCTGCTCAGTTCACTGTTCAGTGCCGGGGTGAGCTACTTCAGCGGGGCGGGCGGGTCGACCGCAGGCTCTACCCAAGCCGACTACACCGGCACCGACTTCTCAAACTGGGCGGCGGCACAGGCCAAAGGCGGCGCCTGGTCCGACGGCGTGCAAATGTTCGCCAAGGGGGGCGCGTTCGCCAACAGCGTGGTGAGTGCTCCAACCGCATTCGGTATGAGCGGCGGCCAGGTTGGCGTGATGGGGGAAGCAGGCCCGGAGGCGATCATGCCTCTTACCCGAACCAGCACCGGCGCTTTGGGTGTTCGCGCCGTGGGCGCCGGCGGTGGATCTTCGATTCAGATCAGCGCGCCGGTTAGCGTAGTTACTGAAGACAGAAGCTCGGAAGGTATGCAGCTGGACCATCAGGCCCTGCAGCAGAACATGCAGAAGCAGATGCAGGCGGCCGCGGAGAAGGCAGTCGCCGATTCATGGCGCGCCGGCGGCGTCAGCTATCGAAACACCAACAGGAGGGGCTGAGGTGGCCATCGAAACCTTTACCTGGCCGACACAAAGCGGTGACGCGCCCGATATTACCTACCGGGTGCGCTCCTCTCAGTTTGGAGATGGCTACAAGCAAATAGTCGGCGATGGGCTGAACAACAAGCGGGCGTCATACCCCATCACCTTCACCGGGCCGCGGCCCAGCGTACTTTTGCTGATGGCCTTCCTCGATCGCCATGCAGGTTCCAAGGCTTTTCTCTGGACCACGCCGCTGGGCGAACTTGGCTTGTTCACGTGCGACAAGCCGGTACCGATGCCCATCGGCGGTGGCATGTTCAAGGTCACTGCCACGTTCAACCAGGCTTTTCACCCCTGAGGGTTTTTCATGGCGTTAATCAGCGATCTGCAGGTGCTCGAGCCTGGCAGTGAAATGCTGCTGTTCGAGCTGGATGGTTCTGACTACGGAGCCGATGTTCTGAGGTTTCACGGTCACGCAATCCCGCACACCTCGGAAGAGCTGCTGGCCGCCGGTGTCAGCGCTGACCAGTTGCCCGCCAAATCAATCTGGTGGCAGGGCAACGAGTACGGCGCCTGGCCGATGCAACTCGACGGTATCCAGGCGAATGCCGACGGCACCACTGTCCGGCCGACGCTGGCCGTTGGCAACGTCAACGGGCGCATCACCGCTCTGTGCCTTGCCTTCGAGGACCTGCTCGAATTCAAGCTGACCATGCGCCATACCCTGGGCCGGTATCTGGATGCCGAGAACTTCAGCGATGGCAATTCAGATGCCGACCCCACCCAGGAGTCCATCGAAGTCTGGTACCTGGATCAGAAAACCAGCGAGGACGGCGAGACTGTGTCTTGGGAGCTGGCCAGCCCGGGTGACGTGGGCAATGAGTCGGTAGGGCGGCAGATGACCACCTTGTGTCACTGGTGCCTGACCGGCCGCTATCGAGGGCCGGATTGCGGCTACACCGGGCCCTACGTGGATAAGGACGGAAATCCCACCGATGACCCGGAACTGGATGAGTGCGACGCAACCCTCGGCCGCGGCTGCTATCCGCGGTTCGGCGAGAACAACCCCCTGCCGTTCGGCGGGTTTCCCGCTGTTTCTCTAATCGCCCGGAGTTGATCATGCGCAACCACATCCTCAAAGCTGTGCAGACGCATGCTGCCGCCGAATATCCTAAGGAGTGTTGCGGCTTGGTCATCAGCAACGGCCGCAAACAGCATTACCTCCCGTGCAAAAACACCGCGACCGATCCGAACGAAGAGTTCCGCATCGAGGCGCAGGAGTACGCCGCAGCGGAAGACCAGGGCGAGGTGATCGGCATCGTCCATTCGCACCCTGACGCGACCAGCCGACCGTCACCACGCGACCTGGCCATGTGTGAAGCGACCGATCTCCCTTGGCACATCCTCAGCTGGCCGGAGGGCGATCTGCGGACCATCGTCCCCACCGGTAATACGCTGCTGCTTGGCCGTCCGTTTGTGCACGGTGCCTGGGACTGCTGGCAGGTCTGCGCGGATTGGTACAAGCGCGAATGGGGAATTGAGTTTCAAACCTTCCAGCGCGCTGACGGTTGGTGGGAGCGGGCCGAAGGGCCAAGCCTGTATGAACAGGCCTACGCGGCGGCGGGCTTCGAGCGGGTGAGCAGCCCGCAGCGTGGCGACATGATCGTTATGGAAGTAGGGCGGACCAAGCATCCGAACCATGCGGGGATCTATCTTGGCGCCGATCCAGCGCTCCCCGGCGAAGCGGCGGGTGTGCATGGCGCCGGGCCGTTTTTGCTTCACCACCTGTATGGCAGGCTGTCAGAGATCATTGTTTTTGGTGGGCCTTGGGATGAGCGGGTGCGCTTGGTGCTGAGGTGTAGAGACCCAACACCGTCCACCTTGATGCCGCGGGCGAGAGCCTAGTTCTGGAACACTTCCCCGCGCGTCAATGTCTCATACGTGGTGACCAACGCCACTGTGGCTGCATTAAACCCAGATCGTCGGCTATTGGCATGGGGCAAGTTAGTGACAAAGGACTACGCTCTCACCACTCGAGCAAGCCAGGTAATCGGTAATGGAAGACGCCACCAGCCAGCTTCTACCAATATTGCAGGCATTGCTACCTGGCTTTGTCACGATGATTATTTTTCACTGGCTATCAACGGTGCCAAAGCCTGGCCAATTTGAGCAGGTCATTCAGGCCCTGATTTGCGCCGCTGCCGTTAAGGCTTGTCTGTTTGGAGCGAAGGTCTCCGCGTTATGGGCCGGTCAATGGCTCGTTCTTGGAAGCTGGGTCGAGGATGAGTGGCACGATGCTGCTAGGATGACGCTCTGTGCCGCAATGCTAGGGTTCGCGATAGCTTATTTTGCCAATAATAATACGCTTAACGATATAGCCAACCTGCTTGGAGTTGGAAAACGAGGCAAGGTTTCGATACCTGAGTGGGACGTGTTCGTGCTTAGCTTTCGAAACGATCCGGAGCTCAGGATCGTGCTTAATTTGCTGGATGGGCGCAGACTGAGGGGGTATCCGAGGTTGTGGCCTGCCAATCCCACCGGACATTTTCTAATAGAGTTGCCGAGCTGGGCGGGGGATGAAAAAACTCTCTCCGGCGCGGGAGTAGAATTTATAATGATCGCTAATGTAGATGTCCTATGGGTTGAAATCCTCGAAAAACCGGAGGTCACCAGATGAACAACGACCGTGACAGGACGCAAGGCATATTCGAAAAGAAGTCCGACAGAAATGGAATGAACATAGGCCCGCCACCTGCGAAGCATCGGCCAGACTGGGAAGGGGATGAGCATCGACAGCATCCCGGTGATCAGGTCCCTGAGCGTTCGCATTCAGATTAGAAAGAGTGCAGCTTCGGGCCATTGGTCAAAGGCCCAGCCCTGTGCTGGGCTTTCTGCGTCAGTGGCAAGTTAACGTGCAATACAGGCAGGCTCGATCGGTTTGATCAGGCACTCGACTGATATCTCAAACGTTCTGTGTAGCTTCCAGAAATCGCGACAACCAGCCGGTAGATTTCCCTTCAATGTTGAACACCCCACGGCGACTCTTGAGGCTACCCGCGCTGCTGTACAGCGCCTTGATATCGCTGGGGCTGGTCCTCAGAGGAGCCTGGGCTCTTGAGTCCTTAGCGTCATGCAACCAGTCGTTGCACTGCTACAGCGATTTCTTCCCCGTGCTCTTGCTCGGCCTTACGGAGTTCGTAAGCGGTCTGCAGGTTTAGCCAAAACTCCGGCGTAGTGTCCAGGCAAGCAGCAAGCCGCAAAGCCATGTCCGCCGATACGCCAGCGCGCTCGAGGAGAATGTTGTTAACGGTTGGCGCCGCAACGTTAAGTGCGCGGGCCAGGCCTGCAGCGCTGAACCCCAGTTCTTTCTGGTAATCCTCGCGAAGCACTTCCCCGGGATGAACGGGACGCATGCCATTCTTGAACATGATGCACCTCAATGGTAATCGACAATTTCAACGTTTTCGGGGCCGTTCTCGGTCCACACAAAGCACACACGCCACTGATCATTGATGCTGATGCTGTGTTGGCCGTCGCGGTCTCTTTCGAGTGCGTGTAGGCGATTGCCAGGTGGTGAGCGAAGGTCCCTCAACTCATTGGCGGCATCCAGTGCTGCCAGCTTTCGTTCTGCTACCGACTTGATGTCGGACCAGCGCCGGGTTTTTCCTGTGGTAAACAGCGCTTCGGTGTCGGCGCAGGCAAAACTTCGAATCATGAGCTTGAACGCTTAACGTTATTCGTTAAGGTGGAAGTATACATTGATCGCTGCGCCCTTCAACTGTTCGTTGGATGGTTGATGGGGCTGCCTCCGCGGCATGCTGGATGAATTGCAGCTGTAGGAATTAGTCGTAGAACACGGTTTTTGTGGCTTTACGCGAAGTGCTGGCTCTTTGTCTCTCTACAGTGAGCGCGTAAAATTCGAGCTCGGAATCAGAAAGCAACGGAGCTGCAGAATGCGTTTAGTCCCGCTCAAAGCCTCAGTGCTGGCGTGCGTCACGCTAGCCACAACTGGGTGCGCAAGCATCATCAGTGAGTCGAAATACCCTGTCGCCATCCACTCCAGCCCGCCTGGAGCGTCGTATAACATCATGAATCAAAGTGGCGCCCAAATTCACTCCGGGCAGACGCCTGACCAAATCACACTCGAGTCGGGAGCAGGCTATTTTGAAGGCGAAGCCTACACCGTTACCTATCGCAAAGATGGCTACTTACCGAGCACGCAGACACTGAATTCAGGGATCGACGGTTGGTACTGGGGCAATATCGTTTTGGGGGGCTTGATCGGGATGCTGATTGTCGACCCAGCGACCGGCGCCATGTTCTCGCTACCAGAGCGGATCAGTACGGAGCTGACTCCGGCGCCGGTTGAGTCATAATCCATGAAATCACGAACGTTTACCGAGTAATCGCGAGATCGGAAGCGACTCTTTTGGCTCGCAACCTTTCCCGTTTTCAACCGCCTCCGGGCGGTTTTTTTTGCCTGGAGAAATCATGCGCACTGCACTGACTCAAGATTCACTAATGACTACCATTTTTCTTTCCGGATCACTGGCGAGGAAATTCGGGCGAGTTCATCAGCTGCTCATCGAATCAGGCCAGGTTTGGGAAGCCTTCAGAGCGTTGAAGGCCACGCTGCAGGGGTTCGACGCCGAAATCAAACGGCTGGACAGGCTCGGCATGCGTTTCGCCATTTTCAGGAACAGGGCTAACCAAGCGCCCGACGTTTTCGGAATGGTGGGGACACGAGAGCTTCGGATCGTACCGGTAGTCGAAGGCAGCAAGAGGGCTGGGGCGCTGCAGACAATCATGGGTGTGGTGCTCATCGTTGTCGGACTTGTCATCACTGGTGGCACCTTCGGCGCGGGCGCTCCATTTGGTTCGGCGCTGATTACGTTGGGCGCTTCACTCGTGGCAGGCGGCGTCATTCAAATGCTAAGCCCCCAGTCTTCTGGACTGAAACAAAGCGCCTCGCCGGAAAACCTACCGTCTTACGCCTTCGGCAGCGCCCGAAACACGACTGCCAGCGGCAACCCAGTCCCGATCTGTGTCGGCCGCCGGCGCTGGGGTGGGGCGATTATCTCGGCCTCGATTTATGCAGAAGATAAGGCCTGAACAGACTTGATCATTGGCATTGCTGTATTGCATCTTCGCCTTGTTTATAGGCGTCGGATAAGTCGCTCCGTGTCCCTCCTCCATACAGATATTTTATTTTTGCGCAGTTTAGGATTCGCCATGCATTTGTATAAGAGCTGGCTTTTTCTTGTGCACGGAGAAAAGTTACAGCACCAGTAGCTATCGCACTTAAAATCCCAATTGTCTCTCGGTAATCACTGAAGTAGCTGGAGTAGATGCCGCCTGCTTTGGGCTCCGCAGCGAGAACCAGTGCAAGAGTCATTGCGAGCAGTCCTAGGAAATAATGAAAGACGTACCACCGTTTAAAATATGAAAGCCAAACTCTGAGCATCACATTTATTTCTTCTGGGACGACTCTTTCTAAGTTCGCTGGATTCGTACCGGTCGATTCAGTAACGCTATATCCGTGAACGTCAGGCAGATTCTGGGTGGAGTCAGTATCCATGGTTGCAAAGTCCTCGCTTAGGTTTATGTCCGACGACGCACAACCGGAAGTCTCGTGTCAAATAAAGACGACTTTTCTCAGAATATCCATTCAATGCATTTGGTGAATCATGGGCGCAGTCAAAAAACTCGATATCCACGGCGCCAAAGGCGGCAGTACCACCCCAAAATCACCCACCGAAGCCACCGACAGCCTGCGCTCAACCAACCTGGCCAAAATCCTGATCGCGGTCGGCGAGGGTGAGTTCGACGGCTCGCCGACGGCTGCGGATATCTACCTGGACAACACGCCGATCAACGATGCCAGTGGGAATGTGAATTTCCCGAGTGTGAAATGGGAGTGGCGCACCGGCGCGGTCGATCAGCCGCATATCCCAGGTATCCCGGCGGTGGAGAATGAGACCAGCGTCAACGTCGAGTTGCGAAGTGACACGCCCTGGGTTCGTTCGTTGAATAACACCCAGCTGTCCGCGCTGCGCGTGCGTTTCGCTTGGCCGGCGCTGCAGCAGCAGGATGAGCAGGGGAACGTCGGTGGTCATCGCATCGAGTACGCGATCGACCTGTCTACCGATGGCGGTCCGTACCGGCAGGTGCTGATCGAGGCGGTAGACGGCAAAACGACTACGCGTTACGAGCGTTCGCGGCGTATTGATTTGCCGAGCGCTGAGTCTGGCTGGCAGATCCGCGTGCGGCGCATTACACCCAACCAGAACACCAACAAGATCGCCGACGCGATGCTCATTGCCGGCTACACCGAAGTCATCGATGCGAAGCTGCGCTACCCGAACACGGCGCTGCTATACGTGGAGTTCGATGCCGAACAGTTCACCAACATCCCTGCGGTAACCGTCGAATGCAACGGCCGAAAATGGCAGGTGCCCAGCAACTACGATCCGGTTAATCGAACATACCTTGGCATCTGGGATGGCACCTTCAAGCTCGCCTGGACCAATAATCCTGCGTGGATCACTTACGGGATCTGCACGGTCGACCGCTTCGGACTGGGCAAGCGCATCAAGCCATTCATGGTGGACAAATGGGAACTCTACCGGATCGCCCAGTATTGCGATCAGGGAGTACCGGACGGTATGGGCGGCGAGGAACCTCGGTTTCTGTGCGACATGAACCTGCAGGCCAAGTCAGATGCCTGGACTTTGCTGCGCGACATCTCGGCGATCTATCGCGGGATGACCTACTGGGCCCAAGGCCAGCTGGTGATGCAGGCCGACATGCCGCGCGCGCAGGATTTCGATTACGTCTTCACCCGGGCCAACGTCATCGATGGCAAGTTCTCGTATGGCAGCGCCTCCGCGACCACTCGCTACACCCGGGCGGTCGTCAGCTATGACAACCCGGCGAACAACTACGACACCGACGTCACCACCTTCGCTGATATTCCTCTGCAGCGGCGGTTTGGTGACCGGCCGGTGGAGATAAGCGCGATCGGCTGCACCCGCGCGTCGGAGGCGCAGCGGCGTGGCAAATGGGCGGTGATGAGCAACAACCAGGACCGAACGGTTTCCTTTAAAACGGGGATGGAGGGCGTCATCCCGCTGCCTGGGTACATCATCCCAGTGGCCGATTCGCTGTTGGCCGGGCGCGAGATGGGAGGGCGCATTTCAACCTGCGCCGGTCGCGTCGTGACATTGGACCGCAACACCGACGCCAAGGCCGGAGACCGGCTGATCATCAACTTGCCCAGTGGCAAAGCGGAGGCTCGCACTGTGCGCTCAGTGGCTGGACGTGCGATCACAGTCACCGCCCCGTACAGCGAGCCTCCGGCTCCGCAACTGCAGTGGGCGCTCGATGCCGATGATCTCGCCGTGCCGCTCTACCGAGTGTTGAGCACCAAGCGCACTGTCGAAGGCGACTATGAAATCTCGGCGTTGCAGTATGAGCCGCACAAGTTTGCCTACATCGATACCGGGGCGCGGCTGGAAGAGCGGCCGATCAGCGTCATTCCTATTACCGTGGTCGCGGCGCCAGCGAGCGTCGCCTTGTCGTCCAGTACGGCAATCGCTCAAGGCTTGGCAGTGACCACGCTGACGATCACCTGGCCCGCCGTCAGCGGCGCTGTTGCGTATGACGTGGAGTGGCGCAAAGACAACGGCAACTGGATCAAGGTGCAACGCACCGGCGCGACCAGCGTCGACATTGTTGGCATCTATGCGGGTGCGTACCTGGCTCGGGTGCGTGCAATCAGCGCGTTCGATATCTCATCGATCTGGCGCACCTCGCCGCTGACTCGACTCAGCGGAAAGGAAGGCCTGCCACCAGCGGTGACATCGCTGACGGCTACGTCATTGGTCTATGGCATCTCGCTGGCGTGGACGTTTCCGGCCGGTGCCGAAGACACCCAGCGCACGGAAATATGGTCCAGCAAAACGCCAGCTTTTGACGACGCTACCAAGTTTGGCGATTTTGCTTATCCGCAGGCCAGGACCGAACTGCACAACATCCTGGCGGGTGCCACGTTCTACTTCTGGGCGCGGCTGGTGGATCGTACCGGGAACATAGGTCCCTGGTATCCCGAAGGCATGGGACTGCGGGGCCAGGCCAGCGCCGATCAGTCGGAGTACGAGGAGTATTTCGCGGGGCAGATTGGCGAGTCTGCGCTGGGTCAGCACCTCAATGACCGCATCGATCTCATTGATGGTCCGGCCGATCTCCCAGGGTCGGTGAACGGCCGCATCGAGCATGTCACCGGCGAGGTTGAGGCCATCGCAGAGCGGGTGGACGGCGTCTTCGCTGAGCTCAAACCGCCGCTCGCGGGCGATGAAGGCGGCAATGCAGGCGATGCCACCCGCTTCGTCGGGGTCTGGTCTGAGCAATCCGCCCGGATCGAGGACGGCATCGCCATTGGTAAACGCGTCGACAATGTGCAGGTGAAGGTCGACGATACCAGCGCGGCGGTACAGCAGGTCAGCCAAGCCGTGGTTGACCTGGAAGGCAAGGCGTCCGCGATGTGGTCCGTGAAGTTGCAATTGAATCAGCAGGGACAGTACGTCGCCGCCGGCATCGGCTTGAGCATCGAGAATACTGACGCCGGGCTGCAGAGCCAGTTTCTGGTCAGCGCTGATCGCTTCGCTGTGGTTAACAGCCTGGATGGAGGATCGCTCATGGCGCCATTCGTGGTGCAGAACGGCCAGACCTTCATCAGCCAGGCGTTGATTGGGAACGGCTGGATCACCAACGCGATGATCGGCAATTACATTCAGTCCCACGATTACACAGCGGGTCTGCGAGGTTGGCGGCTGGACAAGGCGGGGGTGCTGGAGCTCAACGGCAGCAACGGGAATGGGCGCATGCAATTGACCAATACTGCGATCCGGTTCTATCACCCCAACGGAGTTCTGGGCGTCGACCTGAGCCTTTGAGCCACCTTGAAAACTCAACCCTCAATTGGCCCGCTTTTGCGGGTTTTTGCATTGGAGATACCCATGGCAAGGCAAGTCATCAACCTGGGCGAGACACCCAGCGGCACCGGCGGCGATACCAACCGAAGCGCCAATGTGAAGTGCAATGAGAACTTCAGCGAGCTGTACGAAAAGATGGCGCAGAAGGGCGATAACACCGACATAACGTCACTGTCTGGATTGACCACTGCGTTGAGCGTCGAGCAGGGTGGAACAGGTGCAAGTGACTCTGCGAGCGCGCGAGCCGCTCTGGCTATGGCGCAGAGCGGGGTGAACACTGACATCATCGAGCTACAGGGGTTGAAGGTGGCGCTATCGGTCAGCCAGGGTGGAACCGGTAGCACTAACCCCATTGACGCCTGCAAGGCAATAAACGCCTTGGCTTTGGGACAGGCCAACCACTCCTACGGTACCGAACTTCAGAACTCCGGGATGCCTTCGATATCGGCGATTGATGGCCAACCCTGTTCCTTGACGTTGCACAACGGGAATAACCAATACGCCTCGGCGGTGATGACTTTTCTGCGAGGCGGCCAGTTTGCCTGCCACTTTGGTTTGGACACCGATAACCAGCTAAAGGTGGGCGGGTGGTCGTTCGGCAATGCGGCGCATCGTATCTATCACGAGGGTAATACCACCCGTGCTGCTGACGGCACTCTGAAGGCGGTATAGAAATGGCGAATGCATCCATAAATGTTCTCAGCGATGGATCGCTCGGCAACGTCACCACCATCAGTGGGAAAACGGAAACGCTAGAGGTCGCCCGCACTCAGGTCGGGCGTTACGAAGTGCACGGTACGCTTGGCATGGTCCCACCCCCCTATGGCTGGGGTATTGTGGTCAACCCGGTCGACCGGATCACTGCCAGGGTTTCATATCTGGAAGACGTCCTGCTGCTTGAGACGAAAGACACGCACGGTGAACCCGCCGATATACAGAGCATGGTCACGCTGCATATCGTCCTGGAGGACCGCGTGCAGCCGACTGTACCTCCGCCCTCGGAAAAGGATCTGCTGCAGCTTGCGCGGGCGGAATATGCGCGGCTTCGCCTGATCGCGGACGAAGCGATCCAGCATCTGCAGGATCTTATTGATATAGGCGAAGGGACGGGCGACACCGTCACGCTGCTGCTCGATCACAAGCGGTACCGAGTGGCGTTGAACAAAGTGGTCGAGCAGCCAGCTTACCCGTTGGTCATCGACTGGCCACTGGTGCCGGTCACAGCCACGCCGTTGAGGTTTACGACGGCGCAGGGCGCAGATGGCGAGCCAGCGGAGGTGTAGGTAATGGCGGGATTGGTCATCCGTAATCCAGCGGGGAACGAGATCCTCAACATGACCATGAGGATCAGCCAGCACATGGGCAGCTTCGATACGGGCGGCGTGGATGGTGCTGCTGCCATCCCCAGGCCGCCGGCGGGCAAGGTGGCCTATTTCATCGTTGTTCCGCTGGTGGACCTGCAGCGTGAAAAAGGCAAACGACCCGGGGTCATGCTGTCCGGAACGACGCTGTCCTGGACGTATTCGTATTCCACCAACGGTTGGGGTTATTTCTCGGCGAACTGCCGAATCTACTACGGGTATTACTGATGGCGTCCCTCATCGTCACCAAGGCCAGCGGTGAACTTCTCTTCGACACTGCGCGGATTTGCCATGGGTTGGTCAAGAGCGGGCACATGACTTACATCGAAACCTGGCCCCGGCAGTACCTGCGTTCAGCGAACCTAGACCCAAACCACGGCGGCAACTGGAATCCGTCCTTTCGGGAAGGCGATGCGATGTACGGTTTCACCCTGGACGCCGCGGTCTCACCGATCGTGTTCATCGTCGGCAAGGGATGCCTCAACGGGACGCGGCGCTCAGGAAGCAGCATCACTTTCCTGTACACCGGCGGCGATGCCGGCACGCGGTATTACTGCTTCGATCTGATGGCTGACAACATCCCCGGCGGTCCCTACCTGAAGACCTATACCGACACCGGAGTGATCACGTTCAACTCGCTGCAGCCACCGTTGAACATCGTCGCCGCAGTACGAGCGCCACCTGCGCCCGACAACGATCGCTATGGACGCAAGGTCGTGACCTATCTCGGCGGCCGGCACGAAAAGATCCGCTACCAGACCGCGACCGTGGATACGCAGTTGCACTGCGTGGTCGATATCGGGCTGGGCAATGGGAACTTCGCAGCCTGTCTGCCCTGGGCGCGGACCGCCAGCCTGATCGAGACCGCGACGGTGGGGGCCGGAGGGCTGGTATCCCAGTACAGCGTTTCGGAAGGCGTGTACGGCCGTGCTGGCGGCATCAGTTTTATGTTTGCACCGGCCGGCGCGAGCCCTGAAGCGTTTCCCGGCGGCACGGCTTACAGCATACCGGCGTCCTATCAGAATTTGCCTGCCGATCGGCTGCCCGAAGCTTTGGTCATCTCAACCAGTCACCTGCCATTTCCCTACCGCTAAACCCTCAAACACCAACCGACCCGCTTATGGCGGGTTTTTGCATTGGAGATACCCATGGCAAGGCAAGTCATCAACCTGGGCGAGATACCCAGCGGCACCGGAGGCGATACCAACCGAAGCGCCAATGTGAAGTGCAATGAGAACTTCACCGAACTCTACGAAAAGATGGCCGAGAAGGGCGCCAACAACGACATCACCTCGCTGTCTGGATTGACTACGGCTCTCAGCGTAGCGCAGGGGGGCACCGGCGTTTCGTCGATGGCGAACCTGCTCGCGGCGCTGAATGCCGTCGGGAACTACTCACGAGCGAATATCGTGGGCACCGTTTCGGACGTTGGCGGAATTCCAAACGGCGCAATCCTTGAGAGTGGCATCCTCAACGGTTGTTATTACGAGAAGCGCGCCGACGGGTCGCTCACCCAAAGAAAGCAAGTCACGATCGGCGGCGGCACCGCTGCGAGCGGGAACATATTCAAAAGCTTGAACCAGGACATGGGCGCATTCGCCTATCAGTTCGTAGGCGACTACGAAATGTTCGGCTACGGCATTTCCGAGTCGGCCGGGGGCGGTTGGGCAGGGCAGCAGTTGTTCGGCAGCGCGCTGGCCTGGGGTACATGGGCGTGTTACCACCAGCTGGCGGCGGGCGGCAATATGATAATCGCGCTTGTCGCGCACGGAAGGTGGAAGGCATGAACATCACGGTTTACGGGCAGCGGCATGACGATCAGCAGTTCGAGATTACGAAAGATGGCGAAACGCTGATCATCAATGACGAGCGCTTCGACCTTTCTCCGCTACTCGAAGGGGCTTCGATTGTGGGAAGTGCAGTTCAATCGAAGTGGTTTTCACTGGGCAAGATCATCAGGAAGAAGGGGGTGATCTCGCTGTCTCTGCTCTATCCGGTTCCGGCAAATTTCAGTCCAGAGCAGGCGACTCCCAAGTTGCTCGAAAACATTCCGGACGGGCCGGTCGAACTTCCAAAACCATTGCCTGATCCAGCGCCCGTCAATGAGTCAGCGCTGCAACAGGAGGCGCCAGAATGACCAACATCGACTGGTCGAAAATGATCACCAGGGAGATGAAGGATGCCGCCGCGGCTGCGCTCGTATTGCTGGCTGCAAAATCTGACCTGGTGAAGCGCAACGCTGCAGCCGCTGTGCAAATCGCCCGCATTCAGGACCGCATCGACACCCTGGGCTACGGCGTGGATGCTGGCGAGACCACCGCAGAGGATGAGACCGAACTCGCTGCCCTGACCATCAGCATCAAAGCGTGGAAGGCTTACAAGTTCGCGCTGGGCAAGGTCGCTACGCAGGCGAGTTGGCCAGCAGCGCCGGGCTGGCCGACCACCCCGGCAATCCCAGACATTGCCGCGGACCCCTCCGTGCCTGCGCCTGAACTTGCCTGAGGTTAAATCGTTGCGAGACCGGTAGCGCTCAGAAAATTCGAATTTCGGAGATGCCAGATGCGCGTGAGGTTAAACGCTTTAGGGCCCTGGAGACACGGACGCACTCATTGTCGCCCCGGGTAGCCACTGGGTGATTGATGGGTTGGTGTCACCCGCAGCAACCCAGCTGGCAGGAGTGTCCGGGGCGCGTAGGTATAGCAGTGGAATACCTGGAGCTGCTGTCGGTGCCAATTTGGAGGCTTGGCCAGTCACTTTTATTGTCAGCTGCAGTCATCGAGAGTAGTAATATTAGCCTTTGGCCGCCTTGGCCCTCGCAGGGATACATGACAATGAAGCTTATTACTTCGATAGGGATCGTCGTTGCGATTGCTTCGTTGACCGGGTGTACATCCGCGCAGATGGTGTCGTCGCCCAATTCAGGCTCGGCGTACGCTCCAGTCAATGAGTCTTCGCGTCCCGGTATCGTCAAATATCTGAATGATGGCGCTGACTTTGTCCGAAAGCAGCGTCGCGACGATGCTTACAAGCAGATGCACGATGCATGCACTGGCCCTTACAGGATCAACGCTGAGGGCTCCTCAGCCGAAGGCGGGGCGGTAATAAACTCTGGCCAGAACTCCTATTTTGCACAATCAAATTACTGGTACATCGAGTTTACTTGCGTCCACTAACACATAAGGCAACGTTCAGCTGTATCTACGGCTTAGGCAGTCTTTGTTCATGGGGAGGAAGGCTTGTCCCGACCGGAGTGCGCGTTAGCAGCACCTTAGCCCTTTTAACTTATGCAAACTCAATCAGATTGTTTTCTACGGACCTGAATATTGCCAAGCTGGTACTGCTGGTAACCGGTGTAGGGAATGACAAGGGTGTCGGCGATGCCGGAAAGCACCAGGTCGAAGGCGGCTGCTGATGCGGCAGACTCGTCGGCATGCCTCTCAGGGCCGTTCAGGGTGCAGAACTCATAGGCTAGGCCACTGTAGACGCGGGGAATGGTCTGGCAATTCGAATGCCAGCTGGCGAGTTCGTTGGCGGCACCTTTCTCATTGGACAGCGTTACGATGGTGCCACAGCCTGAAATTGCTGAAACGAGACAGCCCGCAATCCATATCTTCATTTCTAACTCCCTGTAGTGATGCCCCAATCATAACCTGCTGATCAACCAGCCCGCCAAGTGCGGGCTTTTATATGCCTGGAGAAAAGTCATGGCTCGAATTTCTGAGCAAGCCGCCGGCGGGCGAAATGTTCTGGCATTCCTCGACATGCTGGCGTTCAGTGAAGGCACCGAGACCAGTCGCTACACACGAGACGTTGGCTACGACATCATCGTTGGCGGCATCGACAGCCCGAACGTATTCACCAGTTACGCGGATCACCCTGGTGTGCTGGTGACCGTCAACCACAGAGGGCTGAAGTCGACGGCGGCGGGGCGCTATCAGCTGCTGCAGCGCTGGTGGACGGCGTATCGGAATTTGCTCGCGCTGAAGGATTTCTCCCCGGTCAGCCAAGACATAGTTGCCATTCAGCAAATCCGCGAGCGTGGTGCATTGCCGAACATTGTGGGCGGCCACATCACCGACGCGATCGACAAGGTATCCAATATCTGGGCGAGTCTACCCGGTGCCGGGTATGGCCAACGAGAGCACAAGCTTGAAGATCTCATCGCGTGGTACATCGCCGCAGGCGGAAAGGTCGCGTGACGGCCGTGCGCTTGAAGCTGCTGGCCAACGGACTGGCGGCGGTTTCCCTGATGGGGATCGGGTTTGCTGCAGCGTGGTGCTGGCAGGCCAACGCCTACGGCACTGTCATTGCTACGAATGAAGCGAACCGCCATGCGGACCTGACCATGATCGCAAATGCCGCCGCGACACAGGCACGCCAGGCCTTGGCCAAACAGCAAGAGGCTGAATCACGAGCAGCTGCAAGCGATGCCAGGTACACGAGGGAGAAAGCCGATGATATGGCGACAAACGAATATCTACGCCGCGCTGTTGCTGACGGTAATCGCCGGCTGCGCATCGCGGGAAGTTGTAGTCCCGGTGGCGGGAACGTGTCTGGTACCACCAGCGCCGCCGGCCTGGGTGATGCGGGCTCCGTCGAACTCGCTGCAGCTGTTGGACGCAACATTTTCGATATCCGAGCCGGAATCATCGCCGACCAAGCAGCGCTGAAGGCCGCCCAGTCGTATATCAGGGATGTCTGTAGATGACTGCATTACTTGTCTCTGAGTGATGCGTCTCCCTGCGTCCTCCAGAAATCCCGCCAGTGCAACCTGAGACAGAAAGCAATCTGTTGATCTCCACGAAGCCGGCCCGCAACAAGCCCCAGGGCAGGGCTTGCGCTTCATGCAAAAAGCAAAGTGAATCCAGCGTCTTTTCACCTCTCTGCATAAGGCTGCTCACACTATGAACCATTCTCCCATCATTCCCTGGATGGGCGGCAAACGCCGCCTTGCTGATCGCCTGATCCCGCTGTTCCCGCCACACGAATGCTACGTGGAGCTCTTCGCCGGAGGTGCGGCGCTATTTTTCATGCGACCACAGCCGGCGAAAGTCGAGGTTCTGAATGACATCAACGGCGAGCTGGTGAACCTGTACCGCGTGGTGCAAAACCATCTCGAAGAATTCATCCGCCAGTTCAAATGGGCGCTCAGCTCGAGGCAGATTTTCGAATGGCAGAAAATGACACGGCCGGAGACACTGACCGACATCCAGCGCGCATCGCGCTTTTTCTATCTTCAGCTTCACGCCTTCGGTGGCAAGGTTTCGGGGCAAACCTTCGGCACGGCCACAACCACCCCGGCGATCAACCTGCTGCGGATCGAGGAAAACCTCTCGGCGGCGTGGCAGCGCCTCTCTGGCACCTACGTGGAAAACCTGCCCTGGCTGGAATGTGCCGAGCGCTACGACCGTGCTCACACATTCCACTACATGGATCCGCCCTACTGGAACACCGCAGGGTATGGCGTCGATTTTGGGTTTGATAACTACGACCGCATCGCCGATTTCATGCGGGGGTGCAAGGGCAGGGTGATGGTCAGCATCAATGATCATCCAGATATACGCAGAGTGTTCCGGGGTTTCCATCAGAAGGAAATAAAGATTCGGTACAGCACCGCGAATCGCCGGCAAGGGGCATCCGACGAATCGAGTGAACTGGTGATAACGAATTGGGAGGAGGGAGCATTGGGAGGGCTGTTTTGATAGCTAGGCGGCCCAAATTTCACGACTCGCTTTTTTCACCTCTGGCCTTGAACACCTGCGTTTGATCGTGGGCCCGGAAGATTTGTTTGGGTATTTACAGAGCCCGTTGCTCGATACCGATGGTTCACGGCATAGGAGTTAATGTCCAGAGCGGACACGCACCAAGCCACGGGCCGGGATTTGAACTTGGTTGTGGGCAAGAAGCACAACGCAGCCGTAGGTGGCGTTATGGAAGAACGGATCGCTGGGCTACGAAAGAGCGCGGCTGAGCCAGTCAGCGTCTCCAGCGCCGAAAACTTGTCTGGTAACGGAAAGCGTCAACGTTCTACGAGTCTTTAGTGATCAGATTGATTGGTTCAGGACATGCACATGCACATGCACATGCAGATTGCGGCGCATGTGCATGGATCAAGCCTACCACCGACGACTGCAGCGCCGTTTGCTGCAGATGCGACAAAAGCGGTGGGGCTATCGACTGAATTATTCATCGTTAGTTTATGATATGTTTACGGTAGAGAAAGGATGATTTGATTACGTCATTTTTTCTTTAGGCTAAACCAACAGCTATCAAATCTAATTCCGGGAGCGATTTAATGCATGCATTGGCGGTTAAGAGTAACTGCGGAAAAATTCGAAGTATTGCTGAACGTTCTGCAGATACCGGCGACAATATTGTGGAGTCCCATTTTGGAACTAGCGGTTCCATTTCGCTTGATCGCGGCTTAAAGGCGGAATTTGATGATTTGGTAAAGAAATTTATCAAAGATGCGCATTGCGAAAATACCTACTCTTATAGGGCGGTGCGAAAAGAATTATTGGTCATTGCTTCATCGATAACTCAGTTGGACGATCAGGCCGCAGAAATCAAGCTGGCGGAGTTTGCTTCGCTTGCTTCAGAATATAACACCCTGCAGCATGTTTATCAGGTTGTGCAGGGTGTAAAACTAAGGAATTCAAACTTGCACGCCCACGGTGTAAACGTTTTCCATTGCGGTGAGAGCGCATTTGCTGAAATTTTGGTGAAAGGGAATATTGATATTCAGCCTGATAAAGTGGGTCAGTACGAGAATTATGTTGCTGAAAGAAAATCTGAGCTGTTGCATAAAGTGGTAATGTCCTACGAAGTACGCGCAGAACCCATAAGAGCTCGAGAGCTGGCTTTCGAAGCATTCAGCAAGATCGTGGATGTCCTCAGATATGCGGGACAGTCAATCGAAAGTGGGCGAAAGCTTGATATCCGACTTTCGTCGGCGACAGATCGACAGGATATTCTGGTAGTCAGTGATGGCAATATAACTCAGTACATGGAAGGCGCAGAGAGCTTTATTATAGATGGCGAAGCGGTTAGGCTCATGAACGAGTTAGAGTGTCCTAAAATCTATTCTCTGCAGGAGAAACCGGCAGGGAAGCTTTCTGACCTTGAAGAAAGAGTGCTACGGGCCATAAAGTGGTTCTCTTCAGCGGTTGCGCAGCAGCATGATCACGTAGCGTACCTGCACTTGGTTCTTGCATTGGAATCTCTGTTTACATCTGACGACAAAGCGCAGCCTATATCTGCAACTATATCCGATGCGGTAGCTTTTTTGCTGTCAGATAGGGCAGCGTCCAGACTGGATCTTAAGGCTAAAGTGACCAGTATTTATGGCAAGAGAAGCAGTATTGCTCATGGATCTTCTCATGCCGTTGATTCTGAGGAGTTGAATTACCTAGCCGGGTTAGTCCAAGTGGTCGTTCGCAGTGTTATCGGCAAGCTTAGTGAAGTCTCTACTAGAGACCAACTATCTGCGAAGATAGCTGAGCTAAAATTCTTTGGTTTAGGCGATATGGGACAATAGCTTAAATATTCATTAAAGATTAAACGCTCTATCGGAGCGTTTTCAAAAGCTCGTCATCCATCCGGCTCCGGGAGTTGGTCAATGCCCAAGACATATAGAGCAACCGCCTGAGCATTCATATGGTCGTAGCGTGGTAAAACGGCTACCAGTGTCAATCCCTCGCCTATCAGTCGATTGACCTCACTGACGTTCCTGACCTCTCTCTGTAGTACCGCTTCGGTGATCTGCATGGGCTTACCTAATTAGCTGTTTTCGCAGCATAGCTGACCTTTTTCGTGATGGGCAATGGAGCGCAGCCACGGGCTTCGATGTTTGCTAGGGATTTTAGGCGTTGGCCTGTATCGCCAAAAATAAGCCGGTGAAACAAAATTCTCATGAAAAATAGCTTTCCTCGCATAGGGTCGATGACACAGGGGCGGTCGCTGATCGGCGTTCAACTTGCGGCCTATCTCGCAAAGCCCTCTATCAGGTTTAAGTGCTCTGCGCAGACGTCGAGCACTGAAGCTACCAGCAAACTGTCACCACCACGGTAGGGAATCATTCTGGGAAGGCTGGAAGTCTTGACAATACTGGACAGAGTGGAGGGAATCGAACCCTCGTTATCAGCTTGGGAAGCTGATTAGCATGAAATATCACGGTATCCAATGTCATATCCATCAGTGCTAAAATCCTTTGTAAATCATGGCGTTAAAACCGCATTTCTAGTCTCACTCTGTATCAGGTAATCTGCTGTTAATTCCGGCTAACAAACAGATCCGATCATTGAAACCTGGTGCGGCCGACTATACCCGTTCCGATCAGCGTGGGGCACGTGGGGCGGGGGTGTTGGTCGTCAAGGTCAAGACCACCGGGGTGAAAGAGCTCTATTACGTCCGTTACGTTCAGAAGAAGATCCGGCGCAAGAAACTTGGCAACTGGCCAGATATGTCCCTGTCTGACGCACGAACAGATTGCGCGAAACTGGGGGAGGTCGATGCGTCAGGCGGCTCACTGTCCCTGCTGCTGGATTCGTACGTGTCCAAACTCAAAGAGGAGGATGCCGCGACCGAGGCGGATGTGGAGTGGTCGTTCAAAAAGTACGTGACGGACCCGCACCCGGACATTGCGAAGCTGCCTGCAAGTTTGATTGAGCCTGGTCACATCAAAGATATCCTGTCGAAGATGATTCAGAGCGGAGTCACCACCTTTACCAATCGCGTACGGGCTCGGCTTCATGCTGCGTTTCAGCACGGCTTGAACTAGGAGAACAACCCTCGGGACTATCTGAAGGATGGGGTTATGTTCGGCCTGAAACATAACCCCGTCGCCGGCGTGCCAGTGCAGAAGGATTGGGAGAAACCAGGGGAACGAGCGCTGTCTGTCGAAGAGCTGGCCACGCTCTGGAATTTGTTGCCAGAGGAACTCAGTATTGTGACGTCGGAGCTAATCAAGTTCCTGATCGCGACCGGTGGCCAACGACCGACGCAGCTACTGACCTCAAACCGAAGTATGTACCACGAGGACCATCTGTTAATTCGTGATGGGAAAGGAAACGAGGGGGAGCGCACGGTACATGCTGTCCCGCTCAATGGGCTGGCTCTGACCTGTCTGGAGCGACTAGCAATGGTTACGTCCGAGGAGCTTTACCCGTTTGCGGGAAAGTACGAGAATGACTCGATACACGTCAACTCACTTTCGCGTGCGGTAACCAGCCTCTACAGTCGCCATAAGGATGAGTTCAACGGCCCGTTCGTGTTGAGAGATATTCGGCGGACGTGCAAAACATTAATGGGTGTCGCTGGACTTAGCAAAGACATCCGGGATCGAATCCAAGGGCACGCGTTTTCCGATGTGTCGTCGAAACATTACGATAGATATGACTATTTCAAAGAGAAACAAGCAGCTTTAAACTTATGGCCAGCTTGGCTAGTTGACGTGGCGAAAGTTAGGAGTTCCGCAATAAATGGATAATGTACCTAGACGTAGATATATAGATGGGTTGGTCGAGAATTTTAAGGAGCTCCAGGCTGTTCACCTTGAGCTGTGCAACGATGTGGCGAACGTTGTTCCCGATCTTGTCATGGCAGACGCCGACGATTTGCCAAGCAAGACAGCTAGGCTTACCAGCTTCGAGCGCCGAAGCGTTTTGCGTGCGATTTTTTCGTGCATAGAAGCTTCTAGCTTTCACATGCGCAAACATCTGGTTCTTCACAACGGGGATCTGCTTTCGCCTGAGCTTGCCCTTGCGTTGAAGGAATTGCAGGTGGATGTGAGCGGTTCTGGCGTGGTTACAACGAAACCATTAAAGGTTAGCGCTCTTTCTCTACTACGACTTACGGTTAAGGTCTTCGGAGAATGCTATGAGCCACTGGATGAATACAATCTAAAGCCTACTAAATGCGAAGGTGTTGATTTCGAGAAGATGATTCCTTCATTCAAAGTCAGGGATAGGATCACGCATCCTAAAAGGATTTCAGATCTAACCATAACGGATGAAGAGTTGCTGAATGCAGTGACTGCATTTAGATGGTTCAATCGATTCGTTATTGACTCTATTGGTTTGATTGCGGGGCATACTTTGTCAGATGCAAAGAACTTTGAAGAGCGAATAAAAGTACTGAATAAACAGATTGCGCAGTATGATGAGGAGAAAGCGCAACTTGAGTCACGCTTTAAGATTAGTCATTAGGCAGCGTTCTGTAGCGTCCACGCAGGAGGGTTGAGTTGCCATTGTATAATTTCTGAAGCACGCCAACCGACCCGACCTGGTGAAATCCGGACCTGCGCTGGAAAGCGCTTTGCCTTTACTTCCCGCCATAGCGTGGCATGCGACAGGGAAGTCACAGCTAGTACCTCGGCCTCCTTCAAATAGCGATCAAGTTGCACGCTCATGCTGCCTCCATCGTGTCGCAAAGTCCGTAAGCAGAGCTGCAGGCTGTCGCATCGGTGGCGATCAGCAGGTCATACTGGATGCCTCCCCGGGCAGTTTTCGACCATTCCACCGGCTGGCGAATGCTTGCGGTTTCCATGATTTGAACCGACGTCAAATGTGCTGTTGACCCAGCAGGATGCTTAGCCTTGGAGCTGGCAAAGAATGTCGCGGCGCCTCGCTTACTTGCTAGCAGTACGGTTCGCTCCCATCGGTCGATTCGATCGATGACTTCTGGAAAGCGCAACGCAATTTCGCTTAGTTCGTCTTTGCGGCAGTTGATGCAAGGCATGCAGCCGACGCGGCCCATGCCCTGGGAATAAAGCGGATTGGGATTGATGCCCATGTACCGATGGGCTTCAAACACAGCGGGGATATCCCACTTTAGGATCGGCCGGTAGTTGAATAATCCTCCGCCCACCTCGTCGCACTCAGGCAGATATTTGCGGTTGAGCGATTCGTCTGACCGCACTCCCTGCCAGCTCACAATCATGTTGTCGGGACCCATCAGGGGCATGACGACTTGCTCCAGCATGGGATCGCGCTTCAGTTCCATGGTGCAGAATTGAGCCATGCGACTTGGAAATCGGCCCTTCCAGATACAGAGGTCAAGAAACGGATTGCCTGTCGGCTGCAGCACTTCAAGTGCAGCCAAGACTATCGATTCCGCAATGCCCTGCTCGCGCCATTTGGACTCGATGAAGCGGCGCTTACCTTCGATGCGCTGGGTGAAATCAGCGCGCACGCGAGCGATGTCTACGCCGGTTTCTTGCTCCAGGTAATCGAGGTATCGGTAGGTTTGCTCGTGCTCGTTGCCGGTGTCAGCGAACACTGCTGTTAAGTTGGGCGTGTCCAAGGCAAGGGCGACCAGCAACGTTGCCGTACTGTCCTTGCCGCCGCTCACGCTTACGACGTTGTGAGTGGTCATTGGCTTACCTCGCCACATTTGCACGGCAGACGGCCTCGCTTGCAAGCGCACGCAGTTGAACTTGTGGTCAGCGATCGGAGGCGCGGACCTACATAAAGCGCAACAACGCATCCCAGCAGCGCCCAACCGGCTAGAAAGGTGAGTAGGTTCATGCCGCACCGCCTTGCCTTAGCGTGGCAACGTAGTCGCGGTGGTCGCTCAGGCGGATGACCTGTGTACCTTCTTCGATCTCGGAGGTTGCGACGACCTCAATAGCAATCAGGTCCTCCGTCAGCACCATTAGTCGGCCAATCACCTCCGGCTCATTTCCTTTCTCGTTGAGGTGCGTATACCCCTGAGCAAGCTGCGCGGGCGGGCAATACCCAGCGTTTAGCGTTGCCTCAGTGGTCGCTGCCCGGCGCAGCTTTTCGTGGGGTATACGTGCGTCATCGGCGGCACGAACAAGAGCAGTAATGCCTGCTGCTTCGCAGCAGAGACTCTTTGTTTCTTGCGCGTCGACCTTTGGAATGTGTGGAAGCAAAGCGGCATCAGGTCGAGCGATCGAGCGCTGGACGTTCGCTGCCGCTTTCTTCCGGTGCTCGATGCTGAGTTGGTCCATCAAGCGCCGGAAGTAGGTGTCTCGCGCTTCCTGAATGCTCCAAGGTCGAATCGCTTTCGGCATCGCTTCAACGCCGCGTAACCAGCTTGATGACTGAATTGCTGCCTGAGTCCGGTAGCTGATGCAGCTGGTGAACGGGTGCGCGGTCAAGCCCGCGACCTTGCCTCCGGATCAAGCTGCACCAGCGGCAATTCCGGATCTGCCGAACGAAGCGCGACAGCCACCCGCGCCGCCATGGTGCTCTCCGACCTGTTCCAAAGGGCTGACAAGCGAGCGGGGGAGTTGGCAAGAGCTTATGACGCAGCCCGAATAGCCGGAAAAGCGTGCGAGCTCGCTTACTCATCGCTGGGTTCTTCGTCCCCCAAGCCCTAGATCTTGCTGCGCTCTAACGGACTTTTGTTTCTTAGTTAAAATCTGTGGCAGTATGAGTCCGTTGGTTTCTAAACCTGAAATTGAGAAGGGACTCGTTATGCCAGTCATTGGTTTTAGTTCTCCGGATTTAGTTAAGTTTTGCCCTGCGCAGTACAATATAAGAAAAGGATGTAACACTGTCCGGATTGGGACGCTTTTCGACTTTCGAACAATTGATAATGAGAAGTTGAGAGACGTGGATGAAGGGCGGTTTAGCTATCAAATAAAATTCCCTTCCCTTACAAAAGTGTCAAAGGCCTGGATATCTGCGTTTGAGATTGAGTGTGAAGGGGATTTCCAATGCGACTCGCTAGTAGTTGAGAACGGTCAAGTGTTCACCACGGGCATGACAATCGACAGTTCAAGCCACAATTGCTGGGTTTACTGCA
The DNA here is from genome assembly GCF_044900785.1 of Pseudomonas sp. NPDC087358. Taxonomy (NCBI): domain Bacteria; kingdom Pseudomonadati; phylum Pseudomonadota; class Gammaproteobacteria; order Pseudomonadales; family Pseudomonadaceae; genus Pseudomonas; species Pseudomonas sp. NPDC087358. The sequence continues at coordinate 181,523 of NZ_JBJDOA010000004.1, forward strand.
TCTCGAAAAGCTCACATAGCGCTGGCGAAATTTCGGTCACGCATGAAGATCAATGGGCTATAAGCGCTGACAAGGTTGGCGAGTTCGCAACGTATCTGGCCAACCTGCTATGGAGCGAGGTGAAGATTGGTGATATCCCGGACGATATAGTTTCCAGATATAGTCTGCAAGATATCAAGAATAGGCTGAATCTATACATGGATATCAAGGAAATTTCCTATGTAGACAGGATAAGAACTATAAATAGCGAGGCAGAGTTTAGCGTCAAGGATATCGAAAGTTTGAAAGCGAACCTCGCTTTCATGAAGCCAAAATTCTTTGAACCCGAAAATGAAGTTCGATTTGCCTTCTGGCTCACATTTGATGGCAAAAAAATATCTATTAAAAATAACCCTAAGTTTCTTTCGCTCCGGCCAGTTGATCAGTTTTTCTAGTCCGCTCAATCAAAGGGCCGATCCAGTCGTGGCAAAAAGCCCCTGCCAGTCAAGCTGGTTCGGGTTTTCGTCGGTGTCAGGTATCGAACGCAACAGTTCACGGAGATTAAGCCAGGGGTACTGTGATCTACGTGTGGCCATCTGGCATCCATCGCGATGTCTGAAGGGCAGCTTTGCACAACTGGGGGGCTGTTTTCCTTCGCAGCCCCGACAGCCAGCATACCCGGACGCGGTGACCGTCCAAGACTTGGACCATTGCTCCAACGTCATGTCTACCCATCCCACTACCGGAATGCTGATCTGCTCAGAGTCGTCTGTCATGCTTGCTTTCTCCTGTCGGATAAATCGTAGCTGGGGAGGCGATCCGGTCTATGCGGATCCTCGATAAAGCCTTGGCCAGCACAAGTAGAGCAATCCTCCCGGGTATCGAATCGGTCGCAGCAGCGAGAGCACTGCCGAAAAATTGAAAAGTTTTCTTTTTCCCAAAGCATGACGTACGTCAACATATCCCCTTCCTCCAGCGCGATCAGCGCCGCTTCCACCACTGCACGATAGATGTCCGGATCGTCCAGCCTCGTTTTTTCCAAGCCAAAATTTCGTCCTGTTTCAACCAGAGTCAGTCGTTGTCCCGTGCCTGTATAAATGTGCCGCTCGGTCAGTTCCCCGTATACGGCGTAGCTACGGGTAATGACATGCAGTTTTCCGTTTGTCTGTTGAATCTGGGCGAAGAAATCCATCGGACCCGGCTTCACAACCGAGCCATGCAAAAAGTAACGGTTGCCCAGGATGCTTCCTACCTGTTCGCCTGTGTCGTTGTGGACGTCATAGTTCGAGGCAGGGTGCCGCCAGTCCACCGGCGTCTCTTCAGTGAAATGGCAGAAGGCAGACGCGGCCAGCTCGGCCAAGTCGAATCGTTCCAGCGGATCCAGCTGCTGCAATCCCGTCAGCCGACCCAATACCTGAACCAAGTATCGATACTGGGCCGGTGGATTCCGCCATTTAGTGGGGTCGTTCAATCGCTCATGCCAGTCGGCAAGGACGACTGCTGTTTCCGGAGCGTCCATCAGTTGGTCCATGATAATACTGTTTGGATATACAGTAATCGAATCTAGCACGCAGCGCGAGCGTAGACGGACGAACCGTTGATGTGGTGTTGAGGAGGGATGCGAGTGTGTGTATGGAGGTGTCGGTAATTCTGGAAACAGACACCTTAACAGACACCAAGGTTACGCGGGGTAGGCTGGAAGCCCTGAATTCATTGGAGCGGGTGAAGGGAATCGAACCCTCGTTATCAGCTTGGGAAGCTCAAAGCTCGCACGATCCAGCCCTAGGGCCAAACGCGATGTGCATCTCACCCTCCCGCTGTATTGCCTCTCGACTGGTCGCGTTGTCCAGCGCACGCACCAAATCATTGAGTTCGCTGCTCAGCGACTTGGGTAACCCGAGCCCGTCGATTCGATCCTGTAGCAGGGTTCAGTCCTGTTTCGTTGATAGAGCGGCGGCGGGCCCCTCGCGCTGCGCTTTGTGAATTGCTGCAAGCTGATCCCGGCAGCCTTCAAGGCCGCCGATCCGGTTGCTGAGCGAGGAGTTTTCCCGGAGACAGTCAGACAGCCGCGCTTGCGTTTTTGTGAGTTCCACTCGGAGCCTGTCGCGCTCGACCGTCACATCGCCGTGCATGTCGATCAGCTTCGCCAGGTTCTTGCGGTAGCGGCTCAGCTCCTTCTGCAGCATGTGGCATTCCATAGTGAGCAGGTGCGACTGTTGCTCGAGCATTTGTTCTCGGGTGAAGTCGTCCTGCCAGTCGGCGTCGGGTGAGGCGTCCATTTCTTAAAAACTCGGATACTGTTCGGATATACAGTAATCGAGGTGTGAGGGAAAAGGCTAACCGGGGTGACGAGCAGCAGTTTGAGGTGTGAAACACTCGGCAGAACGCCGGAAGAAGGGGCAGCCACTACGAAAAAGTACAGGAACTAGTACATCATCTTCATCTGTCGTCTGTGTAAGCCCGCGAAATATGGCATTTACCGCACAGATTCGACTCCGGCTCGGGGCACCAATAAAATCAGGCGCTTATGGATCATTCCTCAGCGCCTGAGTCGTTTCAGGATTGCCGCAATCATGAAATGTTGCCGCAATTCACTGTGTTGACGTGGTCTTCTTGCCTCGCTGTCTTCCGATATAGCCTCGTAAGCCTCGCCAGAGAAATCTGCCGGGGCTTCGTCATATTTGGCCAGTGGAGGCGTTGCGCGCCCGCGCACGCGCAGCCCTGTACGGTCTTTGAATTTCTCCTCGCAGGGGCAGTCACTAGGGTTAGACAAGCCCGCATGGAGAAACCAGAGATGACCGCCCCCCACAAGCACGCCGTGCTCTACCGCATGGTGATGCCGGAACACCTGTGCCCCTTCGGCCTGAAGTCTCGTGACCTGCTCAAGCGTGAGGGGTATAGCGTCGACGATCAGTGGCTGCGCACGCGCGAACAAACCGATGAGTTCAAGCGTCGGGAAGGGGTGGACACTACTCCGCAGACCTACATCGACGGCCAGCGCATCGGTGGCTACGACGACGTTCGGCGCTTCTTCGGCAAGCGGGTCGCCGATCCTGAGGCCACGCAATACCGCCCGGTGTTGGTGGTGTTTGCCGTGGCGCTGCTGATGGCCCTGGCCAGTGCTTATGCGGCCTTCGGCACGCTGTTCAGTGGGCGAGTCATCGAATGGTTCCTGGCCATGAGCATGACGCTGCTAGGTATGCTCAAGTTGCGCGATGTGGAAGGCTTTTCCAACATGTTCCTGGGCTACGACCTGCTGGCGCAGCGGGTGGTGCCCTATGCCTACGTCTACCCGTACGGCGAGACGCTTGCCGGCCTGCTGATGGTCGCCGGCGCTCTGATCTGGCTGGCGGCGCCGCTGGCGCTGGTGATCGGCACGGTGGGCGCAGTGTCGGTGTTCAAAGCGGTTTACATCGATAAACGCGAACTCAAATGCGCCTGTGTGGGCGGCGACAGCAATGTGCCGCTGGGTTTCGTTTCGCTGACTGAAAACCTGGTAATGGTGGGGATGGGGGTCTGGATGTTGCTCAAGCCTTGAAGTGTAAGGGGGTGGTCGGCGTCTGCCCAACTTGCGCGCCGCTGGCCTGCATCCACTGAGTCCAGTGATGTTGATCGCAGCGCTGGGTTAGCTCACGAATACATCGAGAACAGCCATCAGCGTCTGAGGATGGCCAGTTCAGGGCAGGGTATTGCTGTCCGCCTACCTTCTGTAAAGGCATCGGCGATGTCTCCAGGCAATGAAAAGCCCGGCGTTGTGGTCGGGCTCTCCAAAGGTCGCGTTACTGCAACAAGCGGCTCAATTGACTAGGTACACCGAAGGTGCCTGGCCCAATACCCGGCGAAACATGGTCGCGAACGCTGCGGGGCTCTCATACCCCATGTCCAGCGCGACGGTGGTCACACTGTGGCCGTCGGCCAGGCGTGAAAGCGCCAGAACGACGCATGCTCGTTGTCGCCACTGCCCAAAGCTAAGACCGGTTTGCTCGCGAAAAAGGCGAGAGAATGTCCGTTCACTCATGAATGACGAATCAGCCAACTGCCGGGGAGACAGGTTGATATCCGGCGTCATCAGGAAGGTTTTACAGCTTGCCAGCAACCGCTCATGGGAGGGCATGGGGATGTGCAACGGGAGTTCGTTCGCACGGTGTATTTCGTGCAGCAGAAGACTGATCAGCACGCCGTCTCGGCCATCCTCTTGGTACTTCAAAGGCAAGGCCACGGCCTCGTGAAGCAGATGGCGCATCAAGGTGTTCACCTCGATGACCTGGCATTGCTCTTGAGTGATCGGCGATTGGTCGGGCTCGATGTACAAACTATGAGTCCTTACGCCGAGAAACAGCACCTCATGGGGCACCTGCGGCGGTATCCACACAGCGCGTTGTGGAGGCACCACCCATGTGCCAAGGTTCGTGGTTACCTGCATGATGCCTTTCGATCCATAGAGCAATTGAGCGCGTCGATGGCTGTGCATCGGTAGCCAATGCCCATGCTCATAGTCCGTGCCGATAGCCACAACGTCACGCGGTGTGGAGTCCAGAATGGCGATGGAAGCATTGTGCATCGTGATGATCCGTGAGGCTTTGGCCGAAACGAAAACACGCTTGGCTCGTTCGCTAAGGTCGTCCAGGCGTCGCATCACTAAGATGCCCGCTCAATAAACATTGAGCAATGGAAGATACCGGATGAGCCTTTTGATCCTTGCAGTCTTTGGCTGCCTGACGGGAATGACCACTGTGCTGTTCGGCTTCGGCGGCGGCTTTGTGGTCGTGCCGCTGGTGTATCACGTATTGATTTCAGGCCACATTCCGGGGGAGCCCGGTCATGATTTTGCGATGCAAATCGCGGTGGCCACTTCCACGGCCGTCATGGTGATCAGCTCATCCATGGCAACGTTCAAACAGCATCGGGCTGCAAAACTGGTTCGCGGCTACATCTGGCCGCTGGCAGGTTATATCTCGCTTGGTTCGGTGGCAGGTGCGGTGCTGGGCAGTGCAATGAGCAGTGACGGCGTCCGGGTAGCATTTATGGTTTACCTGGGGCTGACCATCGCCGATTGCCTGTTTCGCAAGGGGTTTCTACAAGGCACGGGTCACACCACAAGGATGCTGCGTGCGATGCCGATCAAAGGTGTCACCATCGGAACGGTTGCTACGCTGCTGGGCGTAGGGGGCAGCGTTATGAGCGTGCCGCTGATGCGCAGAGCCGGGTTGAGCATGGCTCAGTCGTCGGCCCTCGCGAATCCCTTGAGCATGCCGGTGGCGCTGATAGGGTCGCTGATGTACGCCGTTACCGGGCAACTCGCAACGGCGGGAATAAACAACGGTTTTCTGGGTTACATTTATCTCCCTGCATTTGTTTTATTGACCCTCGGTTCATTGATCGGCATTCGCCTGACACTTCCTCTTGCAGGGAGGATCCCGGACAGGCTGCATGCGCGCATCTACATTGCACTGCTCATACTTGTCTTGCTGGCGCTTGTTATCAATTAGATGCAGGGCTGCGGCGGTTTTTCAGTGCGTATGCCTGTGGTGCACATCCGGAAAATGCGGATGGCTGTGTTTGAGTGGCGTGTGGTTATGGGAGTGGCTATGTGGCTCCGTTCCATCCCAATCAAACGAATGTTCGTGTTGGTGGTGCTCATCGTGAATGTGTCGATGGCCATGTGTCAGCGCCAGGTGTCGATGTTCATGCGCATGGCTCTCTGTGAGATGAAGCCAGACCCCGATGCCCATCAGCACTGCCGCGGCCCAGAACGAGAGCGACACGGGCTCGCCCATAGCCATGATGGCGATGGCTGCTCCCAGAAACGGGGCAGTAGAAAAATACGCCCCCGTCCGCGCTGAACCCAGACCGCGCAAGGCAAGGACAAACAGTACCAGGCTCACGCCATAGCCGAGAAAGCCTAGCGCCAGCGTCGGCGCGAGCACTGAGAGATCAGGAAACCTGGCGCCCAGGAGCAACGCCAGTGAACAGTTGACCAGCCCTGCGACCATGCCTTTGAATCCAGCCACAAAGAGCGCGTCCGAGGCGGATACCTTGCGCGTAAGATTGTTATCGATAGCCCAGCACAAACAGGCCAATGAAACCGCCGCTGGCCCAAGCCAGTCATGGGCTTGAGTTGCTCCCTCCGGCCAAGCCAAAACTACTCCTCCGGCAACGATCGCGAGCATCGCGCCCACGATGCGACGGTCGGCATTTTCCTTGAACACTACCCAAGCCAAAAGCGCAGTCAGTACTGCTTCCAGATTAAGCATCAGCGAAGCAGTCGCGCCGGCCGTCCTCGCTAATCCAAACATCAGAGCAACCGGCCCAAGGACACCCCCGAATGCTACGGCGCCGATAAGCCAAGGCCATTCCGACGACGCGAGCCCCGACCTTTTCCAACCCCGGTCACGCGCAAATCGGACCATGCTCAGCCCTACGCCGCTGCCTAGGTACAGGAGCCCTGCAAGCAACACAGGTGAGACATCAACGCCAAGCAGTTTTGCAAACGGCGTGCTTGCACCAAATAAGGCCGCGGCGGCCAGCGCATACACGATGCTGAGATTCATCGACACTTGCACCTCTTTCGATGGGTTGCACGTAAACTGCAAACCCCGCCGACTACGGGGTTTTGCATGTGTAAAGTCCCTACGCAGTGCTTGTGTCAGGACTGGTAACTATGGAGCTTCCAGCAAAAAGCCGGGCGGTTACTCGCGCCAGTGTAAGCCAAGCCTGGCAGGGCAACTTGCAGTGGGTTGAAGAGTACGGTTTCTCTGAATACATCCTTGAAGCCGTCGCCGACGATCACGAAGATCAGAATCTGCTGGTGCTGTGGCAGGACGGGCTATCAGGAAGTGGCGCCTATCATCCCGCATTCCCTGGGCGGTACTCACTTACCGCGCAATTGCTTTGTGCTTTGCGCTGAATGCCATCTGACCTCTCCGGATTGTGCCAGGGCTAAATACTTCGTTGCGTTCATCAATCGAAGCTCTAGCCAAGAGCATTGCCTGGGCACAGAGCAGCTATTCGACGATGCGTAGGGTGGGCGGGATATCGCCTCGATGCTGTAGAGACTTCAACTCATTGACGCGTTCGGTTTTGTCTTTGCGATCCAGCTTTCCCAGATAGGAATACACGCGTCCATGCGTTGCTGAGTCTTTTGCAGTTGCAATTCGAAAAGAGCGGTCCGAAAAATCCAGATGCAGCACCGAGCCCCATGGCAGTTGCCTCCATGAACGCTTGGTATCAAAACCTTCGACATAGCTGACTAACATCCCATCTTTGAAAATAAGAACGCTTTCAGCCCTGTAATTCATCACCGTCCCGAAGCACGCAGCAATTGCAAATATCCCCACGCCGATTCCCCATCCCCAGTGTCCAGCCTGGACAAGCGTCCAAACGAAACATCCGGCAAAGACGAGGATCCAGAACGCGTGCTTCACCACTTTGGCTTCATAATCCATCTGCATCAGAGGTCTATGATTATCGTAGGAGGCGTACTCAGACGGTTCACCGTCGTAGGTGCTGCTCATCTCATCCATCGCATGCTTCTCCTGATCTAAATGGAAAAAGAGGATTCAGTGGAGCGAAGAACATCTGAACCGGCAAAGCGTGGACGGCGGCTCGACAGCTAAGCGGACCTCCCTACAACTCGAGCTCCCGCTATCCTGCAGAGTAGCAGTGGGTCGAGAGTCTCGATCTCAGAATGGTAAACATGGGCCTGCCGCTGTTGCGTAATTGCTATTGCGCGATTGGGTCACGCCAGCGAACTCGCTACAGCAGTTGGACGCATCGTTTTTCGATATCCCTGCCGGGCTCATCGTCGACCAGGCGGCGCTGCAGGCCGCCCAGTCGTATATCAGCGATGTCTGAAGGTGACAGTGTCACCTTCCCCTGGGTGACGCGTTTCCTCTGCCTCCGCCGGATGACCTGCCGGTTTTGCTTGGAAGGTTTGCAATAGGTGCCGACGGCTTGATGCCAGCACCGTTGCCTGCGGCTCCTGCGCCGCCAGCCTTGCCTTTACCGCCCGATGGCTTGCTCATCTCCTTTCTCCGAGATAGGGGTGAAGCAAGAAGCATAGTTCAGCATTCTGCATATCGGCATCGCCGCTCATGATTGGCGCAGGACTACGTACTGCTGTCGCTAGCCACAGGTGGCCACCGGGCATCCTCCGATGTGCAGCCATCAGGTGCAGTCCTGCCACAGTCGTTGAGCTATGAAATGACTGGGCCTGCGGGGCAACACTTCAGGCAATGATACAAGCTCACTTTCTCAGCCATTTTGCGCCGAGATGACGTACGCCCCAATATCGCTTGCCGTCTTTGCCCATAGACCAAGGATTGAAGAATTCGCGCAGATGAGGGAAGTCTTGATGGGGATTGGTGGCCAATCTCTGACGCACGGCTTTGCGGTACGCCTGATGCCAGATCTGTTTATCGAAGTGTTCACTGGCGGCAGTGGTGATACCGCAGATTGGAGTCTTGCGTCGGCTTCTGCTCATGATCGGCTCAGGGCGGATTGAGCACGCTTGATGCGTGCTCGCCCTGGATTCAGAGCCGATCAGGTTATCAGGGGAGGGCATGACGGAACAGCCCCGGCCTTACGCGCAGCTCATTACACGCAGGTCCCACCCTTGTGGTGAGATCCGCTGCCGCCCGTGGGATGCGTGCCTTTGGGGCAGGCCGAGGCGAGCAAAGGGCTCGCTGACACAATTACGACGAGACACATCAACGCTATTTTTTTCATGACGCCTCCATGCGCTGCTCATTGCAGCAAAAATGCTATCGACTGGGTATGAAAAGTCTTGAAAAGAAAGCCCCAGGCTGCGCCGGGCAGTTGGACAAGAATCAGTCGTTGCCAGTCCTCTCAACCGCTGCGGTCCACCGATCTGCCAGGGCCTGGTCAACTGCGCGCGTTGCTTTGCTGCCCGTGGTCCATCCAGCAGAACCTGCAGCGCTCGCCACCTACAGGCAAGGCTTGATTTTCGTCCAGGCAACCACTATTGGCCCGCGATGGCTCTAGACCGGCTCTCTTGGCGGTTCGGACATTTCCATATTTGCCTTTTTGAGCGCGATGGCTATGTGCTATAAAGCGTAGCTTTTTTGATACATGGAAAAGGCTTGTGAATACAAGCACTTGTAGTTTCTTACGGAGAAATAGTGATGAGTCGCGTACAAACTGAGGCAAGCGTGCAGGAGCTTTACATCGGCATTTTGGGACGGGCCGCCGATTATGCGGGACTTAAGTATTGGACAGACGCCATCGAAAATGGCACGCAGAGCCTGGAAAACACTCGGGCTTCGTTTGCAACGCCCAACCAGGCAGAGTACTGGACCATCTATGGCGGGTTATCGAGCAGTTCGCTGGTAGACAAGGTTTATCAGAACTTCCTTGAGCGTACAGCGGATGTTGCTGGCAAAGCGTATTGGGTTTCGGAGCTGGACTCTGGAAAAATCGGCGCCGATTTTTTCGTGAACGCTGTTACGAATGCGGCCAAGGACCCCTCGGCCACCGATCCTCAGACGCTCCTGGACGCAAAAGTGCTTGCTAACAAAGTTCAAGCCGCCCAGTACTTCACCAGCAAGGCTCAGACAGCCAGCGCGAGCGATAGTAGCTTCATCACGCAAGCAAAGGCTGCGGTCGACAACGTGAATTCCGATGCCGCATCGGTGACGGCTGCAAACTCTGCTTCGGATTCGTATGCTGCAAAACTGCCCGCTCCTGCGCTCGTTTCCTACGACGACCATGTCAATGACGCGGGCGGTTTTTTCAAAACGGCAACGCCTATCTCGCTGACCACCGAGGTCAGTGGCGTGCTCGGCCTGCGTTACAGCGCCACCGAGAAAGATACCTACGATTACTACACCTTCACCGCTGCAAAAGACGGCAACCTGGTATTGGATTACAGCGGGAACGACTACATCTCCTTCACTGTTTCCACCAAAACCTCGGCGTTGATGAATAACGTCGTGGAACAAGCCGTCAATCAGAAGCCTGTGCTGGATTACCATGCGACGGCGCAAGTATTTGCCGGTGAGCAAGTGACCATCCAGCTCGCCGGGGCTTCTCTGTCTGGAACCGAAACCCAAGAGTACAACTTCCATTTCTCAATGGCCTGATGCCCTGGTCAGCCAAACGTCGCGGCTGATACAAAAGCTGTGAATACGCTTGGAGATTCAACGCTGGTCTGGTGTTGCGATAGCCCGCTTAGTGCGGGCTATTTTGTTGGCGTTACGCACCCGGCCAGCGCTGCACGTAATCGCCGATTCAATACTCCCTGCGGCGAGCCTGGATATTGCCCAGTTGATACTGCTGATAACCGGTGTAGGGAATAACAACGGTGTCTGCGATTGCTGAGGCAACCAGATCGATGGCAATCACCAGCGGTGTCCAGTGGAACGTTGTACGGGTGGGGCCGTTCAAGTTGCAGAACTGGTACGCCACACCGCTGTAGGCGCGGGGGATGGAGTGGCAATAAGACGGCCAGGTGACGAGATCGTCGGCAGCGCCTTTTTCGTCGACCAGTGTTTTTACCGTTCCGCAGCCTGAAAGCGCTGCAATCAAACAACCTGCAATCCATGGCTTCACGCTTATCTCCTTATGCTTTGAGTACGCGACCCGCTATCACTGGGCTCCGATTCCAAACTTGAATCTATCGAAAAAGCTCCACGACCGGGACGGTGGTGGTGAGTAGCAACCCGGCTGGTTAGGGGGTGAGGCGTCACACCGGACGGTGTAACCCTTGCTGCCGACTTCTCGACCGCCTTCACCCGTGCCGTGGTTGCTGTAGGAGGCGCATCCGCCTATCAGGCAGACAGCCACTACCGCGAGGGGAAACTTCATAGGTCCTTCCAGGAGCGTGTGGCTCGATGGCCAAGCGGATCAGGATTATGCCGGAAGCTGTGCAAGTCTTTCCTGCACGGCATCGTCAAAAATCATGTACAGCGCTTCGATATCTGCGGGCCGCAGGCGCTTTGCTGTCTCCAGACCCAGGATAAAACTGATCTGCATTGCGCCCTCGCGCTCAACGTCGGCACGAGTACTGGCAGCATTCAACGCCCTCACCAGATCGTTGACCGGATCGCGAATGGATTTCGGCAGTTTGAGGAGGTCGATTTTCTGCTGCGGCATGAGGTCTTCCGGGCGGGTTCGGGGGGCAAGAGGTTACCATCTTGTTCGCTAGCCCTCGGAATAAACCTGCCAGGGCGTGATTCACAGGGTTTGCAATTTTTCTTATAAAGAAGCCGGGCGGGACTGCCTGGGCCAGTGGCTCAAGCTCAGGTCAGCGGCCGTCACTACGGCTGAGCGCGCTCAAGGGTCTTCGAGTGGCTTGATCAAGTGGAGTCCTTGATTTCGCACGTTGCCGACCTCCTTGCTCACCTTCAACACAGTAAAATCCTCGGTCGGCCTGCAGCTCTGGGCGGCAATTTCGGCAGCACGCCGGGGTGATGTCCGAGGGTCAAGCCACTCGCGAGCGTGCTCAGGGGTGAGCACGACCGGACGTCGGTCGTGGATATCCACCATGCCTTCATCCGAGTCCGCGGTGATGATGACAAAGCCGTCGCGATCATCGGGCTCCAGACCCTCACGCACTTGGGCCAACGCGGCGAAAAACATCGCCCCTTTATCCTTCAGACTGATGAAGTACGGCTGCTTTTTCTTCGGGTCGGCAGGATCCTTCACCCATTCAAACCAGCCATTGGCCGGTGCCAGTGCGCGGCCATCGGGCCACAAGTCCTTGAAAAATTTTCCGCTCATCACCGTTTCGACTCGCGCGTTGATCGGGTCGGGGCGCTTGCCCTTTGCCCAGAACGGTGACCAGCCCCAGCGCACTTTGTCGATGCTCAGCCCGTCCTCGACCGGCCTGATGATCTCCACGCGGGTAGTCGGCGCGACGTTGTAGCGCTCGATTGGCCACAGGTCATAGCCGTTGATCACCAACTGCTTGGGCGCAAGCTCCTTGAGGTAGTGATCCATCGATTCATAGATCGAGTAGCGTCCGCACATGCTGTCACCCGTCGAAATGTCCTGCATGGGAGATTGACCGCAAGCGGCCGAGAACGTTAACTGTATATACATACAGCTTACTAAAACAAGGCATGCATCATGAGTGTCACTTTCCTCGGCCCATTGTCGACCGGCGGTCTAAGGCTGCCTCTTTATTCCTCCCATGCAGCAGCCGGGTTTCCGTCTCCTGCGGCCGATCACATCGAAAGGCACATCTCGCTGGATGAACTGTTCGATATTCGCGCCCCGCACGTGTACCTGGTGAAGATCGAGGGCGACAGCATGCAAGGGGTGGGCATTTATAGCGGCGACCTGGTCATCGTCGATCGCAGCCAGGATGCGGTGCACGGCGACATCGTGATTGCAGCCATCAATTCGGAGCCTGTGTGCAAGCGTCTGCATCGACGCGCGAATGTCGTGATCCTGATGTCGGAAAACCGGAAATACCCGCCGCGCTACGTGATGGAGGGCGACGAGTTGGTGATCTGGGGCGTGGTCAGGTATAGCGTCCGCGATCATGACAAAGCCTGAGCCGGTCTTCGCGCTGATTGACTGCAACTGCTTTTACGCCAGCTGTGAGCGAGTATTTCGCCCCGACCTCGCGCGCACGCCCATTGTGGTGCTGTCGAACAACGACGGCTGCGTCATCGCTCGCAGTTACGACGCCAAACCTTTTGTGAAGATGGGCGCGCCGTACTTCCAGATCAGGGATCATCTGCATCGCAACGGGGTGGTCGCTTTCAGCAGCAACTACGCCTTGTACGGCGACATGAGCGAGCGGGTGATGACCATCATCGAGTCGATGGTGCCGGCGCTGGAGGTCTACAGCATCGACGAGGCGTTTGCCGACCTGACCGGCATCGGCGGCGATCTGACGGCGTTCGGCCGACAGATCCGCTCGACGCTGTACCAATGCACCGGCATTCCCGTAGGCGTAGGCATTGCGCGCACCAAAACCCTGGCCAAGCTTGCGAACCACACCGCCAAGCGGCTGCTGGACCAGACCGGCGGGGTGGTCGATATGTGCGACCCGTTCAAGCGCGACTGGACATTGCGCAACACTGATGTGGGCGAGGTGTGGGGCGTGGGCAAGCGGATGAAAGCGCACCTGGCCTGCATGGGCATCAAATCTGCGATGGACCTGGCCCTGGCAGACCCCTGGACGCTGCGCCAGAAGTTCAGCGTAGTGATCGAGAAGACCGCTCGGGAACTCGCCGGCACGCCATGCCTGGAGCTGGGTGAGGCCGATCCGCCCAGGCAGGAGATTTGCTGCAGCCGAATGTTCGGCGACCGGCTGACCGCCATCGAGCCGATCAAAGAGGCCGTCGCCACCTATACCCAGCGCGCCGCCGAGAAGCTTCGGGCGCAGCAGTCGTTGTGCAAGAAGATTCGGGTCAGCATCCGCACCGGCATGTTCAACCCGCAGGAGGCTAAGTACGCCAACGGCGCGCTGGTGGAGTTGCCGTACCCCACCAACGATGTGCGGCTGATGACCAAGGCGGCGACCGAGGCGGTCAATCGCCTGTTCAGGCCGGGGTTCAAATACAGCAAGGCCGAGGTGCTGCTGATGGATCTGCGCCAGCCCGGGGAGTACACCGACGACCTGTTTGCGCATTCGCAACCGGTGCGCGCGGATAAAGTGATGCAGGTGCTGGATCAGATCAACGAAAAGTGGGGGCGTGGGATGCTGCGTGCCGCCAGCGTGCCGACAGATCCGGGCTGGGCCATGCGACAGGATCTGATGAGCCAGAGTTTCACTACTCGAATCGATCAGCTGTGGACGGTGAAGTGCAACTGATGCAGGTTTGCAGCAGCGCTCGATAGGGAAAAAACAGGTTGCCGTGGCAGCGCTGCGGGGGACGCTCACGCGCGTCCCCCGCAGGTGGTAAGCTGCGTCTCCAGAGTCGGGGAGTAGCGTCATTGAGAGCGTTCATGTTTCTTCGCGACCCGATGTTCCTGATCGGTGTGCCGGTGCTGGCGCTGGGATTGTTTTACGACTATCCGCAGCTCATGGGGCTGGGCATGTCACTGGTCGCATGTGCCTTGATCACCCAGTGACCGCCGCGGACAGCGATCAGATGCTGCAGCGGGCCGGTCTGGCCCGGGCGCTTAGCGTTCCAGTCCGCCTGCCAGCACACTTCGCAAGAACGGAGCCGTCCGGCTGGCCTTGGCCTTTGCCACCTTTTCCGGCGCACCGCTGGCCACAATACTCCCGCCTTGATCGCCCGCGCCGGGGCCGATATCGATGACCCAGTCACTCTGCGCCACGACGCGCATTTCGTGCTCGACCACAATCACCGTATGACCGCTGTCGACCAGCGTGTTGAGTTGCTTGAGCAGACGATCGACGTCGCTCGGATGCAGGCCGGTGGTGGGCTCGTCGAGGACATAAAGCGTGGCGCCACGCTGGCTGCGCTGCAGTTCGGTGGCCAGTTTGATGCGTTGCGCTTCACCACCCGATAGTTCGGTAGCCGGTTGGCCGAGGCGCAGATAGCCCAGTCCGATGTCGCGCAGCACCGTCAACGAACGGTACACCGCGGGCTGTTCGGCAAACACCTCGACGGCTTGTTCAACAGTCAATTGCAGCACCTGGGCGATGTTCAGGTCCTGCCACTTGATGGCCAGGGTATCAGGGTTGTAGCGGGCGCCATGGCAGGTCGGGCAGGGCGCATAGACGCTGGGCATGAATAGCAATTCGACGCTGACGAACCCTTCGCCTTCACACACGGGGCAGCGACCCTTGGCGACGTTGAAGGAAAACTGCCCGGCGTCGTAACCGGCCGCGCGCGCCTGGTCGGTGGCGGCGAACAATTTGCGCACACTGTCGAACAGTCCGGTGTAGGTCGCAAGGTTGGAGCGCGGCGTTCGGCCGATGGGTTTCTGGTCCACCTGCACCAGACGCTTGATGGTCTCCAGGCCACCGCTGATGCGTCCGCCGGTGATTTGCGGCGCGTCGTCCTCCAGAGTCGGCTCATCCTGGTCGGTCGCCGGAGCCGGTCGGCCCAGCTGAGCGCCAACCAGTTCCAGCAACGCCTGACTGACCAGGCTGGATTTACCTGAACCCGAAATACCCGTCACTGAGGTAAAGCAGCCCAGTGGAAATTGGGCAGCGAGGTTGTCGAGGTTGTTGCGGGTGACGCCTTCCAGTCGTAACCACTCAGTGGCGGCGCGCCGTGCGGTGCGCAGCTCGCTGTGGTCGGCAAACAGGTGCAGGCGCGTCTGGGATTCGTCGATCTGCGCCAATCCGGCTGGCGGGCCGCTGTACAGCACGCGGCCGCCATGTTCGCCGGCGGCAGGACCGACGTCGATCAACCAGTCCGCACGGCGCATGGTTTCCAGATCGTGCTCGACCACAAACAGCGAGTTGCCGGACGCCTTGAGCTGTTCGAGGGCGCTGAACAGCGCTTCGCTGTCGGCCGGATGCAGGCCCGCGGACGGTTCGTCCAGCACATAGATCACGCCGAATAGCTGCGAGCCAAGCTGTGTGGCCAGCCGCAGGCGCTGCAATTCGCCAGACGATAACGTCGGGGTGCTGCGCTCCAGCGCCAGGTAGCCCAGGCCCAGTTCGGTCAGCGTGCTGACCCGAGCCAGCAGATCCTGGGCAATGCGCTGGGCGGCCAGGCGTTTTTCAATCGACAGGTTGGGCGTGGCGCGAATGTCGGGAGCCGCGTCGTGCGCTGAACCACCGGCCTTGAGCCGCTGCTTGCGTGCATGTTCGATCTGCTGGCGGTCAAGGACGCTGTCGTCCTCGGGTGCCTCGAACGACCCGGCCGCTACCGGCCGCAGCACCTCAGCCAGGCGCAGCAGTGGCATCTGCGACAGCTCGCCGATATCCAGCCCGGCGAAGGTCACCGACAAGGCTTCGCGCTTCAGACGCTTGCCGTCGCACAGCGGGCAGGGGCTGCCGCGCATGAACTGCGACACGCGTTTTTTCATCAGCGCGCTCTGCGAGTGAGTGAAGGTGCGCAACACATAGCGGCGCGCGCCAGTGAAGGTGCCCTGGTAGCTGGGCTCGAGATTGCGCTTGAGGGCGACACGGGTTTGTTCGGGGGTCAGGCCCGCGTACACCGGGGCGGTGGGCTGCTCCTCGGTGAACAGAATCCAGTCGCGCTGTTTCTTGGGCAGGTCGCGCCACGGGATGTCGACGTCATAACCCAGGGTGACCAGGATGTCGCGCTGGTTCTGTCCCTGCCAGGCCAGGGGCCAGGACGCCACGGCGCGTTGGCGGATGGTCAGCGAGTCGTCGGGCACCATCAGCTCCTCCGGCACTTCATAAACACGGCCCAGCCCATGACATTCCGGGCAGGCACCTTGCGGCAGGTTGGGCGAGAAGTCTTCGGCGTACAGCATCGGCTGACCGGCGGGGTAGTGACCGGCGCGCGAGTAAAGCATGCGGATCAGGCTGGACAGCGTGGTCACGCTGCCAACCGAGGAGCGGGTGCTGGGTGTCCCGCGCTGTTGCTGCAGCGCCACCGCCGGCGGCAAACCGTCGATTGAGTCGACGTCAGGCACGCCGACCTGATCGATCAACCGCCGCGCATAGGGCGCCACCGATTCGAAGTAGCGGCGTTGCGCTTCGGCATACAACGTAGAAAACGCCAGCGACGACTTGCCCGACCCCGACACGCCGGTGAACACCACCAGCGCATCGCGAGGGATGTCGATATCGACGTCCTTGAGGTTGTGCTCGCGTGCGCCGCGCACCCGGACGAACCCGGGGCGGTCGGGCGCGACGATGAAGGAGACGGGAGAGCGGCTGTCGGCGTCGTCAGGCAGGTGTGGCGCAGTGGTCATGAAAAAGCCCTGAGTCAGAAATGGCGGTGGGGAGCGCTTACCGCGCTTTGGGCACTTGAGGCGTATGCCCGGCGTCGTCGTGCTCGCCCCCCGTCAAGGGTTGCTCCTGGCGGCTCTCCCTGTTGCGGTCGCGATCATCGGCGACGTCGGCAGGCTTTGCGTCCGGGTCGTTGAGTTCTTCTCCGCGAATCGGTGGATGCTGCTGTTTCATGATTTGTCTCCTGAGGATTGGCTTAAAACCTGGGCGGCTTGCAGGCCCTGGAGGAATCCCGCCAGCGCGACTTCTTCAAGACGCAGTCCCTTGCGTTGTCGTGAACGCGGCAGCTTGGCCAGTTCGCCCATGGCGAAGGCTTCCAGCACGGCCGGATGGATGTAGCACTTGCGGCACACGGCGGGTGTGTTGCCGAGCAGTCGTGCCACTTCCTTGACCATGGCGACGACGTGTTTCTTGGCGTCGGCTTCCGGTTCCCAGTCCAGCTTGCGCAGGGTGGCCAGGGCCATCGCACTGCCGGCCCAGGTGCGATAGTCCTTGGCGGTGAAGTCGGCGCCAGTCAGCTCGTGCAGATAATGATTGATGTCCGAAGAGCTGACAGTGTGCCGATGACCTTCCTCGTCAAGGTACTGGAACAGGTTCTGGCCGGGCAGCTCCATGCAGCGCTTGATGATATTGGCCAGGCGCCGGTCGGTGATACTGAGCTGGTGCTCCACGCCGCTCTTGCCGCGGAACTGGAAGAAGATTTTGCTGCCGTGCACACCCACGTGTTTGTTGCGCAGGGTGGTCAGGCCGTAGGAGCGATTGTCGCGGGCGTACTGGCTGTTGCCGATGCGAATCAGCGTCTGGTCGAGCAACGACACCACCGCCGCCATGACCTTTTCGCGGCCCATGCCGGGGGCGGCCAGCTGTGCTTCCAGCTGCTTGCGCACCTTGGGCAATACCAGGCCGAAGGCGATCATGCGCGAATACTTGTTCTCATCGCGAATCTCCCGCCAGCGCGGGTGATAGCGATACTGCTTGCGGCCGCGAGCGTCTCGCCCGGTCGCCTGCAGATGGCCGCGCGGGTCGGCGCAAATCCACACATCGGTGTAGGCCGGTGGAATGACCAGCGCGTTGATGCGCTTTATCTGAGCCTCGTCGCGAATGCGTTCGCCGTCGGTGTCGAAATAGGCGAATTTGCCGCGCAGGATCTTGCGCGTCAAGCCCGGCTGGCTGTCATCGACGTAATGCAGATCCTTGGGCAGGTCTTCGCTGAAGGTGGCGTCCGGCATGAGCGGCAATCCTGAGAGCTGGTCTTTGCATTGACCGTTGCGCCGCGCAGTCGTGCCGATTAATTATCTGCCGTGACGTCGCGACTCAGGCAAGCAGCGCCACTGACTTGATCTGCGCCCAGAGTTTTTGCCCGGGGTGCAGGTGCAACTGGTCACGCGAGTAGCGCGTGATACGGGCCAGCAGCGCGGTGCCGGCGGCATCCAGGCGCACCAGCACATGAGCGGCGTTGTCCGCAGGCACTTCGCTGATGACGGTGACCGGCAAGCGGTTGAGGATGCTGCTCTGGGCGTCCGGTTGCAGATTGAGGCTGACGTCTCGGGCCTGCACTTTGAACCGCAGCGCCTTGCCCGCAGCCAACTTGGTATGAGCCACGCGGATCGACAGCTCGCTGTGGGGCAGGCGGACGGTGAGCAGATGGTAGGCAGCGTCGTAGGCGCTCACCAGCCCCTCTATCACCACACCGGCGTCATCGCCCATCGCCAACGGCAGGTCCAGTCGCGCCAGGGTTTCGCCGATCGGTCCGCTGGCCAGGGCCTTGCCCTCGCTGAGCAGCACCAGATGGTCCGCCAGCCGGGCAACTTCATCCTGCGAGTGGCTGACATAGAGCATCGGAATGTCGAGCTCGTCGTGCAGGCGCTCCAGATACGGCAGGATCTCACCCTTGCGCTGAGCGTCCAGCGCGGCCAGCGGCTCGTCGAGCAGCAACAGATGAGGGCTGGTCAGCAGTGCCCGTGCGATACCCACGCGCTGGCGTTCACCGCCGGAAAGTTTGTCCGGCTGGCGGCCGAGCAAATGGTCAATGCCCAGCAAGGTGGTCGCCTGCTCCAGCTTGACCCGCTGATCACGCGCCGCGATGCGCTTGAGGCCAAACTCCAGGTTGCCCCTGACGGTGAGGTGCGCAAACAGACTCGCCTCCTGAAACACATAGCCCAGCGACCGCTTGTGCGGGGCGACGAACACACCGTTGGCGCTGTCCTGCCAGACCTGGCCGTTGACGCTGATCAATCCCTTGGCGGCTCGTTCAAGCCCGGCGATGCAACGCAGGCAGGTGGTCTTGCCGGAGCCGGAGTGCCCGTACAATGCCGTGACCCCGCGCCCTGGCAAGGACAGGTCGAGGTCCACGGCAAACTCGGGGAAGTCCAGGTTCAGGTGGACTTCGATGGTCGAGGTCATGGTCAGCTCCAGGTCGCTTTGGTCTTGCCGCTGGAGTAGAGCGCCAACAGAACCAGAAATGAGAACACCAGCATGGCAGCGGCCAGCCAGTGGGCTTGCGCGTATTCCATCGACTCGACGTGGTTGTAGATCTGCGTCGACACCACGCGGGTCTTCTGGGGAATGTTGCCGCCAATCATCAGCACCACGCCGAACTCGCCGACCGTATGCGCGAAGCCGAGGATGGCGCCGGTGATGAAGCCCGGACGGGCCAGCGGCAGCACTACCGAAAAGAATGTATCCCAAGGACTGGCACGCAGCGTCGCGGCCACCTCAAGCGGACGAGGACCAATGGCCACGAACGCGTTTTGCAGCGGCTGCACCACGAACGGCATGGAGTACAGCACCGAGCCGATGACCAGGCCGGTGAAGCTGAAGGTCAGGGTGCCCAGCCCGATGCTTTGGGTGAACTGCCCCAAGGCACCATTGGGGCCGAGCAGCAGCAGCAGATAGAAACCGATCACCGTCGGTGGCAGCACCAACGGCAAGGCCACCACAGCGCCCACCGGACCCTTGAGCCAGGACCGGGTGTGTGCCAGCCATAAGGCGATGGGCGTGCCGACGATTAGCAGGATCACGGTGGTCAACGACGCCAGCTTGAGCGTCAGCCAGATAGCCGCGAGGTCGGCACTGCCCAGCGGCATTTACAGCTGATACCCGTAGGACTTGATCAGCGCAGCGGCTTTGGGACCCTTGAGGTATTCCATCAGCGCCTTGGCGGCAGCATTGTCCTTGCCTTTGTTGAGGATCACCGCGTCCTGCTTGATCGGCTCATGCAGGTTGGCCGGAACGATCCAGGCAGAGCCTGCGGTCAGCTTACCGTCCTTGTACACCTGCGACAGCGCGACGAAACCCAGCTCGGCGTTGCCGGTCTGCACGAACTGATAGGCCTGGGCGATGCTCTGGCCTTCGACGATTTTGGGCTGGGTGACGGCGGTCAGACCGAGTTTGTCCAACACCTGAGTAGCGGCCAGACCATAAGGAGCGGCTTTGGGGTTGGCGATGGACAGGTGCTCGAATTTGCCGTCCTTGAGCACTTGGCCCTTGTCGTCGACGTAGCCTTCCTTGGCCGACCACAGCGCCAGGGTGCCGACCGCATAGGTGAAGCGCGAGCCCTTGACGATGTCGCCTTCACTCTCGAGCCTGGCCGGGGTGGTGTCATCAGCGGCAAGGAACACTTCGAACGGCGCGCCGTTCTTGATCTGTGTATAGAACTGGCCGGTGGCGCCGAAGGAGGCGACCAGCTTGTGGCCGGTGTCTTTCTCGAAATCCTTGGCAATGGCCTGAATCGGCGCGGTGAAGTTGGCAGCCACGGCAACCTGGACTTCATCGGCGAATGCGCTGCTGACCGAGAAGGCCGCAGCGACGAGTGCCAGGGATTTAAGCGTGACGCGAAGGGACGTTGCGCGCATGAAACAGCTCCATGTTGTTTTTCGAGGTGAGGCGCTCAACCGGGTACCGGCCAAGCGCTATGCAGCGGAATATATAGCGACTCATCACCTCAAGGAAGCTGTTGTTTTTGTCTAAAGCCCACGCAGTCGGTCAGTTTCTCAGGCCGGCCAGCTTTTCCAGGGTCTGGATTGCCAGCTGGCGGGTGAATTCCTCGGCGCCCAAGGCGTGCTTGATGCCCACCGCCTGACCGGCCCAGAGGTTCATGAAGCCGTCGTCGCCCAAGGGCTCGGCCTTGCCGCGCAAAGGCATCAGTGCACCGCCGGCACCCGGAAACGCCGGCGCCGCGGCGTTTATCGGGCCTATCTCAAGCATGATGCGATTGACGATGCCCCGGGCCGGCCGACCGGTAAACAGATTGGTCAGCGCCGTCTGGCTGTCCTTGGCGTTACGCAGTGCTGCCTGATGCAGCGCAGACGTCTTGGCTTGCGGGCAGAACAAATAAGCGGTGCCCAGTTGTACCGCAGAGGCGCCAAGCATGAACGCCGCCGCCACCCCTCGGCTGTCAGCGATACCGCCGGCCGCGATCACCGGCACACTGACCGCATCGGCAATCTGAGGCACCAGCGCCATCGTGCCGATCTGGGTGTGCAACTGATCGCTGAGAAACATACCGCGATGGCCACCGGCCTCCAAACCCATGGCGATGATTGCGTCGCAGCCGTGCTGTTGCAGCCAGACGGCTTCATCCACCGTGGTCGCCGAGGAAATCACCTTGGCGCCGGTGGCCTTGACCCGCTGCACGAACTCGGCAGGCGGTAGGCCGAAGTGAAAGCTCACCACTTCAGGCCTCAACTCCTCGACCAGCGCGCAACTTGCCTCATCGAACGGTGCGCGGTTGGAGGTCGGGGTGGGGGCGTCGAAGTCTGCGCCCAATTGCGCATAGTAAGGCCGTAGCAGCTCCTTCCAGGCCTTGTCGGCCTCAGGATTGGCTGCGGGCATCTGGTGGCTGAAGAAATTCAGATTCAATGGCGCGCGGGTGCCGGCGCGTATCAGTGCGACTTCTGCACGTATCTGCTCGTGGCTGAGCATGGCGCAGGGCAGGGAGGGAAGACCGCCTGCCTGGCCCACCGCTATGGCCAGGGCGGAACCGGCAGCACCGGCCATGGGCGAGAGTAGAAGCGGCACCTCGATGCCAAACAGTTTGAGGAGGCGAGTGTCGGGCCAGGCGATCATGGGCAGATTCTCCGGAACGGGTGAACGGGTGAGGTCGCTGATCAGTGAATCCTGAAACTGACAAGGTACAGCAGTGGTTTTGCGGCGCCGTTGAAAATGGCCGGTTGATTTAATAGACGGTCGGTCTAATATGCAACCCCATGAATGACATGATCGCAAAACCCAGGCGCCCGGGGCGTCCGCCGAAAGTTGCCCGCGCCGATGACTTCGATACGCGCCAGGCGCTGATTCGCTGCGGCGTGGAAATCCTCACCGAGCAGGGTTTCATGGCCACCGGCATTGACAGCATCGTCAAACGTGTCGGCGTGCCGAAGGGCTCGTTCTATCACTACTTCGCCAGCAAAGAAGCGTTCGGTCTTGAAGTGCTGGCCAGTTACGCCGGGTATTTCGCCAGGCGCCTGGACCGCTGGCTACTGGACGAGTCGCTGTCGCCACTGGAGCGTCTGGCCGGGTTTGTCCAATATTCAAAAGTCAGCATGGCGCGGCACCAGTACCGCCGAGGTTGTCTGGTGGGCAACATGGGCCAGGAGGTCAGTGTCCTGCCGTCAGGATTCCGCGCAGCGCTGGAGAAGGTGTTCCTCGACTGGCAAGAGCGCCTTCGCGCATGTTTTGACGCCGCCCGCCAGGCAGGGGAGTTGCCGCTAGAGACCGACTGCAGCGAATTGGCGGCGTATTTCTGGATCGGCTGGGAAGGCGCGGTGTTGCGTGCGCGACTGGTGCAAAGCGATGCCCCGCTCAATACATTCATCGCCGGATTTCTCCGTGGCTTGCCGCGCTGACTGTCCGGCTCTTTTTATAGACGATCGGTCTATACCGGAGGCAATGCATGTTCAATGGCATTTTGATCGACAAAGACGACAGCGGTTATCACACGCGGCTGACCTCGCTGGACGAGGCGCAGCTTCCCGCCGGTGATGTCACGGTGCGCGTGGCCTACAGCACCCTGAACTACAAGGACGCCCTGGCGATCACCGGCCGAGGGCCAATCGTGCGCAGCTTTCCCATGGTGCCAGGCGTGGATCTGGCCGGCACGGTAGAGCACAGCAGCAACCCGGACTTCCAGGCCGGTGATCAGGTATTGCTCAATGGCTGGGGCGTTGGCGAAGGGCATTGGGGAGGCCTGGCGCAGCGAGCACGCGTCGAGGGTAAATGGCTGATCCCTCTGCCACCGGCGTTCAGCGCGGCACAGGCCATGGCGATCGGCACGGCGGGGTACACCGCGATGCTGGCGGTCATGGCGCTGGAAAAGAATGGCGTGACGCCGGACAAGGGCGATGTGTTGGTGACCGGCGCCAATGGCGGGGTGGGCAGCTTCTCCATCGCGATTCTGGCAAGGCTTGGTTATCGCGTTGTCGCCTCGACCGGACGCGTGGATCAAAGCGAATACCTCAAGCAGCTGGGTGCGGCAGAGATCATCGACCGCGCGACACTCTCCGAGCCTGGCCGGCCGCTGGCCAAGGAACGTT
Source organism: Pseudomonas sp. NPDC087358 (assembly GCF_044900785.1). Taxonomy (NCBI): domain Bacteria; kingdom Pseudomonadati; phylum Pseudomonadota; class Gammaproteobacteria; order Pseudomonadales; family Pseudomonadaceae; genus Pseudomonas; species Pseudomonas sp. NPDC087358. The sequence goes on from NZ_JBJDOA010000004.1 coordinate 204,854, forward strand.
GGGCGGGGGCCATCGACTCGGTGGGTAGCCACACCCTGGCCAACGTCTGCGCCAGTACCCGCTACTGGGGCACCGTGGCTGCCTGTGGGCTGGCACAGGGCATGGATTTTCCGGCGTCGGTTGCGCCGTTCATTCTGCGCGGAGTGACCCTGGCCGGGATCGACAGCGTCATGCGTCCACGGCAAGACCGCATCGATGCCTGGGCGCGCCTGACTACCGATCTGGATCCGGCGCTGCTGGCGTTGATCACTCATGAAATTGGCTTGAGTGAGGTCATCGACACGGCAGCGCGGCTGATGGACGGGCAAGTGCGCGGCCGGGTGGTGGTCGATACCCAGCGTTAACCGGATGAGCGAACAGCGGCTTTTCCGTAGCAGAAGTCGGCAATCTGCAGCACGTCGATTTGCCGTGCCGCAGGGTGTCTGGGGTTGATCAGCAGACAGCGGGTTTGGCCTTCGGTTACCGAAGGCAGGATCAGCCCCAGTTGTGTCCCGCTCTGCAACCAGTGGCTGCCGAAGTCCATGCTGGGTTTGTCGGCAGGCAGTGCCGCCCAGCCTGCAGGCAGGTGCGCAGGCGTGGGCTGCAGGTACAGCTGAGGATCGTCGGGCAATTGCAGATGCATGAGCTTGAACGGCAGTTGCGGGATATGCCCGGCAAGGATCAGGGTATCCAGTGCGCAACCGGACAGGTCAAGGCTCAAATACAGTGCGGGGACGTCCGGATGGTTCCAGCGGCCGCCGAAGCGGGCCGCTCCGGCCCCGGACAGATCATCGATATCAGCGGCCCTGCCGATTCTCCAGGCACGCATCAGACCACGCCGCCGTGCTGCAACGCGCAGAGCGTGCGGTGCACCTGACGCGCGCCGATTTCGGTTTCGCACAGCGCGATAGGCGTCTGGTCGTCGAGGGCGCGGTTGGGCGTGATCATCCAGCGTCGGGCGGTGTCCTGGTCTTCGAACAACTCGGCGGCGCGCACCGCCAGGGTGGCGACGCGGTCGAGCCGTTCCGAGCCCACCAGATCAAGCGGTCGCTGTTGCCGCTGACGGCGCTCAAGGGTGGAAACCGAGGTGCTGAGCAATGTTTCCAGCTGCCCGTTGCTCAGCTGGAACGCGTTGCGCACGGCCTTGACCCATCCAGGCGGGAAACCGCTGCGGATGTACGCCAGACGCTCGGTTTCGTTGCGGGTATTGAGTTGGTTGGCAATCAGCCAGAAGGCAGGGGTGGCCTGCTGGAACGAGGCTTGAGAAATGACCGGCACGTCCATGCTCCTTGATCAGGTATCCAGGGCTCAGGACGTTACGCCCCTGTCACCGTTTCTCAAGCGCCAAGCTGTAACAGGCATTTGCCTGGCCCTCGCGGTCGAGCAACTGACGTTTGCGCTCGGCGCCCCATCGGTAACCCGACAAGCCGCCGTCGCTGCGGACCACGCGATGGCAGGGGATGGCCACTGCCAGGCTGTTGGCGCCGCAGGCCTGGGCCACCGCCCGGAAAGATGTCGGGGCGCCGATACGCTGGGCGATCTGCGCGTAGCTGGCGGTGCTGCCCGGCGGGATCTGCGCCAGCGCCTGCCAGACGCGCTGTTGAAACGCCGTGCCCTGCAAGTCCAGCGGCAGGGCCAGACCCAGCCCCGGCGCTTCGATAAAACCGATGACCTGAGCGATCAGTTGCTCGAACTGCGCATCGCCACCGATCAGTGTGGCGTTATGGAATTTATCCTGCAGATCCTCGACCAGTTGGTTAGGGTCATCGCCGAGCAGGATCGCGCAGACGCCACGCAAGCTCTGTGCGACCAGGATCGAGCCCAGAAAGCATTCGCCCACGGCAAAGTGGATGGCCGTGTTGGCGCCGCCCTTGCGATAGTCCGAAGGTTTCATGCCCAGCAACCGTTGGCTGCTCTCATAGAAGCGGCTATTGGAATTGAACCCCGCCTCGTACATCGCCTCGGTGATGGTGCCGGCTGCAGCCTCAGGCTCTGCCAGTCGGCTGCGTATCCTGTCGCCCCGGTGAGCGCTGGCCCAGGCTTTGGGCGTCAGCCCGGTGACCGCTTTGAACACGCGATGAAAGTGCCACGGACTCATGCCCGAGTGTTGCGCCAGTTGTTTCAGGCCCGGTGGCTGCTCGGCCTGGGTGATCTGTCGGCAGGCGCGCTCGACCAGCGCGGCATGCTGCCCGGCGAGGTGGGCCTGGTCGGCCGCTGCGCGTTTGCTCGGTCGATAACCCGCCGCTTCGGCTTGCGCGGCCGTGTCGAAAAACACCACGTTCTCCGGGCGTGGCAGGCGCGACACGCTGCCTGGTCTGCAATAGATACCGGTGGTGAGCACGGCATAGACGAATGGCCGCTCACCGCCCGGATCGCGGGCCACGACCGCCGCCCAGCGTGGGTCGTGCTCGATGCTTGGCGCTGTCACGCCGACTTTATTGCGGCCCATGGCCCGATCACCTCTGAAAATCCCTGTCGTGCCACAGGTTAGCGCCTGTGCCGCGCGGCGAAACTCCGAGTCTTGCGTTCAAATTCAGTTGAGCATCGGCGGCAGGGTGCCGAGCAGCGACACCGCCGCCAGCGCAGCGCCGCCGAACCCGCACTCCAACAGCACGCAGGCTCGCAACAGCGGCATATGCAGCGTCGCAGCACGGGCAAGGCTGCGATTGACCGCCGCCAGCGCCAGCATGCACAGCACCATCGCCACCTTGACGCTGAGCACCAGGCCAAAACCGCTGAGCGCCGGTTCAGGCCAGACGCCGCCGCTCAACGCGCGCACGTTGATCATGCCGGTGACTATGATCAACGCGACCAGGCCGTAGCCGATGCCGCTGAAGCGCGTGAGGACGCCGCGAACGTCCACGGCATGCGCGCCAGTGAGCACCACCGCGAGCATGACCAGGCCGCCGAGCCAGGTGCCAACGGCCAGCAAGTGGAGCATCTGGTTGAGGATCAGTAGCTGGCCCCGAATCCCGTCATACATGGCGCCGTGGCCTACGGGAGCCAGGGTCAGTAGCAGCAATGCACAGAGCAGCAGCATCAGCCGCGGCACGGTCCGCAGGCCCCGCGGTAACAGCAACAATGCCAGCAGGTTGAGGGCCAGATGGATGATCCAGACATGGCCGAAAAACGTGTGGGCCAGCACCGTGCCAATCGTCTGTGCGTCCATCGCGTCGCGCCACTGGCCGGCCATGTTCGCCGCAGTCAGCAGCAGCCAGCCGGTCGCGCTGAGCAACGCCACGCCGGCCAGCCACACCGACCCACGATCGAGCCGCGCGCCGGTGGTGCTGGCGTCAAGGGCCTGCAGCGACGAGCGGAACAGAACGTGACGAATCAGGCCGATACCCAACAGCAGCAAGACGGCGCCGAAATGCACGAACCGGCACGCAATCAATCCCTCCTGCATGGTGTTACGGCGTCACCTTGAAGTGGTAAACGCCTTCGCTCTTATGGGTGTCCACCGACACTGCGTGCCATTGGACCTTGTACTTGCCCGGCACCAGCGGCACAGCCGGGATGACGATCAACACCTTTTTATCGGAGGGGTCGGTCGCCACGCTCTGGGTCTGGATGACTTCCGTGCTATCGCCGGGGCCATCGAGGCTGATCGCGACCTTGGTGAATTTCTCCTCCACGCCTTCGGAGAAGTTCAGGCGCAGCTCCTTGGGCGTCGCGACTTCGCTGTCAGCGGCAGGCAGCTGGGTTTCCAGGTGGGCATGAGCAAACACCGCAGTGGTGGTCAGGCAGGCCAGCAGAGACAGGCAGGAGAGGGCAAGCTTTACGCGGTGGGCAGACATCAAAGGTACCTCTGGTTTTGCGGCAGCGTTTTGCAGCAACGTTCATGGTCGAAATCGGCACTGGCCGATTCCCGGCAAATGCGAGCGCTACTAGACCAGAAAGTATCCTCGGACTCCAGTTAATAACCGCATCGGTGTCTCAGGCCGGCAGGGCTTTTTGCGCGCTGCGGGCCATGATTTGCAGGTCTTCGAAGGGGTTATGACCGATCAACATGAAGGCATGGGCCAAGTTGGACCAGTACACCACGTTCAGGCCCATGCGCTGCTCGCTGGCCAGCGCCGCGGCGCCGCTGCTCTGGGCTGTGATGCACAGGGCCAAGGGGCCGTGGCGCGCATCCAGATACGTGAGTTGGCCGATCAGCACGCCTTCGTAATCGAGAATCTGCGCCCGGCGAAATTCGGCGCCAGGCAGGCTCACGGCGCCCGGCGACAGCGGCAGGCCAAGCTGTGCGCCGACCAGGCTCAACTGCGCGGCGTGGGACTGGGCATCGGGGCTCAGGTTTTCCAGGGTCTGCGGTGTGTAGAGCGCCATGTACTGGGCGACCGATGCACGCCAGCCCTGCGGCGATTGCGCGCTGTGCCAGCGGATGAACAGCCGGTCTGCGGCAATGCCGGCAACCACCAGGCTGGCCGCCGAGGCCAGCAATCTACGGCGGCTCAGGGTCGACCGTTGCGGCAGCACTGCCGGTGGCAGTGCGTCGAGCATGGCTTGCAGGCGCTCGGTGGGTGCATCGTCCAACACCGAGTCGAAAGCCTTGCGAAATGGCAGATCCTCGCCCTTCAGTTGATTCAGGCGCGCGGCCACCGCTACCTCGGTGCGCAGCAGTTGATCGACCCAGCGGCGCTGTTCGCGATCAAGCTCGCCGTCCAGATAGGCCACCAGCAGTTCGTCCGACGGTGCTGAGGGTGCATTGTTTTGAGTCATCGCCGTCCTCCTGTGGTTTTATCCGACATGGCGCGGGGGGCAGCCGTTTGCGCCAGCTTCAGGCGAGCCGCAGCCAGACGGCTCATCACTGTCCCGACCGGGATATGCAGGATTTCGGCGGTTTCTTTGTACGAAAGCCCCTCGACGTAGGTCAGAAACACCGTTTCACGCTGCGCTTCGGGGAGGGCATTGACGCGTTTGATGACCTGCGCCGCCAATACCTGGTCCTGGGCCAGGCTCTCGCCGTCAAACGACAGTGCCTGTTCGGCATCGACAAACCCCTGGCCCTGGCGCACCCGCTGCGCGCGAATTTCGTTCAGCCAGATGGAGTGCATGATCGCCATCAGCCAGCGGTCCAGCCGGGTGCCCGGCGTGAACTGCTGGGCACGCTCAAGTGCGCGTACGCAGGTCGCCTGCACCAGATCGTCAGCCAGGTGTGTTTGTCGGGACAGCACCAGGCCGTAGCGCCACAAACGCGGCAACAGCTGACCCAACTCGCTGCGAAACTCAGCGTCTCTGACGATAGCGGCCTCCGGATTTCGCGTTCATCGCCTGTGAACTCGCACTCAGGTCTGCGGCGCTGCGGCAATGGCGTCCGCCAGATCTTCGTACTCTTCGCAGGTGGTGCTGCACAGTGCTTTGATCTTCACCAGTTGCTCCTGGGCCAGATCCACACGCCCTTTGATGACGTACGCCTCGCCCAGGTATTCGCGCACCTGGGCGTAGTTGGGGTCCAGTGCCACGGACTTGAGGTAATAACCGATGCCTTCATCGGTGCGGCCGAGTTTGCGCGTCGCATAGCCACGATAGTTCAAGGCCTTGGCGGTGTCCGGATTGTTCAAGGTGTCCAGCAATGACAGCGCCTCCTGGTAACGGCCATCCTTTGCCAGGCGATAGGCGTAGTCGGTGCGATCGGTGTCCGACGTCGCCTTGCTGGTCTGCATTGCGCATTTGCCGGTCTTGCTGTCCCAGACCTGGCCCTTGGGGCAATTGGGCTTGGCTGGCGCGGATTCGTCACCCGATGCGCGGGCCTGGCCTGCCATCAACGCGAGGGCCATGCAGGCGCCGTGGAACAAGGTGGTTCGGTAACCAGCAGCAGAGCGACGGTTGTTCATGGTTGGAAGGTTCCATGGTGATCGGATGGGGCACCGCATTGCGGCGGTGGATAGGCACGGGCGTCGATACATTCGTGAGCGTCTGAGTAATGAACACCTGAGCCGCAGCGTTTATTCGACAGGCAGCAGAGGATTTTTCCCAGCGACCAATGACGCGTTGCCTGACATTGTGGCGCGCAGCCATTGCTCACGCAGGAGAAGCGTTAAAGACCGATCTGCGCGCTATTGAACGAGTGTTCAGTTTGAACTATGTTGACCCTCCACCGGATGTCGCAGGTCTGTCTGTGACGCTCCGTCATTTCCGTTTTGCAGAGGCCAAGGCATGCGTTTTTCACCGTTCGTCGAGCGAATTTCCGGCCACGGCGTGGCTGCCTGGGATATCCATCATGCGGCCTTCGAAGCCCAGCGAGATGGCCAGGACGTGATCATTCTGAGCATCGGCGATCCGGATTTCGCCACGCCCGATTTCATTACCGACGCCGCGATCCGCGCACTGCGCGCCGGCGACACGCATTACGCAGACATTCCTGGACGACCCAGGCTGCGCCAGGCCATCGCCGAGCGTTATCGGGCAAAACTCGGTCGCGCGGTCACGGCGGACAACGTCATTGCTGTCGCCGGAGCGCAGAACGCCTTGTTCGTGGCGTCCCTGTGTCTACTGCAGGCAGGGGACGAAGTGGTTGTCCTCGATCCGATGTATGTCACCTATGAAGCGACGCTCAGGGCATCCGGCGCCACGCTGGTGCGAGCGACCTGTGACGCCGATTCGGGTTTTCGTCTGAGCCCGCACGCGCTCACCAGCGTCATCACCGACCGTACCCGGGCGATTTTTCTCTCCAACCCCAACAACCCGACAGGGGTGGTGCTCGATCGCGAGGAGTTGCAGATCATTGCCGATCTGGCCGTCGCCCATGACCTCTGGGTGGTGGTCGATGAGGTCTACGAAAGCCTTTGCTACGAGCGCGAGCATGAAAGCCTGGCCAGTCTGCCGGGCATGGAGACGCGTTGCGTGGTCATCGGCAGCCTGTCCAAGTCGCATGCCATGACCGGTTGGCGGATGGGCTGGATGGTCGCCGACGCCGAGTTGATTGGCCATGCCGAAAACCTGGCACTGAGCATGTTGTATGGCTTGCCCGGCTTCGTCATGGAGGGGGCGCTGGCTGCGGTTCTGGCGCACGATCAGGTGACCGGCGGGATGCGCGACCTCTATCGGCGGCGCCGCGACCTGGTGGTTGCGCGGTTGAGCGATTGCCCGGGCCTTGCAGTGCTCAAGCCTGATGCCGGCATGTTTGTGCTGGTGGATGTACGCGGCACCGGCCTTGGTTCGCTGGAATTTGCCTGGCGGTTGTTTCGCGAGGCGGGCGTGTCGGTGCTCGATGCCGCAGCCTTTGGCGAGCCGGCCCAGGGCTTCGTGCGGCTGTCGTTCACCCTGGGGGAAGACCAACTGGCTCAGGCCTGCGAGCGGATCGTGGGGTTTGTGAAGGGGCTCGATGGGCCGACGCTCAAGTGTAATGCGCTGTAGATCGCCGCTCTTTCGCGGCACGGTTGGCTGCCGGCAGCGTCAGTCAGTCAGTCAGTCAGTCGCTGAATGCGCCACGACGTAATCCATTGACCCAGCGGCGGCAGATCAGCAGGCCGTTGTCGGCGCTGAAGGTGGCCGGGTTCAGGCACCATTCCAGCCACAGTCCATCAAGCATGGCCGACAGGCCGATCGCCGCCAACGGGGCGTCATCCAGGGCAAAGCCTTCCTCTGCGGCGAGCGCGACGAGCAATCGTTCGACCAGGCTGCGATAGGCACCGTAGCCTTTTTCGTGCGCATCGTTCACGCAGGGGGAATGACGGATCAGGCTCCAGAACACCACCCACACACTCAGCAGGGCCGGGTCCAGCACGCGGGAGGAGAACGAACCTACGAGGAACGCGTCCAGCCGATCGGCGGCCGATTGCGCCTTGTCCACTTCCAGCTGCAGCGAGTGTGTGAGGTCCAGCGAAAGCTTCTGATACGCCTCGGCGACCAGCGCATCGATGCCGCCGAAATGATGGTTGAGCAAACCGACCGACACTCCGGCCTGCCTGGCGATACGGCGCACCGAGATACCCGCATGGCCAGCATCGGCCAGGCACTTGAGTGCCGCAGCGACGAGCAGGTCACGACGTTCGTCAGGTTCAGCGCGACGAAATTTGCGGCCATCGGATTCCACGCAAGCTCCAGCAGACAATGAGACAGGCGTGCAGATTAATTGAACGATCGTTCAGTGGCTACCGATGTTCGGTAATACGAGGTCTGCATGACCGGCATAATTGCCTGATTCTGCCATTGGCAAAATGAGCAACTAAGGGATTATTGCGCAGTGCTGGCTGGATTAACCGGATAGTGCAAGCAACATGAAGAAAGTTTTAATAAAAAAAGCCACCGCACTGACGTGGGGTGGCTAAAAAGTCTTACCAAAGGAATGATGAAGTGGAGCAGGATTCGATGACCTGATGCTGCGGATTCATCAGGCCCTTGAGTCGTGTTCTTCATCGCCGACAACGGTAACACTGCTTGGATGAATTGAACTATTACGATAATCGATAGTGACTATCACGTCCCATTCATGAACCGCTGGGCGGAAAAATGCTAAAAGTTTTTTCGGTCAGGGGAGCACACCCTGCGGAAACTGAAGCGTCATGCGCTTGAATACAGAATAAAGAAATGGGCCCAAAGCCTGTCGTCTTACCGTGAGTTTCAATGACGGTGTTGATCTATTTAGCTCATCTGCCACAGCGCGTATTCCACCGTTTCGAACTTTGCCTGAATCAGGAAGATGCCCTGTATTTCGGCGCGTGCGAAACGTTGGGCCTTAATTGAGACAGGGGAAAACAATGACGTTTGTGAAATGGAACCTCGTGACGCTCGCGGTTTCGCTGGGCGTGAGTCAACTGGCAACGGCAGGGGTGGTCGGCGACCAATCAGAAGCCAAGGGTTTTGTCGAAGACAGCAGCCTCACGGTTCATCTCAAAAACTATTACTTCAATCGCGATGGCAAGAATGGCGGCGGTGACCGCAAGGACTGGACCCAGGGCGTGCTGGGTAATTTCAGCTCCGGTTTCACTCAAGGCACGGTCGGATTTGGGGTCGACGCCTACGGGTACTGGGGCATCAAGCTCGACGGCGGCGCCGGCACCGCAGGCACTGGCAACTTGCCGGTTGACCGCCATGGCGATCCACAAGACCAATACGGCACCGCAGGCGGTGCGATCAAAATGCGCATCTCCAAGACTGAACTGCGCTATGGCGACCTGATGCCGACCGCGCCGGTGTTCGGCGCAGGCGGTTCACGACTGTTCCCGCAAACGGCAACCGGGTTTAACCTGCTGAGCAGCGACATTGCCGGGCTGGAACTCGATGGCGGTCACTTCACCGGCGGTAACGGTCCGGTCACCACCGATCACGACCATGACATCTATGCCTCTTATGCCGGTGTAACGGCATCGAGTATCGATTACGCAGGTGGCAAGTACGCGTTCAATGACAATCTGACGGCGAGCCTGTACGGCTCCAACCTCAAGGATGTCTGGGACCAGTACTACGGCAATATCAACTTCACCCAGGCCATCACCGGTGATCAGTCGGTCAACTTCGACTTCAACATCTATCGCACCAATGACGCAGGCTCCGCCAAAGCCGGTGATATCAGTAACACCACCTGGTCGCTGGCAGCCGCTTACTCATTCCTCACCGCTCACACGATCACCCTGGCTTATCAGAAAGTTCATGGCGATACACCGTTCGACTACGTGGCCTTCGGGATTAACGGCCCAGGCGATACCGCGGACTCGATCTTCCTCGCCAACTCCGTTCAATATTCGGACTTCAACGGGCCGGGCGAAAAATCCTGGCAGGCGCGTTATGACTTGAACATGGCCAGCTATGGCGTGCCTGGCCTTAGTTTCATGGCGCGCTATATCACCGGTGACGACATCGACGGTTCGCACATGCCTTCCAACAGCACTTACGTCAACTATGGCTATGGTGAGGACGGCAAGCACCACGAAACCGATCTGGAAGCCAAGTACGTGGTTCAGTCCGGTCCGGTGAAAAACCTGGCGCTGCGCATGCGCCAGTCGTTCCACCGCGCCAACGCCGATCAGGCCGAAGGGGATAACAACGAACTGCGTCTGATCGCCGATTACCCGATCAACGTGTTCTGATCCCGGGCTGTGGCTCCACGCTGAAAACAGACACGGCTTGCCGGCGGTGAGGTCTTCAAGATCGCCACCGCCGGCAAGCCGTGCTGCTACAGACGTCAGATCAATCCGGTTGGTGATCACCGCGGATCGAGAAGTTGGACATGTGCTCCAGCCCCTTGATCAGCCCCGAGTGGTCCCAGCCGCTGCCACCCAGTGCCGCGCAGGTGCTGAACACCTGTTGCGCGTTCGCCGTATTGGGCAGGTTAAGGCCCAATTCGCGTGCGCCTTCGAGCGCCAGATTCAAATCCTTCTGATGCAGGGAAATGCGGAAGCCAGGGTTGAATGTGCCCTTGATCATGCGTTCGCCATGGACTTCAAGAATCTTCGACGAGGCAAAGCCGCCCATCAAGGCTTCACGCACCTTGGCCGGGTCTGCGCCGTTTTTCGAAGCGAACAGCAGCGCCTCGGCCACCGCCTGAATATTCAGGGCGACGATGATCTGGTTGGCTACCTTGGCGGTCTGGCCATCACCGTTGCCGCCCACCAGCGTGATGTTCTTGCCCATGGTCTGGAACAGCGGCAGGGCGCGATCAAACGTACCCTGATTACCGCCGACCATGATGCTCAGGGTGGCCGCCTTGGCACCGACCTCACCACCGGAGACAGGAGCATCGAGGTATTGCGCGCCGGTGGCGCTGATCTTTTCGGCGAAGGCTTTGGTGGCTGACGGCGAGATCGAGCTCATGTCGATCACCACCTTGCCAGCGCCCGTGCCTTCACTGAGGCCATTGTCGCCAAACAGCACCTCGTTGACCTGCGGGGTGTCGGGCAGCATGACGATGATGAACTCGGCTTCCTGGGCCACTTCACGCGGGTTGCCCAGCACCGTGGCACCGCCCTCGACCAGTGAAGCGGGAGGCGCGGTGAAGTGCCTGGAGAGAATCAGTTGATGACCTGCTTTTTGCAGGTTTTCTGCCATGGGCAGGCCCATGATGCCGGTGCCGATGAATCCGATGTTAGCCATGAGAGGTTCCTTTTTTGTTAGAGAGGCGAACGCGGTGTAGGTGTTCGCTGAATTCTGTCGTTGCTGCAATCCTGCTTTGATTCTGCCCGGAGGCCGTGGGAGCCGCCGGGGGGTTGCCAGGGCCTCCGGGCAGAAGCAGATTTGCATAGGCTCTTAGATCAGGTTATGGGTCTTCAACCAGCCCAGGCCTGCTTCGGTGGTGGTCAGCGGCTTGTATTCACAGCCGATCCAGCCCCGATAGCCCAACTTGTCCAGGTGCCCGAACAGAAAGCCGTAGTTGATTTCACCGGTGCCCGGTTCGTGCCGCCCAGGGTTGTCAGCCAGTTGCACATGACGGATCACCGGCAGGTTTTTTTCGAGGGTGCGGGCCAGGTCGCCCTCCATGATCTGCATGTGGTAGATGTCGTACTGCAGCGACAGGTTGCGGCTGCCGACCTTGTCCCGGATGGCCAGGGCCTGGGCCGTGGTGTTCAGGTAGAAGCCCGGGATGTCCAGGGTGTTGATCATCTCCATCACCAGATCGATACCCTGGGCCTGCAGCCGGTCGGCGGCGTACTTGAGGTTGTCGACGAAGGTCTTCTCGATCAGCGCATCATCGAAACCCTGCGGCTTGATGCCGGCCAGGCAGTTGATCTGGGTATTGCCCAGCACCTTGGCGTAGGCAATCGCCAGGTCGACCCCGGCGTAGAACTCCTCGACCCGGTCCGGGTGGCAGGCGATGCCGCGCTCGCCCTTGGCCCAGTCCCCGGCCGGCAGGTTGAACAGCACCTGGGTCAGGCCGTTGGCGTCCAGTTCGGACTTGATCTGTGCCGAACTGAAGTCGTACGGGAACAGGTACTCGACGCCGCTGAAACCGGCGTTGGCGGCCGCTCCGAAGCGTTGCAGAAAGTCCACCTCGGTGAACAGCATGGACAGGTTGGCGCATAAACGTGGCATGGCAGACTCCTGGTTGTGGTCGGCGATCAATCCAGCAGACTGATGGCGGTAGGGGCGTCGGCACGGTTTTCGGCCAGCGATTCGAATTCGTTGATCGCGTTGATCTCAGTGCCCATGGCGATGTTGGTTACCCGCTCCAGGATGATCTCGACCACCACCGGCACGCGGTGCTGCTGCATCAGGCTGGTGGCCTCGGCGAACGCTGCCTGGATATGCGCCGGATCGGTGACCCGGATCGCCTTGCAGCCCAGACCTTCGGCCACTGCCACGTGGTCCACGCCATAGCCTTCGAGCTCCGGCGCGTTGATGTTGTCGAACGCCAGCTGCACGCAGTAGTCGATGTCGAAATTGCGCTGCGCCTGACGGATCAGGCCCAGGTAAGAGTTGTTCACCACCACGTGGATGTACGGCAGCTTGAACTGCGCGCCGACCGCCAGTTCTTCGATCATGAACTGGAAGTCGTAGTCGCCGGACAGCGCGACGACCTGGCGCGCCGGGTCGGCCTTGGCCACGCCCAGCGCTGCCGGAATGGTCCACCCCAGGGGGCCTGCCTGGCCACAGTTGATCCAGTGGCGCGGCTTGTAGACGTGGAGGAACTGTGCCCCGGCGATCTGCGACAGGCCGATGGTGCTGATGTAGCAGGTGTCCTTGCCAAAGTACTGGTTCATTTCCTCGTAGACGCGTTGCGGCTTGACCGGGATGTCTTCGTAGTGGGTCTTGCGCTGCATCGTGCGCTTGCGTTCCTGGCAGCTGGCAAGCCAGGTGCTGCGGTTCTTGAGCTTGCCTGCGGTGTGCCATTCACGCGCCACTTCAAGGAACATCGCAAGGGCAGCACCGGCGTCGGAGACGATGCCCAGATCCGGGGTCAGCACGCGGCCGATCTGCGTCGGCTCGATGTCGACGTGAATGAACTTGCGGCCCTCGCTGTACACCGACACCGTGCCGGTATGACGGTTGGCCCAGCGGTTGCCGATGCCCAGCACCATGTCGGACTCGAGCATCGTCGCGTTGCCGTAACGATGGGAGGTCTGCAAGCCGACCATGCCGGCCATTTGCGGGTGATCGTCGGGGATCGTGCCCCAGCCCATCAACGTCGGGATGACCGGGATGCCGGTCAGCTCGGCGAACTCCACCAGTGCCTCAGAGGCGTCGGCATTGATGATGCCGCCACCGGCGACGATCAACGGCCGTTCCGAAGCGTTGAGCATCGCCAGGGCCTTTTCCACCTGGTTGCGGCTGGCTTGCGGCTTGATCACCGGCAGCGGTTCGTAGGCGTCGATATCGAATTCGATCTCGGCCATCTGCACATCGAATGGCAGGTCGATCAGCACCGGGCCCGGACGGCCGCTGCGCATCAGCTGGAAGGCTTTCTGGAACACGTAAGGCACCTGGCCCGGTTCCATGACGGTAGTCGCCCATTTGGCGACGGGGGCTGCGATGCTGGCGATGTCGACCGCCTGGAAATCTTCCTTGTGCATACGCGCACGTGGCGCTTGCCCGGTGATGCACAGGATCGGGATCGAGTCGGCAGAGGCCGAATACAGACCGGTGATCATGTCGGTGCCGGCCGGGCCGGACGTACCGATGCAGACACCGATGTTGCCGGCGATGGCGCGGGTGTAACCCTCGGCCATGTGTGAGGCGCCTTCGACGTGGCGCGCCAGCACGTGGTCGATGCCGCCCAGTTTCTTGAATGCGGCGTACAGCGGGTTGATGGCAGCGCCGGGGATACCGAAAGCGGTATCGACCCCTTCGCGACGCATCACCAGAACGGCGGCTTCGATGGCTCTCATGATGGTCATTTGTTAGTCTCCTCGACTCGATAGTTTTTGTACGTAGCTTTATTGTTTTTCTACGTAAGCAGCCTGATTTGATTCGCATGTTTTGTGAATGGCTGTTTTTATCCGTTCTATCGGTATCAGGAGTATCGAATGGACCGTTATACGGAATTGCGCAGCTATGTCCTGGTGGCCAGCCGCGGCAGTTTTGCCGCCGCAGCGCTGGTGGAGGGCGTGACGCCGGTGATCATGGGACGGCGCCTCAGCGCGCTGGAGGAGCGCCTGGGGGTGAAGCTGATCCACCGGTCCACCCGTGGCCTGACCCTGACCGATGCCGGCGAGTCGTATCTGGAAAACGCCAAGCTGGTCCTGCAATCGTTCGACGAGCTGGACGCCAGCATCAGCGAAAACGAAAGCAGCGTACGCGGGCATCTGGTGGTCTCGGCGCCTGCCGGGTTCGGGCGCCAGCATGTGGCGCCTCATGCGCCTGAGTTTCAGGCGCGCTTCCCGGACCTGCAGCTGTCGTTCAACCTGACCGACAACGTGGTCGATCTGGTGCGCGAGGGTTACGACATGAGCATCCGCATTGGTGAAGTGCTCGACCCCAACTATGTGGCCATCAGGCTGTACGCCAACAAGCGCGTGGTCTGCGGCTCGCCGCACTATTTCGCCGAACACGGCCTGCCGCAGACTTTGGAAGATCTTGCCGAGCACAACTGCCTGACCTTCAACCTGCAGGGTGGCCAGCACCGCGGCTGGACCTTCCAGCGCGACGGCAAGCCGGTGGCGATCAAAGTCGCGGGCAATCTTTACTGCAACGACGGCGAGCTGCTGTATGACTGGGCGATTCGCGGCCTGGGCCTGTGCTGGCGATCGACCTGGGAGATCCAGAACGAGATCGAATGCGGCGCGCTAGTGACCGTGCTGGACGATTTCGCGCTGCCCAGCTACGACATTCAGGGGGTGTACCCGCAGCAGCATTACCTGCCGGCCAAGGTGCGGTTTTTCATCGCATTTCTCAAGGAGGTGTACAACCGCCCGGGGTACTGGAAGCAGGGCTGAGCTGGACGCCGGTTTGCCCTCGAGCCCCTGTGGGAGTGAGCTTGCTCGCGACAAGCGTGCAGACGATGCGCTTGGCTGGTCGAACGCCATCGCGAGCGAGCTCACTGCTACAGGATCGTACCCGCCCGGCAACCGGCGCAGCGCCGCGAACCGTTCAGGCTCAGATCAGCTCCATTTCGATCGGCGGCAGGCCACGTATTTCGCCCTGCGCCAGTCCCGGCCCCTTGGTCAGGTACATGCCGGTGTAGGAACCTGTAGTAATCACCAGGTCGGGCGTCACGCTCTGACCGTTCTGCGTGTGGTGATTGACCACCCACGCCAGCAAACGACGCGGGTCGCCGGCTGGATTAGCGCCGTCGCCGGGCACGATGTCTTCGCCGGCATAGGTGAAGCTCAGCGCCGGTTCGATGAACGGGAAGTTTTCGTCGTACGGCACAAACTCGCCGACGATCAACGCACCATGGTTGAGCAGATCGCCCAGTGCCAACAGTGGCTCGATCTTTGGCCAGGCGGCAAAGCGGCTGGAAACCACCTCGATGGTGGTGCCCATGTGGCCGATGCTGGCGCGCACTTCTTCATCGGAGTACGGCTCATCCCGTGGGGTGAACGCGCGATTGAGGCGAAAGGCGATTTCCAGTTCGAGTATCGGCGAGGGGTAATCGGCGTATTCCACCTGGCTGCCGCTGGCAAACAAGCCGTCTTCAGGCAGCAGTGCGCCATTGATCGGACCGCCGCTGGTGGATTTGGAACCCACCTTCCAGCCGCCGACCGTGGTATCGCGCAGGCGCAGGATTTCCCGTTGCAGGGCATAGGCACTGGCGGCATCGGCAGGCACGTATTCGGGAACGATTTCGGTGAGTTTTTGACCGGCGGCCATGGCGTCGACGATCAACTGGGCAACGTTCGCTGGGTGAGACGGATGATTCACGCGGGACTTCCTTCATGCAATTGAATGGAAAGCGCTGCGCAGCCGATAACTGTCGAGCCGCGCAGCCAGCACCTCTACTCTAACCTCATTTGCTCACGACAACGGAGGGCGATGGCTGTCTGGCGTCGTTCGCCGCCACGGCGCTGGCCTCTGCCGGGCTTTCGAACTTGTGTTCAGGCTTCATGCGCAACGCCAGCACCACGCCGATCGCCATCAGCAGCATGCTGCCGGCAAAGGGCAGGTCCCAGCTGCCGTAGCGGTCAATCAGATAGCCTGAAACCACGGGCGAGAGAATCGCTGCTGCCGCCGAACCGGTGCTCATGATGCCGCTGGCGGTGCCGCTGAACTCCGGCGCGATGTCCATCGGGATCGCCCACATCGGGCCGATGGTCATTTCGGCGAAGAAGAACCCACCCGCCAGGCAAACCATCGACAGATAGGCGTTGTGGCCGAACATCACCGGCACCAGACATGCCAGGGTCAGGAACATGCAGATCGATACCATCCAGCTGCGCGAGCGCTCCAGGCATTTAGTCTTGATCAGCAGACGGTCGGTGATCAGCCCGCCAAGGGTGTCGCCGATCACGCCGGCGAGGAACACCGCCGAGGCGAAAATCGCCGATTTCTTCAGGTCCATGTTGTAGCTGTGCAGAAAGTATTGAGGGATCCACGACAGAAACAGCCACAAGGTCCAGCCATAGCAGAAGTAGACGATGGTCACCGGGAACATGCGTTTGAACAGGGCTTTCCACGGCACTTTCGGCGCCTTGCCCTTGGGTGGCGGCAGCAGCGCCAGTTCGGCCTGGGTGATGTGCGGGTGATCCTTGGGATGCTCGGTGAAGACGAAAGCCCAGAGCACCACCCAGACCAGGCTGATCGCACCGCAGACGAAGAACGCCGCGCGCCAGCTGTAGGCGGCCATGATCGCCACCACGGCCGCGGGTGCGACGGCGTTGCCGATGCGTGCCGCCGAGTGGGTGATGCCTTGGGCGAAGCCGCGTTTTTCCTTGGCCACCCAGCGCGACATCGCAGCGGTGGCGGCGGGGAAGGTGGCGCCTTCTCCAAGGCCCAGCAGCAGGCGCGCGGCGAGCAGTGAAAACAGCCCGCCGGCAAAACCTGTGAGCACCGTCGCCACGCCCCACAGGGCACCGCAGACAATCAAGGTGCGACGCGCGCCGTATTTGTCGCTGATCCAGCCGCCGATGACCTGAAACACCAGGTACGGATAGGCGAAGGCAGAGAACACCAGGCCGATTTGGGTGTTGGACAGGCCGAATTCGGCGCCGAATCCGGAGGCTGCGGTGCTGACGTTGACGCGATCAAGGTAGGTGATGAAATACATGACGCAGAGCATGAGTAACACCATGCTCGTCGGACGCAGACGAAACAGTTTCATGACGCTATCTCCAGTTTCTTATTGTTCGCACCAGCCGGTGCGTGAGTCGGGATAGGACAGGAGCAGGTACAAGCTTCGTGCTTCAGGCGGCAGGCAGGTGCCGCCCGAAAGGTGGCAGGGTCATCGCTGAAATGGCACTTTCTGCGAACCGATGAAGTCCATGGCGGCTGCGACCCCGCTGCCATTGAGTTTGACCCCGGCCAGCTGCAGGCCCATCTCGCAGCCGGCCAGTGTCGCCATCAGCGTCAGGTCGTTGCAGTCGCCCAGGTGGCCGATGCGGAACATGCGACCTTTCATCTTGCCAAGGCCGGTGCCCAGCGACATGTCGAAGCGCTCGTAAATGACCTTGCGCACCTGGTCGGCATCAATGCCTTCGGGGGTCATGACGCCGGTCAGCACCGGGCTGTAGACCGCAGGATCAGCGCACTGGATCGGCAGGCCCCAGGCATTGACGGCGGCGCGGCAGGCCTGGGCCAGGCGGTGATGGCGAGCGAAGACGTTGTCCAGGCCTTCGCCCAGGATCATGTCCAGCGCTTCGGACAATCCGTACAGCAGATTGGTGTTGGGGGTGTACGGCCAGTAGCCGGTCTTGTTCATCTCGATGATGTCGTCCCACGCCCAGAAACTGCGCGGCAAACGTGCTGATTTGCTGGCGGCGACAGCCTTGGGCGAGACCGCGTTGAAGCTGATCCCCGGGGGCAGCATCAGGCCTTTCTGCGAGCCGGACACCGTCACGTCCACGCCCCATTCGTCATGCCGATAGTCTGCCGAGGCGAGCCCGGAAATGGTGTCGACCAGCAGCAGAGCAGGGTGGCCGGCCGCATCGATGGCCTTGCGCACCGAAGCGATGTCGGAGGTGACGCCGGTGCTGGTTTCGTTGTGCACCACGCACACTGCCTTGATGCTGTGGCCGGGATCGTTGCGCAGCCGCTCCTCGATCTTGCTGGCATCCACGCCGTAGCGCCAACCTTCGATCCCGGGCAGGCCCAGGAATTCGGGCTCGATCCCCAGGCTCTCGGCCATTTTCTTCCACAGCGTGGCGAAATGGCCGGTCTCGAACATCAGCACCTTGTCACCCGCGCTCAGGGTGTTGCACAGCGCGGCCTCCCAGGCACCGGTCCCGGACGCGGGATAGATGATCACCGGTTGGGTGGTCTTGAAAATCTGCTGGATCCCGGCCAGCACCTTGAGCCCCAGCTCGGCGAACTCCGGGCCGCGGTGGTCGATGGTGGGGTAACTCATGGCGCGCAGGATGCGATCCGGGACCGGGCTAGGCCCGGGGATTTGCAGGAAATGACGGCCGGCAGGGTGGAAATCGAGTTTCATGATGGTGCGCCTCTGTTTTTGTATTTTGAATGCAAAATACATTAGCAGCGCATTTGGCTTCGTCAAATCATTGCTGAAAATAAACCCAGGCACCGATTTTCCGGCGCAGAGCCTGGATTTTTGTCTTAGTATCCAGGCATTACAGTGAGGACTTTGTATGCAAGATTCAGAACTCTCGATGACCAGCGAAGGTGTGAAGCAGTTGCCCAGGCTTGCGCGTCAGCGCCTGCACGACACCGTGATAGAGCATCTGCGCAGCTTTATCATCGAGGGCACGCTGGGGGCGGGTACCAAGCTCAACGAGCGAGAGCTGTGTGAAACCCTGGGCATTTCCCGCACGCCATTGCGCGAAGCATTGAAGGTGCTGGCGGCCGAGGGGCTGATCGAAATCTCGCCCAATCGTGGGGCCAGCGTGGCTCGTATGTCCGAGCTGGAGATTCGCGAAGCGTTCGAGCTGATGAGCGGTCTTGAAGCCTTCGCTGGAGAGTTGGCCTGCGAGCGCATCACCGCTGACGAGCTGGATGAAATCAAGGCGCTGCATTACGCCATGGTGGTGTGCAAGAACCAGAATGACCTGCCCGGTTATTACCAGCGCAACCGGGCGATTCACGACATGATCAATCTGGCGGCGCGCAATTCGGCACTGCGTCAGACCTATATGGCCTTGAACTGGCGAATCCAGGCCCTGCGTTTTCGCTCCAACCTGCAGACACCGAAGTGGGACCGCGCAGTACATGATCACGAGCAGATGATCCAGGCGCTGGAGGCGCGTGACGGCAAGCGCTTGAGCGCAATCCTGCGCCAGCATCTGCTGGCCAAGCGCGATGCGCTGATGCTGATGGTCGGCCAGGACGACGAGCACCCAGGGTCGGTCAGACGCTGAGAGCAGTCAGGTCAAGCGAAACGCGATTGTTGCGGCGACGTCTGCCTTTCAACCACTCTGGCAGCCGTCACCCAGGCGGGTGTATTGAAGCTTGTGGCTGACACCTTTGCTGTCCACGTATTCCATGTGTGCCGTGACCGGGCCGCATGGGTTGGCTGCATTGTTGGCGTTGGTGATGCGGACCACTTTAGCGATGTCCAGGTCCTGGGAGTAATCGTAGGGGGCCTCGCTGGCTGTCTCGGTCGGGGAGACAACCGGGTTGTCCTGGGCCGATGCAAACAGACTGATCATCGATAATGCGGCAAACACTGCAGTTTTCATGGCGCGCTCCAACGTATCCCAAGTGCAAGCGACAGGGCGACGGGCTTGCTGATAGCGCCATTCTAGGTTCTACGTCTGTCTGCCTTGAAATCCCCTCTGTCGATAGGCGTCATCATTGCCCATGATGCGTGGCGCACGCGGCCAGTTGCGACACACGCAGGTGCCGGTGTGCTGGGGAATGCGTCAGTTCTGACGACCGGATGTCGACTGCCTGGCCAGCTTTGGCCAGTCCTCCATGTTGGCGATGCCTACGACCTTCAGCACGCCATTGGCGGTGATCCAGACAAACAGTGAGCTGTTGTACTCGCTGGCCCCGGCATGTTTATAGCCAGACTGTTTTTCAAAGTCGCTGATACATCCGCTGTGGGTCACCAGAATCAGATTGCGCTGGGCGTGTTTGTGCGCCACGACCTCGTGGCGCATCGTTGGCCCGCAGTCGGCCAGCCACTGCTCGGTCACAGTCTCCTTGTCGAACAGGTATTGCGCCGTCTGTGCAGTCCGTGTGATCGGGCTGCTGAGCACGTCGGTGTTGCCAAGACCCAGGCCCAGGTACTGCAGACCGAGTTGGTGCGATTCACTGCTGCCCAGCCGGGTGATTCCGTCCGCCGGGCCCAGGCATGGATTGCTGGAGCGATCACAGCGTTCGGCGTGGCGGATCAGCACCACCAGTTCACCTTGCTGCCAATGCTCCATCAGGCTGAGGGCGTCCTTCGATTGCGGATTGGCCAGCTCCAGCTTCGCCGGGGTAGCAGGCCAGAGGATGAAACCCATGGTCATGATAATCATCGCCGCCGCACCCGACTTGAGCAGGCGGGACGGATATTTACCCTGATTCTTGAACAGCGCGCGCCACAGACTCGAACCCAACATGAAGATCACCTGAAACAGACCGCACCGGGAACACAGGCGGACAGCGCATTGCGTCCGCTGCTCAAATGTCATGAGCGGTAAGGTAATGGTGAGCAAGTAGCGGGCGGGTGAACGGGCTGTGAAAAAAATGCGCGAATGGATTTACCCGTGCCTTTGCCTGGCAATGTCCGAAGGCGACTGGCCAGCGAGCAACATGAACGGGTATTCCTCTTTGGAATCCTGGGCATAAAAAACATGAATTTTATTTATCGGAAAAGTCGTTCTACCGTGTGCCAATCATCAACAGACACGGAGTTCAAATGAACGCAACAGCGCCGGCTGCCATCGTCGACGAGCACTGGAAGCGCAACCTTGCGGTTTGTGTGCTGGGATCGTTCACCACCATTATCGCCATGACCTTGCTGCTGCCGTTCCTGCCGCTGTACGTCGAGCATCTGGGGGTCAGCGACCCCGCGGCAATCGTGCAATGGTCTGGCGTGGCGTTCGGCGCGACCTTTCTATCGGCCGCGTTTACCGCGCCTTTGTGGGGGCGGCTGGGCGATCGTTATGGGCGCAAATTGATGCTGATTCGCGCAAGCCTGGGCATGGCCATCGCCATGTCGCTGATCGGTCTGGCGGAAAACATCTATCAGCTGGTCGGCCTGCGTCTGCTCGCGGGTCTGCTGGGCGGATACGCATCGGGAGCGACGATCCTGGTCGCCACCCAGACACCCAGGGAGCGCTCGGGCTGGGCGCTGGGCATGTTGTCATCGGGGATCATGGCCGGCAATCTCGCCGGGCCCTTGATTGGCGGTCTGTTACCGCCGCTGATCGGCATCCGCAACACCTTCTTTCTGGCGGGTGGGGTGATCTTCCTGACCTTCCTGGCCACGCTGTTGCTGATGAAAGAGGCCCCGCGCCCCAAGCGCGCCGCCGGGGCTGCGAAACCGGCAACGGTGCGAGCCTGGGCGGTGATCCCCGACAAGAAGCCGGTGATCATCATGTTCGTGGTGGCCAGTCTGGTGATGTTCTCGATCATGTCCATCGAGCCGATCATCACCGTTTACCTGCAGCAGCTGCACACCCGGAACGTGACGCTGATGGCCGGCGTGGTGATGTCGGCCACGGCCCTGGCCAGCGTGCTGTCGGCGTCGCGGATCGGCAAACTGGCCGACCGCATCGGGCACTGGAAGGTGGTGACTGGCTGCCTCGGCGTCGCCGCCGTGCTGTTGATCCCGCAGGCGTTCGTCAGCAACGAGTGGCAGCTGGTGGGGCTGCGGTTTCTGATGGGCATTGCCCTGGGAGGCCTGTTGCCGTGCATCGCCGCGATCATTCGCCATTCTGTGCCGGACATCGTCGCCGGGCGCATGCTCGGTTATTCCACCTCCAGCCAGTACGTCGGCCAGGTGTTGGGGCCCTTGACCGGCGGGTTTCTGGGCGGGCACTTCGGCATGCCCATCGTGTTCATCGTCACCTGCGTGTTAATGGCCGGCTGTGCGCTGGCGATGCTGCTGATGCGACCGCTGAGCACCGGCTGAAGACGCTTACAGGACGTGGGCCTCGCCTGCGGTGGACAGCCTGACCATGCTGCCCAGGGCCGGGATGTTGATGCCGGGGTTGCGCACGTTCAGGGTGCGGTGGGCAATAAGTTCACCGCTGGCGGTGGTCCTGGCGGCCAGCTCCAGGGTCAGAATGCACGAGCCCCCGGCAAAATCGATGTCCGTGACCCGCCCGACACTGCTGTGTGCAGGGTCGTGCAGCTGGTCTAGGGCGCTGACGGTCAGTTGTTCGGGCCGCAACAGAATCTGCGCGGCACCTTGTCGGCGCGGTTCGACCACGGGCACCTCGCCCAGCTCGCACGTGGCGATATCACCTTCGACCCAGGCGGGCAGGACGATGGCATCGCCCAGAAACACGGCGGTCTGTTCATCCACCGGGTGGCGATACAACTGCATCGGTGATCCGGCCTGGATCAACCTGCCCTGACGCATCACCGCCAATTGATCGGCAAACGACAGCGCTTCGGCCTGGTCATGGGTGACCAGAATCGTGGTGATGCCAGCATCCGACAAGAGTTTGCTCACCGCCTTGCGCATGCTGCTACGCAGCCCCGTGTCCAGTGCCGAGAAAGGCTCGTCCAGCAGCATGATGGCCGGGTTTTGTGCCAGTGCCCGGGCCAGCGCCACGCGTTGCTGCTGGCCGCCCGACAACTCATGGGGCCAGCGTTGGCCCATGGAGGCATCCAGAGCGACCATGTCCATCAGCTCGGCGATGCGCTGGCGTTTGGCTGTGCGATCCCCCGCCAGGCCAAAACCGATGTTGGCCGCCACCGACAAGTGCGGGAACAGTGCGCCGTCCTGCGGCACGTAGCCGATATTGCGTTGGTGCGCGGCCACCTCACGGGCGTCATCCACCAGCCACTGGCCGTGCATGGCGATGCGCCCGCTGTCGGGGAACTCGAAGCCTGCGATCATCCGCAACAGCGTGGTCTTGCCAGAGCCCGACGGCCCGACGATGGCCGTGCGGCTGCCCGCCGGGATCGACAGGCTGACGTTGTCCAGGGCAATCACATTGCCAAAGGATTTGTGAAGGGCATGCAACTCTAGAGCGTTCATCGGCCCGCCGTGCGTTTGGATTGGTGGTAGAGAAGGGCAGTCAGCGGTAGCGACAGCAGTACCATGATCAAGGCATAGGGCGCGGCAGCGGCGTAGTCGATCTCGCTGGTCATGGCCCAGAAACCGGTGGCCAGGGTACGCGTGCCGCTCGGGGCAAGGAGCAAAGTGGCCGTCAGCTCATTGGTGATCGCCAGAAACACCAGCGCCGCGCCTGCCGCTGCGCTTGGGGCGGCCAGTCGCAGGGTGATCAGCCACAGCGCCTGCAGCGGCGAGCGGCCCAGGCTGCGGGCGATGTTCTCAAGCTCCACCGGCGCCTGGGCGATACCGGCGCGCAGGCTGACCAGCGCGCGCGGCAGGAACATCAGCAGATACGCCAGCAGTACCGTGATCGCGGTCTGATAGATCGGTCGTGCGACCTTGATGGTGACGGTCACCAGCGCCAGCGCGACGACAATCCCCGGCAGCGAACTGCTGATGTAGTTGCAACTTTCCAGCAACCGGTTGAAGCGCCCGGGCGAGCGGATCGACAACCAGGCGATGGGAAACGCCGCGGCGGTGATCAGCACGGCCCCGACCGATGCCAGCAGCAGGGTCTGCTGCAGGGCATCGAGCAAACCGTCCTGCTCCCACACCTCCCGGCCGCCGGCAACCAGCCAGCGTGCCAGGGTTATCAAGGGCACGCCCAAGGCCAGCAGGCTCGCCGACAGCGGCAGCAGCAGGCACAGCAGTGTGGCAACCCGGGACAGGCGCCGCAGCTGCGGTTGGCGGGCGCTGCCCGAACCCACCCGGGCATACCGCGCGTTGCCTCGGGCCGCGGACTCCAGGGTCAGCAGTGAAAGACACAGCAGCGCCAGCACCCCGGCCAGCATGTTCGCCGCCGGGCCGTTAAAGGACGATTGAAACTGATCGAAGATGGCTGTGGTAAAGGTATCGAAACGGATCATCGCAAACAGTCCGTACTCGGCCAGCAAGTGCAGACCGATCAGCAATGAGCCGCCACACAGGGCCAGGCGCAACTGCGGCAGGACCACCCGAAAGAACACCGCCAGCGGTTTGAGCCCCAGCGATTGACCCACGTCTTCGATGGCCGGATCCAGCCGCCTCAGGGTGGCCGCGACCGGCAAATACAGGAACGGAAAATAGGCCAGCACCGACACCAGCACCGCTGCCGGCAGGCCATGCAGCGCAGGCACCAGGCTGACCCAGGCGTAACTGTGAACGAACGCCGGTACGGCAATGGGCGCGGTCGCCAGCAACGACCACAGGCGACGTCCCGGCAGATCGCTGCGTTCGGTCAGCCAGGCCAGCGCTACCGACAGCGCAATGCACAACGGCAGGGTGATCAGCACCAGCATCAGGGTGTTGAGCAACAGCTCCGCAACCCGGGGCCGAAACACCAGCTGCACGATGCTGCCCCAACCGCTCTGCACCGCGATAAAGATCACAAACCCCAGCGGCAGCAGAGACAACAGCGAAATCACCAGCGAGCTGCCACTGATCCACAGCGCCAGTCGCCGGCCACGGTTGCGCCGGCGTGATGCTGCCGGGGCGGACGAACCGACCCCGGCAGCCTTTGCAGCGGATGTAGAGAAAGGCTCCAGTTGCACGATTACAGCAGCCCGGCCTGAGTCATCAACTCCACGACCTTCTTGCTGTCGAGCTTCGAGGCGTCAACCGCCGGGGCGTCGAGTTCGACCAGCGGCACCAGTTTGGCATTGGACTCGGCGCCTTGACCGACCGCGTACTCGAACGACTTGCCGTTCTTGAGTTCGGCCTGGCCTTGCTTGCCGGTGATCCACTTGATCAGCGCCTGGGCCTGCTCCGGATGCTTGCTGGAGGCCAGTACGCCGCCACCGGAGATACTGACGAAGGCGCCGGGGTCCTTGTGCTTGAAGTAATGCAGGGCGGTGTCCTTGCTATTTTCGCCGGTCTTGGCCTGATCGACGAAGCTGTAGTAGTGGAAAATCACCCCGCTTTCGATCTGCCCGGCGTTGACCGCCTTGAGCACCGCGCTGTTGCCGCGATAAGCCGTGAAGTTGGCTTTCATGCCCTTGAGCCAGGCAAGCGTTGCGGCCTCGCCTTTGAGCGCCAGCATGCCACCGACAATCGCCTGGAAGTCAGCACCGGCCGGCGACGCCGCCCAACGGCCTTTCCAGCCTGGATCGGCCAGCTCGAGGATCGACTTGGGCAGTGTGTCCTGACTCAGTTTGTCCTTGTTGTAGACGAACACCGTCGAGCGCGCGGCGATGCCGACCCAGTTGCCATGCGCCGGACGATAGGCCGAGGCCACCTGGGACAACGTGGTCGGAGCAATCGGGGCGAACAGACCGGCGTTGTCCACCAGCACCATCGAAGGGGAGTTCTCGGTCAGAAACACATCGGCCGGCGATGCCTTGCCTTCCTGGACGATCTGGTTGGCCATTTCACTGTCATCGCCATTGCGCAACGTGACCTTGATCCCGGTGTCCTTGCTGAAACCCTCGACCCAGGCTTTGGTCAGGCCTTCATGTTGAGCGTTGTACACCACAATGCCGTCGTCGGCGTAGGCGCCAGCACTGGCGCAGGCCATGGCGGCAAACAGAGCGGCTTTCACGAAGGTGGGTCGGTGCAGGGGCATGTTGTTATTTCCCGAAAGAGAGGGGGGCGAGACGTCGGCGCAAAGATGCCTGACGCCCAAGCAAAGAGCAGTGAATGTAGGTCCGCTTCATCAATGCGAATCATTAGCGCATGAGAGGGAATGGCAAATTAGAAGCACTCACGAGAAAAATTCGTTAAAACGGCGTGCACGTCTCGTTAAACCGAGCCTCGAATCACACCCGTGGCGCTGGAGTGGTCAGGGCGCCAGCGGGACCGCCAGCCTCTGGGCATCCGCGGATCCGGTCTGGCGTCCGGTTCGCGGGATCTGGCACGCTCCGCCCGCCGGCCGGGCCATCGGCCATGCCAAGGCCGGTTCCCGGCCGTCGAGGTCAATGCCGGTGCTTCAATCTTCGGGTTTCCAGCCCAGCAATTGCTGTTTGAAGCCATAGCTGGCGGCCTGGTAATACGCGATGGCGCGCATCACCAGCGGGTGGTCGATGCCCGCGTGGCGTTCCAGGCTCTGGCCCAGGGCTTCGTCATGGCGCCGCATGCCATTTCGCGGGCTGAGGATGGCCAGATCCTCGCCATCGAACAGCCCCAGGTGCTGGTAGTTGCCGACCAGCACGCGTGGCGGCAGGTGGTGATCCCGAAACAGATCGCGCCCGTAGAAACTCGAGGTGTAATCGAGGTTGAGCAGGCCCAGCAGGGTAGGCGCCAGATCGATCTGGCTGGCCAGGGTCGCAATCTCGCCAGCGCCTGCCAGCTTCGGCGCATAGATGAACAGCGGGATGTGGTAGTTGGCGATTGGCAGGTCTTCCTTGCCTGCGCTGCCGGCGGTGTGGTCGGCGACGAATACGAAAATGGTGTCATCGAACCAGGGTTTGACCCGGGCCTGAGCGAGGAACTCGCCGATGGCGTAGTCGGTGTACTTGACCGCGCCGTCTCGTCCGTTGCCCGAAGCGATGTCGATCCGGCCCTCAGGGTAGGTGTAGGGACGGTGGTTGGAGGTCGTCAGCAGTTGCAGGAAAAACGGCCGTTTTTTTGCAAAGTCCTCGTCGGCCAGATTCAGCGCCTGACGATACAGGTCCTCATCGGCCATGCCCCAGGCGTTCTTGAAGGAAATCTGTGATTCCTCGACGCTGCTCTGGTCGACGACTCGATAACCGTTACCCGAGAAGAAAGCATTCATGTTGTCGAAATAGCCGCGCCCGCCGTAGACGAAAACGCTGTCGTAACCGGTCGCGGACAGTTGCCGACCCAAGCTGGCGAAGCCGCTTTCGCGACCGGCGCGCTTGACGATCGAGCGCCCAGGTGTGGGCGGGATTGACAGCGTGATCGCCTCCAGGCCCCGGTCGGTGCGGGTGCCCGTGGCGTAGAAATTGTTGAAATAGAGGCTGTGCTTGCGCAGGTCATCGAGATTGGGCGTCAGGTTGCGGGTGTCGCCATTGCTACCCATGTATTTGGCGCTGAAGCTTTCCAGGGTGACCAGCACAATGTTGGGTGTGCGCAGGGTCCCGGCGTTATTGACGGTTCGACGATTGTCCAGCGGATCCTTGCCGATGAAGGAAACGTTCGGTGCCTGCAGTTCGCTGCGCAACCGGGCGCTGGCTTCGGGAATCGCAAGGGTGGGGTAGAACTGCGGGTAATCCAGTTCATTGTTGCGAAACGCGGCGAAAAACTGATAAGGGCCATTGCTGGCGAGTTCACGCTGATAGGCATTGCCGCCCTGGCCGCGTGGCACGTCCTGATCGACCAGCAGCGCGCACAGGGCAGCCAGCGCCAGGCTGCCGGCTCCCAGCACCATCCGCTGGCCAAGGGTCGGCAGCGGTGCCATGTGGCTCATGCGAACGTAGCGCGACAGCCCGACGCTCAGGCCGACCGCGACGAGGGCCAGCACGCAGAGCAGGGTACCGATCGGGTACGACTCCAGAATGTTGTTCAACACTTCGTCGGAGTACACCAGGTAGTCCACGGCGATGAAGTTGAACCGGACCCCGAACTCATCCCAGAACAGCCATTCGGCGACCCCAGTGAACAGCATGACAAACAGGCTGAGCGACAGGAGGCCTTGCAGCAGCCAGAGGTGTGTCCGCGAGCGCCAGACCCTCGGCGGACAGACCAGCAGATACAGCGCCAGCGGCACGGTTGCGAAGGCCAGGAATGCCAGGTCATAGAGCAGCCCGACGCCAAAGGTGGCCAGTGCTGCACCTCCCGCCTCGTCGCGGTGGGTCAGCCAGAGCAGGGCCCGGGTGATCAGGAAAATTCCCAGCCAGGTGCTTGATAGCAGCGCGAGAAAGCGTACCGGGGCACAACGGAAAAAGGCCATGAGACAGTCCTTGTTTTTTGGCGGTCGCGGGAGACGGCGGGAAAACGCAATGAAACATTTGAACCAGTGCGGTCGACCCATCGAGATCGAAGACTGCGCGTTGCGCCTGGACAAGCCCCGCTGAATAAAGGATTAGCGCGGTTGGGAGAGCGGCGCATAGTGCCATTGATGAGCAATGGTTAGAACGGCTTGAAATATCTGGTATTAGTTGCTCGATTCCCTCTATTTGAGGGGCCGCATTCAAGCCACTCTTCAAGTGCGGATGTGCGCATTTAGATGTGAAAAATAAGTTATTTAATCGTGAAGCGATTGTTTATTGATGCGCTTTTATCGGTACGTGCCGTGCTCGATTATGCTGCTCATCTGTGGTTCGCCAGCAGCGCTAATTGACGAAACCATGACATGCCCGCACGGATAATGGCCGCCGCCAAGTATTGGCACGCTATTGGCCTGGGTATGTGTGAACACTGATGGATATCAAACACAGCTTGAAACAACGGATTGTGAATGTCTTTGCCCTGATGAGTGCATTGGTGGCAGGGGTTTTCGCAATCGGCATCATCGCCACGGTGCACATTGTGGAAACCCGACTGACCACCATCAGCCTGGGCGGCAACCTGCACCGCCTGCTGACTCAGGACCGCATCGAGGACTGGCATCACCGGCCGGAAAAGGACGAATTGTTCTACGCCGATGACGGCATCGGTGATGTGGCAATGAGCGACGACCTCAAGGAACTCAAGCCTGGCTTCCAGGAATTCTTTCGTGGCAAGAAAGCCTACTACGCGATGGTCGAGGCGGTTGGCGAACGGCGCTATGTGTTGCTGCGCGATCAGCGCAAGTTCGAAAAGCGCGAACGCATTCTGTTCGGCATCGTGCTGATCGGATTTGTGCTCAGCGTGTTGCTGGCAATCCTGCTCGGTCGTTTGCTGGCATCACGGGTCATCACACCGGTCTCGCGCCTGGCAGGCCAGGTCCGTCATCGCGATCAGCTGCTGGAGCTGGCGCCGACGCTGGCCGATGACTATGCAACTGATGAAGTCGGCGCCTTGGCCCGGTCTTTCGACGAGACCCTGGGGCGTCTGCGGGCCGCGTTGGGTCGCGAAAAACTGTTCACCAGTGACGTCAGCCATGAACTGCGCACGCCGTTGATGGTGCTGGCGACCTCCTGTGAACTGCTGCTGGAGTACCCACGGCTCGATGAGCGCTCGCGGATCCAGGTGCAGCGCATCAGCAAAGCGACCGCAGGCATGAACCAACTGGTTGAAACCTTTTTGCTGCTGGCGCGCACCGAAGGCAAGCACACGCCCCAGGGCCAACGCATGAGTCTGTCGCAGATGGCCGAAGAGCTGGTCGAAGTGTGGCGCGGGCCGATCGAAGACAAGGGCCTGCGCTTGATCTATGAACCGGCCGCCGACGCCCAGGGCCTGTACAACGCGCCGCTGCTGCGCTCGGTCATGGGCAACCTGCTGCGCAACGCCTGGCATTACACCGATCACGGCGCCATCCGCCTGACCTTGAACGATCATGGCTTCAGTGTCCGGGACAGTGGAATCGGTATCCCGCCGGAAAAACAGCAAGCCATGTTCCAGCCCTTTGTGCGCGGTGACGAACAGCGCGGGGAAGGGTTGGGGTTGGGCCTGTCGCTGGTCCAGCGGATTTGCGCCAATCAGCGCTGGAGCGTGACCCTGACCAGCCTTGAGCCGGCTGGCTGCTGTTTTACGGTTGTACTGGAGGCGCCGCCGCAACCGTCGCTCTGAACCCTTCGGGCTGGACGTCGGAGTCCAGCCGCGCCCGGCCATAAAACACCATCGCGGTGAGGAAGGTCGAGAACCAGACGATGATGCCTGCCCAGAAGGTGTGCGACATGAAGTGCCAGCCCTGGAATACCCGAGTGGTGCCGTAAATCATGCCCAATGCCAGAGAGAACCCCAGAACGGCGCGGGCATGACGCCAGCGATAACGTCGCGCGACGAAAAACAGCGCCATCATGGTGAAGCCACCGGATGCATGGCCGCCTGGCCAGCAGCGGCCCTTGCCTGCATCGTGCAACAGGTTGAAGTTCTCGAACCATTCCTTCTTCTGCTCGGTGCCACCGTAAAGCGTGGTTTCAACGGGGCAGTAGATGCTGGTGTGACTCTTGAAGTAGTGGATCGAGCCGGTGGTGATGGAAAAGGCAAACACCACGAACAGCAGGTCGCGCCGATGCCGGGTGAGAAATCGCAAGAATGGCGCCACCCGGATCTTCTCAAGCCAGGCCATCATCCGCGCGTGTTTCTCTGCCCTGAACCGCGGCCAGAGAAAGGACAGCATGGCGCCGATGATGGCCGCTTCGCCGGTCCAGTTGGGAATGATCCGCGCCCACTTGTGGGTGATGGTTTCAAAGACCTTGTTGTGTTGCAGCGGGAAGGCCTGGGTGCTGGTGTTGTACATCCAGTCACTGAGGATCACGTCCAGGCCGGTCAGGTCGAAACTGACGAACAGGATAAGTGCCAGGAGGAGCGGGGTGCCGACATGGTGGAAGTAAAAGCGGTTTCTGGCGTTATGCACGGTCAGGTATTCCGAGGGCTGTTGGAAAAAGGGCCGGGGCCCGGCTGTCAGGGGCGCTTGGCGAGGACCTTGCCCCAGTCCTGCGCGTCGATGTAGCCCAGTACTTTAGCGCTGTGGTCGTCGGGGTTGATCGAAATGATCAGCGAGGAGCCGTAATCCAGGGATGACGCCCCGCTCACCTTGAGCGATTGTTCCAGTGCAGCGATGCATTCGCTGTGGGTCACCAGAATCATATTGTGCTGATCGAGCTTGTGCTTGAGCACATCGTCGAGCATTGATTTTCGGCAGTTGATCAACCATTCCTGGCCGGTGGTGGTGCGGTTGAATGCGTAGCTTGCGGTCTGCTCGGTACGGCGCAACGGGCTGTTGTAGATGTTCGTCTGGTTCAACCCCAGGTTCTGAAACGCCTGACCTACCTGAACCGCAACGTGTTGACCCTTGACGGTAATGCCATCGGCCTGTTCAAGGCAGGGGTTGGTGGAGTGATCGCAACGTTCGACGTGGCGCATCAGCACCACCAGTTCGCCCTTGTTCCACAGCGGATAGAAGTCGGCTTTGCGCAGATGGCTGCCTTCAGCGAGGTCGGTCAGCGGCGCCGGCCGCAACGTCAAAGCGCTGATCGCCAGCAACAGCAAACCAGCGAATATCAAGAGAATCAGCCGTGCGGACTTTCCCAGTGCGCGATAGCGCGTGTTCAATCCATCCAGGGCGTGAGTTAAGTTCGAGTTCATGGATTGGCTCAGCGGCAGCAAGGGTTGAAGTTGGAAGTCTTTGGGCCAAGTAAGTAAGCCATGAATAATAGCCATCCAAGGCCTGGCGCCGAGGCATACCGGGTATGCGAGCAAGAATAGGTCGACAGGAGTCAATAACGAGTGAAGCCTATGTGAAAAGCCTTTTCACATTTGTCTGCCGTCGATATGTCAGGGTTTGCAAGGCCGGCAAGATTCCACGGGTTGGCAGGGTCCTTGAATGCCCGATAACCGACTGCATAACAGTATTGCCGGGCAATCAAACCAAACGCCGATGCAACTTTCACGAAACTTTCACCTGGCTCTCAGGCGCGATACAGGTGTTGAACTGCCGAACATAACTTTAACAATCGATCCTTATGATGCGAGGCCTGGAGCTTGTTCCTTGGGGCGGATAATGATCGTTAAGCGTCGTCATGCGTATTGGGTCGGTCTACTGTGCGGGTTGTTGCTGTTTTTTGCCTTGGGCAATCATCAACTGCAGAATTCCACGGAGCCCCGGGTAGCCGGTATCGCGATGGAAATGCACCTGAGTGACAACTGGATCACGCCGACTCTCAACGGCGCGCCCTTCCTTGAAAAACCGCCTTTGAGCCTGTGGCTCGATGCCGCTGCGATCCGTGTCTTCGGACCCACGCCGCTGGCCGTGCGCCTGGCGTCGGCGATCGCGGGTTACCTGAGCCTGATTGTGCTGTACCGCCTGCTGCGTCGATTCGGCCGCCCTCGCGCCATCGCATTGGCCGCTGTCTTGCTGCTGGTCACGACCGCGACGTTCTGGAGCAATGCGCGACAGGTGGGGGAAGACGCCCTGCTGTCACTGGGTGTCACGATGGCGCTGCTGGGTTTTTTTCATGCCAGCGGCAACCGGTCACTGCACAGCGCCCCACGGGGTGCCTGGTTGCTGTTCAGTATGGGGATCGTGGTTTCTACCTTGAGCAAGGGCGTGCTGGGATTGGCTTTGCCGGGGGTGGTGATCTTTGCCTATTTGAGTGTTGAAAGCCTGCTTGAGCGTCGGCTGGTATTGAGCCACTGGTGGCGTGCGCTGCTGTTCACGTTCCTGGGACTGCTGCCGCTGGTGATCTGGTTGTGTCTGTTGTATCGGCAGGGTGGGGGCGATGCCATCAAGGCGGTGCTGTGGACCAACAGCATCGGCCGCTTCGACGGCTCATTCGAGGACGCCGGGCATTACGAACCTTTCTATTACTACCTGGCCAAGCTGCCGCAGGCTTTTCTGCCGTGGAATCTGCTGGTGTATCTGGGGCTGTGGCACTTGCGCAAAGAGCTGCGCAGCAACCGTTATGTGCTGTTCTTCAGCCTGTGGCTGCTGGCCCAGCTTCTGCTGCTTACCCTCGCCTCGAGCAAGCGAATGGTTTACCTGATGTCCTTGACGCCGGCCGCCGCAGTGATTGCCACCGAGTACCTGGCGGTGTTGCTGGCGCGCCTGCGTCAGCATGCGCAAACCTCTGCCAGTGCCCGCCGCTGGTTGCAACGCAGCCCGGCGCTGGCCGCGGCCTTGTTGGGCCTGGTCGTGCTCGGATATTTGCTCGCGGCACAGTGGCTGGCGCCACGGGCGGACCTGAAACTGTCGTTTCTACCGCTGACCGAACGGGTGCAGGCACTGCAGGCCCAAGGCAAACACGTGGTGCTGTTCCAGCCGAGCGAGCGATTGGCGGGGGCGAGTGTGTTCTACAGTCAAAGTCTGCTCGACAGCGTCCCTGATGAGCGCCAGCTCGCGGCGCTGCTCGGCAGGTCAGCCAATACCCTCGCGATCATGGAAAGCAACGAGGAGCCCGCCGCGCCTCTGAAGGTCGTGGAGCGAATCATGGTCGGTGATCGGGTCTACTATTTCGTCAGTCTTTGAACCAACAGCGCGAAAGACAAAAAGGAGTGTGTGTTGACATCGATCGCTACCGAGTTTTTATCGGGTGTCACCCCGGCGCGCGCCAGACGCCAGGCATGGATCGCCGGTGGCCTGGCTTTGCTGATGTTCGTGGCCGCCAGCGGACATCTGACGATCATCGGATTCGACTCACGTTTCGTGTTGTTCGCCCAGGAAATGCTGCGCCATGGACCGGGGCTGTTCCCGACCACCTACGGTGAACCGTACCCCGACTATTCGGCGTTCTCGACCTGGTTGATTTACCTGGCCTCCTTACCGTTCGGCCAGGTCACCAGTTTCAGCGCCTGGTTGCCGACCTGCGTGGCCTCGGCGGTGATGGTCGGCCTGATGTACCGGCTGCTCGCGCCTTACTCGCGGCGTTGGGCGTGGCTGAGCATCGCACTGCTGATGCTGAGCAATACCTTCATTACCGAAACCCGTGCCGTGTCCCTGGATCAGATGCTCGCAACGGTGTCCTTTGCCGTGTTTTACCTGGTCTATGCGCCCGATCACTTTGCGTCAGCGCGTCGCATGTGGCTGATATTCGGTTTGCTGGTGCTGGGCTTTGCGATTCGCGGGCCGATGGGTCTGGTGGTGCCCGCCGCAGTGGTGTGCAGCTATCACCTGCTGTCGCGTCAATGGCCAAGACTGTGGCGGTTCTTGCTGGCAGCATTGGCCGTTTTAATCGCATGCAGCCTGGGTCTGCTATTGCTGGCGCGGCTCAGTGGTGGCCCGGCATTGCTCGCCGAAGTGGTGCGTATGCAGGTGACGTCGCGCATGGACGGCAGCGAGGGCAGCAGTCCGCTGTTGTGGTATTTCAGCAGTTCGCTGGGCAATTACGCCTTGGCATACCCGCTGGCGCTGGTGGTGCTGGGGACGGTCGCCGTGACGGCCAGACGCCAGTCCACCGAGGCCCTGCGTTTGCTGTACTTGTGTGCCTTTGCGGCGCTGACGGTCATGCTGGGGTTGTCGATTCCCGAAGCCAAGAAGGCGCGCTACGTGTTGGCGATGCTGCCGATGGCGGCAATCATCGCCGCCTATCCGTTTCATGCCCGGGTCGGGCGCTGTTTCTGGTGGCTGCGAGGGGCGACGCTGACCTTGTGCTGCTTCATCCCCGGGGCCTTGATGGCCGGTCTGCTGGCGGCGCGACCGCGCTTTCCCGAGGCCCTGAACGATGTCGGGCCGGTGTTGATCGTGTTGGGACTGTTGCAACTGGTCGCGGTGCCGCTGCTCATGCGCCCCCGTCTGCGGCTGTACGGCCTGCCGTTATGCGCGGTGCTGGCGGTATGGATCAGCTACATCGGCGTGTTCGAAAAGGTCGAACGCATCCTGTACGACACTCGCCGGTTCACCCAGGCCGTACGCGAGGTGACCCAGGCCGACAAGGCGCCGCTGGTATTGCATTCCATGGGCAAGGACGCCAGGGCCATCAAGTTCATGGTCAACGTCGACCAGGACCTGCAACCGCTGTTCACCGATACCCCGCAGCAGTTGGAGGCCCTGCACGGGCCCGCCAACGTGGTGATGAGCAACAATGACCTGCAGAAACTCCAGGGCACGCCGCTCGCGCATTTGCCGGTCTTGCTCAACGGCCGCTTCGACAAAGAGGATTACATCCTGCTGCGCCTGCCCGCGCAGTAAGCAAAGCGTGTCCTCAGGGGGCGTCAGCGGGTTGTACCTCACGGCCTCAGGATCGCTCCTGCAGGTCTGCGAACAGTAATCCGAGTCTGCGGTATGCCTCAGATTGCTTCTGCCCGGAGGGCGTGGGAGTCCGGCTTGCCGACGATCTGGCGCGAAGCGCCAGCAAAGCCTGCCAACGCGGTGTGCCTGATACGGCCGGGGCGTCTGGTTTTACTGCCGGTGCCCGGCAGATCGCTGGCAAGCCTAGCTCCCACGGCCTCTGGCCAGAATCAAAAGCAGGCGGCGCAATAGCCCAACGCTGCTTGAGGAGTTTGTTTGAAACCATAGAATCTCCTACAGGGTGAACCGACCTCGAAAGTTGGACATCAACCTTGACTTTATTAGGGTCGGTTCAGCGCTGCGAACAGCAATCCAAGTCTGCGGTATGCCTCAGATTGCTTCTGCCCGGAGGGCGTGGGAGAGAAATCCAAGTCCAGAGCATGCCTCAGACTGCTTCTGCCCGGAGGGCGTGTAAGTCAGAAATCTAAGTCCAGAGCATGACTCAGATTGCTTCTGCCCGAAGGGCGTGGGAGTACGGCTTGCCGACGATCTGGCGCGAAGCGCCAGCAAAGCCGGCCAATCCGGTGGAACAGTCAACGTTGCCGTCGGCGGTCAGTGATGGTTGGCCAGCAACTCGTAAGGTGCCCACTGCTGCAGCGGCATCGGCAGGTTGCAGGAGTCCCCGCGGCCGATCGGGAAATACTGGAAGCCATGCTTGGCCAGGCGCTCGGTGTCATACAGGTTGCGCCCGTCGAAGATCACCGGGGCTTTGAGCCGTTGTTCGATCAGGTCGAAATCCGGGGCCTTGAATTGCTGCCATTCGGTGCACACGATCAATGCGTCCGCCCCCAGCAAGACCGACTCCGGAGTGCCCATCAGGATCAGCTTCGGTTGCTCGGCATACAGGCGCTGGGTCTGCTGCATGGCTTCGGGGTCAAAGGCGCGCACGGTGGCGCCGGCTGCCCACAATGCCTCCATCAGCACGCGGCTGGGTGCGTCACGCATGTCGTCGGTGTTGGGCTTGAAGGCCAGGCCCCAGAGCGCGAAGGTCTTGCCCTTGAGATCACCCTGGTAGAACGCATTGATCCGGTCGAACAGCTTGTTCTTCTGCCGCTCGTTGATGTTTTCCACCACGTTGAGCAGATCGTTGGAGCAACCGGCTTCCCGCGCGCTGTGAATCAAGGCACGAATATCCTTGCCAAAACACGAACCACCGTAGCCACAGCCCGGATAAATGAAGTCGTACCCGATACGCGAATCGGCACCGATGCCCAGGCGTACGGACTCGACATCGGCGCCCAGGTGCTCGGCCAGTTCGGCGATCTGGTTGATGAAACTGATCTTGGTCGCCAGCATGCAGTTGGCGGCGTATTTGGTCAGTTCGGCGCTGCGCAGGTCCATGAACATGATGCGGTCGTGATTGCGGTTGAACGGCGCATACAGTTCGCGCATGACCGGAAACACCTCCGGGTTGCCGCAACCGATGACAATCCGGTCAGGCCGTCGGCAGTCCTTGACCGCAGAGCCCTCCTTGAGAAATTCGGGGTTGGAGACGATGTCGAATTTCAGCAAGCGCGCCGCCTGGCGCAGGGCTTGCTCGATATGGCTGCGCAGGGCATCGCCACTGCCGACCGGAACGGTGGATTTCTCGACGATGATCAGCGGTTCCACACGATGGCGGGCAATCGCGTCGGCGACCGCGAAAAAACCGCGCAGGTCTGCCGAACCGTCCTCTTTCGAAGGCGTGCCGACGGCGATGAACAACACTTCGCCGTGCTCCACGCCGTATTTTTCGTCGGTGGTGAAGTGCAGCCGTCCGGCTTCCAGATTCTCCCGCACCAGGCTCTCCAGCCCCGGCTCGTAGAGGGTCACATGGCCCTTGTTCAGTAGCTCCACCTTGATCGGATCGATGTCCATGCACGCCACATCATGGCCAACCTCAGCCAGTACCGTTGCCTGCACCAGGCCCACATAACCGCTACCGAAGACGCTGATTTTCATCGGGGAAACTCCTTGCCGCTGTTGTCGCGGTGGTCGCGGCACGCCGCAGATTGATCGTCGCCACGCCGAGCACGATCAGGGTCACGCCCACGGTCCGGGGGACGGTGAGCGTTTCATGGAAAAACGGCAGCATGGCGGCCAGCAGGTAAACCAGCACATAACTGATACTGAGCAGCGAATACGCCCGGCTCAGCGGCAGGTCGCGCAGGGCGCCGAGCCAGCAGAGCATCGACAGGCCATAGGCGGCGATGGCGGCCGTTACCGCGCCGAGCGCTTCGACCTCGACGTTGCCCGCCTGCAGCGCCGCCAGCCACTGGCCGGGTTGTGGCAATCGGAGCATGCTCCAGCGCATGCCCAGCTGGGCGGCGCTGACCAGCAATACGCTGCCCATGGCCAGGGTCAGGCCGCGCTTGACGCTCACGCCTGACGCCCCAGCAGGATCACGCCAATCAGAATCATCGCCACCCCCAGCCAGTGCTGACGGTCCACCGACTCGCTGAACAGGTAGCGACCGGTCAGGGTTATCAGCACAAAGTTCAGCGCGAGCATCGGATAGGCGATGCCGACGTCCAGGCGTTGCAACACCAGCAACCAGAGCAGCATGCCGGCACCGAGGCAGGCCAGCGCCGCCCACAGCCAGCCGCTGCGCAGCGCGGTCATGGCCCCAGGAAAGTGCCCCTGCCAGCCTTCGATGGTCAGCTTTTGCGCGATC
Source organism: Pseudomonas sp. NPDC087358 (assembly GCF_044900785.1). Classification (NCBI taxonomy): domain Bacteria; kingdom Pseudomonadati; phylum Pseudomonadota; class Gammaproteobacteria; order Pseudomonadales; family Pseudomonadaceae; genus Pseudomonas; species Pseudomonas sp. NPDC087358. Next base: position 242,435 of record NZ_JBJDOA010000004.1, read on the forward strand.
TGGCCCATGCAGGTCAGCAGGCAGGCGCACGCCAGCAAGGCGAAAGTCATGACGGCGTCCTGTCGAAGATCAGGATGGTCAGGTTGCCTTCTTCATAGCGTCTGGCGTCCTGGGGCAGCAGGCTGAATTCGTAGGCATCGTCGACGACATTGCCGCGCATCACCACGGCCACCGCGCCTTCGCGCCGGGCCTGGGTCATCCACGCCTGGACCTGATGCCAGTCGACCTCGCGAGGGATGGTTTGCGGATAACCCAGGCCATACTCCAGCTCGCCCCGGGTGTCATAGAACACCACGTCGTTGCGCTTCAGACGCCATGACAAGGCTGCGGCCGCGCCCAGGTCGTTGCTCAGCAGGTGAGTGGCAGCGCCCAGTTCGCCGAGGTGTCGCAACACGAACTGGTCTGGGGTCTTGTCGAAAACAATGCTGTTGGGTAACGCCGCCGGGACCAGCGCAATCGCCAGCCAACTGCCCAGCGCCGGCATCAGCCAGAAACGCAGCGGCTTGAGGCCCTGCAAGGCGTTGAATGCCACCCAGCCGAGCAGCACGATAACGGCCAGCGTCAGGTGTTGCGGCTCCTGGTGGTACACCGACTTTTTGACCTGCATGAACAGCAGTGCCGCCAGCGCCGCCAGGCCCAGGCCCGCGTTGAGCAACCCGTTGACCCGCAGCAGGGTGGTCTTGCCCGCGCTCAGCCGGTCGACCAGCGCATGGCCCATGAGCAAGGCCAGCGGCATCAGGCACGGCAGCAGGTAGGTGGGCAGCTTGCCTTTGCTCAGGCTCAGGAATGCCAGCGGCAGGATCAGCCACATCAACAGGAAGCCTGTGTGGCTCAGTCGGCGCTCCGTCCAGGCCTGTTTGAGGGTGGCCGGCAGCAACAGCGCCCAGGGCACGCAGGCGACCACCAGCAGCGGCAGGTAATACCACCAGGGTTCCGAGTGCTGAGCGTCGCTGCCGGCGAACCGGCGAATGTGCTCGTGCCAGAAGAAAAACCGCCAGTAGTCCGACTCGCGACCATGCACTGCCACCACCCAAGGCAGGCAGACCAGCACTGCGACGAGGATCGCCAACGGGCCAAATGTCAGCAGTTCGCGCAGGCGACGTCGCCAGATCATATAGGGCAGGGCAACCAGCACCGGCAGGGCCCAGGCCAGAAAGCCCTTGGTCATGAAGCCCATGGCGCAGGCGAGCCCCAGCAGCGCCCAGCACAGCAGGCGCTGACGGCCGCCGCTGTGCACCGCGAACCAGAACGCCACCAGCGTCAGGTTGAGCCACAGGGTAAATTGCGGGTCCAGGTTGGCGTAACCCGATTGTCCTGCGACCAGGAAAAAGCTCATGTACAGCAGGGCGCAGGCGAAACTCTTGCGCGGGTCGGCCCACATCCGTCGGGCGATGAGCCAGGTCAGCATGACGCTCAGACCCGTCGTCAGCGCCGAGGCGAAACGCACGCCGAACAGGTTTTCGCCGAACACTGCTTGCGCTGCGGCGATCAGCCAGTAGCCGGCCGCCGGCTTTTCGAAATAACGCAGCCCCATGAAATGCGGCGCGGCCCAATTGCCGCTGTGGAGCATTTCCTGGCTGATCTGCGCGTAACGGGTTTCGTCGGGAATCCACAAGCCGTGGAAACCCAAGGGCAGCAGATAGGCGAGGAAAAAGGCTGCGACCAGCAACAGGACGTGGTGCTGGCGGGTCATGGCTGTTGCACTCCCAGCCAGCCTTCGCGCCCCGGCAATGCGCCACGGACCAGATGACCTTGAGGCAGCCCCCTGAGATTCTCAGGCAACAGCTGGCCCAGAGGCTGGAACTGTACACCAGCGGTTTTGGCCTGACTGAGCAGATGCCGGAAAGCGTCGGCCATGACGATGCCTTCGACTTCGGCATGCACGGTATAGACGTTCAACCGTGAGGGGCTGAACTGGCGCAGCAAATAATCGTTGAAGTCACCAGCCTCCAGCTGCGGGCCGACCACCTCATCGAAGGTGGGCAGGTCGACCGGAATCTGCGGCGTGCCCGGTTGCCCGTTGCTGAGCATGGGCCGAAACAGGCTGTGCCCCCGGCAATCGCTGTTATAGCGAAAGCCGAAGCTCTGCTTGGCTTGCACCACCTGCTCGTCGGCACGCCAGCCGGCGACCGCCGAGCATGTCACCGCGTTGCCGAGGATATCGTTCAGGCAATCGACGCCACGGGCGATCTGCGCTGTCAGCTGCGTCTGCGTCCAGTGTCCGGCATTGGCCTGCCAGCCGTGGTGATCCCAGGCGTGCAGACCGACCTCGTGCCCGGCCTGCTGCGCACGGCGCATCAATGGCCCCAGATCGCGTCCGATGGGCTTGCCCGGCCAGGCGGTACCGGCCAGCAGAATGTCCCAGCCATACAGGCTGGCGGCTTTGGAGCGCAGCATTTTCCAGAAGAACTGCGGCCGGGCCAGACGCCAGAGATGGCGCCCCATGTTGTCCGGCCCGACACTGAAGAAAAACGTCGCTTTGATCTGCGCCTCGTCAAGCATGTCCAGCAACCGCGGCACGCCATCGCGGGTGCCGCGATAGGTGTCGACGTCAATGCGCAATCCGCCTCGCATCACTTGGCTTGCGCCTTCTCGGCCATGGCTTCGCGCAGGAAGAAATCCAGGGTCTTGCCGATGGTTTCATCCAGCTCGATGCCAGGTTGCCAGTCGATCAGGCGTCTGGCGTTGTCGATGCTCGGTTTGCGATGGCTGACGTCCTGATAACCCTTGCCGTAGAACGACTGGCTTTCAACCTCGCGGAAGCCGGCGAACGGCGGAAAGTTGGAACGCAGCGGATGAGCTTCGAACTGTCGCAGCAGTTCTTCGCCCAATTGGCGAATGCTGGCCTCGTTGTCCGGGTTGCCGATGTTGATGATCTGTCCGTTGCATCGCCCATCCTGGTTTTCGATGATCCGCGCCAGCGCTTCGATACCATCGGCAACATCGGTGAAGCAGCGTTTCTGCGCGCCGCCATCGACCAGGCGGATCGGCGTGCCTTCGACCAGGTGCAGGATCAGCTGAGTGATCGCTCGCGAACTGCCGATGCGTGCCGAGTCCAGCCGATCCAGGCGCGGGCCCATCCAGTTGAACGGACGGAACAAGGTGAACTGCAGGCCTTTCTGGCCGTACGCCCAGATCACCCGGTCGAGCAGCTGCTTGGACACCGAGTAGATCCAGCGCTGCTTGTTGATCGGCCCGACGATCAGGTTGGAGGTGTCTTCATCGAAGCTCGGGTCCTGGCACATGCCATAGACTTCCGAGGTCGAAGGGAAGATCACGCGCTTGTTGTACTTGACGCAATAACGCACGATTTTCAGGTTTTCTTCGAAGTCCAGCTCGAACACCCGCAGCGGGTTGCGGGTGTATTCGATCGGCGTGGCGATGGCCACCAACGGCAGGACCACGTCGCACTTCTTGATGTGGTACTCGATCCACTCGGTGTGGATGCTGATATCGCCTTCGATGAAATTGAAATTCGGATGGCTGCGCAGGCGCTCGATGGCGTCGCACCCGATGTCCATGCCATAGATTTCGTAGCGATCGTCCTGCAGCAGGCGCTCGGACAGGTGATTGCCGATGAAACCGTTGACCCCCAGGATCAGCACCCGTGTGCGGCGCTGTTGACGGCGATTCTCGCCGCCGAGCAGGCGCGAGCTTTCGACCAGGCCAAACTCACGGGCCAGTTGCGGGCCGCTCAGGTACAGGCCTTCATCACCGCGTTGCCCGGCGCTGATCAGCAGCGAGTCCTGGCCGCAGGCGATGCGCAAAGGATCGCAGCTGATGACCGTGCCCGGCGCCTGACCGTCGTTGCCCGCCTGAACCCTGGCGCTCCAGACGATCAGCTTGTGTTCGCCCACCGGGCAGAAGGCCCCGGGGTAGGGCTGAGTGACGGCGCGCACCAGGTTGTACAGGCGTGACGCCGGTTGCTGCCAGTCGATCAGGCCGTCGGCCGCCGTACGTCGGCCAAAGCAAGTGGCGCTGGCTTCATCCTGCTCGATGCCCGGCAGTTGCCCCTTGCCCAGCATCGGCAAGGTTTCGGACAGCAGATCGGCAGCGGCGGCGCGCAGCTTGCCGTGCAGGGTCAGAGCGGTGTCGGTGGCGCTGATGCTGATGCGTTGCTGGGCAACGATGGCCCCGGCGTCGGCGCGTTTGACCATGCGGTGCAAGGTGACGCCGGTTTCGCTTTCGCCGTTGACCAGCACCCAATTGGCCGGCGCCCGGCCGCGATAGCGCGGCAGCAACGAGCCATGAAGGTTGAATCCGCCGTTTTTTGCACAGCCCAGCAGGCTTTCGCTGAGCAGCTGGCGGTAGTAGAACGAAAAGATGAAGTCCGGGGCCAGCTTGGCGATGCGCTCGATCCACAGCGGGTGATTGGCATCTTCCGGCGCATGCACCGGGATGTCGTGGTGGGCGCACAGTTGGGCCACCGAGCCGAAGAAGGTTTTCTCCTTGGGATCATCGGCGTGGGTGAAGACCGCAGCGATCTGGTAGCCAGCATCCAGCAGGGCTTCGATACCGACGCAACCGATATCGTGATAGGCAAAAACAACGGCTTTGAGGCTCATGGTGCGACCTTGTTCATAAGGGGTGCGGGAGAATCGGTTTTGCTGGCTGTGGGCGCCGGGCTGCTGCGCACGATCTTTTCAATGAAAAACCGCGGCCGGGCGCGAACGTCGCTGTACATGCGGCCCAGGTACTCGCCCAGCAGGCCCATGCCGATGAACTGCCCGCCGGTGAACACGAACAGCACGGCAAACAGCACGAAGGTGCCGTGACCGGCCCACGGCGCGCCGAAGATCAACCGCAGCACGATCAACAGCACCGCGAAGGCCACACCCAGCAACGCCATGCTGAAGCCGATGATGCTCAGCAGGCGCAACGGCGTGGTGGTCATGCAGGTGACCAGGTCGAACATCAGATTGATCAGTTTCATGGCGCTGTACTTCGATTCCCCGTGCTCGCGTTCAGCATGGGTGACCAGCACTTCAGTGGTGTGACGGGCGAAGCTGTTGGCCAGGATCGGGATAAAGGTGCTGCGTTCGCGACAGGCGAGCATCGCGTCAACGATGCTGCGCCGGTAGGCCCGCAACATGCAGCCGTAATCATTCATCGCCACCCCGGTGGAGCGTTGCACCGCCAGGTTGATGAGCTTCGACGGCCAGCGGCGCAGCGCCGAATCCTGGCGATTGGCGCGGACCGTGCCGATCACGTCGTAACCCTGCTCGGCGAGCTTGACCAGACGCGGAATCTCTTCCGGCGGGTTCTGCAGGTCAGCGTCCAGGGTGATCACCAGGTCGCCCTTGCATTGCTCGAAGCCGGCCATGATCGCCGCGTGCTGGCCGTAGTTGCGATTGAGAATCACGGCCACCACCGGGCTGCCCTCGCGCTGGCTGGCCTCCAGCAACAGTTCGGCTGATTCATCCCGACTGCCGTCGTCCACCAGAATGATTTCGCAAGTCATGCTCAGCTGCGCGCAGGCCGCTTGCGTACGCCGCAGCAGTTCGGGCAGGCTTTGCTCTTCGTTATAGACCGGGATGACGATCGATACGCGGTGGATCGGATACGGTTTCACGAGCGGGCTTCCACAATCGATTCAATGGCGCTGACGACACGCTCGACGTCGGCGACGGTCATGTCAGGGAACAGCGGGACGGAGCACAGACGCGAGGAGTTCCATTCGGTGTCGGGCAGCCGCACGTCGGGGAAACGCTGGCGGTAATAGCTGTGCAGATGAGTGGCGATGAAATGGATGCCGCTGCCGATGTTGCGCTCCTGCAACGCCTTCATGAATGCGTCGCGGTCCAGGCCGCAGCGTTCTGCGTCGATGCGCAGGATGAACAGATGCCAGGCGTGCTGCTGGTCGTAGTGCGGCTGGGCCAGGGGCAGGACCGGGCTGCCCGCCAGGCGCTCGAGGTAATGCCGGGCCAGTTCGGCGCGCCGGGCATTGATGGCGTCCAGGCGCTGCAGTTGCACCCGCGCGATGGCGGCATTGAGGTCGGCCAGGTTGTACTTGAACCCGGGCTCGATCACCTCGGCCTGGGGTTTGCGCCCGTGGGTCAGGCGGTCATAGGCATCGACGCCCAGGCCATGAAATTTCAGGCGCCGTACACGGTCGATGAGCTGCGGGTCATCGCTGACGAACATCGCGCCTTCTGCGCAGGTCATGTTCTTGATCGCGTGAAACGAAAAGATCGCGGTGCCGCGGGCGCCGACCGGACGGCCCTTGTAGCGGCTGCCGGCAGCGTGGGCGGCGTCCTCGATCAGGGCAATGCCGTGACGCTCGGCCAGGGCATAAAGGGGATCGAGATCCAGCGCTGCGCCGGCGTAATGCACCGGGATGATGGCCTTGGTGCGCGGCGTGATGGCCTGCTCGATACGCGCCGCGTCGGTCATCAGGGTCTGGCGGTCGACATCGACGAACACCGGGGTGGCGCCCAGCAGGCAGATCATGTTGGCGGTCGAAACCCAGGTCTGCGACGGCGTGATCACCTCATCGCCAGGCCCTATACCCAATGCCAGCAGGGTGATGTGCATCGCCCCGGTGGCCGAGGACAACGCCACCGCGTGGGAGGCGCCGCAACGTTCGGCAAATTCCTGTTCCAGGTGCTGGCATTCAGGGCCTGTGGTGATCCATCCCGAACGCAGCACACGGGTAGCGGCAGCGACTTCCTCGTCGCCCATGCTGGGGCGTGAAAAGGGAAGAAAGTCCAGACTCATGTACATCCTCCGGCATTCATCAATGTCAGGACGCGCACGAACAGGCGCGCCACGCACTGCAAGCAACTTGGCTAGTCGTTATATGAAATCAGTCGAAATTGGCGCGCAGGTGATACAACTCAGAGCGGTTGCCAATCCGTGGGTTATCGCATTTACGTCCGTGTCGGGGACTGCATCGTCTCGAACTTTCGGTATTAAGACAATAGAAGAGTAATCATGAAAATTCCGTTTATAGGGTGTTGGTTTTTCATGGAAAGGCCGACTTTATAACGGCGCCTTGTGCTTTTTCGAGATGGAAATGGAAAAGTCATATATCGCGTCTATCATCTACGCCCTTTTTCGCCGGGAGCCCCGTATCATCACGCGCTCGGCGCGTTTTCAGGCAGTGATTGCAGGGTGTTGGCAGCACTGTGGGCGCTGTCAGCCATTAACTCAAAGCGTACGCCGATGAAGCTGAACGAAAACTGAAATCTAACGAAATTATTCTGGTGAAAGCGTCATTCGCACTGCAATTAATAAACAGTCCACTGATGGATTAAACGAGAGATAAACCGTTAGCGGCGCGGTCAGCGCAAAAATACACTTATTCATCTGCGGTATCGCTGGCGTTAAGTGGTTCTGTGCCTGTGCGTCACGCAGTTGGCGTCGCACTACTGCGTCGCGACTTCAGTCTTTTGCGGAATGATCCCTTGCGTTTATTTCGCTTGTGGGAATGCGCTGCATATCGCTTGAATAGGCGTCATCCCCACTGTCCGCAGGACGCTTGAGCATGGACTTTCCTTCTGTCAGCCGTTCCATTTCCTTTGTTCACCCGATCAGCCTGAGCCACGGTAAAAACGCCGAAGTCCGGGACGTCGACGGCAAGCGCTATATCGATTTCGTGGGTGGTATCGGCGTGCTGAACCTGGGTCACTGCCATCCGCAGATCGTCGCGGCGATCTGCGAGCAGGCGCAGCGCATGACCCATTACGCGTTCAATGCCGCTCCTCACCAGCCCTATCAGCAATTCATCGAGCGTCTGGCGGCGTTCATTCCGGTCAGCTATCCGGTCAGCGGCATGCTCACCAACAGCGGTGCCGAGGCTGCGGAGAACGCGCTGAAGATCGTCCGTGGGCACACAGGCAAGACAGCCGTGATCGCCTTTGACGGCGCCTTTCACGGGCGCACGCTGGCGACCCTGAACCTCAATGGCAAAGTCGCCCCTTATAAGCAGAAGGTCGGCACGTTGCCGGGGCCGGTGTTTCACCTGCCATACCCCAGCGTGGACAACGGCGTCTCGGTCGATGAGACGTTGCGGGCCATGGATCGATTGTTCAGTGTGGAGATCGACCTCGACGAGGTGGCCTGTTTCATCATTGAACCGGTGCAGGGTGAGGGCGGCTTCCTGGCGCTGGATCCCGGGTTCGCCCAGCTGCTGCGCACGCTGTGCGATGACAAGGGCATCGTGCTGATCATCGATGAAATCCAGTCCGGGTTTGGTCGTACCGGTGAGCGTTTTGCCTTCAGTCGGCTGGGTATCGAACCGGATCTGCTGTTGCTGGGCAAAAGCATCGCCGGCGGTGTGCCGCTGGGAGCGGTGGTGGGGCGCAAGGCGCTGATGGACACGCTGCCCAAGGGCGGTCTGGGCGGTACCTATTCGGGTAATCCGATTGCCTGTGCGGCGGGGCTGGCGACACTGGAGCTGATGACCGACGTCAATCTGGCCGCCTGGGGCGAGCAATATGCGGTCACCTTGCAGGCCCGCTACGCGAAATGGCAGGCGGACAGCCTCTCGCCTTATCTAGGGCGTCTTACCGGCGTTGGCGCCATGCGCGGCATCGAGTTATTGACCGCAGAGGGCAAACCGGCCACTGCGCAAATGGCCCGGTTGCTGGAAACCGCCAGGGCGAGCGGCCTGCTGCTGATGCCCAGTGGCAAGTCGCGGCACATCGTTCGCCTGCTGGCGCCCCTGACTATCGAGCCCGACGTGCTGAACGAAGGCCTGGATATCCTGGAGCAGTGTCTGTCTGACCTGCGTTGAGGGCAAACGGGGGAAACGCACCCATCCCTGTATCTGACCGGCTTGCCGGCGGCAGCGATCTTGAGGACGCCACCGCCGGCAAGCCGTGCTGCTACAGAGGAATCGCGGGCGTTTGATTCTGGCCGCAGGCCGTAGATCCAGAAAAACGCACGTATGCGCCGCGGTGTACTCCAACCACTGCATTCATTGAATGAGTCAGTGGCCATGAACCTGAACAAAACCGCGACCGATCAGCCCGTTCCCACCCCTGCCGATGACACGCCGGAGTATCCGCTGTCGGCACCGATCAAACCGGATGACCCCGAACGCCGCAGCGAGCAGTCCCGAGCGGAGACCGAGGGCTGTGTCGAAGAACAAAACACTCCGGCACAGCCCCGCAACCGCTGACCGGCATGGACCCTATAAGTGTAAGTCCGCGCTACGCATGATGATTGTTCTTGGAATGTGCGGCCAAACGCGGAAGAATGCGCGATTTGATCGTGCGCATGATCCGCACCGTTCGCGACACTGAGTGCTATCGGCGGAGGAAGCAAATTTGAACCAGCTAAAACGCCTTCAGAGCGGAATCGAAGGATTGGATGAGCTGCTGAAGGGAGGATTCGTCGCCGGCTCCTCCTACATCATTCAGGGCCGCCCGGGGTCGGGCAAGACCATTCTGGCAAACCAGATTGGCTTCAATCACGCTCGCCACGGCGGCCGCGTGCTGTTCGCCACCTTGCTGGCCGAACCCCATGAGCGGCTGTTTCAGTTCCTGTCCACACTGAGCTTTTTCGACAAGGACAAGGTCGGCGACCAGCTCCAGTTCGTCAGCGCGTTCGACACCATGGAGAACGATGGCCTGGACGAAGTGGTCAAGCTGCTTCGGCGTGAAATCGTCCGCCAGAAGTCCACGGTGTTGATTCTCGACGGGCTGCTCAACGCCCGCTCCAAGGCCGATACCGCGCTCAATACCAAGCGCTTCATTTCCGAATTGCAAGGGCATGCGGCGTTTGCCGGGTGCACGGTGTTCTTCCTCACCAGCTCGCAACTGGATGATGGAAGCCCCGAGCACACCATGGTCGACGGCGTCCTGGAGTTGGGCGAGGAGGTTGTCGGCAACCGCTCGATACGGCGCATCAAGATGCGCAAGACCCGTGGCAGCGCGGCAATTGCCGGCGCCCATGAGTGTGAAATCACCGAAAACGGCCTGGTGGTCTATCCCCGGCTGGAAAGCACCTTCACCCATTCGGCGATGCACGACAGCGACCATGTTTCGCTGATCCCCAGTGGCCTGGCGACCCTCGACCCGCTGATCGGAGGCGGTCTGGTGGCATCCTCCGTGACCCTGCTGATCGGGCCTTCGGGCTCGGGCAAAACCACATTGGGCATGAGCTTTCTCAGCCAGTCGACCGTGCACGAGCCCGGGCTGCATTTTGGCTTTTACGAGTCGCCGCAGCGCTTGCGCATGAAGGCTGCAGCGCTGGGCCTGGATTTCGCAACACTGGAGCAGTCCGGCGCGCTGACCATCATGTGGAAATCCGTCACCACCGAACTGATCGACAAACTGGCGCTCGACCTGCTGCGTACCGTCGAAGAAAAGTCGATCAAACGGGTCTTTCTCGACAGCCTGGGCGGGATGGCGCGGGCGGCGGCGGACAAATCGCGCTTGCTGGATCTCTACACGGCGCTGATGGGCGAGCTGCGTGCACGCAATGTCACAGTGGTTGCGTCGTGGGAAGTGCAGAGCTTGCTCGGTGGTGAAATGGACGCTCCAGCACCGGACCTGTCAGGTATCGTCGACAACCTGTTGCTGCTGCGCTTTGTGCAGGAGCCGACGGAACTCAAACGCCGACTGTCGATTCTTAAAATCAGGGACAACCCCTACGACCCTTCGCCGCTGGAGCTATGCCTCGGCGAGCAGGGTCTGGACGTTAAAAAGGTTTACATCCATGCCCTTGGCGATACCAGTAACGCGTAGGTTTCGCGGTCGCCCCCTCGCTCAGCGGCTGAGCGGGAGAGGGGCATCATGACCACGATTCTGATTGTCGACGACGAATACCTGATCGCCGACATCCTCAGCTTCGCCCTTGAGGACGAGGGTTATCTCACCGTCACCGCGGGCAGCGGGCAGCGGGCGTGGAACGTGCTTGACCGGGAAAAACCGCAGCTGATCATTACCGATTACATGATGCCGGGCATGAACGGCATCGAATTGGCCGAGAAGGTGCGCGCGCACAAGACCCTGGGCGCGGTGCCGATGATCCTGATGAGTGGCGCCCAGGGGCATCTGGGCCTGGCGCGGCCCGACCTGTTCGTGGAGGTCTACGACAAGCCCTTCGACATCCAGGCGGTGTTGGCAAAAGTCAGGTCGCTGGTCCCCCCGGACCTTTCGTAGCCGCTGGGGGGGCGATCACCGGACCTGCCCCCGCGCGCTGCTATTTCGCCAATGCCGTTTGACCCAGCCGGGCCACCAGGGCGACGAACGCGTCATACGCCACCGGTTTGCCCACGTGCTCGTCGAAGCCCTTTCCGTCAGTCCCGGCCAGACTCGCGCCGTAGCCGGTGAGGGCGATACAGGGCGTTGAGCGATAGCCAGGGATCCTGCGCAGCTGATCGACAAACTGATAGCCGTCCATGCTGGGCATGTTCAGATCGGAAATCACCACATCGAAGCTCTCCAGCGGGGCGCGGACCAGCGCCTCGGCAGGGCTGGAGAACGCGGCAACCTGCGCGCTCTCCATTTCCAGCAACATCGCCATGGTCTCCAGCACGTCGACCGAGTCATCGACCAGCAGAATGCTCAGCCCCCGGAGTTTGCCGTCTTCCTCATGCTCGGCGACAGCGGCAAGCGGTGCCGGTACCCCACACACCGGCAGTTCAACGACAAAGGTCGCGCCTTTGCCCGGCCCGTCCGAATACGCGCTGATAAAGCCCTCGTGGCTCTCCACCAACTGCTTGACCAGCGACAGGCCGATCCCCAGACCGCCGTTATTGCGGACCACCGGCCGGTGGTTGGCCTGACCGAACATCTCGAAAATATGCTCAAGCTGATCCTGAGCGATACCCGGGCCGGTGTCCTGGACTTCCAGCCGCACGCGCCCGTCGAGTCTGCTGGCCGTCACGCGAATCTGCCCGCCGGCGGGGGTGAACTTGATCGCGTTGTTGATCAGGTTCCAGACGATTTGCTCGATGCGGGTCTGGTCTGCATGCAAAAACAGGCCGCCATCGTTTCTGGAAGGGATATCAAAGATGATTTCGCAACTGTGCTCGCTGTTATCGGCGACGTGCTCGATTTCCCGCAGCAGTGCGGCAAAGTCCACCACCTTGCGCTCCAGTTGCAGCTTGCCGGTATTGACCCGGGCGACGTCCATCAGATCGTCGATAATCCGCGCCTGGCTGGTGACCGCATCGTTGATCACCGAAACCGCCTTGACCGCGGCAGGCGTGTTCTTGACCGCCGGCAAACGGCGCAGCACCTGGGCGTTGAGCTGGATCAGATTCAGCGGATGCTTGAGCTCGTGGGACATCACCGCAAAGAATTCGTCCTTCAAGTGGCTGCTGGTCTGGCTTTCCTTGAGGCTGTTGAGCTGCTGTTCATTGAGCTTCACATGCTCAGTGAGGTCGCGGGCAATCTTGACGAAACCCTGAACCCCTTCGCCCTGCAAGGCCACCACTTCACCACTGCAATAGAAGCGGGCGCCATCGCGGCGCAGATACCAACGCTCGTCGATGCATCGACCCTTGGCGCGGACCGTGGCCATCTCTTGCGCGGGGGTGCCCGCTGCGCGGTCTTCTTCAGTGAAGATAAAGTCGATCGAACGCCCTTCGGCTTCCGTTTTGCCGTAGCCGAAAATGATCTCGGCACCCTGGTTCCAGCTGGTGATCAGGCCGTTGTTGTCGGTGACGACGATGGCGTAATCGCGGGTACTTTCGGCCACCAGGCGCATGCGTTCCTCGCCCAGGCGCAGGTCTTCTTCGGCTGCCCGGCGCTTGGTGATGTCGATGAACGTCAGCACGATGCCGTCGATCTGATCGGAGCTTGAGCGGTAGGGCAACAGGCGGGCGATGTACCAGTGATCGTTGTCGCTGGGTATCTCGCGCTCGATGACGCTGAGGGTCTCGAACACCCTCAGCGCGTCGTCGACCATCTGGTCGTAGTTCAGGCGATGGGTGATGTCCATCAACGGCCGCCCGGTGTCCACCGAGAGCATGCTGAAGATGTCCGTGGCGCGCGGGGTGAACCATTTGATGCGCAGGTTGCGGTCGACGAACACCGTGGCGATGTCGGTCGATGAGATCAGGTTGCTCAGGTAGTCGTTGATCTGGTCGGTTTCCTCGACCTTGACCTTCAACTCATGGTTGACCGTGAGCAATTCCTCATTGATCGACTGCAGCTCCTCCTTGCTGGTTTCAAGCTCCTCGGTGGCTGAGCGCAGCTCCTCGTTGATCGCCTGCATTTCTTCGTTGGAGGCCTTGAGTTCTTCGCTGGAAATCTCCGATTGCTCGATGGTGTCTTGCAGCTGAAGCTTGGTGCGCTGAAGCTCGCGCTCCAGATTGGAGAGCATCTGGTTTTCCGACTGGATCGTCGCGTTTGCACTGACATTTTCGGCGTCGATTTCTTCTTCGAGGAATACGATCAACAGGCATTCGGTTTCGGTCTGGGCATCGGTGAACGGATGAGCGGTGACGGCCACCTGAAAGTAGTGTTCGTCCCTGACCAGGCTGACCGGGCGCGCCTTGACCGACAAGTTGGTCTGCTGCGCCTGGAACATCGCCGTGCGCAGCTCCAGCCGCAAGTCAGTGGTGATCAGCGACAGCAGGTTGCGGGTGACCTCTCCGGCCATGTGATGCAGATAACGGCCAGCGCCTTCGCTGATATGCAGGATCTCGGCATCGCTGTTGACGATGATGCTCGGGGGCGAGAAGCGCTCCAGCGCGCGCTGGTGGATTTCCGAGGTCGAGGGTTTTCTGGCCGGCGGGGTCAGCGGCGGGCGCGGAATCGACACTGCGCGCGCATAGCCGTCGCGGGGCATGGTGGGCATGCGATGCGAGGGGATCGCGCCGGTGCGTGCCCGGAAGATGCGGTTCTTCTTGTCCACCGGGTTGAACAGCTCGTGGCACATGTCCGCCGATTCGGAGTTGCCCAGAAACAGATAGCCACCGGGGCTCAGGGCGAAATGGAACATCTGCAGAATCTCGCGCTGCACCTCGCGGTCCAGGTAGATCAACAGGTTGCGGCAGACGATCAGGTTCATCTGCGAAAACGGTGGGTCCGACAGCAGGCTGTGCTTGGCAAACAGTACGTTTTCCCGCAGTTCCTTGCGCACCCGGTAGCGGTTGTCCTCCTTGACGAAATACTGGCGAAGACGGGTGGGCGAGACGTCGGTGATGATCGCCTCCGGGTAGAGCCCGGCGCGTCCGGTGCTGATGGCGCGGTCGTCGATGTCGCTGGCGAAGATCTGCACCTTGCGGTCGGCGCCGGTACCGGCCTTGTAGTCATTGAGCGCCATGGCCAGCGAGTAGGCTTCTTCGCCGGTGGAGGTGCCGGCCGACCAGACCCTGACTTCGCTGTTGCTGGCTTCGTTTGCGCAATGGCTGAACAGCTGCGGAATCACATCCCGCTCCAGCGATTCGAAGGACTCGCGGTCCCTGAAGAAGTTGGTGACGCCGATCAGCATGTCGTCCAGCAGCGCCTTGGTCTCCTGGGGCGTGTTGCACAGGTATTGGTAATAGGCGCTCAGGTCGGCGCGCGCGGTGACCTGCATGCGCCGCTCGATACGGCGCAGCACGGTGGCGCGCTTGTAATGCCTGAAGTCGTGGCCGGTGCCGGTGCGCAGCTTGAGCAGGATATCGTGCAGATGTTGCTCGGCCAGCGCCGCCGCGCGCTCGTTGCTGGGCAAATGGGTGCGCAGGCCTGAACCTGGGGCGTCGGGTAACTCGATAGCCCGGGAGTTGCGCCACAGGTCGAGGATCTTCTGCGGCATCTCCACCACGGGCAGCACGAAGTCCACCATGCCGGTCTCGATGGCCGCTTGGGGCATGCCGTCGAATTCGGCGTCGCCCGGCAACTGGGCCAGGGTGATACCGCCTTGTTCCTTGATCCGCGACAGGCCCACCGCACCGTCGGAGCCGGTGCCGGAGAGCACCAGGCAGAAGGCACGCTCTTTATGCACTTCCGCCAGATCGCGGAAAAACAGATCGATGGTGACATGGCCGCCGCGTCGGGGCGCCTGTTGCAGGACCCGCAGGTGGCCATCGTTCATGGACAGATGCTGGGCCGGGGAAATGACATAGACGTGGTTTTTCTGAATCGGCACCGCAGACGTCACCTGAATCACTGGCATTTGCGTGGCTTGTTCAATCAGCTTGCCGGCACTGCTCTGATGGTCAGGGGACAGGTGGAAGATCACCACGAACGCCATGCCGTTGTCTTTGGGCATGTTTTCGAAAAAGCGCTTGACCGCCTGCAGGCCACCCGCAGACGCGCCGATCCCGACCACCGCAAAGTCAAGGTGGCTCGGTTCCAGCGCGCCGGATTTCGGTGTGCTGGCGAAGCGCTCGGTGAAATCGACCATCATGAAGTCCTGTTCCTGGAATGGGTGCGTCGGGTGCGAATCGAAATGCCTGGTCCGGCTTTCGCGCCGCGACGGTGCGGCGTGTGACAGATGCCTATCGTAGCCACTTATGGATCATAGGCCCATTGCTTTGCCGCGTATTGCGCGTATTGCGCGTATTGCGTGGCGCAAGGTTCGAAAGCCGAAAAGCGCCAGAGGGTTGCCGTGCTACATCCGCGCCATCTGGTCGAAGAACACCAGCAAACTGCCGCCCACCATCAGCAGCACAATCGTCAGCGAAAACAGCAACACATAGAGGTTATCGCGTTCGGCTCGTTGAACCCCGACCTGCAGGAAACAGCGAAAATGCACGGCGATCTGCGCCAGTGCCAGGAGCATCACCCAGCCCAGCGTGGCGCTTTTCGACAGCCCGGCCCACTGCACCAGCGCTGCGGGCACGAGAGTCAGTACGACGGCCAGCAGCAAACCGGCACGATAGCGTGTCAGTTCTCGGTGATAGGCGCGCTCTCGCATCACATCAACCCCTGCAGATAGACAACGGCGTAGATAGCCACCCAGATGACATCCAGAAAGTGCCAGAACAGCGCCAGGCACTGGAAACCGCTTCTGACCGGGGCGTCCAGGCCAAACACCTGCGACTGCACCAGCAGCAGGATCAACCACAGGCAACCGGCGCTGACGTGCAATCCGTGGGTCGCCACCAGGGCAAAAAACGCCGAGAGATAGCCGCTGCGTTGCGGCACCGCGCCAAGCTCGGCCATGTGCATGAAGTCCTTGAGTTCCAGCGCAACGAACGTCAGGCCCAACAGCAGTGTCAGCAGCCACCAGCCGAGTAGGTAACGCGGCTGGCCGGGGCGAAACTTCAGGTTCAGCGACGCCATGGCGCAGGTGAAGCTGCTGAACAACAGCAATGCGGTCTGCAGCAGGCTCGACTTGAGTTCGAAGACATCATGCCCGGCGGGGCCACCGTCAGTGGCGCGGATCATCGTGGCGTACAGGGCGAACAGCAATGCAAAGATCAGCGCATCGCTCATCAGAAAGATCCATACGCCCAGTGCGACATCTTTGCTCGCCTGCTCAGCCTCGACAGGACCGGGCAGGGCGCCAGGGCCCGGATACAGCGGCGTCTGACTGCTCATAGACGGGCCTGCGCCAGCCCGGCATTGGCGCTGGAGTCTTCATCGTCGCGGCCCACAGGCCGGGTCTGGTCAACCTGGCGACGCTGCGCCTGGTGCTCCCTGCGCTGCTGATCGGCGCTGACTACCCGCTCGGTGTCACGCTGGAAGCTGCGCACGATCAGCGCGATTAACACCGCGCTGGCCCCACCAATCGTCGCCCAGCCGATGTGCCAGACCAGCCCGAAGGTGCAGAGAAACGCCGCTGCGCCAATGATCACTGGCGTTGCGCTGTTTTTCGGCAGGTGGATGTCGACGAAATGCAGGATCGGCGCATGGGCCAGGCCGTGTTCCTTGAGCCAGGTGAACGGGTCACGGTCGTGGATCGGCGGCGGTACAGCGAAGTTGTATTCGGGCGGCGGTGCGCAGGTGGCCCATTCAAGGGTCCGGCCATCCCATGGATCGCCCAGCGGCACAGCGTTGTGCCGGCGGTCGCGGATGCTCACATACAGCTGGGTGTACAGCGACACCAGTGCCGCGCTCAACAGCACCGCGCCCGCCTGCGCCACCCACAGCGCCGGGGCGAACTCGGCATTGAAGACCGCCTGCGCGCGCCTGGGCATGCCGGAGACGCCGAGCAGGTACAACGGCATGAACGCCAGCAGGAAACCTGCCCCGAAGCACAGCGCGGTGACGCGTCCCCAGCGCTCGTTCAGACGGAAGCCAAACGCCTTGGGAAACCAGTAGCTGTAGCCGGCGAGCATGCCGAACAGCGTGCCTGGGATCAGCATGTTGTGAAAATGCGCCACCAGATACACCGTGTTGTGCACCTGGTAATCCACCGGAGGCGCCGACAGGGTGATGCCGGTCAGGCCGCCGATGACGAACAGCATCATGAACATCAGCGCGTAGATCATCGGCACCGACAGCCTGATCCGGCCACGATAGAGGGTGAGCATCCAGTCGTAGATCTTCACTCCCGTGGGGATCCCGATCAGCATGGTGGCAATGCCGAATGCTGCATTGACCCCGGCGCTCTGGCCCATGGTGAAGAAGTGGTGCAGCCACACCGTGAACGACAGCAGGGTGATGACCATCGACGCCAGGACCAGCGACTTGTAGCCGTACAGGCGTTTGCCGCTGAAGGTCGCGAAGACCTCCGAGAACACCCCGAAGGCGGGCAGAATCAGGATGTACACCTCAGGATGGCCGAACAACCAGAACAGGTTGACGAAGTTCATCAGGTTGCCGCCATGGCTGTTGGTGAAGAAGTGAAAGTCCTGATAACGGTCCAGCGCCAGCAGCAACGTGGCCACGGTCAGCGGCGGCATGGCGAAGATCATCAGCACGCTGGTGCACAGCGCCGTCCAGGTAAACAACGGCAATCGCCACCACGACATCCCGGGGCAGCGGTCCTTATAGATGGTCACGGCAAAGTTGAGCCCGGTCAGGGTGCTGCCGATCGAGCTCAGGGTCAGCGCCCAGATCCAGTAGTCCGGGCCGACGCCGGGCTGATAATCCATCTCGGTGAATGGCGGATAACCGCTCCAGCCGCCGGTGGAAAACTTGCCCAGCATCAAGGAGGCCATGACCAGGGCCGCTCCGGCGACCGTCAGCCACAGGCTGATGGCGTTCAACAGGGCAAAGCGCACGTCGCGGGCACCGATCTGCAGCGGCATGGCAAAGTTGATCAGACCGGTAAGGAAGGGCATCGCCATGAAAAAAATCATGATCGTGCCGTGGGTGCTGAACATCTGGCTGAAATGCTCGGGTGGCAGGTAGCCGGGGGCATTGATCGCCATCACCTGCTGGGTCCGCATCATCACCGCCTCGATAATGCCGCGCATCAGCATGATCATCGCCAGCACCACATACATGATGCCGATACGCTTGTGGTCCAGGCTGGTGAACCACTCCCGCCACAGGTACGGCCACCAGCGCTTGACCGTGATCAGCACGAACACCGCGATCGCTACCAGCAGCACCAGCGAGGCGGCGGCCGTCGCCACCTTGCTGTAGAACGGCAGCGCGTTGTAATCCAGATTGCCCAGCAGCAGGTGCCAGAGCCTTGAAGAGTTATCCATGGCTGCCCTCGTGCAAGGCGACGCCGCATTCGGCTATGGAGGCTGAGTGGAACGACTTCACCACCCAGTCGAACAACCCGGCAGGGACAGCGGCGAAGCTCTGGACCGCTGGCAACGTCTGCGGCGCGGGGGCCGGCTGGCGTGGCTGGCTCAACTGCCGATAGCGCTCACAACTCAAGCGCTGGCCGCTCTGGCGCACGCTGGCCAGCCAGTTGTCGAACCCGGGGCTGTCCACCGAGCGGGCGGTGAACATCTGAGTCTGAAAGCCTGCGCCATTGAACTGAGTGTTGCGACCGATGAACTGACCGGGAGCGTCGGCGAGCAGATATTGCTGGGTGCGCATGCCCGCCATGGCGTAGATCTGCCCGGACAGGCGGGCGATCATCAGCGATTGCATGACGCTGGCGCTGGTCAGGCTCAAATGGACCGCCCGCCCGCTGGGGATCGTCAGCTCATTGAGGCTGGCAACCCCCTGTTCCGGATAGACGAACAGCCATGCCCAGTCCAGCGCAATGACCTGCACTTGCAGCGGCGCGGCACTGCTTTGCAGCGGGCGGTAGGGGTCCAGTTGCTGTGTACGCTGCCAGGTCAGGCAGCCCAGGATCACTACAACCGCTACCGGCACGCCCCAACTGAGGATTTCCATCGGCAGGGAAAACTCCCAGCGCGGCTGATAACACGCATCCTTGCGCGCGTAGCGATAGCGCCACACCAGCACCGGCGTCAGCAGGATGACTGGCAGCACCACCACCAGCGACAGCCCGACCACCCAGCCGAAGAGCTCGCGCTGGGCGTAGGCGACCGGTCCCGCCGGGTCGAGAAAGCCAAGGCCGGTGGCCGAGCAGCCGCAGACGCACAGCGCGGCGGCCGACAGCAGGCACTGCCGGTACAGCGACAGACAATGGTGGATGGCATGCCTCATCGACATTAAGAGGAATCTCGCGGCAGGGATCAGGCAGACTGAACGCTGGAACGGCAGCGTTCTGTTGCGTACGTGTGCTGCCTTGAACCACTGATTCCCGTTTACCTGAAAGATTCCGACCAATTGCCGATCAGAGGCGTGACCGGTAGCCGCCGGCGACCATCAATGGTGGGGTCGGCGCGTTCGTCTGCCCGACTGAAAATATCCGGAATCTCGCCCGGCTTGCAGAGTCGAGAATGGATACACCTACAAGGATCGCCCCATGATTTCCTCACTTGAACTCTGCCAGATCGTCGAGTCCGCGTTTCTGCCTGCCCGCTGCAAGTGCTCGGTGGACAGCGCCGGGTTGATGTCCGTCCAGCTTTACAGCGGGCGCACGGGTCATGCCGACCTGCTGGCCACGGGCATCGCCACCTCCACACTGACCACCAGTCGCGCCATTGCCTCACTGATCAGTGACCTCAAGGCAGGGCTGCAGGTCAGCTCAGCGAGCGGCGATGGCGCGGCCGACGGCTATCGCAAGGCAGGCGGCGCACGCTCAAGGGCCTGAAACGCGGCCAAGCGAATCGACGCCCGCAAGGTCCGGGCGGGGCTGCTTTGCGCTGAAAAAGGCCGGCCTTGGGTTTTGCGCTGCAACTTGTCCATAATGCGCGAATGCCGTTCCCACCTGCCCGAGGCCATCATGCAACAACCCGCACCGTCGTCAGGATTGCTCTCCCAGGAAGACCGCTATCGGTTACTGGTCGATGCGGTGTTCGATTACGCCATCTACATGATTGACATCGACGGTATCGTGCGCAGCTGGAACTCTGGCGCCCGCAGGATCAAACAGTACGAGGAGGCCGAGATCGTCGGCCGCTCGTTTTCGTTGTTTTATACCGAAGAAGACCGTTTGGCCGGGTTGCCTGCCAGGGCGCTGGAAATCGCCGCCACCTCCGGGCGCTTTGAAGGTGAGGGCTGGCGGGTCAGAAAGGACGGCACGCGCTTGTGGGCGTTGGTGGTCATTGACCCGATCCATGCCAGCGATGGCGAGTTGATCGGCTATGCCAAGGTCACCCGCGACCTGACCGAACGCAGGCAGGCGCAGGAAGCGCTGCGCAACAGTGAGCGGCAATTCAGCCTGCTGGTGCAAGGTGTCACCGATTACGCCCTGTATATGCTCGATCCCGATGGCATCATCACCACCTGGAACGCCGGCGCCCAGCGGATCAAGGGTTACGGGCCGGAAGAGGTGATCGGTCGGCATTTTTCGCTGTTCTTCGAAAGTGCCGATGCCCAGGCCGGGATGCCGCAGAAGTCGCTGCAGACCGCCGAACGCGAAGGGCGCTTCGAAGGCCAGGGCTGGCGGGTGCGCAAGGACGGCTCGCGGTTTCTGGTGCATGTGGTCATCGACCCGATTCGCAACGACGCCGGCGCGATCATCGGCTTTGCCAAGATTACCCGTGACGTCACCGACAGCGTCCAGGCCCAGACCGCCTTGAAAGAGGCGCGCGAGGCGCTGTATCAATCACAGAAGATGGAGTCCATCGGCCAGCTCACCGGTGGCATCGCCCACGACTTCAATAACCTGCTGACGGTCATTCTGGGCAGCCTGGGTATCGTTAAAAAGCGTCTGGGCAGCGACGCCAAGGCCACCTTGCTGGTGGACAACGCCATCGCTGCGGCGCATCGCGGCTCATCGCTGACCCAACGCATGCTGGCTTTTGCCCGGCGTCAGGAACTGGACCCGCAACCTGTCGATGTGGGCGCGCTGATCCGAGGCATGTCGCAACTGCTGGGCACTTCGCTGGGCCCCAACATCAACGTGGAGACGCGTTTCCCGTTGCTGCTGCGACCGGTGTTCGTCGATGCCGGCCAGCTGGAGATGGCGCTGATGAACCTGATGATCAATGCCCGTGATGCGATGCCCGATGGCGGCAACATCGTGGTATCGGCCAAGGAGGCCTGGTTCTCACGCTCGGTCGAGTCACCCGCTCAGGAGAAATTCATCTGTATCTCGGTTGCCGACAGCGGCAGCGGGATGGATGACGCCACTTTGCAGCGAGCGATGGAACCGTTCTTCACCACCAAGGGGCTGGGCAAGGGCACCGGTCTGGGCCTGTCGATGATCCATGGCCTGGCCGAACAATCGGGCGGCAAATTGGTGTTGTCCAGCGTCGCAGGGCAGGGCACCACGGCCCAGCTGTGGTTGCCCATTTCTTCGGCGGCCCTTGAATCTGCCCAGAGCGAAAGCGAAGAAAGCCACTGCGACCAGGCGAAGGCCAGATCGCTCAAAGTGCTGTTCGTCGATGATGATCCGCTGGTGCTGATGAGTACCAAGGCGATGATCGAGGACCTGGGCCACCGAGTGCTGGCAGTCAGCGACGGCCTTGCGGCTTTGGCACTGATCGCCGAGCACGACGACATCGAACTGGTCATCACCGATCAGGTGATGCCCGGCATGACTGGCGCGGAGCTGGCACAACGCATCCTGCGACTGTATCCGGCGCTGCCGATCGTGATCTGCTCAGGCTTCTCCGACGCGCCTTTCATTAACCCCATCGGCCTGGCGCGGTTGCCCAAACCTTTCAATCAGGCCGAGCTTGCCCGTGCCATAGCCCTGGTCCCGGTCTGATCGGCTGCTCTGCTCAAGGCCGCCCGGTCGGCTGCAGGATCGGGTCGCCGGGGTTGATCGCTTTAAGCCCTTCGATCACGGCTTTCATCTGCGCTATGTCGCCTTCGTCGCGCAACTGCGCCACCAGTGCCATACGCACATCGCGGTTTTCCGGGTGGCGCTTGAGCGTGGACTCCAGCAGATCCCGTGCGCCCTTGAGCTCGCCACGCTCCTGCAGACTCACCGCCAGCACGTAGGCGTAACGCGCATTGTCCGGCTCCAGCCGATTGGCTTCGCGCAGCGCCTTGAGGGCTGGTCCTGGCTGGTTTCGGCGGACCAGCGCCAGGCCCTGGGTGAACTGCAACAAGGCTGACTGCGGCTGACGCTTGATACTTTCGGCCAGCAGATCCGACGCTTCCTGCACCCGCTGATTGGCATCGAGCCACTGCACCAGAGTGATCAGTGCCGGGAGGAAATCGGCATCGCGCGCAATTGCGGTGCGCAGGTAATGCTCGACCTGCGCGGTGTTGCCGTTGGCCTGATAGAGCATGGCCAGGTTGAGATTGGCCTCGGCGCGTTCCTGCAGGCTCAGTTGCACCGCCTCGTATTGTGCAATTGCCTTGTCGAATGCACCCTCAAAGCGTCCCAATGACTGCCTATTGCCCAGCAACGCCCGGGCGCTGGCGATGCGCACCGCCAGGATCGGGTCTTGCAGCAAAGGGCCAAGCGGCTCCAGCCGTTGCTCGGGTGGCAATTGCCCGGCCAGCACATTGACCGCCGCTTCGCGCACCTGTGGCGCCGGATCGCGCAGGGCCTTGCCGCTGGCCTCGAGCGCCCGCTGACTGGGGTAATTCGGCAGTTCGGCGAGCAATGTCGCGCGACGAATCGAGGCCAGGCGCGTGGCGTCCAGTTGCTCGAACAGCGCCGCGGCAGCGCCCGGTTGCGCGCCACGGATCTGCCACAGGCTGCGGGCGTACTGATCGGTTGCATGCTGCGGTGCGCCGTACCAGTTGCCGAACTGTTCGATAACCTTTGCGGCAGGCAGCTTGAGGTGACAGCCCAGGCAGGCATCCGGCGTGCCGATTTCATTGGCCAATGGCGGATTGGGCAGGCTGAAGCTGTGGTCGTGGCGCAAGTCGTTGACCATGAACAGCTTGCCGGGCATGTGGCAATCGACGCACTGCGCGCCCGGCTGGCCGGGCTGATGATGATGGTGCTCAGGCGAGTCGTAGTTTTTCGCTTGCAGGCCGGCGCCGTCGACGCCGGGCACGGCTGTTTTTCCGGCCGGGTTGTGGCATTGCAGGCAAACGCCGTTGCCTTGGGCTTTCAGTTCGCTGCTGTGGGGGTTGTGGCAATTGCTGCAGCGCACGCCCTTGTCGAACATTTTGCTCTGCACGAAGGAGCCATGTTCGAACACCTCGCCCTTGATCTTGCCGTCCAGCTCATACAATTGGCGGGTCAGCGCGCTGGGCAGGTAGGCGTCCATCAGCGGCTTGCCGGGTTTCTGATCGTCACCCAGCGGCGCACGGCGTGCGTGACAGCGGGCGCACGTGTCGACCTGGGTGACGTTGTCGGCCTTGCTCAGGTTGATCTCGAAGCCTGCGTTGCCCAGGACGGTGGATTTGTCGCCTTTCGCCGCCCACAGCACGTGGTTCGACGCCGGGCCATGGCACGCCTGACAACCGACCCCCAGGCTGTTCCATTGACTGTTGAAGGTGTTGTTCTGGGCATTGAAGTTGCGCTTGAAGCCGGTGGTGTGGCATTCGACGCACATGAAGTTGGCGTTCTGTCCGGGTTTGCTCCAGTGCAACGGGTCCTTGAAGTCCACGCCCTGACCCGGATAGATGTGAAACCAGCGGTGGTGCTCGGTATCCCAGGCCACGCCCAGTGCTTGCAGATGGCCGCCACCGGTGTCCAGCAGGTATTGCTGCAAGGGCTCGACACCGAACGCGTACGCGACCTTGAAGTCCTGGGGTTTGCCATTGCCATCGACGGTATTGACCCAGAACTCGCCGTCCTTGCGAAAGAAGCGAGTGGTCTCGGTTTCGCCCTTGAAGGCGGCGCTGTTGAAATCCCCCAGCACACTTTGCTCACTGGCCGTCTGCATCGCCAGTTGGTGGTGCGAGCCTTGCCAGTCCCTGACCTGGGCGCTGTGGCAGCCTGCGCACTGTTGCTCATCGACGAAACGTGCAGGTTGGGCGCTGGCCGCGGGCGGCGGCGCAGGCTTTGTCACCACCGTCGAGGGTTTTGGCGGCAGCGGCGCGGGTGTTTTTTGCGTGGCGTACCAGAGCCCGCCTGCAATCAACAGCAGCAGGACGATCAGGATGGGGTAGAGGCGGTTGAACAATCCACCGGTCTTGGTCGGTGGCGTGGGAACGGCTGGCGGCGTGTTGTTCTTCTTCGGCATGCCGACGTTCATTCCTTTGAGCACATGCGTGCGATGCAGGCCGCAGACGCGGACTTGCCGACAAAGGTAGATCAGCCCGTCGCTCCTCGCCAGAACGACGGGCCGATTTCACTCAGGGTTTGGCAGGTGCCTGACCCTTGTTCTTCTCGGCAATCTTGGCATCGACCATCTGCCTGACCTGGGCGATACCGAAGCTTGCAGGCTTCTGGCTGGGTGGATAGTCGACGAAGGTTTCCAGGAAGCCTGCCGCGCGCATGATGCCCATGCCGATCACGTAGTCGTTTTTCATCAGCCAGTCGAAGTACTGGTCGGAGACCACATCGGCGCGTTCATAGGGGTCCATGCGCAGGTTGAACAGTTTTGGTACTCGCCCGCAAATGAAGGGCTCGGACCAGACCTCGAAGCCGCCCGGCTTGCGCTGTTCGCAGAACACCACTTTCCAGTCATCAAAACGCATGGCGACCAGCTCGCCGTCATCGTTGAAGTAATAGAACTCGTGGCGCGCACCTTTGTCGGCCTGGCCGGTCAGGTAGGGCAGTTGGTTGAAGCCGTCCAGGTGGACCTTGAAGTTGCTGCTGCCAGTGCCCGGCGCCCAACCTTTGAGCAGCTTGTCCTTGACGTCGGCATCGCCGGCCGCCGCGAGCAGGGTGGGAAACCAGTCAAGGCCCGACATCATCTGGTTGGACACTTCACCGGCCTTGATCTTGCCCGGCCAGCGAACCATTGCCGGCACCCGGAAGGCGCCTTCCCAGTTAGTGTCTTTCTCGCTGCGAAACGGCGTGGTCGCTGCATCCGGCCAGGAGAACTGGTTCGGGCCATTGTCGGTGGTGTAGACGACGATGGTGTTGTCCGCGACCTTCAGCTCATCGAGGGTCTGCAACAGTTTGCCGACGTCACCGTCGTGCTCGAGCATGCCGTCGGCATATTCATTGCCGGGCATGCCGCTCTGGCCCAGCATCGAGTCACGCACGTGGGTGAACACGTGCATGCGCGTGGTGTTCATCCAGACGAAGAAAGGCTTGTTGCCATCGACCTGTTTCTTGATGAACGCCTGGGCCGCGGCCGTGGTTTCATCGTCGATGGTTTCCATGCGCTTTTTATTCAGCGGACCGGTGTCCTCGACCTTGCCGTCGGCGTAGGCGTGCAGCACCCCGCGGGGTGAGTTGGCCTTGACGAATGGATCGTTGGGGTCCTTGGGCCAGTAGGGGCGTTCGGGTTCCTCTTCGGCGTTCAAGTGGTAGAGGTTGCCGAAAAACTCGTCGAAGCCATGGTTGGTCGGCAAGTATTCGTCGCGGTCGCCCAGGTGGTTCTTGCCGAACTGCCCGGTGGCATAGCCCATGGATTTGAGCGCCTGGGCGATGGTGATGTCGCGTTTCTGCAGGCCCACCGGTGCGCCGGGGATGCCGACCTTGGTCAGTCCGGTGCGCAAGGGCGTCTGCCCGGTGATGAAGCTCGAGCGCCCGGCGGTGCAGCTGTTCTCCGCGTAGTAATCGGTGAACATCATGCCTTCCTTGGCGATGCGATCGATGTTCGGGGTCTTGTAGCCGACCACGCCCATTGAATAGGCACTGATGTTGGTCTGGCCGATATCGTCGCCGAAGATCACCAGGATATTGGGTTTGTCTGCCGCTGCGGCGGTGGCCGAGAGCGCCATCATCGAAGCTGCCATGAAGGCCAGCCGGGGTAGCCAGTTTTGCCTGCCAGTCATTTGAATTGCCTCCGTTGCCATGACGTGATCGCTGCTGTTCTCAGTGATCGTTTGCATTCACATCCGTTGTTGCCGTGTTTCGGTGAAACGTGTTGCCGATCAGTCGAAGGGGTAAATCCGTTTCCAGTCGCGCGCCATGTCGACCACCGTCCAGTGGTTCTGCTGCGCGGCGTCCAGTGCCTTGTCCAGACGCCCAATGTCGGAGCTGCGGTCGTAGGCCCACTCGCGCTTGACGTCGGTGTGATGGACCAGGCCGACGAATGTCTTGCCCTGGCCGGCAGCGGTCCACTGCAGCATTTGCAGGTCGCCGTCGGAGTTGCCGAACGCCAGCACCGGGCGCCGACCGATCAGCGCGTCGATGCTTTCCGGTTTGCCGGGGCCGTCGTCGTTGTGCGCAAGTCTGGCCGTGCGAATGATCTGCAACTGGCCGTTCTGCGCCTGAAACTGGCCGACGAAGCGGCTGCCGATCACTTGCTCGGGAGGCACGCCGTAGACCTCCTCGGCCCAGGCGCGCATAAAGCCGACGTCACCGCCCGAGACAATGAACACCTTGAATTGATGCGCGCGCAGGTAATCGAGCAGTTCGAGCATCGGCTGGTAGACCATCTCGGTGTAGGGCCGCCCGCTGCGGGGATGCCGCGCCTTGGCCAGCCAGGCCTTGACCGACGCGTTGAAGGTCTCGCTGCTCATGCCGCTGTGGGTGGCGCCAATGATGAGTTTCAAGCCGTCCATGCCTGCGGCCGCGAGCGCCTTGTGATCGTTCTCCAGCACCGCCTTGAACGGCTGGGTGGTTTTCCATTGCGGATGCTGCGGCGCCATGCGCTTGACCTCATCGAGGGCGAACAGGACCTCGAAGTACATCGGCTGCTCGCTCCACAGCGTGCCGTCGTTGTCGAATACCGCGATGCGCTCAGGTACCGGGATCAAGTCCGCCGAGCCGTCCCGGGTGACGTTTTCGACGAATTGCACGAGCGCCTGTCGCGGCGCGGTGTCCTGCCAGGATGGCAACGGCTCTGCCGCCAGGGCGAGGGCCGGCGCGAGCAGGATCAGCAGCAGCTGGAGACAGGCATGCCATTGGCGTGATGAGGTGATCATGGGGTTCGCTCCGGTGCCTTGATGCGGGGGAAGGTGCGTGGGTTCAGCGGTCGCAACCGATGGGCGTCGTTCGGGTGCCGCGCGGCGGTATGCGGGTGAAGCAGCGCCGGGCTCTGACTCAATCCATGGAAGGCATTGGCAGGCTGCGGATCACGACCATAGATCTGCGCCGTGAGGTCGCGCGGCACGCGGTCGCGCAACACGCCCAGGCCGGTCGCGCCGTATTGCCGGTGGACCCACAGGTACAAGGCATCGAGGCGTGGCGGTGTCGCACGCAGTTGCTCGGGAATCTGGTTCAGCGCGTAACGGGGGGACGCCAGCCATTGCCGATGACGGGTGGCTCGGTGCTGCTTGAGGGTCTGCCATGCGCGCAGGCAACGGGGCCAGCCAAGGTACAGCAGCAGGCCAATGCCCAGCAGCCCCAGGCCCAGGGCCAGCCAGTGGCGGGACAGCGTGATGCGTCCGTGCCGGCCCATGCGCTGCAGGTCTTCGCGCACGGAGAACGGGGTGTGGAACGCTGCGCCGGTGGCGCTGAACGGGGCTGCTGGCACCTGCGCGATGCGCAATTGCCGCGCGTCGCTGTCCCACCACTGCACGTTGATCGCTGGTAGCTGGAAATCCCCGCTGCGGGTAATCACGTAGCTGACGTCATCAACCCGGATGCCGCCGGAAACATGGCCACGCCCATCGTCCATGGGTTTGAGTTGCGGCGCAGCGAGGTACTGCTTGAGTCCGTCGACCTGGGCGAAAACCGGCGCCGGCATCAGCATCATCTGCACGCCATCGGCGATCTGAGTGATGCGCCTGCGCACGCTGTCGCCAATGCCCAGCGGCGCGCGGGACGGGCTGATGTCCTGGCTCAGCGTCAGCTTGCGCGCCACCAGCACCGACTGTCCGGCAGGGAGGCCAGCGGGCTGCTCGACCGTCAAACGCAGAGGCTCGCTGCGGACCGACATGGGCGTGCTGGATGGCCCCGGCGTAGCACTGATGGTCAGCCCCGGTATCGCTAGGTCACCGGCAGCGTTCGGGGTAATCCGGTAGGTGTATTCAAGCCCGAAGAACGGCGTGCTGTCGCGGCTCAGGTTCAGATGACGCGCCTCGCCCGAGGGAGCGGAAACAGTGGCGTTGTCGAGCTCCAGCACGGGCAGCTGCGGCGCCGAGGTGAACCAGCTGTCGGTCAGCACATCCACCTGCAATTGCACGGTTTGACCGATGACCGTCGGGCCGGCCGGCTCAAGACGGGTCTCGATTCGCAGTTGCGCGCCCACACACGGCAACGCCAGCAGCAGCGCCAGCGCGCCCAGCATCCTGCGGATCATGGTTGCACCTTGGGCGCATTGGCGCGGCGGGCATCTTCAAGGCTGAACTTCTGTTGCAGGAAGCGCGCAGGTGAGGTGTTGAGGTTCTGCAGCCATTGTTCGTCGGAGGTCGCAGCGGCGTTTTGCAGCGGATGATTTTTGCCTTGCCCGGGTGTGTTGTCGTATTTGATTTCGTCGGGCTTGACGTTCGGCGCCTTGCTCTGCGCGTCCTGGTAGTCCTTTTGCAGCGCGACGGCCAATGCAAGGTTGGCCTTGGCTTGGGCGAGGTCGGGTTGCAGGGCGATGGCCTGCTGGTAGGCGGCGATGGCCTGGTCGAACTTGAACAGGCGTACATAACTGTTGCCCTGATAAAAGTAGCCTGCGGCGTTGTCGACCCGTGCAAACGAGGCCTGAGCATTGGCGTAATCGCCCAGGGCATAGGCCGCCAGGCCTTTCCAGTAAGGGTTCTGAAACCGAGTGACAGCATCCTGGTAGTGATGATGCTCATACGCCCAGCGGCCTTGCTGATCAGCGGTCATGAACGCATCGCTCAAACCGCTGGCATACACAGACTGGCCGGGCAGGGCGCTGCCCAGTGCCAGCACCAGCACCGCGCTCCAGTTCAGGCTCCAGCCCCGGCGCAGGCTGAAAAACCCCAGCACCAGTAGCGGGTAGATCAACCAGTAGCCGGCGTCTTTCCATTGCAGGTTCTGCTGGTCTGGGCTGACAGCCTGGAAGTGCGTCTGCGCGTGCAGTTCGATCCACTGCAGATCTTCATCGGTGGCGGTCAGACTGCCCAACGGTGCATCGGTGGCGTCGGCGAGTGTTTTCAGCCCGCTGTCGGCCTGGCTGTTGACCGCCAGAATCAGCAGTTGCAGGTCGTGTTGTTGATCCAGACTGTTGCTCACCAGATCCAGCTGGGCGACGTCAGCGCCATCGGTGACCAGCACCAGAGTGCCGGGGGTTTTCTCGGCCTGCAGCATGCCGCGGGCCACTGCGATGACCCCGGCCAGATCCTTGCCCGGGCTTTCGATCAACTCGCTGGACAGCACTTGCAGGAAGGATTCCAGCAGCGCCGGATCGTCGGTGGCCGGCAGGACCATATGGGCACTGCCGGCATAGGCGATCAGGCCGATTCGCGCACCGAGGCGGCGATCGATCAGGTCGTGCAGCTTGTTCTTCGCCGCTTGCAGCCGGGTAGGCGCGATGTCGTTGCTGTTCATCGAGCCCGACAGGTCCAACGCCAGAATCAGCGGCGCCCGGTTGTCCAGGAACGCTGGACGGTCCTGCTCCCAGGTGGGGCCGGCGGCGGCCAGTGCACCGATCATCAGCGTCGCCACCAGCAGATGAATCGGCTGCACCCGCGCGTTACCTGTGGGCATGACGATCAGGTGACGCAACAGGTGCTCGGCGATCATGCCGTGAAAGCGCCCCCGACCTTGGCCCAGCCGTCGCCACGACCCGGCCAGCAGCAGCGCCAGCGCGATCAGCAACAGCCACGCCGGGCGCAGGAAGTGCAAGGCGTTGAGGTCGATGTCCATCACGCCTCCGCTGCCACGGTCGGCGCAGACTCATGACGCAGCGCCGACCACAACGCCGCCACGCCATGCCAGCCACCGAGCAGTAACAAGGCGGCGCCCAGCGGCAGCCAGAACACATCACGCTTGGGTTGATGGCTCAGGGTGTTGACCTGATGCGGGGTGATCTGATCGAGGGTGCGGTAGACCTGTTGCAGCCCCTGGCTGTCTTCGGCGCGAAAGAAGCGTCCGCCCGTGCGCAGGGCGATTTTCTGCAGGCTCTCCAGATCGACCTTCGACTCGCCACTGGCGCCAGGGTCGCCGATGCCGATGGTGTGCACCACGATGCCGGCGTCAGCGGCCATCTTCGCTGCGTGCAAGGGCTCGACCACGCTGCTGGTGTCGTTGCCGTCGGTGAGCAGGATCAACACCTTGTCCTTTTCCGCAGTCTTTTCCAGCAGGCGGATGGTCAGGCCGATGGCGTCGCCCACGGCGGTATTGGGACCTGCCATGCCGATACCGACCTGATCGAGCAGCAGCGACAGGCTGGCATGATCCAGGGTCAGCGGCGCCTGAGTGAAGGCGCCGCTGCCGAATACGATCAGGCCGAGCCGATCATCCTTGCGCTGTGCGATGAAGCCCTGGATCACCTGCCTTACGGCGCTCAGGCGATCGACCTTGCTGCCATCCGCTTGCGTGTAGTCGCGGGTTTCCATGGATTGGGAAATATCGATGGCCAGCATCAGGTCGCGGGTCGGTTGCGCGTGCTCGACAGGTTTTTCGATCCACACCGGACGCGCTGCGCCAAGGACCAGCAAGCCCCAGACCACTGCGTTCAGACCCAGCTGCGCGATGTTGCGCCGGATTCCCTGGGCCTTGGGCGTCTGGCCGATGGCCTGGCTAAGGGCATTGAAGAACGGCACCCGCAAAGCGCGCTGGCGCTCACGGTAATCGGGCAGGTAGCGGTACGCCAGCCAGCCGCACGGCAAGAGCAACAGCAGCCAGGGGTAGTCAAGCTGCCACATGGTGCGTCTCCACCCATTGCCGAGTGATGCTCAGCAGCTGCTCACAGGAATGCCGGTCGAGGCGTTCGAGCGTGGCGTTGGGAGCGTAGGCAAGGGTCGCCAGCCGAGCGGCGAAGTCGGCGGGCAGGACAATCGGCGTGCTGCGTTGCAGGAACTCCTGCCAGGCCTGGCCGGTGAGACGGGCGACGTCAGGCTGCTGCGGACTCGACAGCGCCACGCGCTTGAGCAGTTCCGGCACCTCGCGCAGGGCCTTGCCGTCCGTTTGTTGCCCAAATTGCTGTTGCAATTGATCCAGGCGTGCCAGGGCTTCGCGCCGGTAGCGGTTCTGCCGCCAGTGGTGGTGTTTGCGCACGAGCAAGGCAATCACCAGCAACCCAGCGACCGCCAGTAGCACCCGCCAGCCCCAGGTCTGCGGCAGGTAGCTGATCGCAGCCGGCAGCGGCAACTCCTGCAATTGCTCGATGGAAGGGCTACTCACGGCCGCGTGTCCGCATGCCGGTAACGGGTTTGCCCGGTGCCGGCCTGCCGTCCCAACTCGCGACGCAGCTGGGTCAGCGCGTCCTCCCCGGTGCTGAACATCAGCAGCGGTATGCGGCTGCGACGCAGCATCTGGGCGACCTCGCGCAGGCGACCTTGCAGGTAATCGCCCAAGGGTTTGCGCACCCTGGCGCGGTCCAGGGTCAACTCGACCTGCAACTGGCCCTGGGTCACCAGCACCCGCCCGTGTTCCGGCAGTTGCAGCGCCAGCGGGTCGTAGATCTGCAAGGCCAGCACATCGTTGTGCGCCGACAGCTGACGCAACAGGTGCAGGGTGCTGTCGCTGCTGCCGGCGAAGTCGCTGATGATGCAGATCAGGTGATCATGGGCCGCGCTTTGCAGGCAGCGACGCAGGGTGGTGTCGAGTTGCCCGGGC
This sequence comes from Pseudomonas sp. NPDC087358, assembly GCF_044900785.1. Taxonomy (NCBI): domain Bacteria; kingdom Pseudomonadati; phylum Pseudomonadota; class Gammaproteobacteria; order Pseudomonadales; family Pseudomonadaceae; genus Pseudomonas; species Pseudomonas sp. NPDC087358. The sequence goes on from NZ_JBJDOA010000004.1 coordinate 274,403, forward strand.
GCTTCGGCCACTGGGTTGTCGGCGGCCAGGGTGGTGTTCTGCCGCACCACGGCGGCGAACAGTGTTGCCAGGGTCTGGCGGCTGCGCAGCGGGTTGATTGGCTCTGTACGAATATCGTTGAACACCAGCCCGCCGACCCGATCACCGGCCTGCCAGGCGATCCAGCCCAACAGCGCGGCCAGCTCGGCGGCCACCACCGATTTGAAACTGCGCACCGAGCCGAAGTACATGTTCATGCGTTGATCCACCACGATCAGCGTCGGTCGGTCGCGTTCTTCCCGGTAGGATTTGACGAATGGTTTGCCCAGGCGCGAGCTGGCACGCCAGTCCAGAGCCCGCAGATCGTCGCCCGGCAGGTAGCGGCGCAGCTCTTCGAAGTCCAGCCCGCGACCGCGCAAGCGTGAACCGTGGCTGCCGGCCAGAATGCTCGAACGCGGCTGACGCGCAAGCAGACTCAAGCCGCGGGCCTTGCCTTCAAGCGCCATCAGTTGCGCCAATGATACGTGCACCCCTGGCGTTGCTTCGGCGGTGTCGCGCATGAATTTCTCCTCCCTCCCGCATCACTGCGGCCCATGGTTCCCCATCGATCTTCCGTAGCAGCCCGGCTTGCCGGCGGCAGCGATCTCAAGGCCGCCACCGCCGGCAAGCCGTGCTGCGACGCAGTCGCCAGCTCTCACGTCGCAATCGCCACCTTGTCCAGCAATTGATCGAGCACCTGATCGACGCTGACTTCATCGGCCACGGCGTCGTAACTGAGCTTTATTCGATGGCGCAACACTGGATGCAGCATTGCGCGGACGTCATCGGGGGCGACGAAGTCCTGACCTTCGAGCCAGGCATGGCTGCGCGACAAGCGATCCAGGGCAATGCCGCCACGCGGGCTTGCGCCCAGATCGATCCAGCGCGCCAGGTCACTGTCATAGTCCGCCGGGTGACGCGTCGCATCGATCAGGTCTATCAGGTAGCGGTCGATGGCCGGGGCGACGTGAATCGCGCTGATTTCCCTGCGCGCCGCAAACAGCACTTCCTGCGGCAGGCCCTCGGGGGACGCCGACCCGGCATGGCCGGCCTGTTGTTCTTCACGCCGCAGCAGTTGCAGCACCCGGCTTTCGTCCTCGGGGCTGGGATAGTCCAGCAGCACCTTCATCAGGAAGCGGTCCATCTGCGCCTCGGGCAGCGGGTACGTGCCTTCCTGCTCGATGGGGTTTTGCGTGGCCATGACCGTGAACAGATCGGGCAGGGGATGGCTGACCCCGGCCACGGTGATCTGGCGCTCCTCCATCGCTTCCAGCAAGGCAGCCTGCACCTTGGCCGGGGCACGGTTGATCTCATCGGCCAGGATCAGATTGCCGAACAGCGGCCCCTGCTGAAAACGGATCTGGTTCTGGCCGTCGACCTGCTGCAGGATTTCGGCGCCGGTGATGTCCGAGGGCAACAGGTCAGGGGTGAACTGAATTCGGCTCATTTTCGCCTGCAGATGCCGCGACAGCGCTTTGACCATGCGCGTCTTGGCCAGCCCCGGCAGGCTCTCCAGCAACAGATGCCCATTGGCCAACAGCCCCAGCAGCACCTGGCGAATCACCGCGTCCTGGCCCAGCACATCCCGGGCGATCTGGCTGTGCAGCCCGGCGATATCGTCACGAATAGTCATCCGTTCTCCCTTGGCTTTTCGGCTTCATCGCGGCGCTACCACCAGCACTTGCAACGCACAGCGATGGCACGCCAGCGCGTGCCTCTGCATGCCCTGGCTTATTTTGCCGCCCTGAGTTTTTCGAAGCTCATGCGCATGTCCGTCGCCCAGCCATCGAGCACCGGCTTGACGTCTTCCAGGGCCAGTTGGGTCTTGTCGTTTTCCAGCGGCTTGCCAGCGCCCTTGCGCACCACCTGAGCCAGCACCCGGTTGCTGTCGGCATCCAGAAACGCAGCTTCAGTGGCGATCTCCACGTTCTGGTCGCGGCCACCGGCTGCGGTATTGACCGCGGCGGCCACCAGTGCAATCGGGATCACCTCATAGGGTTTGAGCCCTTCGGTGCTGGTGGAAACCGCCGTGATCGCCGGGCGCACGACGAGGGTATCGGGCCCCGGCCCTTGGGCCAGTGTCAGGTCCTTGCCCAGCTCGCGTCTGAGCGCGGTGTCGAAGTAACGGGTAATCGATTGCAGGGTCTGCGCAGAGATCACCGCAGTCGGCTGTGGCTTGGGATAGAACTGGCTGGGCTCGATGTAAATCCGGGTGTATTGGCCAGGCTTGAGGTCGGGGTCGATCCAGCGCATGACCGGCGCCCCTGTCGCGCTCTCGGCCGGCTTGAGACGACTGTAATCCTTGAGAAAGCCTGAATATTGACTGGGGTCGACCTGAGAGCTGGCACAGCCGCCAAGACCCAGGATGGCGCAACACAACAGCGTCTTGAGCACCGGTATTTTCATCGCATGACTCGCTTGGTGGTTGAAATCGGGCATCGACCGGGCTTTACCAGACGTACTGCAGGCGCACGGTCCAGGTGTTCACATCGGGCGAGCCGGTCCGCTCTGAGACTGTGTCGGTGTAGGCGACCAGCCCGCCAAACTGTGGCGACAGCATAAAACCCATGGTGGCCCCGACCAGGGTGTTCTCCTGCTTGTTTTCCTGGTTGGTGCCATCGATTTTGGTCTCGCCGCCGGTGTTGTAGATGGCGTCCAGCCCGACCCACAGCGCACGGTTGATGGTGTAGCTGTAGTGACTCTCGATGGCGTAGAGGGGCTTCTGTTCGAGTTTGCGGTTGCCGAAGTAATCGTCGTTGTCGCCGTACAGCGAGACGTAGGTATTGAATTCCAGCCAGGTGGGGCCTATGGGGGTGCCGAAGGCCAGTTCCGGTTTCACTACCCAGCGGTTGGAGCCGATGTTGATGATCCGGTCCTTGTCGTAGTCGCCGGTGGGCGTGACCACGGTCAGCGCGCCGCTGAGAAAGGTGCCGGGCGTCCATGCGGCGAACTCCTGGGCGGTCAACGCCGGGCCGCCGAAGAAGTTGTGAGCGATCACCAGTTGGGTATCGCCCATTCCGCCATTGTGTTTGGTGCCGGAGAAGAATTGCCCGTTGTCGAACGAGGCATCGAGGTCGGCGTACGGCTGCAGGATTTCCACCGCGGTATTGCGCCCGTCCACCGCGAACGAGCGGGCGTAACGGGCGATATAGACATTGGCGTTCAACGACAGGCCATCGATGGGCAGCGCCGTATCGATAGGGGTGTTGGTGTCGATCAGGTTGTAGTACCCGAACGCCATGTTCAGATCGATGGGCGTGTTCTGCCAGTCCCTGGCGTTGTCGGCATGCACCGCAAACGGGGTGACGGCAAATGTGACGGCGGTGATGTAGCCGGTGCAGCAACGTGTACCCATGGTAATGCTCCATTGATCAGGCGCTGACTAAGCGACGCAGTGCTGCGGTTGCGGTCCACGGTGTCGGGTTGCGGCTCAGGGCCGGAGCTGAATATCGTCGAGCTTCCAGCTTTTATCGAAGTACGCCTCGGTCGGCGCATAGAGCCGCATGTAGCTGAACCATTGCTTGCCGGGCAGTGTTTGCACCCAGTTGGCTTCATGGCCTTGCGGTGCCTGCGGGCCGAAATACAGGTCCACCGAGCCGTCGGCGTTGTGCTTGAGGTCCTGACGCGAGGAGAGATCGGCCTTGCGCTGCGGGTTGTCGATCAGGCAACGACTGTCAATGTCGTACACCGTCAGCGACCAGAACTGTCTGGCCGGCGGGTTGGCGCCCACATGCAAGGTGTACGACTTGCCACCGTCGAGCCAGTTACCCTTGGCGTCGGTGTAGGCACCCAGGTAGGTCTGGCCCAGGCCTGGGGTCTGGGAAACCATGCCCTTGGTGTTGGTCACCGCTTCATAGAACCAGGCGCTGCGCTCCCACAACTGGTCGTAGTAGGCGACGCGTTGGGAGGGGTCGGTGATGTTCAGCACGGTGTCCCACTGCCGGTCCGGCCAGTAGCGCGCCTGGGCAAAGCGCTTGGCGAAGGTATTGGCCTTGGCGATCAACTCGCCCATTTGCACGCCTTGCTCCAGTGCCTTGCGCTGCGCGGCGGTTGGCGTGAAAGGCTTGTCCTTTTCGATGCCCAGGCTTGCCAGCATGGCCATGTAGAAGCGGTCGCGCTCGTTGACCGGTTCGCGCTGAATGATCTGATGCAGACGTTGCCAGTACTCCATGCCCCTTGGCTGGGTGCCCGACCAGCGTTTGCCGTCAGGGCTGAGCAGGCGGGTGGGTGCAGGGTTGGCCTTGTCCTTGAGCGGGTACATGCGAAATTGCTCGACCAGCGCCTTGCCTTTGGCCGGGTCAGGATCGAGCACGCGAAAGCCCACCAATACATTCATGGTCTGCGATTTGGCCAGGTAGTAATCCCGTGCATCCTCCGGTGCCTGGGTGCCGGGCGGCAGCACCAGGTACTTGCCGCCTTTGCCCTGATCCGGACCGGTCTGGCCCATGTCGATGATCGCCCGCTGCCAGAAATCACCGATGCCGCCAGCGGTGGGTCCAGGCGGCAACTCGATGACCAGCGGCCCTGTCTCATTGAGATCGACAAAGCCCAGGATGTAGGGGGTCGTGGCATTGGCGGTGATGACCCCAAGTTTGTCTTCGTAGCTGGTCAGTACCATCAGGTCGCCGTTGCGGGCCCCGAGCTTGTCGTGAAATTCCTTCTCCCACTGGGCATACGACACCAGCGGCAATGACCACAGGTAGGCCTGGGTGGCCTGCTGGAAATCAAGTTCTTCGTAGAGTTTGCCGATGGAGGCGCGATCGGGCAGTTGACCCTCCAGGGTGATAGGCCCGATGCGGGTATCCAGCGCCGATGCCGGGGTCGCCATGAGGCCAGCGAAGCTCAGAGCCAGTGGGGTTATCAGCTTGATACTTGCTTTCATGGCACTCCCTTATTTGCCAAGATATTCAATCCTGCGAAATAACCTGTGGCGCAGCGCAGCCTTGCTTTGGAAAAGCGCTGGTGGTCGTGTTCTATGGCCTGGCGCCCAAAGTTGTGCTTGTGTGAATGGCGGGCAGGGCAGCACCTGCGAACTGAAAACTTCGCTCGAAGTGGGTATTGCTGTTCAAGTTGCTCCAGCAAAGCTAGCAGTAAATTTTCCGACCGCCAGTTGCTGAATCGATAACCGGCGGAAAAAAATCAAACTTGCGAAGTGCCGATTAAACGCTATAGCAAGTGCGTTTGATGTCCCAATGGCATCATCTAGCGGCCATGGTTTCTGGCCATAACAGCATGCCTGTAGCAACTTGGTCAGATTAAGCGGCGGCATTGTCTGGACTAAATGAAAGCCGTTAATGAGCTTGCTACCGAAAATGCGGTAAAAAATTTTGCCTTTGATAATCATTAGATAGATGTCCGGGTTTATAGACCGGGATAACGCTGGCAATGAAAACGGGCAGAGGGTTATTGCCATCGTGGGGTGTGTCTGACGCCGCCAGGGTATCTGATGCTACTGCCGGTGCCCGGCAAGGCGCGGACCAGGCTGCTCCTACCGTTTCGGCGAGCGTCAAAGGTGGTGTCCTTGATATGGATCAAGCGCATGTCAAAGTCGTGCCCGAGAATCAGCCTTTGCATCGAATCGCTCAGGTGGCTGGCATGTCTGTCGAACCGCATATCGCAGATTTACCCGACTCGCAGCCGGTGGGCGAAGGGCATTTCGGTCGGCCGGCGCTATGGATCACCTGGCTGCTTGGCGGCGCAATGCTGGCCGCGGTCATCGGCCTGGCATTGCGCTTGAGTGATGTCGAATCGTTTGCCAGGCTGCTGACTCAAGCCCAGCCACTTTGGCTCGTCGCGGCCGTCGCCGTGCAGTTGCTGACGTACATCGCTCAAGGGCAGATATTCCGCATGGTGCTCCAGGCCGGGGCGCAGCATCTTTCACTGGGGGATGCGGCCAGGTTGAGCTTGATGAAGTTGTTCGTCGATCAGGCGCTGCCGTCGTCGGGTATCAGTGGTGCTTTCGCTGCTGTTGCGTCGTTCACGCGGATGGGATTTGCCAGGCCTGCGGTGCTGGCGTGTCTGGTACTGGATTTGTCAGGTTATTTTCTGGCGTACGTCGTGTCCGTCGGGGTGGCGCTGGTAGTGCTGATGCTTCAGGGCCATGCTACGGCGACCGTGGTCGGCCTGGGTCTGGTCTTTATCGCGGTCAGCCTGGCCCTGGCGGTGCTGACGCCGCGCCTGGCGGTCCACTCCAGACTTGCAGCCCATGTGCCGGGAAAACGCTTTGCCATTGTTCGCAAGGCGATTTCACTGGTCACCGGCGCCGACAAGCAGTTGGTGGGCAATCGCTCATTGTTGGCGCGTGTCACCTTGCTGGAGCTGGCAATCATCGTGCTCGACAGCACAACCCTGTGGCTGTTGGTCCTGGCGCTGGGGGTCGCAGCGGCGCCGATGGGGTTGTTTGCCGCGTTCATGCTCGCCAGCGTCTTGCGCAGCATCGGGGTTGTACCTGGCGGGCTGGGCGCCTTCGAAGCGGCGGCAGTGGTCAGCCTGCACTGGATCGGGGTCGACATCGCGGTGGCCCTGTCCGCCACGCTGCTGTTTCGCGGTCTGACGTTCTGGCTTCCGATGCTTCCCGGTCTCTGGCTGGCGCGTCGTGAATGGCATTCGACGGCCAGGGTCGCAGGCGCTGCACCGCAGCCCGACTACTGGAGCTGCACGGTTGACGATCTGCTTGGCACCTTTCACAGCACCGCAGCGGGGTTGAGCAGCGCCCAGGCACATGCTCGAATGAGCGCTGCAGCGCCCATTGGCAAACGGCCCCAGGGTCTGGCAAGACTGGTCGTTGCGCAACTGTGCACGCCGCTGATCCTGATACTGATGGTCGGTGCCCTGGTGGCGTTGATCATTGGCGACTGGCTGGACGCTGCGATTGTGTGGTGCATCGTGTTGATCAGTGCGGTATTGAGCGCCTGGTATGAAAACCGTGCCAACACGGCGGTTGAACAGCTCAGGCAGAAGATTGCGTTGCGCGCCACGGTGTTGCGCGAGGGTAAAGACACTGAGGTTGCGGCCAGCGAAGTCGTCCCCGGCGACATCCTTCTGCTCAGCGCGGGCAGTTTGATTGCCGCCGACGGCCGGGTATTGCAGGCAGTCGACTGCTTCGTCAGTGAAAGCCTGTTGACTGGCGAAACGTTTCCGGTGGAAAAGGTGCCGGGGCAGAGCCTGGCCGATGCCAGTCTCGCGCAGCGTCACAACTGCGTGTTCATGGGCACATCGGTGCGCAGCGGCACGGCGCAGGTGCTGGTGACACGTCAGGCCCAGGACAGCGAGATCGGGGACATCACCCGCACGCTGTCACTGCGACCGCCCGACACCGACTTCGAGCGCGGGTTACGGCATTTCGGTGCCTTGCTGCTGCGGGTCATGCTGGTGATCACCATTCTGGTGTTCGGGATCAACATCCTGCTGGAGCGTCCGGCCCTCGATACCTTGCTGTTCGCCATCGCACTGTCCATTGGCCTGTCGCCCGAGCTGCTACCTGCCATCCTCAGCATTACCCTGGCCAAGGGCGCGCAGCGGATGGCCGCCAAAGGCGTGATCGTGCGCCACCTCAATGCCATCGAGAATCTTGGGGCGATGGATGTCCTTTGTACTGACAAGACCGGGACGCTGACCCGAGGCGTGGTGGTGCTGGACGCCGCCATGAATGTACAGGGGGTTGCAGATCCGCAGGTTCTGCAACTGGCGGTGTTCAATGCCAGCTTGCAGACCGGCATGCGCAACGCCATGGACGATGCGATCGCAGTGGCCGGCAAGGATGCCCCTGCCAGCCCCGGTGTGATCAAGCGGGACGAGATTCCCTATGACTTCATTCGCAAGCGCCTGAGCGTGGTGGTAGGAAATGCGCCCCAGGCAGGCATTCTGATGGTGACCAAAGGTGCCTTGGACACTGTGCTTGAGGTCTGCAGCCATGTGCTCGACGGCGAGCAGAAAGCCGTGCTGGACAGCGCCAGCCTTGCGCAGATCCGCCAGCGCTTCGCCGACTGGAGCGAGCAAGGTTTCAGGGTGCTTGGAGTGGCCACCCGAATGCTGCCCGAGCAGGCCCATTACGGACGCGACGACGAGAAAGAGCTGACGTTTCGCGGTTTTCTGCTGTTCTTCGACCCGCCTGAACCGCAGGTCAAGCACACCCTTGCCACGCTCGGCCGACTGGGGGTTGAGGTCAAGATCATCAGCGGCGACAGCCATCTGGTGGCTCGCCATGTGGCGCAAGCCGTCGGCTTGTCGGTGGAACGCATCATCACCGGCTCCCAACTGGCGACGATGAAGGATGAAGCACTGATGAACCTGGCACCGCTGACGACGCTGTTTGCCGAGGTCGATCCCAACCAGAAAGAACGCATCATCCGTGCGTTGCAGAAAACCGGGCATGTGGTCGGTTACATGGGTGATGGCATCAACGATGCGCCGGCGCTACAGACCGCCGACATCGGCATTTCCGTCGACAATGCCGCGGACGTGGCCAAACAGGCGGCCGACTTCGTCTTGCTGGAACACAACCTGGATGTGCTGCGCGAAGGGATAGAGGAGGGCAGGCATACGTTTGCCAACACGCTCAAATATATCTCCATTGTCTCCAGCGCCAACTTCGGCAACATGGTCAGCATGGCCGTGGCCTCCATCGCGCTGCCTTTTCTGCCGCTGCTCGCCAAGCAGATTCTGTTGAACAACCTGCTCTCGGATATCCCGTCCATGGGGATCGCCAGTGACAACGTTGACCGCGAATGGGAAAAGACGCCTCATCGCTGGAACATGAGTGAGATCCGCAACTTCATGGTGGTGTTCGGCCTGGTGAGTTCGGTGTTCGACTTGCTGACATTCGTCACCCTTTACCTGATGGCCGGATTGGTGCCCGACCTGTTTCGCAGCGGCTGGTTTGTCGAATCGTTGCTGACTCAGTTGCTGACGATCTTCATCGTGCGCACCTACAAGCCGTTCTATCGCAGCCGGCCGGCGACACTGTTGCTGGTGAGCGCACTGGGCATTGGCGCGTTGACAGTGGCGCTACCCTACAGCCCCGCCGCGAGCTGGTTTGGTCTGGTCCCGCTGCCGGTTCATATCCTTGCCGCGGTGGTGACCATCAGCCTGTGCTACATGGCGGCGGCCGAGTGTGCCAAGCGCATCTTTTATCGACATCAGAATCTGTCGCGCGACCTGCCGGCCGGGCGGGTGTGAATGCCGCGGTCTCTGTCATTCCAGTATTTCTGCATCTCGATGAACAGGAATGACGCCGTCCAGGTAATCAATACCAGGCCAGTCAAAGCCTCAAGGCCGGTGAGGTACTTCAGCGGTCCTGTGGGCGTGATGTCGCCAAAGCCGATGGTGGTGAACGTGGTGAAGGAGAAATACACCGAATCCATGAAGCTGCCGTCGTAGTTGCCGGTCAGGCGCCCCAGGTCAGCCGAAGCGTGCATCAGGTAATACCCAAGGGCGAAAATCCACACTTCCAGGGCGTGCGCCACCAGCGCGCCCAACACCCCGAAGACCATCCGGAAACGGTGCCAGATCTTCAGCCTGGGCATCAGCATGTTCAGGCGCATCAGGCATTCGTAATGGACGATGACCACCGTGGTGATGATCAGCGTATTGATCAGGGTAATCAGGATCATTGGGCTTGCCTCCGACAAGCCCTCAGTGTGGCGGGTCGAGCTGTGACGCGCTTGATAAAAGTCACACCGTCGCGGGTGGGTGTGAGTAGCCGATTCTTCTGATCTACATCAGATGTGCCGCAAGAAAACGCCTCACACTGCCTTCAGGACCGGACCAGCCGCTTTGCTGACGCGTCCCTCATTCAGTGTTTCTGGAGGTGGCCATGAATGATTCGCAGCGCCTGCTGTTGATCGCTTCATCGAAGATGCAGCGCACCCCGGCCTTCGAACGTGGGGTCGGGTTGGCCCGGGCGCGTGGCTGGAGCCTGCGCATTCTCGCCGTGGACTACGTCAAAGTCCTCGAGCTACTGGGGCTGTTCAATCATCAAGCGCTGGCAACACTGCGCGACAGCTATTTGCAGAACCATCGCCGCTGGCTGGAAAGCGAGGCAGCGCAGGAACGCGAACGCGGCCTGGACTGCACCGTGCAAGTGCTCTGGAGTGATCACATCGTTGACGAGATCAGAAACTGCATCGCCGTGACTCAACCGCTGATGCTGATCAAGGATGTGCACCGTGAGCCGGTGCTCAAACGTGTGTTCTCGACGCCCCTGGACTGGCATTTGCTTCAGGACTGTCAATGTCCGGTGCAGTTTGTCATGCCGGGCGATGATGCCTTGCCGAGCAAGATACTGGCTGCGGTCAATCTGTACCGGGCCGAGGATGTCGACTTGCGACTCAATGATGCAATCTTGCGCGCTGCAATGGACCTGGGCATACAGACCGGGGCCAGCGTGCATGTGCTGTACACCTATGACTGGTCGGCGATATACGCCGCCGCAACGCCGAAATTGGGCATGTTGCCGATCGATACGGGATTCCAGGAGGCGTTGAATGACGCCCACGAGGAATCCTTCGGGCTGCTGTGCGACAGGCATGGAGTTGACGCCCGGCACCGGCATTTTCTGACGGGCACTCCCATGGCCACCATCAACGCCTTCGCTCGCCAGAACAGGTTTGACCTGTTGGTGATCGGAACGCTGCCCCGGCACCACCTGACCCGAATAATGGGCAATACCGCCGAGGGCTTACTCGGTCATGCCGCGTGCAGCGTACTGATTGTCAAGGTGCCTGTGACCCTGGGTGAGGATTCACAGCTGGCTGGATTTGTGTGAGCACCCGTTGATCAACAGCCGAAGTCGCTCAAGGTCCAGAATTTCCACGGCCCGGCCGGAAATCCTCACGATGGCGTGGTCCCGCAGATAACCGATGGCACGGCAAATGGTCTCCAGGCGAAGTCCAAGGTAGGAGCCGATGTCCTCGCGGGTCATGCGCAGCACGAATGCCGTCGGCGAATAGCCGCGGTTTTTCATGCGATTGGACAGATTGAGTAGAAAAGCCGCCATTCGCTCCTCGGCGTTGAGGTTGCCCATCAACAGCAGCATTTCATGATCGCGGACGATTTCCTGGCTCAATGTCCGGTTCAGATTGTGCTGCAGGGAGGGCAGCTCCCTGGACAGTTTCTCCAGTTCGCTGAACTGGATCGGACAGACTTCACTGTCTTCAAGCGCGATGGCATCACACATATATCGATCATTGCTGATGGCATCGATCCCGAGCAGTTCGCCACCCATTTGAAAGCCCGTCAATTGCTCACGACCGTCCTCTGAAATGATCGTGGTCTTGAAGAAACCAAAACGCACCGCATAGAGCGAACGCAACGGATCCCCCGCATGATAGAGCGCAGCGCCTTTTCTGATTTTCAGCCGTTGCGGGATGATCGTTGACAGGCGATTGGCATCACTGACGCTCATGCCGACTGACAGACAAAGCTCACGGACACTGCAGTTGGAACACGCGTTTTTCAGCAGTGGTGGGGCGCATGACTGTGGACCTTGCATGACGATGTCCCTGGCTGGTTTGGCAGCAGTGGGTTTAACACACAGTGGCGGCCGGGATTGGCTTTTCTGGATGGGCGGGTCGATGGATAAACGCGCGAGTCGCCAGAGCAGGGTGTACTCATGACCGTCAGCCATCCGTTCGAAGTGTTTGCTTCGGCCTGCGCCTGGGTACTGCCCATTTGGATGCATGGCGCGCTGCGCGCATATCCCGGGTTTCTGATCCAGATCAATACTGCCTGCCGGTGGCCCGGCAGACTGATCACTGGGTGAACCTGACCCACGTGACCCGCTCCTGGGGTCATCATTGAGCCCTGTCCAGGAGTGCCCCATGACCGACGTTTCTCGCCGTGTGCTGCTGGTCCTGAATACAGGGTCCTCGGGCATCAAGTTTTCGTTGTATCAGGCCACTGCCACGCCCTTGACCGACCCGCACTGCCTGGGCAGCGGCAGCTTCGATATGCAGCCTGACGTGGCGCTTCTGGTCTTCCAACGCACTGGCAGCCAGACGCTGAGCCGCGAGCAATGGCCGCGCACTGTCGCCTCATCACAGCAAGGTACGTTGCTTGACCTGATGGAGTGGATCGAGCGCCATGGCGACTGGCAGATCTGCGCAGCGGCGCATCGGGTAGTACACGGTGGCAGTCGCGCGGATGTCGTGGCGCGGGTCGATCTTGAACTGATGACCCGACTGCAGGCGTTGGCACCCTTGGCGCCGCTGCATCAGGCCCAGTGCCTGGCCCCCATCAGCTATCTGCTCGATGAACACCCGCACCTGCCGCAGTTCGCCTGTTTCGACACGGCGTTTCATCACACCCTCGACCCGCTGGAGTCGATGTTCGGGCTGCCCCGTGTGCTGAGCGAACAGGGCCTGCGCCGCTATGGCTTCCATGGTCTTTCTTACGAATACATCGCAGGCACGTTACCTCGCTACGACAAGCGCGCCGCGCAAGGGCGAACCATCGTCGCTCACCTGGGCAACGGAGCCAGCCTGTGCGCGCTGGAAAACGGCGTCAGCCGCGCCACCAGCATGGGTTTTTCGACGCTCGATGGTCTGCTCATGGGCACGCGCCCGGGGCGTCTGGACCCCGGCATCCTGCTCTATCTGATGCGCGAGCGCGGCATGAGCGTGAAGTCCCTCGAACACCTGCTGTACCACGAGTGCGGTCTGCTGGGAGTGTCCGGCGGCATTGCCAGCGACATGCGTGTGTTGTCGACCAGCACCGCGCCTGAAGCCCGGGAGGCGATTGCCCTGTTCGTGCGCAGCGTGGTTCGGGAAATCGGCGCGATGGCAGCGGTACTGGGTGGCGTCGATGCGCTGGTCTTCACTGGCGGCATCGGCGAGCACGCGGTTGCGGTGCGCCAGGCAATACTCGACGGCTGCCAGTGGCTGGGCCTGCGGTGCAGTCACAGCGACACGAACGCGTTGCCCAAGCGCCTCTCGCACGACGCCAGTGCAGTGTCAGCGTGGGCCATCGCGACGGATGAGAACCTGATGATGGCCAGACACGCGCTGCGATCGTTGCAAGAGACTTGCTGAGATACCGCTTCCATCACCTGCCCTGTGCAAGCTCGCTTGAAGCGGGCGCAACGGAGTCGCCATGTACTGGTTTAACGCGCAACTTTCCACCGTCGATTCGAACCGGCCGGGGGTGGCATCGGTTTGCCTCAACGCCCCGCAAGTCGGGCCGCTGCAGCCTGAGCAGCTTTCATCCATGCATCGTTACTGGAACGCTGCCAATTACCTGTGCGTGGGTCAGATTTACCTGCAAGCCAACCCCCTGCTGCGTGAGCCGTTGCGGGCCGAGCACATCAAACCGCGCTTGCTGGGGCACTGGGGCACTTCGGTGGGGCAGAACTTCATCTACGTTCACCTGAACAGGCTGATCAGCGAGCGCAAGGTCGAGACGATTTTCATCTCCGGTCCCGGCCATGGCGGCCCGACGATGAATGCCTGTGCCTGGCTGGAAGGCACCTACAGCGAGGTGCACCCGCAGATCAGCCGTGACGAAGCGGGGATGTTGCTGTTTTTTCGCAGTTTCTCGACGCCCGGTGGCGTGCCAAGCCACTGCGGGCCGCACACACCCAACTCATTGCATGAAGGCGGTGAACTGGGCTATTCGCTGATGCACGCCTTCGGTGCGGCGTTCGACAACCCGGACCTGCTGGTGGCCTGTGTCATTGGCGACGGTGAGGCGGAAACCTGTCCGCTTGAGGGCAGTTGGAAAAGCGTGCATTTTCTCGATCCCTGCCGTGACGGCGCGGTCCTGCCGATTCTGCACCTCAATGGCTACAAAATTTCCGGGCCCACGGTCGAGGCGCGGATCGCCAACGAAGACCTGATCGAACTGTATCGAGGGCGCGGTTACCAACCGATCATCGTCGCCGGCGATGACCTGCCAGGCATGCATCAGCGATTTGCGGCGGCGCTGGACGCCTGCTACGAGATAATTTCCCGGATACAGCGAGAGGCCAGGACCCACGGCGCTGCTGCGCGTGCACGCTGGCCAATGATCATTCTGCGCACGCCCAAAGGCTGGACCGGGCCCAAGGTGGTCGATGGCCTGCCAGTGGAGGGTACGTTTCGCGCGCATCAGGTGCCGCTGGCCAATGTCACCGGTAACCCTGAGCATTTGCGTCAACTGGAAGACTGGATGCGCAGTTATGCCCCCCAGGCGCTGTTTGACCAGGCCGGTGAACTGCTGCCCGAGCTTCAAGCCCTGACACCGCCTGCGGACTTGCGCATGGGGGCGGTGCCCTATGTCAACGGCGGCCGCAGGCTGGTGGCCCTGGATCTGCCGAATTTCTCCGACTACGGGCTGGAGGTCCCGCAGCCGGGCCAGGTGATTGCCGAGGCACCGCGCAAGCTGGGCGAGTACCTGCGCGACGTCATGCGCAACAACCCTCGCACCTTTCGAGTATTCGGTCCCGACGAGACCAACTCCAATCGCCTGAATGCGGTGTTCGAGGCCAGCAACCGGACTGCGGCCGGTCCTTGCCTGGAAGTCGACGATCATCTGGCCGCTGACGGGCGGGTCATGGAAGTGCTCAGCGAGCACCTGTGCGAAGGCTGGCTGGAGGGGTATCTGCTGACCGGGCGCCACGGCATGTGGTCGACCTACGAGGCGTTCGCCCAGGTCGTCGACTCGATGGTGACGCAACATGCCAAGTGGTTGCAGCAGAGCAAGGAATACCCGTGGCGGCGTCCGCTGGCGTCGTTGAACATCTTCCTGACCAGTCACGCCTGGCGCAACGATCACAACGGCTTCAGTCACCAGTCCACCGGGTTCGTGGATAACGTGTTGCAACGCCGGGCCGATGTCGTGCGGGTGTATTACCCTCCGGACTCCAATTGCCTGGTCAATGTCTTCGATCATTGCTTGCGCAGCCGCAACTACGTCAACGTGGTCACCTGTGGCAAGCAGCCGGACTTTCAATGGCTGGATTTCGACGCCGCGCTCAGGCATTGCTCCCAAGGGGCTTCGATCTGGCAGTTCGCTGGCAACGATGAACACCAGTTACCTGACGTGGTGTTGGCCTGTGCCGGTGATGTCCCGACTACAGAGGCAGTTGCCGCGTCCTGGTTGCTGCAGAAACATGTCCCGGACATTCGCGTGAGACTGGTCAATGTGGTCGATCTGGGGATACTCAGCGCCCCACAGGATCGGCCCCACGGGATGGATCATGTGTCGTTCGAGGCGCTGTTCACGCGCGATGCACCGGTGATGTTTGCCTTCCACGGCTCGACCTGGGTGATCCACTCGATGGTCCACGGCCGTGCCAATGAAGCACGCTTTCATGTGCGCGGCTTCAGCGACCGGGGCACCACCACCACGCCGTTCGACATGGTGGTACTCAACAACATGAGCCGCTACCAGCTGGCAATCGACGCCTTGACCCATGTGCCGCGTTTGCGTGAGCAAAGCCTGGATGCCACGCGCTTTTTCCAGAGCCAGCTGCGCAAACATCAGGTGTGGATCGGCGAGCACTTCGAAGACCTGCCCGAGATTCGCAACTGGCACTGGACCGCGGACTTCAGCGAGCCGCAACAGCCGCCACCGTTGGCCAAAGGGCATGTGCGCGGTCAGCCTTTCACCGATGCCTGAGGTGCCGGCCGCACCTGCTTGCCCAACGTCCTCGCTGTCCCACCGGTGCCCGCGGCGGTGGGTGGCGGCGAGCGGTCATTCCCGTTAAAACACCCCCCGTTGTCCGCGCTGCAGCCGTCAAACGACGCCGATGAACGCAATAAAAAAACTTGCGCGTTTGCGCCTGCCTGCTACATTCAGCAGCAATACGTTATATATCGTCATGTCTATTTGGCAGGCGTATCGACGTTTGACAGTGCGTTGCGTAGTCAGCGCCGCCCGCCGGGGCGGCCCCCAAATAATGAAAACAATCGGGTGGGCATATGCTGGTTTCAGAAGGTCATTCAAAAGAACTCGCCCGCAAGCTGGGTTTCTGGCCGGTATTGGCGATTGCGGTGGGCACCACCGTAGGGTCGGGCATTTTCGTTTCGGTCGGGGAGGTGGCCAAGGCGGCAGGTTCGCCGCTGCTGACCATTCTTGCCTTTGTGATCGGCGGGCTGATTGTCATCCCGCAGATGTGCGTGTACGCCGAGCTGTCCACGGCATACCCGGAAAACGGCGCCGATTACATCTACCTGAAAAAGGCCGGCAGCCGGCCCCTGGCGTTTCTCTCGGGCTGGACCAGCTTCTGGGCCAACGACGCACCTTCGCTGTCCATCATGGCCTTGGCCATTGTCAGTAACCTGAATTTCATCCTGCCCGTGAGCCCGCTGTTCGGGAAGGTCCTTGCCACGGTGCTCATCCTCTGCTTCATGCTCTTGCACCTGCGCTCGGTGGAGGGCGGAGCAACCTTCCAGACGCTGATCACCGTGGCCAAGATCATCCCTTTCACGCTGGTGATCGGCCTGGGAATTTTCTATATCCAGGGCGCAAATCTTACCGCTCCGGTGACCTCCGAGCCCGGTCTGGGCGCGGGTGCGAGCCTGATGGCGCTCCTGGCCGGCATCTCCGCCACCAGCTGGTCCTACACCGGAATGGCCTCCATCTGCTACATGACCGGCGAAATCAAGGAGCCAGGCAAGATCATGCCGCGGGCATTGATCGGCTCTTGCCTGCTGGTGCTGGTGCTCTACTCGCTGCTGGCGCTGGTGATCACCGGGATGATGCCATTTGACCGACTGTTGGGGTCCGAAACGCCGATTTCCGATGCGCTGACCTATCTGCCGGCCCTGGGCGGCGCGGCGGGTGTGTTTGTAGCGGTCACGGCAATCATTGTCATCCTCGGCTCGCTGTCCAGCTGCGTGATGTACCAGCCGCGGCTGGAATACGCCATGGCCAGGGACAAGCTGTTCTTCAAATGCTTCGCCCATGTACACCCGCGCTTCCAGACGCCCGATTACTCCATCGTCCTGCAATGCGCGCTGGGTATCGTGTTCATCTACGCCTCGGACCTCACCGCGTTGCTGGGGTACTTCACCCTGGTGATGTGTTTCAAGAACACCCTGACCTTCGGCTCCATCATCTGGTGCCGTCGCCAGCCCGACTACAACCCCCTGTGGCGAACCCCGGCCTTTGGCCTGATGACCTTTCTGGCCCTGGCATCGAGCCTGATCCTGGTGGCGTCCACATTCGTGTGGGCACCGGTGCCGGGCCTGGTGTGCGCGCTTGTGGTGATCGCCACGGGTTTGCCTGCCTACGCCTACTGGGAACGACGCAACAAGCGTCTTGCCGCCCTGCAGGCACAACCGACCTGATTACCCCTGGAGACAACAAACATGCTGGATATCGATAAAAGCACGGTGGACTTTCTGGTCACCGAGAACATGGTTCAGGAAGTCGAGAAAGTGCTCGCGGTGGATGTGCCCAAGGTCAAGGCCATTGTCGAGCAGATGCTCGCCCGTGGCGTGGACCGCTTCTACTTCGTCGCCTGTGGCTCGCCGCTGAACGCTGCGCAAACCGCCAAGCATCTGGTGGACCGTTACTCGGGCTTGCAGTGCATGGCCTATTCGGGGTGGGAGTTCTGCGACAACACGCCCCATCGGCTCGATGAGCGCTGCGCGGTGATCGGCGTGTCCGACTACGGCAAGACCGAGGAGGTCATCCAGGCCTTGCGCCTGGCCGGCGAGCGCGGGGCCTTGACCGCCGCCTTCACCAAGCGCGCGGACAGTCCGATCGTGGAGGTGGCGGACTATGTCGTGGCCTACGAGGCAGATTGCATCTGGGAGATTCATCTGCTGCTGTGTTACACCGTGGCCCTTGAAATGATCAGCCGACTGGAGCCCGTCCCGCACCCGGATGTCGCGCGAATCACCCGCGAGCTTGGGCAACTGCCTGCGGCCCTGGGCGAACTGGTCCGTGGCTGGGAAGAAAAGGGTCGTGTGCTGGGCGAGCGCGCCTCTGCCTGGCCGATGATCTACACCGTCGCCGCTGGCCCCCTGCGGCCGTTGGCTTACAAGGAAGGCATCGTCACCCTGATGGAGTTCACCTGGACTCACGGCAGCGTGTTTGAGAGCGGCGAGTTCCGTCACGGCCCGCTTGAGGTGGTAGAGCCGGGGGTGCCGTTTCTGTTCTTGCTCGGCACCGATGAGAGCCGGCACACCACTGAACGGGCCATCCGTTTCGTGAAGCAATACACCGACGCGGTCATCGTGGTGGACTATGCGGATATCAGCCACGGCCTGCACCCCTGGCTGGCGCCATTTCTGATGTTCGTGCCCATGGAATGGTTGTGCTACTACCTCTCTATCTACAAGGACCACAACCCTGACGACCGCCGCTACTACGGTGGCCTGGTGGAATACTGAGTGCTGCAGGGCTGCCTCGGCGGCCCTGTATCTTCCACCTTGGGAGCGATAGTCATGAAAAGCCTGGTCACGGTTGGCGACAACTGCATTGACGTATACCCGGCGCTGGGCCGGGGTTTTTCCGGGGGCAATGCGGTCAATGTCGCAGTGCACAGCGCCCGCCATGGGTTGCGCCCGGCCTATGTCGGCTGGGTGGGCGAGGATGCCTACGGCCAGCAGTTACGCCGCGAGTTGGCCGCCGAAGGTGTGGACACAAGCCACCTGCACAGCAAGCCAGGCAGCACCGCGCAAACCTTCGTGCACTTACACGGCAACGAACGCGTGCTGGGGGAGTATGCCGAAGGGGTAATGAGCGGTTTCTACCTGAGCGAGCAAGACCTGTCCTGGATTGCGCGGTTCGATGTGGTACACGCGGGCATCTGGGGTCATGTCGAGCCCTATCTGGGCGCGCTCAAGGCGCGGGGCAAAATCATCAGTTTCGACTTCGCCGACAAATGGGACAGCCCACTGTGGCATGAACTGCCACCCAGCCTGGACTATGCCTTCGCCTCGGCGCGCGAGGACAGCGCCGGGCTGCGGGGTCGCTTGCGCGAAGTGAGCGACAGGGGAGCAGGCACGGTAATCGCCACCCTGGGCCCCGGGGGCAGCCTGGCCTATGACGGCCAACGGTTTTGGCACCAGTGCGCGATCCCCGTGGACATCGTCGACACCATGGGCGCTGGCGATGCCTTCATCGCCGGTTTTCTCAGCGCGATTGCCCGTGACTTGAGCGTCGAGCAGGCCATGGAGCAGGGCGCCCGTGGCGCAGCATTGACCTTGCAGTGTCAGGGCGCCTGGGGCTGAACGCCGGCCGGGGAAAAGCTGGCGGCGCCAGCGGCAGCGCTTATACTGGCTGCCGTGTTCGTTATTCAACAAGGATGGTCCATGCCCGGCTTGCAGCGCAATTCGTCCCAGCGTCTCTATGCGGTGGTCCGTCAGCGAATACTCGAGGCAATCGAGCAGGGCCAGTACCCGGTAAACGGGCAAATCCCCACCGAGCCCGAACTGTGTGAACTGCACGGGGTGAGTCGCATCACTGTGCGCAAGGCAATCACCGACCTGGTGAAAGATGGCGTCCTCACCCGGTTGCAGGGCAAAGGCACCTTCGTCCAGGGACGCAAGGTGGAAAACGCTCTGCTCACGGTCAGTGGCTTCACCGATTTCGGCATTGCTCAAGGCAAGAACACCCGAGAAGCGGTGATCAAGCAGGAGTTGATCCCGGCGGACGACTACCAGCAGCGACTCGACGTGCCCCAGGGCGGGCGTCTGTTCAAACTGGTGCGGGTGATGTACCTGGAAGAAGAACCGCTGTTCATCGATTATTCCTATATCCCGTTGGCTCGCTACCCGGAATTCGACCAGCGTTACCAGCCTGGACACTCCACCTACCAGTTGCTCCATGAACAATACGAGACCCGCGTGCGCAGCGACCGCAAGGTCATAGACGTGTACACCGCCACCAAGGCCGAAGCCAAGTGGCTGGGTTGCGAACCCGGCGAGCCGCTGTTCCGCATCAGCAAGACCGCCTATGACCAGGACGGCCGCCCTGTGCACTGCTCCGAACTTTATTGCCGGGCCAATCGGGTGAGCCTGACTATCGACAACATGGCCCGGTGAAGCAGCGTTCCACCCCTTCATCCGCGCAATCAGCTCAACAACTGACGGTGGTGCGCAATGAATTCGGCCGGGCTTGTCGTCTTCGCGATACTCCAACGCGTTTAAGCGCTGGTCCTGTTCGACAGGTATTGCATGGCAGGTGCGCCGTTAGCACCCGTGGCGCCAGTGACCCGATACGTTTCCATGAAGATAGCCAGGGTAATCAAGACCAACGGTTGTGAGTGGCAAGCAAATCGGAATTAGCATTACGGTTATCATGTTATGCTGCGATGCAACATTGCGGGTGTCATGTTTAACATCCTGAAGCATGATAATCGTACTGCTTGATATCAACACCCTCTGGCCCAGTGGAGTCGCCGTCAGTCGTCAGCGCAGCTGATTGCTGTCCTTGTACTGCCGGGCGTGTATTCACACCGCTGCTGAACCTGGCGATGGAGCAGAACGATGCATACCTATGAACAAAACCTGATGCGGCTGGACATGAACCTGTTGGTGGTTTTTATGGTGGTCTTTCGGGAGTTGAGCGTGTCGCGCGCGGCCGAGCATCTGAACGTTGGCCAGCCAGCGGTGAGTGGATCACTGGCTCGCTTGCGTCAGTGCTTTGATGACCGCTTGTTCGTCAGGAGCGGCAGAGGGATGCGACCCACCGACAAAGCGTTTCAGATTGCCGAGGCGCTGACCCCTGCGATGACTGTATTAGGTTCGGTGATCGACGGGTTCGCTGCGCGGCGCACGCGCAGGAGCAACCCAGGGGTTCCATCGGGAGCCGCTGCGACTGTCGCGTGACAGGCCTGGTTTACGACGTCAAGACCGGCCGGGTCGACACCGTGGTGCCTGCTGCGCCATTACGCCCGCAGGGCTAGTCGGATCCCGGGGGTCGCTGCACGCCTGTCCCTGGGCAGCGTTTGCCGTTGCCAGGGTTATCGCTCAAAAGACTCAGGTGGCCTGCAGGGCAGTTTCGACTACTCCAGCGACTGGCTGACTGCTTTGAGGATTTCTTCGGCGAAAGCAGGGTCGTCAACCGCCCGGGCCAGGACAATGGCGCCGACCATGCTGGAGATCTTGTGAATCGCATCACGGCGGATGTTGCGCTTGCGGGACTTGGCGAAGGGTGCCATGAGGCTGGTAATCACACTTTTAAGGTGTCGAGTGAACGCCGGCTGCACGGATGGCTCTCGGGCGACCTCTGAAGCGAGCGCGGTCATCAGGCATCCCTTGCCAGGCTCGTTGCGATGCCCTTGGCTGAGATAGTGCTGAACGTATTCGTGCATGGCTTCGGGCGTCTGCTCGGCTTCTTTCATCAACGCCAGCGCTTTGCAAGAAGCATCGCCGATGGTCTTGGCGATCAGGTCATCCTTGGATTCAAAGTGATTGTAGAACGCGCCGTGTGTCAGGCCGGTGGCCTTCATGACTTCACTGACGCTGACGCCGTAGAAGCCCCGTTCCCGGAACAGAATCGACGCATGTTCAAGGATTCGTTGATGTTTTTCTGCGGTTTCCTCGGCTGGGTATCGCATAAGACCTCTTCAGATATCGCAATGAACTGTCGTGATGCAAAGCAGTATAACCATCATGCTATCCCGGCGATAGCATGACGTCCGTACGGTTTGATCGAGCTCATGTCGACGGCGCGAGATGGCCTGGCGCTGCATTCAGAGGCGGACGGTCAGCCAACGCGGGTTCACTGATGCTGAATCAGGATAAATGTTAGACCTTTTCCACGGCTACTGGCCGCCCTGTGAAACGAGGATATTTGCTCCATCGGAGACGAGGCGCTCAAGCACTTACCCGAACTGATGCATGACGCCAATACGGCTAAACCCTTGATTTCAGGAACCACTCTCATGTCCAAAAAAGTTCTGATTACTGGCGCAACCGGCGACACAGGCCGTGCCGCTGTTCGTGAATCCATCGCTTTGGGTCTTGATGTCCGGGCCATGGTGCACAAGCTCGATGCACGCTCTGATGCGCTCAAGGCATTGGGTGCCGAAGTGGTCGTCGGTGACCTGCTGCAGATCAACACCGTTCGTGACGCCATGCAGGGTGTGGATGCTGCCTACTTTGTATGGCCTGTGCAGCCTGGCCTGATCAATGCAACCGTCAACTTCGCTCAAGCGGCCCGGGAGACCGGTGTCAAAACCGTTCTGAACCTCTCACAGCGTTCAGCCAACCGCGAATCGAGCAGTGATTCGTGCCGCGATACCTACATCGCTGAAGAAATCCTCAACTGGTCTGGCCTGCCGGTCATCCATCTGCGTCCGACGTACTTTCTGGAGTGGTTGTTGTATCCATGGCAGCTGCCGTTCCTGCAGCAGGGTGTGCTGCGCATGCCCGTGGGCAAAGGTCGTCACTCGCCAATCGCCGCAGATGATCAGGGCCGCGCCATCGCAGCGCTGCTGAAGCATCCTGAGGGCCATGTCGGCACGACCATCAACCTGTCGGGTCCGGAAGAAATGGACCACGAGCAGATGGCTGCGCAGTTGTCCGAGGCGCTGGGTCGCAAGATCGTGTTCCAGGATTTGTCGGTTGAAGAGTACGTGCAGTCGATCACCGAGATGGGCGTTCCTGCCTACATCGTTCAGCACCTGGACGGCGCGATGCGTGACTACCACAACGGACGCATGGCCGGCGCTGACAACAACATCGAAAAACTCACCGGGCGTCGGTCGATGACCGTCGGCGAGTTCGCTCGCCTGCACGCCGACCAGCTCAACGGCAACTGAAAAGGATCTGGCCGGCCGGTATTCACTGGCCGGCCGCTCATCGACCTGTCTTTTAACGAATCGAGAACATCATCATGAAAATCGAAAACGCTGTTGTTTTGGTCACTGGCGCCAACCGTGGTATCGGCCGCACCTTCGTCGAGGAACTGCTCAAGCGTGGCGCCGCAAAAATCTACGTCGCAGCCCGCGACACTGCGTCCTTGAGCGACTTGCTCAAGGCGGGTGACCGTCGCCTGGTGGCGTTGCCGCTGGATGTCACCGACCCTGATCAGGTTGCCGCTGCCGCCAGCGTGGCCAACGACGTGACGCTGTTGATTAACAACGCCGGTTACGCGGCGTTTGACGGTGCCATCTCGGCGACGTCCATTGACGACGCTCGTCAGGAAATGGAAGTGAACTACTTTGGCCCATTGGCCATGACTCGCGCTTTCGCCCCCGTACTGGCGAAAACCGGCGGTGGCGTCGTGAACATGCTGTCGATGCTCTCGCTGATCAGCCTGCCGATGGCCGCCACTTATTCGGCATCCAAAGCAGCCGGCCTGTCGCTGACTCGCAGCATCCGCGCTGAGTTGGCCGGGCAGGGTACCCAGGTGGTCGGTGTATTGGCAGTGCAGGCTGAAACGGAAATGGGTGCCAAAATGCCCGAGCCGCGCCTCAGCCCGCTGGAAATCGTCACCGACACACTGGACGCGGTCGAAGCGGGCAGCAACGATGAAGTCGTTGCCGGCGCACAGACTCGCGGTATCCACGACAAATTTACCGCCAACCCGCAACAAGTCCAGGCGATGATGTCCACCAAGCTGCCTCAGAAACGCTGAACCCCCGCACCCTCGCCAGGCATCACGCCTGGCAGACCTCTGGATCTGTCGCCGCCCGCCCGGGCGGCGTTGTGTTTTCCGGCGGTAAGGGCCTTCAAAGCGCTACCGCCGGCAAGTCGTGCTGCTACAGATTCATCTGACCCCGCTTGAAAGCTCCCTTCCAAACGCCTCAAGCCTCCCTTGCTGAACGCCTTCGTCCACACGGCGCCCGTGCATCTGCGTTGATCTCTTCTCTTTTCTACATCCCAGCCCCTTCAGCCACCGCTACCCTCAACTGCGGAACGTGCCCAGGCCTTGCTGCACCGCCGGCCGCGCTGCAATCATCTCGAACCACCGGGTCATGCGCGGCAGTGTCGCCCAGGGAATCTGGCCGCGGACCGACATGGCAAAGGTAAAGGCAGCGATGTCGGCCTTGGAGAAGGTGTCCCCGGCCATGTAGCCCCGTTCAAGGAAGCCTTCTGCGGACATCAGGTTCTCCAGTGCACGCTGATCCAGCGGCACGGCTGCCTCGCGCTGGCCGATACGCCGCACAAAGAATGCCGCGTGACTGACGGCGATCACATCGGTGATGAAGAACAGGAAACGGTCATGAACCCTGAACCGTTCGACACCCAGGGCTGCAGGCGACAGCCGCCCGGGGGACGTGGCGTCGGCGTAGTCGATGATGGCGTTGGACTGGTTGATCACCAGGGCAGGGGAGTAGCCGTAGTCCACAAGCGTCGGCACTTTGCCGGCTGGGTTGAGCGCGAGGAATGCAGGCTGACGATGCGCGCCGGCGGACAGTTCCATGGGCTTGGCCGTGAACACAATGCCCGCTTCAGCCAAGGCGATCGCGGCGCGTAAGCTGTTTCCGGTTTCAGCGCCGTACAGTTCTACTGCTGCTTGCATGGCTTCGCCCCTGAGTCTGTCGATACTCGCTCAAGCGTAACCCACCGATCGTGCAAGCGGGGGGCGGACAGCAAAACGGCCCCGCCTTTGAAAAGGCGGGGCCGTTCGGGTTATTGCCAGAATGCTGACGGGTCAACGGATGACGGTTGATGACTGCTCGGCCTCCGATTGCGCCTGCCAGCCGCCGCCCAGGGCGCGTATCAGCGCCACGGTGGTCACTGCGCGACTACCGCGCAGTTGCACGGCGCTGCGCTGCACGGTGGTGAGATTGCGCTGCGCTTCGATCATGTCCAGGTAGCCTGTGCGACCCGCCTCATACAGCATCTTCGCAAGGTCCGCCGAACGCTGCGCCGACACCACTGCATCGTCGGTCTGTTGTGCCTGACCGGCAAGGATCCGCAGCCCTGCCAGGTTGTCTTCGACTTCGGCAAACGCCACCAACACCTGCTGGCGATAGTCGGCAACCGACTCTTCCAGTGCCGCTTCACTGCGCTTGATGTTGTTCCTGTTGCGCCCGCCGTCAATGATCGGCATCGACATCAATGCGCCGAGCACCCAGGAGCGGCTGCTCCAGTTGAAAACGTCGGCAAGGGACGTGCCCACACCGCCCACGCCGCCGTTGAGGTTGAGCGCCGGGAACATCGCTGCGCGCGCCACGCCGATGCGGGCGTTAGAGGCTTCCATGCCGTGCTGGGCGATGACGATATCCGGACGACGCTGCAGCAGCGCCGAGGGGATGCCGGTCGGTATTTGCGGCAGTGAGGCAATGTCATTGAGCGGCTTGGCACCGGCGCTGAAGCTTGATGCCGGCTTGCCCAGCAGGACAGCCAGCGCGTGCTCGTTGGTCGTGCGTTGTTGCTGCAAGGCGATGGCTTCGGCGCGAGCGGTCGACAGGTCGGTCCTGGCCCGCGACAGATCAAACTCGCCAATGTCGCCCAGGTCGAAACGGCTTTGCACCACATGCAGCGTTTCTGCGCGCAGGCGCACCGTTTCATTCAGCGTCGCCAGCTCTGCATCGGTCTCACGCAAGCGGAAATAAGTCTGCGCAACGTCTGCCTGCAGCGACAGCAGCACCGAGCGGTAGGTGGCCTCGCTGGCCGCGGCGTCGGCTTGGGCCGCGCTGACATTCGACGACACCCGGCCAAACAGGTCCACCTCGTAGCTGGCGGTCAGGTTGGCCTGGTAAATGGTCTGTGGCGAAACCGGCGTGCCCGACGGCAGGCCCCGTGAAAGCGGCGAAGCCTGATTGCGCTCGACCCCGGCGTTGACGCCGATCTGCGGAATGCGATCGGCTTCGGCAATGCCGGCAATCGCCCGGGCCTGTTTCAAGCGGGCCGTGGCTTGCGCCAGATTATTGTTGCTGCGCGCAGCTTCATTGATCAGGGCGGTCAGGTCCGGGTCGTTGAATGCCTGCCACCACTCACCACGGGGCTGCGCTTCAGCCGCCCTCGCGACCTGCCAGCGAGTGCCGTCCGGCGCCGTGACAGGGGCAGCGGAAGACTCTTTGAACGCCGCAGGCGTATCCACCTGCGGCTGCTTGAACTCAGGGGCAGCGCAGGCGGCCAGCGCCAACGTCAGCAGCACCGCACTTGTACGTTTGAGAAAGCCTGCATGTTTGAGAAAGTCAGCAGCGTTCATATCAGTGATTCTCTTCAAGAGCGTGAGTGGTGACCAGCGTCGATTGGCTTCTGTTGCGGCTCAGGAACCTGGCCAGCGAGCGCATCAGCACGTAAAACACCGGGGTCAGGAACAGGCCGAAGAAGGTCACGCCGAGCATGCCGCCGAACACGGCCACGCCCATTGCATGACGCATTTCCGAACCAGGGCCGTGGGAGAACACCAGCGGCAGGACACCCATGATGAAAGCGATCGAGGTCATCAGGATCGGCCGCAGGCGCAACCGGCAGGATTCCAGCGCCGCCTCGATGGTCGATCGGCCCTGTTCTTCCAGTTCGCGGGCAAACTCGACAATCAGGATCGCGTTCTTCGAGGCCAGTCCTACCAGCACGAACAGGGCAATCTGGGTAAACACGTTGTTGTCGCCACCGGTCAGCTTGACGCCCAGCAGGGCGCAGAGGATCGACATCGGCACGATCAGGATCACCGCCAGCGGCAGGGTCCAGCTTTCGTACTGAGCGGCGAGGACCAGGAACACCAGCAGCACACAGAGCGGAAACACGTAGAACATGGTGTTACCGGCCAGAATGTCCTGGTAGGCCAGGTCGGTGAACTCGTAGGTGACACCCTTGGGCAGCACGTCCTTGGCGATACGTTCAATGGCGGCCTGGGCCTGGCCTGACGAGTAACCTGGTGCCGGGCTGCCGTTCAGATCAGCCGAGACGTAGTCGTTGTAACGCTGAACGCGTTCAGGGCCATAGCTGTCAGAGACGCGCATCAGCGAGGACAACGGAATCATGTCGCCGTTGTTGCTGCGCACTTTCAGTTTCTTCAGGTCTTCGACATGTGAACGGTACTGCTCATCGGCCTGAACCCGCACCTGGTAGGTACGCCCGAAGCGGTTGAAGTCGTTGACGTAGACCGAGCCCAGGTTGACCTGCAAGGTCTGGTAGATGGTTGGCAGTGGAACGCCCAATTGCTTGGCTTTGTCGCGGTCGATATCGGCGTAGATCTGCGGCACGTTGATCTGGTAGCCGGAGAACACACCCACCAGCTCCGGGGCCTTGCGAGCCTGTGCCTGCAACGCTTGGGTTGCTTTGTTCAGAGCGTCATAGCCCACGTTGCCGCGGTCTTCGATCATCAACTTGAAGCCGCCCAGCGTACCCAGGCCATCGACCGGCGCCGGTGGCACGACCAGAATGAACGAGTCCTCGATCGAGCCCATCTTCTTGTTCAGTTCGACAGCAATGGCGCCCGCGCTGAGATCCCTGGTCGTGCGCTGTTCAAAGTCCTTCAGGTCACTGAAGGTAATACCGGCGCTGGGCGAGGCGGTGAAGTCGTTGACCGACAGGCCAGGGAATTGCACGGCATGCAGCACGCCCGGGGTGTCCATGGCGATCTTGCCCATGCGCTGAATAATCGCGTCGGTGCGGTCCAGCGATGCAGCGTTAGGCAACTGGGCAATACCGATCAGATAGCCCTTGTCTTGCAGCGGCACGAAACCGCTGGGCACCAGTTTGAACATCAGACCGGCGCAAGCGGCCAGCAACACATAGATGGCAATCGAGCTGCTCTTGCGTTTCAGCGTGCCTTTGACACCGCGCTCATAACGCTGCGAGGAACGTCCGAAGAAGCGGTTGAAAGCGGTGAAGAAGCGTCCGAACAGCTTGTCGATCACCCGGGTCAGGACATCTTTCGGCGCATCGTGAGCCTGAAGCAGCGTCGCCGAGAGCGTGGGTGCCAGGGTCAGCGAACTGAATGCCGAGATGACGGTAGAGATCGCAATGGTCAGGGCGAACTGTTTGTAGAACTCGCCGGACAGGCCCGGCACGAACGCAATGGGGACGAACACGGCACACAGCACCAGGGCGATGGCAATGATCGGGCCGCTGACTTCTTTCATGGCCTGGACCGTCGCATCACGCGGCGACAGGCCGCCGGCGATATTACGCTCGACGTTTTCGACGACCACGATGGCGTCGTCCACCACGATACCGATCGCCAGTACCAATCCGAACAGCGACAGGGTGTTGATCGAGAAACCAAAGCCCAGCATCACCGCGAACGTGCCGACCACCGAGACCGGAACCGCCAGCAGAGGGATCAGCGAGGCGCGCCAGGTCTGCAGGAAGACGATGACCACCAGTACCACCAGGGCAATGGCTTCGAGCAGTGTATGGATGACCGCATTGATCGACTGCTGCACGAAACGCGTGGTGTCGTAGACGATGTCGTACTCCATGCCCGGCGGGAAGTCAGCCTTGAGCTCTTCCATGCGGTCGCGGACATCACTGGACATCTGCAAGGCATTGGCGTTGGGCGCTTCGAAAATCACCAGCGCGACGGCAGGCTTGTTATCCAGCCGGGCGCGCAGGTTGTAGGCGTTGGCACCCAGCTCGATGCGAGCGACGTCACGCAAACGGGTCAGCGCACCATCGGCACCGGTACGGACGATGATGTTGCCGAACTCTTCAGGGGTTTGCAGGCGGCCCTGGGTCTTTACCGAGAGCTGGAAGTCGCTGCCTTTGGACGGTGACTGGCCGATAGCACCGCCCGCGACCTGCACGTTCTGTTCACGGATCGCGTCAGTCACATCGGTGGTGGTCATGTCGCGAGCGGCAATCTTCACCGGGTCCAGCCAGATGCGCATGGCGTAGTCGCCGGAACCGTTCAACTGGACCAGGCCGATGCCATTGAGGCGGTCGAGCTGGTCCTTGATGTTGATGGTGGCGTAGTTGCGCAGATACTGATCGTCGTAGCGACCGTCCGGCGAAATCAGATGCACCACCATGGTCAGGCTTGGCGACGATTTGATGGTCGTCACGCCAATCTGCCGGACTTCTTCGGGCAGGTGCGGCAGGGCGCGCTGGACGCGGTTTTCAACGTCCGTTTCGGCTTGCGAGACCTTGGTGCCGATTTTGAAGGTCACCGTCAGCAACAGATTGCCGTCGGCAGTGGATTGCGACGACATGTACAGCATGTTGTCGACGCCGTTGACTTCCTGCTCCAGCGGCGTCGCCACAGTCTCGGCGATGACCCTGGCATCGGCGCCTGGATACTGCGCGCGGATCTGCACCGATGGCGGCACGACGTCCGGGTACTCGGCAACCGGCAGGGTGAACAGCGCGATCAGCCCGGCGACGAAAATGATGATCGACAGCACCGCCGCGAAGATGGGTTTGTCGATGAAGAATCTGGAAAATTTCATGATCGATTACCCTTTCGCCTTGGTGTCTGGTTTAGCGTCGGAAGTGGCCTGGACCACCGGTGCGTCAGGATCGAAATCCATCGAAACCATGTGCGGTGCCAGGGTGGCGCCAGGCATGACGCGCGGCAGGCCATTGACGACGATCTTTTCACCCGCTTTCAGACCGCTGCGCACGATGCGCAGGCCATCGACCGTGGCACCCAGCGTGACCTGGCGGTATTCAGCCTGGTCCTGCGGGTTGACGACGAAGACAAACTTGCGGTCCTGATCGGTGCTGATGGCGCGCTCGTTGATCAGCACGGTCTGGCTCTGGTTGCCGCCTTCGGTACCGCCTTGCAGCTGCACGCGAGCGAACAGGCCCGGGGCCAGGGATTTGTCGGCGTTGACGAAGATCGCGCGCATGCGTACGCCGCCGGTCTGGGGGTCAAGTTGGTTGTCAACGAACTCAAGCTTGCCCTCATGGGGAAAGCCCTGTTCGTTTGCCAGACCGACTTTGACGTTGACGTCCTTGCCGTTGTGATGGGCCTTGCCGACACGCAGGTAAGTGTCTTCATCGCCGTCGAACGTGGCGTAGATTCTGTCGTCGGACACGACCTTGGTCAGCACGGCGCTGGTATCGACCAGGTTGCCCAAGGTGATATCGGCCTTGCCGACACGGCCGTCGATCGGCGTGGTGACACGGGTGTAGCTGAGGTTCAATCGGGCGTTTTCGTACTGCGCTTCGGCGGCGCGAGCACTGGCGTCCAGCTCCTTGAAGTTGGCGCTGGCTTCGTCCAGTTCACGCTGCGCAATGGCTTTTTCGCCGATCAGTTTCAACGACCGGGCCAGTTCGATTCTTGCCAGTTCAACCTTGGCCCGTGCTGCGGCGGCAGCGGCTTCAGTGCGGTTGGCCTCGGCTTGATAGGGGCGAGGGTCGATCACGAACAGCACGTCACCTTTCTTGACGATGGCGCCAGGGTTGACGTTGACGCTGGTGATGAAGCCGCCGACGCGAGCACGGATATCAACGCGTTCGATGGCCTCCATGCGACCCGAAAACTCCTGGGTTTCGATGATGCCTTTCTCGATCACCGTCGCGGCGGAAACAACGGCACCGGGCGCCACTGCTGCGTCGGCAGGCTTGCCACTGGCATCGTTGCAGCCGGCAAGATTGAGCGTCAGCAAACCCGCGACTGCCATTGCTACTGCACTTGCGATCGGGCGGTTGTGAGTCTTCAGGTAATGAACAGTTTTCATGATTTGTCTTCGAAAGTTGGATGAGTTGATTGGCGGAAAGCTGGCATTACGCACTCAGAAAGCACCCGATGGCATGAGCGACGGCGGGCCGCAGAACACAGGGCAGGTCGCCGATGGACGTAACATTATGACCATCATACTTAAACTGCAATTCCGAAAACGACATTTGCAAAATCAATGAAAGTGATGGGAAGGCGGCCGGCGGGCTCAGAGCCCGAACAGCTGCGCGCCTGCGACAGGGGTTTGTATCGGGCGCAGCAATGGTTCCGGCGCAGGGCATGGATGCCGCTGCGTCTGCTTGTACCTCAAAAGATCAGGGGGGAGCCGGCGAATAGGGCATTGCACAAGGCTGACGCAAAAGCTTGGGGCGGCGTGCACCCCTGGCAGTCATCTGCAGGTGACTGCCAGGGTCGTTGGCTCTCAGGCCTGCTCGATAGATTCAGCCACGCCCTGATCCTCACCCAGAAACCCGCCGCTCTGATGCTGCCACAGCCGCGCATAGGTGCCGTTCCTGCCAAGCAGTTCGGCGTGGGTGCCTTGTTCGATAATGCGTCCGTCGTCCATCACGATCAGCCGATCCATCGCCGCAATCGTCGACAGCCGATGGGCGATGGCGATCACCGTCTTGCCCTGCATCATTTCATCGAGGCTCTCCTGGATGGCCACTTCGACTTCCGAGTCCAGCGCGCTGGTGGCTTCGTCTAGCAGCAGGATCGGCGCGTTCTTGAGCATCACCCGGGCAATGGCGACGCGTTGGCGTTGGCCGCCCGACAGTTTGATGCCGCGCTCGCCCACCAGCGTGTCGTAGCCGCTATGGCCCTGGCGGTCGCTGAGCTGGCTGATGAAACCATCGGCCTGGGCGCTGGCCGCCGCACTGCGAATCTGCGCCTCGGTCGCGTCGGGGCGGCCGTAGGCGATGTTGTCGCCAATGGAGCGGTGCAGCAGGGAAGTGTCCTGGGTGACCATGCCGATGGCGCTGCGCAGGCTGTCCTGGGTCACGTGCGCGATGTTTTGTCCGTCGATGCGAATCTCGCCCTTGTCCACGTCGTAGAAGCGCAGCAACAGGTTGATGAGCGTCGATTTGCCTGCGCCGGAGCGGCCCACCAGGCCAATTTTTTCCCCCGGGCGGATCGCCAGGCTGAGCCCGTCGAGCACCTGGCGTTCGCCGTTGTAGTTGAAACTCACGTTGTCGAAGGTCACCGCGCCGCCTGAGGTCACCAGCACGCCCGCGTCCGGGGCATCCTGCACCTTGGGGCCACGGGTCAGGGTTGCCATGCCGTCCTGAACGGTGCCGATGTTCTCGAACAATGAGGTCATCTGCCACATGATCCAGTGCGACATGCCATTGATGCGCAGCGCCATGGCGGTGATCGCGGCCACTGCACCGGTGCCGACTTCCCCGTGGTGCCAAAGCCACAAGGCGTAACCGCCTGCCGCCATGATCAAGGCGACCACCAATGCCTGGTTGACGATCTCGAACTGGCTGACCAGGCGCATCTGGCGAAAGCCGGTCTGTTTGAAGTCTTCCATCGCCGCGCGGGCAAAATGCGCTTCTCGTTTGGAGTGAGAAAACAGCTTCACCGTGGTGATGTTGGTGTAGGCGTCGGAGATACGCCCGGTCATCGACGACCGCGCGTTGGCTTGTTCCTGCCCGACTTTGCCCAGACGCGGCACGAAGTACCACATGGCCAGCCCGAACAAGGCGAGCCAGGCCATGAAAGGCAGCATCAGTTTGGGCGCGAAGCCGCCAGCCAGGGCGATGATCGCGATGAAGTACACGCCGATCCCCGGGGCGATCTCGATCACTGTGAACAGCACCTCGCGCACCGCCAATGCGGTCTGCATCACCTTAGTGGTGACCCGGCCGGAGAACTCGTCGGAAAAGAAAGACAGGCTTTGCCGCAGCATCAGGCGATGGAAGTCCCAGCGCAGCCGCAACGGCAAATTGATCGCCAATACCTGGTGCTGCACCATCGTGCGCAATGCCACCAAACCGACGCTGGTCAGCAGGACGATGGCGATACCCCACAGCACATGGCTTTCCTGTCCGGCCGCATCGCCGCCTGCTTGCCAGGTCGAGAGCAGGTCCACGACCTGCCCGAGAAAGGAAAACAGCCAGGCTTCATAGATCGACACTGCGGCACTGAGCAGCGCAAGCGCCAGAATATAGCCGCGGGCACCGCGGGTGCAGGCCCACAGGAATCGCGCCAGGCCGTCGGGCGGCGGCGGTACTTCGTCGGGCGGGAAGGGGTCGAGCCATCGTTCAAATGCACGAAGCATGGTGGTCTCCGAAATGATCAATTCAGGGAGATTCTGCCACGAACGACGCCTTGAGGGTTTTGCGGGGACGACACAAGGCCGCTAGGGAGGTGTTTACTCAGCGGTTGCCAGGCCACATGTAGTCCCGGATGCAGCGCCGGCGGCACGCCGTGAGGCCCGATGCTGGGTAGGGGTCAGCCCTTGCGCCTGCTTGAAAGCGCGGACAAAGGAGTACACGCGTATCGCCGGGGTGCTGACCCTGCGCTGAGCACCCCTGCGAGGGAAAAAGGATCCAGGAAACCACCCGCTCCTGTATCCACGGCTATGCTATCGCAGTGTCTGCCGGCGATCGTTTGCCGCGCACGATTTCAGTGACGGGCCGTCAGGGACAGGGAGGTGCAGGTTGCACACACAAGGTGAAATGCTGGAAATCCTGGTCGTCGATGACGAGGAGGACAATCTTGAGCAAATGCAGGAATTGCTCGAAGAGCTTGGCAGGCCGGTGCGTTGCGTCAGCTGCGGCAAGGATGCGCTGGCGTGCATGGCCGGCGGCAACATCGGCCTGGTGCTGATGGATGTACAAATGCCCGGCATGGACGGCTTTGAAGTCGCCCGGCGGATGCGGGCTGACCCGGACACTCGATTCACCCCGATCATCTTCATTTCCGGCATGCGCCAGACCGACGCCGTGTTGGCCCAGGGATATTCCGCCGGCGCGGTGGATTTCATGTCCAAACCTGTCCACCCGGCGATGCTGGTGCACAAGGCCCGGGTCCTGCTGGAGCATGATCGCTATCGGCGCGACCTTCTGCACACCGGCCAGCAGCTGGAGCGCGCGCGGGCGTTCAACGCATCGATTCTCGACAATACCGCCGAAGGCATACTGGTGGTCGGCAGCGACGGGCTAATCCGTTTCGCCAATCCGGCCATTGTTCGCATGCTCGGCACGTCTGAGGCGCAATTACAGGGCAGTGAGTTGCTGGACTGGATCGAGACCCCAAGGGATGACGACTGGCAGACGTCGGTCTGGCTGGATCATTTTCGGCGCGGTGAAAGCCTGCGCCTGCACGACGCCAACCTGCGTAACCGGGACGGTCAAAGCCTGGCGGTGGCGTTATCCGTTTCACCGCTGTCTGAAGGGCAGGATGCGATGACACTGCTTGCGCTGGACATGTCAGCGGTGCGCGAGCTTCATCGCCAACTCGAAGTCATGACGATCACCGATGCGCTGACCGGATTGCTCAACCGCCGCGGCTTCATACAGGCGTTACAGGCGGCCATTTCGCGCAATCAGCGTAGCGGCCAGATGAGTGCCCTGCTGTACCTTGACCTGGACGGTTTCAAGCAGATCAACGACCTGTTTGGCCATGATCGTGGCGACGAGGCACTGCGATGGGTCAGCCATCAATTACAGGCCTGTCTGCGACCCTACGACCAATTGGCGAGGATCGGCGGTGACGAGTTCACTGTAATCATTGAGGGCGTCAACGGGCCGGACGATGCAGCCGCTGTCGCGCAGAAGCTGATCGGCCAGGTGAGCGCCGATCAGGACAGTTTCCGCCTGGGCGCAAGCGTAGGCATTGCCTGTCTGCCAAGCAACGGGAACACCGTTGCAGAGCTGATGCGCGCCGCCGACTCGGCGATGTATGAAGCCAAGCGCCGCGGCAAAGGTCAGCATCGGTTCGCCCCCGGATAAGCCGGGGTCTGGCGGCCAGCCTGCACGCAGGGGCGAAAGCCTGTCTGCCACTCAAGGGCGTGCCAACAGGCCGCGCTGTACCCGCCAGACCAGATAACCGGCAGCCAGCGTGGTCGCGACCAGCAAGTAACCCACCACGTCGAAATGCTGCAACTTGCCATCGGCACCGATCAGTACGATGTGCCCGGCCACCAGCGAGGCGAAACCGCCTGACAACTGCTGGATGGCCGCGCTGACAGCGTTGAACGCGCCGCGATGAGACGGCTCCGGGACCCCGGCGACCATGGCCTGGAAGGGGATGATCCTGGAAAAAATGCCCACGAACAATACGGCGTTGACCAGGATGACCCAAGGCAACGGCACGTTGGAGAGGTGGGTGTAGATCGTGACCATGATGATGGTCAGCGCGCTGCCCAGGTAGAACACCGGCAGCTTGCCGAAAGCGTCGCTGGCGCGGCCAATCAGCGGGCCGGTGACAATGGTGCACAGACCGGTGAACAGGTACACGGAGGGCAGGCTGCCGATGTCGATGCCCAGATTATTGACGGTGAAGGCGCTGCCGAACGGCATCAGCATATAGCCGCCGGTGGTCAGCAGGCCGGTCGCGGCGAAGGCAGCCCAGTGGCGTCGCGCCGCCAGGGTGTTGAACAGGTGAGCAAAAGCTGTGTGCTCCTGACGCGTGGCCAGGTGGTCGGCCACCGGACGCATGACCAGCAGGATCACCAGCCCCCCGGCGGCGCCCATGGCCGCCAGCAGCAGGAAAGGCGCATGCCATCCCCAGTGGTTGGCCAGATACAGACCCACCGGCAACCCCAGCACCTGACTCGCGGCGAAGGCGGTCTGGATCACACCCATCACCCGGCCGCGAGATTGCGGGGCGAACAGGTCGGCGGCGATGGCCAGCACGATCGAGCCGATCACCCCGGCGAAGATACCGGTGACCACGCGTGCCAGCAACAAGGTCTCGAAGCTGGCCGCC
Source organism: Pseudomonas sp. NPDC087358 (assembly GCF_044900785.1). Taxonomy (NCBI): domain Bacteria; kingdom Pseudomonadati; phylum Pseudomonadota; class Gammaproteobacteria; order Pseudomonadales; family Pseudomonadaceae; genus Pseudomonas; species Pseudomonas sp. NPDC087358. The sequence continues at coordinate 309,818 of NZ_JBJDOA010000004.1, forward strand.
AGGCCACACCAGAGGGTGCCGATGACGAACCCGCTGTAGAAGAACAGCAGCAGTTTCTTGCGATCGAAGCGATCGGCAAAGCCAGCTGTCAGCAGGCCGGAAAGACCGGCGCTGAACGCATAGGCGCTGACCACCAGGCCAAACTGGCGGGCGGACATGCTCAGCGCCGGCATGATCATCGCGCCCAGCGGGGCCATGAGCATGAAGTCGATAATCACCGCGAACTGCAGGGTAGCCAGCAGGCCGACCACGAATTTTTGATAGCGGCTGAAGGGCTTCAAGGTGGGGACGTCGGAATTCATCAACGGGCTCGGTCAGAATGGGCTGCAGGCATGCGGCCCATGATGGTGCAAAAGCGCCCGATAAAAAACCTCCCCCAAAGCAAGTAGTGTTGAAAGGCCGGTCGACGGTTCTCGGCCAGGCTGCGCACAGCCCTGCGGCAACTCGGCAATCGGCAGCATTGAGCGCACGCACGTGTCTGAGAGTCTGCTTAGGTTACCTGCCCAACAAGGCTTCCCGATAAGTGCAGTTCACACGCGGGTGAGGAAGATCATCAGTCAAGACCGGGCGGTGGCGGATTCTTCAAGAGAACCATTCAAGCAGACAGCCGTTCCGTTGCCTGAGGTAATGTGCGAAGCCCGAGATGAGAGGTTTGGTTACCTTGCCGGATGATAGTGCAGCCAGCGATGGCAGAGATCGTTTCGGGCTTCGGACACTCAGAAGGCGGTTTCTAACACCTCTGAGACAGCAGCTTCATTCACTGCTCTTTCGCAGGGCATTCACATCGTCAGTGGATCGCTCTGCTGCTCCTTGAACTTCGGGATGCGCCAACTGGGCAGCGTTACTGCCGGTCGCCTGGATGTTTCCATCCGCTGTATCGGCAACGTCGTCGTACGTGGCCGAATATGCCGAGTTTGTCGCTGGCTGGGAGGAAGGAGTTACTTTCTCGACAGTGATCCCGCTATGTTTTTTCGGTGGGTCTGCGAGCTTGGTCAGGCTGGCTGCGCAAAGCAGTGTCGCGACCACCACACTCAGTGGGTTGATGTTCATACGCTACGCCTCCTTGAGAGTCGCAACGTTGAGTGTGGACGCTACGGCGCCGGCCCCGGGTATTTGCGACCAGCGGGGTGCTCAGAGGCGCAACGGCCAACGGCTGCCCTCGACCGCGCTTGGACATCACTGACGGCTTTCGATTTGCTCACCCCCCTGCGCAGGATCGTCCGACGGAGCGGTTTTCACAGCTGGTCAGGACGAAGTTTCGCGCTCGGCGAAGATGTCTGCCATCTGCGCCGCGTTCTCGGTTCCCCAGGTGCACAGCGGGATGATTGCCTCAGCCAGGCCGCGACCCAGCGGGGTCAGCGTGTAATCCACGCGTGGAGGCACCTCCCTGTAGTCGGTTCGCGCCAGTACGCGATCGGCTTGCAGATCCTTCAGGGACTGGATCAGCACCTTGTCACTGACGCCCGGGATCAAGCGCTTGAGCTCGCCATAGCGTTTTGCGCCGTCGCGCAGGAAAAAAAGGACCAACGGTTTCCACTTGCCGGAGATGATGCGCAGCGTGGCGTTGAGCCCGCAGCCGGTGCCGCAGATTTCAGGTGATGTCGTCATTTTTTGATACTTACCAAAATGTGCATACTTGTCGTTAGGTTATCAGGACTGCATCCTCGTTCTCAAGCAAGCAGTTCTCTGCTTTCGGATAACTTCAACGAAGGATGCACGACATGACCAGATTGAATGGCAAAACCGCCGTGATCACCGGCGGCGCGACCGGCATCGGCCGCGCAGCAGCACAGCGCTTCATCGAGGAGGGCGCCATCGTCTTCATCTTCGGTCGCCGGCAGGAAACGCTCGACGCCGTGGTGGCCGAACTTGGGCCTAATGCCCGCGCGGTGAGGGGCTCGGTGTCCAATGAGGCCGACCTCGAGCGTCTTTATGCTGCGGTGAAGGCCGAGCGCGGTACCCTGGATATCGTCTTCGCCAATGCCGGTGCGGGAAGCCAGGCCCAACTGGGCGAGATCACCGCTGAGCACATCGACGAACACTTCGATACCAACGTCAAGGGTACGATTTTCACAGTACAGAAGGCGCTCCCGCTGATGGGCCAGGGCGGTTCGATCATCCTGACCGGTTCCAGCGCCGGCACCACGGGCGCCCCGGGAATGAGTGCCTACAGCGCGAGCAAGGCGGCAGTGCGCAACCTGGCGCGGACCTGGGCGCACGACCTGAAGGGTACCGGCATCCGGGTCAACGTGCTGTCGCCCGGAGCTACGGCGACCGAACTCGCCAAGCAAGCACTGGGCGAGGAGGGCCAGAAGGCCTATGCCGCGATGACCCCACTTCAGCGCATGGCCGACCCGGCGGAGATCGGCGCCGTCGCTGCCTTCCTGGCCTCGTCGGACAGCAGTTTCATGACCGCCAGCGAAGTCGCCGTCGACGGCGGCCTGGCGCAACTCTGACACGCCCGCCCCATGGCGCTCCGTTCAGTTGATCGGGGCGCCATGGGGCCTACAACACCCAAGGAAACCCTATGAGCTACGCAATTATCGGCTTCGGCAATATCGGCCAGGCTTTGGCCAAGGCGTTTGCCCGCAACGGCATCGAAGTGTCGGTCGCCACCACCCGTGACCCGCAAAGTTTTGCATCCGCTGCGGCCGCGATCGGACCCGGGATCATTGCCAAAGACCTGGCCTCGGCCCTGGAGGCGGATATCGTCTTTTTGGCTGTCCGTTTCGAGTCGCACCGCGATGTCGCGAAGGCGCTGGCGACCTGGAAAGGAAAAACCATCATCGACGTGACCAACGCCTACGGCGTGCCCCCTGAAGAGCTGGGAGGTCAGCCTTCTTCCCGGGTCGTGGCGCAGGCCTTCACCGGCGCAAGGCTGGTGAGGGGCTTCAATCATTTGGGCGCTGCCGTCCTTGACCAGGACCCCGCCGTGAAGGGTGGCAGGCGGGTGGTGTTCCTGGCGAGCGACGATGACCATGCCGCAGCGGATGTCGCGGCGCTTGCGCAACGTCTCGGTTTCTCGCCGATCACACTTGGCGGGCTTGCCGAAGGTGGCCTGCTTGTGCAGGCGCGCGGGAATAGTTGGGGTCAGTTGATCTTCAAGGACCTGGTCAAGTTCGACTGACACTCGTGCTCGCAATTTCCGATGCGATGCTGGCTGGCGCTAGCAAGGCAATCCTCGAAAGTGGAGAAAACTCGATGAGCATTCAACAAAATATCCAGACAGTGAAGGACTTTTTTGCAGCGATGGGGGCCGGCAACAGGCAGGATCTGCTCGCGCTGGTTACCGATGATATTGAGTGGATCATTCCGGGAAGGGATTGGCCGCTGGCCGGCACGCATCGCGGGCACTCGGGACTGGACGATCTGCTTCAGAAGGCTTGCGCAATGGAAATTTCATCCCCGACACCCCCGGAGTACGTAGCGCAGGGAGATCGGGTTCTGGTGATCGGCTTCACTGAGGGCAAAGTCAAAGCCACGAATAAGACTTTCGAGGACCATTGGGTCTTCGCGATTACCGTGCGCAATGGAAAGTTGACGAGCATTCGCGAGTACGTCGACACGCAAGCCCTGGCGCGGGCTGCCGAAGTAGGCGCGAGTCCTGGTTCCTGACCCGATGTGTGCATTCAGTCGAGGTAGGTCCAGGTGTTGGCACCATCAAAATTTCTCACCGCGATGCGCTGGACCAGACTCTGATCGAAGTTGTTCATGTTGATGCCCACCTCGGCGCCCGCTTCCGGGGCCAGCGCCTCCCAGTGCGTGACGCATCCGCAGGTGTTGCAGCGAAACGTCTGCAAGGTTTTTCCACCCCATACGTACGCTGACGTGTGCCGGGGATGTCCTTCAATTTTGACCATCGAAGCGTCGTAATGAGCCCAACGTGCTCCCAGTCTGAAACAGATCGAGCAATTGCACTTGATCAGGTGAAGGGGTGAATGGGAAATGGCCAGGCGGACATTCCCACAGTGGCATGAACCTTCAAACGGCCCGTCCCTGGTCTGCATCTGCATGGCGACTCCGGCGTAAATTCTATTCAAGTGTGAGGTTGGCTTCAGCGAGCTTATAACGAACAGCTCACCCTCTCTTAGAGGAACGTGCCAGTGCTTGCGTGTCTATGTATTCGCGGATGTTTGTCACTTTGCCATTTCGAACAGTCATGGCGAAGACAAAATGGTCCTCGAATGTCTTGTTCGTGGCCTTGACTTTCCCGGTGGCGAATCCGACCACGATAATCCGGTCTCCCTGCGCTACATATTCGGGGGGCTGCGGGAATGAGGTTTCTATTTCGGACGCCTTCTGCAGCAAATCTGCCAGGCCCTGGTGTCCGAGGTGCGTGCCGGCAAGCGGCCAACCCTCGCCTGGAATAATCCATTGGATATCTTCGGCGGACAACGCCAGCAGACCTGTCTTATCGCCGCGGCCCAAGGCTGCAAAGAAACGCTTTACGGTCTGAACATTCTCTTGTGTGCTCATCGAAATCTCTCCATTTCATTACCCGGGAAGTGTCCGATCTGATCGGACACGTTGTGGGCCTGATGATGAGAAAGTGCTATCGGTGCTTCAGCCGATATCGACCTTCATGGCGATGTCCCAGCTGCCAGCGCCGTTTTTAGCCAGGCCGATCATCATCAGACCGAGCCACTCCAGCGTCTGGGCCATTTGCAGGCCGCCGACATCCAGCGGACGCAGGCCGAGACTCTCGAGAAAGGCCGACACGCGCGCCTTGGCATGCGCATCGTCCGCCGCGATGAACGCGTCCAGACGTTCATTTTTGTCAAGTACATGGCCGAAGAGGGTATTGAACGCCTTGACTACATGGGCGCTGGCGGGGGCGCCCTTGGCGATCTCCTGCGCGCCGGAACTGCCCAGGGGGGTAACGAGGCCCGAGAGATCGGAAGCGATCGGGTTAGTGATATCGATGATCACCTTACCGTCGAGCGCTTTCCCAAAGTCGGCCAGTACCGCCATCGCACTGGTGTATGGCACGGCGAAAATGACGATGTCGCCCACCGGAGTGGCGCCGTAAGTCCCCGTGATTGCCCCGCGAGCGAGCTTGTCGGCAAGCGCCTGCGCCTTGGCGGGATTGCGGCTGACCACCTCGACGGTGTGTCCGGCCTTGGCGATACGGGCAGCGACAGCCGTGGCCATGCCTCCCGAACCGATGATGCTGATAGTGCTCATGTGCAGCCTCCTGTTGGAATCAGGTATTTCTGTCGTTTATAGACTGGGTACGCCGTCGCGGCTTGCCACCCACCGGGCGCAGTGCGGCTCGAAGGCGTCCCGCCGTCTAATCAGTCGGCGGGGAAGTAATGACCGTTATCAAGATCGTCGAAGAGCCCCGGCTGGGTCGGTTCCCAGCCAAGAACCCGGCGTGTGATGGCGTTCGATGTCGGGGTGTCCAGCGTGACCAGATTCGCAAGGAAGCCGAAGTAGCCAGGCAGCATCAGCACGTCCCCGGGAATCGGCACGGCCGGCAGATTCAACCGGCTGGCAATGGCTTCGGCGATCTGGCGGTAGGGGACAGCCACGTCGGCGATTGCATGCCAGCTTCTGCCCGCAGCGCCTTTCTCCAGCGCCAGGCGAAACACGGTGGCGAGGTCACGGGCGTGCACGGCGCCCCAACGGTTGGTGCCGTCTGCGGGATAGCCAACGACGCCCTTTTCCTTGGCCAGCCCGATCAACAGCGGCAGAAAGCCGGCGTTATCGGTGGAGCTGTGCATGATCTCAGGGATCCGCACGATCGAAGACCGTATGCCCTTTTCAGCGAGACCGATCACCGTGGTTTCAACGATGTTGCGAACCCGCAGGGTGTTTTTGTACGGATCGCCACCGGGAAGGGGTGCGTCCTCCTCGGTGGCCGGCCGGCCTAGACCCTCCCACCCAGGCGAACCGACGCTTCCAGAAACGACCAGCGGCTTTCCGCTTCCGGCTAGCGCTTCACCATAGGCGAGCATGATCTCAAGCTCCGCGGCCGCAACGGCGTTGATCCCGCCTGTTGGCATCAGATCCTGTCGGTGCGCGACGTGGATGACGCCGTCCGAAGCTGCGGCCGCCTCCTTGAGCCCGTCGAGATCCTCCAGATTGCCGCGACGCACCTTGGCGCCGAGTGCCGCAGCCTGCGCCGCGGCCGTATCGGAGCGGGCCAGGGCGGTGACCTCATGGCCGGCCGCGATAAGGTCGCTGATGATGTACGGACCGGAATGGCCGGTGCCGCCGGTTACAAAAACGTGCATATGCGTGCTCCTTGTGAGTGATGGAGTGTGGCAAAAGGTGCGAGAGGACCGTGCCGGGCGCATTTGCGATCCGGCGCCCCGCCGTCAGCGTCAAGGCGCGTGGTGGAGAGTTTGCCGACCCCGAAAAGCCCGCCGGCGCCTCCCCGAGCGCAAAGACGCTCGCGACGCGTCTGAGCCATTCAGAGCGACGACCTCGTGACCGGCTGCAATGAGGTCGGAGACGACGTACGAACCAACCTGGCCGGTACCGCCACTGATGAAAACAAGCATGGTTTGGCCCTTCTGAGGAGCGTGACCGGCCCGGGCAGCAACGCTGGCGATAGTGGTGGCCATGCCACCTGAGCCGATGACGCTGATAGTGCTCATATGCTGAATCCTCATGGGCAGGGCGTCGAACGCTTCGACGACCGCGCTTGCCACGGAAATCATGCTGGTCTTGTTACTTGCTAAAAGCAAGTAACAATCTGAATATTTACTTGCAATGCGCAAGCAATGCTAAGATCCGGTCATGAAAACCATACCTAAAGAGGCCTTCCGGTCTCACTGCGCAGTGAATTACGGCGTGGAGATATTCGGCGACAAGTGGTCGCTGCTGATCATCCGCGACATCGTCTTTACTGGGAAAAAGACCTACGGCCAGTTCCTCAAGTCGGAGGAGGGCATCGCGACCAACGTCCTGGCATCCCGTCTTGCCTTTCTTGAGGAACAGGGAATTCTGTCGAAGAAGCCCAGCCCCGATGACCGGCGCAAGGACTTTTATGGGTTGACCGAGAAGGGCATAGACCTCGTTCCGATCTTGCTGAACATCGTCTTGTGGAGTGCGAAACACGATTCGCAATCGTACGTACGCCCAGGCTCGAAGCTCTTTGAACAGTTGAGCCAAAGCCCTGCACAGCTGAGCGAAGAGGTGAAAACGCTTTTACGTGGGGGCGGATGTATCTTTCCATCGGGTAACGAATGAGCACACGTCGAGCGGGCGGCGTATGCTCATTCTGACGTCTGGCCATTGAAGCCCTTTGCGCTGCTATTGCCTGCATTTGGCCCGATAGCTGACGGTTACGAGCGCTGCATGCCAGTGATGCCTGCGCTGAGCAGTACAGCAGGGTTGCCTTCAAACAGTCGCTTTTTGTGCAGATGCGCGTACTCAAAAGTCCCTTGATGCTGGGGCATGCTCTGCTGTCGATTCTTGTGTTTTGCGGGATGTTCACGGCCTATACGCATCTGGCAGACATTCTTGAATGTCTGGCCGGGTTCACCGGCACCGTCGTTGGGTGGTGCCTAATGGCATTCGGCGGCGTTGGTCCAATCGGAACTTCTTGGGCGGGCGAGTCATGACGTCCTGGGGCCGGAAAGCGTGGGTTATGCTGCCGCATGCTTTATAGGGCTCGCCATCGCCCTCGCGGTGTTAATGATGATCCCACCGGCACCGCAGACCGTCGCCTGGCGATCATTTCAAGCACTCTTTTGCCCGTAATAATCAGTTACAAGTCGGTTTTCCACGCTCTTAACAGTTGGAATAGGCAATAACGCGCTCCGATTGGGCAAGTGCCAGTCAGCATGACGGGCCATACTCTTGGCTGTGCTCGCGACGTTATTGTCGCGGTGGGTCCTCTCCTAGCGCATGAGCCAGGTAGGCAGGGTCAAGTTTCTCGCCCAAGCCGACCTCCCTTTTCTGCGGTTCGATAACCTAGGTTGCGTCGGCATGAATAACCTTGACCTTCAAGTTATCCATCAAGGATTGGAGTGGCTTCAACAGGGCCATAGCGTATGGCTAAGCACTGTTTTATCGACCTATGGTTCGGCACCTCGCGGACCGGGTGCGATGCTCGTGGCACTTGAAACGGGGGAGTTTCGAGGCTCGCTGTCGGGCGGTTGTGTCGAAGATGACTTTCTGCAAAGGCTTGGACTTGGTGATTTTGGCTTGCACAGCCAAGTCCTTCGATATGGTGAAGGAGGGCTGACGCCATCGAGAGAGCTACCGTGTGGCGGGGTTCTAGATGTGCTTGTCGAGCGCTTTGATTCGGATTGTGAAGCGCTGGAGCATTTTGCAATCTTGCTGAACTCACTGGAGGGACGAAGTCTTTCGATTCGACATATTGTCCTGGGGACGACGACTCGTACGCTGGAAGTGGCTTCTGCGCCTACGGCTGTGGTGGTCGTTGCAGGCGTCAATGTCTCCATCCGAATCGGCGCGGCGCACAGGCTGCTGGTGGCAGGCTTGTCCCCGGTGGCAGAGTTTTGCGCAAGCTTTGCCGTTTCGCTTGGGTTTGAAGTAATCGTCTGCGACCCGCGCCGAGAGCTGACTTCCCGGTTTTCTCTTGAGGGAGTCAAAGTTGTAGAGGCGCTACCTGCTACCTACATTTCCCAGTTTGGATGTCATGCAGCGACCGCCGTAGTTGCTCTGACTCACGATCCGCGACTGGATGATCTGACTTTGCTCGAAGCTGTGCGCACGTCCGCTTTTTACATCGGCGCCATGGGGTCGCGTCGTACCAGTGAAAAACGCCTGGAGAGAGTCAGCAGAATCGGCGGGCTGACTGAGCGCTCGCTTTCCCGGATTCGTGCCCCGATAGGGTTGAACCTTGGGAGTAAAACTCCGGCAGAGATCGCTCTCGCGGTGATGTCCGATATCGTCCGTGTCAGTAATGGGATTGCACGTGACTCACTTTAAAACCCTCTCAAGAGAGAAGCTCATGCCGAGCGCTTCCAATCATTCATCCGTCAATAATACCCATCGACTCGCTAGCGCGGTTGGCCTGGTGCTGCGCAGTGACGGAGACATGGATACCGCCATTTCGGGTTTGAGTCTGCACCGACGCCACAAGCTGACCGTGCCATTGCACTGCATCTACGGCTTGGGTATCGGGCTAACGCTTCAAGGGCGTAAGCAGGTCGTCGTCGGGGGCGAGGTGATGACTTATTCCCCCGGCCAATCCATGGTCACCAGCGTTGACTTACCCGTTATATCCAATGTGATCGAAGCCAGTGCTTCCCAGCCCTTTCTCGGCATGATGCTTACTTTTGATAGCACGACTGTCGTGCAAATTGCCGAACGGCTTCAATTGTCGCAGCGCATCAAGGATGGCGGGTTCCGTCCCCTGACCGTAAATGATCTTGAGGCGGGTGTACTGGATGCTCTCGAACGCCTGGTTGCTCTGCTCGACGAGCCCGAACTGATCAGCACGGTTGCTCCGCTGATCAAAGAAGAGATCGTAATCAGGTTGCTCAGTGGCGCACACGGCCCGCAAATGCTGCATGTGCTAAGCGCTGGCTCCCCGAGTCAGCACATCGCCAAATCCGTTGCCTGGCTTAAGCTCAATTTCTGTCAAACGTTGCGCATGGATGATCTGGCTGCAACGGCGCACATGAGTCCCTCCACATTTCGCCAGCACTTTCGCGCAGTGACAGGCATGAGCCCGTTGCAGTACCAGAAACAACTGCGCCTTCAAGCCGCCCGGCATCTGATGCTCAGCGAAAACGTTGATGCCAGCAGTGCCGGGGGGCTGGTGGGATATGAAAGCTCATCCCAATTCAGCCGTGAATACAGCCGCCTCTTCGGGGAGCCACCACAACGTGACATCAAACGAATGCGTTTCCAGTAAAGCAATGATCTGACGGCCATGACTGGTCACTGACCATTGCACGTTGGCAGCTAAAAACAGGCGGAACCGGCCAAGGGCATCTCCCTGGATAACCGCCATATGGATGTCAGCACCGTGACCTAAACCATAAAAGCCAATGAGGACCCTCACAATGACCGAACCGACCGAAAAAAATAGCCCCGACCCAGATAGCCCCGGCCAATTGTTCAAGGAATTAGCCACCCCCTCGCGTCGCAACTTCCTGCGCACTATTGGCATCTCTGGTATGGCTGCTGCAACAGCGCCCGTATGGGCCCAGGCCGCACAACTGGCCACCCCAATCGATGACAGCGAAAAGCCGCTGGCCAAAGGGGAGCAGCGGATCACTTTGAAGGTTAACGGGCAGCCCCATACGCTCAATGTCCCCGGTAACGCAATACTCCTGGACGTCTTGCGAGATCGCTTGAAGTTGACCGGCACCAAAAAGGGCTGCGATCACGGGCAGTGCGGCGCTTGTACATTGCATATCAACGGTCAGCCAGTGAACAGCTGTCTTTCCTTGGCGGCAATGCACCAGGGTGACGAGATCACCACCATCGAAGGCTTGGAACACAACGGCCAACTGCACCCCATTCAGGAAGCGTTCTGGGCTCACGATGCGTTCCAGTGCGGGTACTGCACGTCGGGCCAGATGATGACCGCTGCGGCCATTATCAAGGATCCGAATATCGGCGCCGACGATGCCAGTGTGCGTGAAGCCATGAGTGGCAATATCTGCCGCTGTGGTGCCTACAAAAACATCCTGGCCGCCGTGCAGGATGCCCGTAGCAAAGTGCAAGGAGCCAGCTGATGAGAGCCTTGGAATATACCCGCGCCACCAGCCCCGAACAGGCCATCGCCGCTCACGCCCGTACCGAAGCGACGGCTTTTCTCGCGGGAGGGACGACCCTGTTGGACTTGGTCAAGATCGACGTCATGCAGCCTGACCGGGTGATTGATGTGCATACCCTGGGTCTTGATCAGATCGAGACCTTGAGCGATGGCCGAACCCGTATTGGCGCCATGGTCACGAACACTGAGCTGGCACATCATCCGCGTATCAAACGCGATTATGCAGTCCTTTCCCAAGCGCTTTTATCAGGCGCAACCACCCAACTGCGTAACAAGGCGACCACTGGCGGCAATGTCATGCAGCGAGTGCGCTGTAACTATTTCCGTGACGGTGTTTCGGCCTGCAACAAACGAGTACCAGGTTCAGGCTGCGCGGCCATTGGTGGTCACAACCGCAGCGTGCATGCAGTGTTGGGAACCAGCGATCAATGCATCGCTACCCACCCGTCTGACATGTGCGTAGCCATGGCGGTGATTGGCGCTACCGTCCAAGTGCAAGGACCGGCTGGCAAGCGTGAAATCGACTTCCTGGACTTCCATTTGCTGCCAGGCACCACGCCCTGGAAAGAGCATGCGCTTGAGCCCAATGAATTGATCACCCATGTCACGCTCAACGCGCCTTTGCCGAACAATAAATCCGCCTATCTGAAGCTGCGTGATCGCGCGTCATACCAGTTCGCTCTGGCGTCCAGTGCCGTGATCCTGGTGATGGACGGCCAAGTCATCCGCGAAGCCCGTATTGCAATGGGCGGCGTGGGGACCAAGCCCTGGCGTGCGCTTGAAGCCGAGCGTGCATTGCGTGGAGCGACGGCTACTGCGGAGAACTTCGCCAAGGCCGCCGCCATAGCGCTGCAAGGTGCGAAACCTTATGCGCACAACGCGTACAAGATCCCGCTGGGACAGCAGGCCATCGTGCGTAATCTCTCGACACTGGGCACAGGAGCGTTCGCATGAGCGAGTCAATCATGGGCGCCTCCCCACGTCGCATCGACGGGCGCTTGAAAGTCACTGGCCGTGCGCAATATGCCGCCGACCAGCATCCCAACGACATGGTCTTCGCCTACGGCGTCTACAGCACCATCGCGAGTGGTTCGATCAAGTCGCTGGATATCGAAGCCGCGCGCCGCTCGACAGGCGTGATCGAGATTCTGCATCACGGCAACTTTCCCCAAGCTTTCCACACCTCACCTGTGCCGTTCTCCCTGGCCGGTGTGCTGACGGGGTCGCGGACAGATGAGAAGCGGCTGCCGTTCGAAGACGAAGTCATTCGTTACGCCGGTCAGTTCGTCGCTCTTGTGATTGCTGACACATTCGAGCATGCGCGCGAAGCCGCTTACAAGGTGAAGGTCGGTTATGCCGGTGGTGCTTCATTCGCCAATCTGAAACAGGGTTTGAAGCAAGGTGCACCCGCTGACGGTGGTCAGGGGCATAAGCGGGGTAATCCTGCCGCAGCTTTCGATGATGCCGTGCAGACTGTGGATGCGACTTACACCACTCCGGTTGAAACGCACAACCCGATGGAGATGCACGCGACAGTCGCGCTCTGGGAGAACGGCAAGCTGGTGGTGTACGAAGCCACTCAATCAGTCGTCGTTCATCGCAATACGTTGGCCCAGGTTTTTGGCTTGCCGACCGAGCGCGTAGAAGTCAGGGCACCGTTCATTGGCTCCGGCTTTGGCGGGAAGCTCTGGATCTGGCCGCATTCGGTCGCCGCCTGCGCAGCCGCCAAAGTAGTGGGTCGACCGGTACAGCTGGTTGTCCCCCGCGCACAAATGTTCACGACTGTAGGGCACCGTCCGGAAACGCAGCAACGGATGCGTCTGGCAGCTGATGCCAAAGGCAAATTGGTGTCCCTTCGCCATGAATCACTCAACACCACCGGGTTCGGCGACCAATATGTCGAAAACTGTGGCTCCATGAGTGCCAGCCTCTATTCCTGCGCCAACGTGGAGACCACCCATGGCACTGTGCAGGTCAATCGAGGGGCGCCCACCTCGATGCGTGCGCCGGGTGCTGCACCGGGTTTGTTTGCTTTGGAGTCAGCCATTGATGAGCTGGCCGAAAAGTGCCGGATGGACCCGCTCGCATTCCGCCAATTGAATTGGGCTGAACACAACGAGCAGGAAAAACTGCCTTGGTCTGGTAATCACTTGCGCGAAGCGCTTGCCCAAGGCGCCGAGCGTTTTGGCTGGGCTAAGCGCACGCCTGGAATAGGCAGCATGCGCGATGGCCATGAAGTGATTGGATACGGTATGGCTCAGTGCAACTGGGATGCCTTCCGCACTCCGGCCCAGGCACGCGTATCACTGAAATCCGATGGCCGTGCCGTGGTGTATTGCGGGGCCCAGGATATTGGCACAGGGACCTACACGGTGATCGCGCAATGCGTCAGCGACATCACTGGGCTGGCGCTGGACAGGATCGAAGTCGAACTGGGCAACTCATCCTATCCGCCAGCCCCCGTTTCCGGTGGTTCGTGGATTACTGCAAGCGTACTGCCTGCCGTCGCCGAAGCCACGCGGGCGGCTTTGACCCAACTCAAGAGCTTCGCAGCATCTGCTGACGGCGGTTTTGCCACCAGCAAGGCTGATGCAATCAAAGTGAGCAATGGCCGCTTGGAAGATGGGGCTACAAGCCTTGGATTCGCAGACGTCCTCAATCGCTTGAAGATTGCCAGCGCGGAGGGTGACGCTCACACCGGAATGGCGGATACCGCCAAACATGCGTTCAGTAGCTTCGGCGCGCATTTCGTCGAAGTGCGTTGGGATCAGGGCATTTCCCGGCTGCGGGTATCGCGAGTGGTGAGTGCCATCGATGTGGGCAAGATCATCAACGCCAAGACCGCGCGTAACCAGGTCGAAGGCGCCATTGTGATGGCCATCGGAATGGCGCTTTTCGAATCTGCCGATTACGACGAGCGCAATGCCATGCCCGTGAACAACAACTACGCCGAGTACATGGTGCCGGTGCACGCTGATCAGCCAGATATCGATGTGATCCTGCTCGATTACCCGGACTACAACCTCAACGAGTTTGGTGCTCGGGGGGTGGGTGAAATCGGTGTGACAGGGCTTGCGGCTGCGGTGGCGAATGCTGTCTATCACGCCACCGGCAAACGAGTACGCGATCTGCCGATCAGTCTTGAAAAGCTCATGGATGGCGTCCCAACGATCAGCGTTTGATGGGTTACTACCGCGCCGAGATCCTGTCGGCGCGGTTAGGCCTTGAGTCATTTGCGAGTCTGGTCTCTCGCAGCAGCGCGAGACTTTTCAGCCATTCGTTGATACAAGCAAGCGTAAGTATCGTCGCGTCTCGCCGCCGTCTTCCTTTTCGTCGCCAACAGCACCGCGCACGTTGATAAGCCGACTGGGCCGTTCATGGCAAAAGCTCGTTTTAGGCAACAATGGCGATGGATCCGGCAAATACCCTGAGGGCGATCCCACTACATTGGGACATCACTTTCAGGAGCACCTCGCATGCCCTCTCTTTTCGAACCCATCCTCGTCAAGGGCGTCACGCTACGTAACCGTATCGTGGCGTCGCCAATGTGTCAGTACCAAGCACAGGACGGCATGTTGAATGAGTGGCATCAGGCGCATTACGCCATGTTGGCTCGGGGCGGTGTTGGCCTTGTTGTTGTCGAGGCGACTGCTGTAACGCCCGAAGGGCGCATTACCCCAGGAGATGCAGGTCTGTGGAGCGACGAGCATATCCCCGGTTTTGCTCAGGTAGTTTCGTCGATCAAAGCTGCGGGGGCTGTGCCTGGAATCCAGATTGGCCACGCAGGCCGCAAGGCTGGATGTACTCCGCCTTGGGAGGGAGGTTTGCCACTCGAACGCACTGATCCTCGTGCGTGGGAACCTGTGGGGCCTAGCGCAATACCCTACGTGGCCGACTCATCCTATGTGCCCAGGGAGATGACCCAGCCGGACATTCTGGCAACCCAACAGGACTTCGTGGATGCCGCCTCCCGTGCTCTGGAGGCTGGATTCGAGTGGATTGAGCTTCATTTTGCCCATGGTTTTCTGGGACAAAGTTTCCTTTCTCGCCACGCCAATAACCGCACTGACCATTATGGCGGCTCGCTGGAAAATCGTGCTCGGTTCATCCTCGAAACGCTAGCTGCGGTTCGTGAGGTATGGCCGCATGACCTGCCACTGACGATGCGCCTGGGCGTTGTCGAGTTCGATGACGGCGCAGAACAGTCTTTTGCCGAATCCCTGCAAGTGCTGCAATGGGCCAAGGCTGCTGGCCTGGATCTGGTGGACGTTGGGTTGGCCGGTTCCACTCCAGGCGAGCAGGCGCCATGGGGCCCCAACTTCATGGTCCCTTACGCGGAGCGTGTCCGCCATGAGACCGACCTGCTGGTGGCGACCAGCTGGATGATCACCGATCCCAAACAAGCCGACGCATTCATCCGTGAGGGGCGGCTGGATCTGGTGATGTTTGCCCGAACCCTGCTTGCCAACCCTCACTGGACCTACCACGCCGCTCGCGAGCTAGGCGTCGAAGCTCCCCAGTCCGTGCTTCCTGTGCCTTATGCCTACTGGTTGCAGAACTGGTCAGCCTGACCAACTCGATTTGTTCCATTCCTCATCTGCTGCGCTCAGCGCCGGAGATGTCTTGAACTCATTCAATCTGGAGAATCACCATGAAACAGCGTGAACTTGGTAACAGCGGCTTGATCGTTTCGGAAATCGGCTTTGGTTGCATGAGCCTGAGCGGCGGATACGGCGGCCCGACTGAAAAAAACGCGGCGATCAAAGTGATCCGCACAGCCTATGAGTCGGGCGTCACCTTCTTTGATACCGCAGAAGTTTATGGTCTGCGTGCAAACGAAGAACTGGTCGGTGAGGCCTTGGCCCCTTTTCGGGACAAGATAACGCTCGCCTCGAAGTTCGGTTTTGATCTGGACAATTATCCAAACCTCAACAGCCGTCCAGAGCACATCAAGAAAGTCGTCGAGCAGTGCCTGACGCGTCTGCGCACCGATGTAATCGATTTGTTTTATCAGCATCGTGTCGATCCCAATACGCCGATTGAGGACACTGCCGGTGCGCTCAAGGACCTGATTCAGGAAGGCAAGATCAAGCACTACGGCCTGTCCGAAGCCAACGTCGATAACTTGCGCCGCGCTCACGCGGTGCATCCTGTTGCTGCGCTGCAAAGCGAGTATTCCCTCTGGACTCGTGATCGCGAGGCCGATGTGATTCCGGTCTGTGAAGAGCTGGGTATCGGCTTTGTGCCATGGAGCCCGGTCGGCATGGGCTACCTCACCGGTAAGATCACTCCCGCTTCAACCTTCGTAACCGATGGCTCAGACCTGCGCGCTGAATTCCCGCGTTTTACTCCTGACGCGATGCGTGCTAACCAACCATTCCTAGACTTGCTCAATGGCATCGCTGCGCGCAAGAACGCAACCCCTGTGCAAATCGCGCTGGCATGGTTGATGGCTCAGAAGCCATGGATTGTCCCAATCCCGGGCACG
Source organism: Pseudomonas sp. NPDC087358 (assembly GCF_044900785.1). Lineage (NCBI taxonomy): Bacteria > Pseudomonadati > Pseudomonadota > Gammaproteobacteria > Pseudomonadales > Pseudomonadaceae > Pseudomonas > Pseudomonas sp. NPDC087358. The sequence continues at coordinate 326,014 of NZ_JBJDOA010000004.1, forward strand.
ACAAAGCTTGCGCATTTGCAGGAAAACAATGGCGCGGTGGATGTGTCCCTGGATTCGAATGACTTGCAGCAGATCAGAACTGCGTTGGCGAGTATCCAGGTACAGGGCGCACGCATGTCCAAAAAGTATCTCGACAGCTGCGAAGACTGATTTCCACTGTTTGCAGGGAGTTATCGACTCATGCAAATGCAAAATCTGAATGGAAAAGTGGCCGTCGTCACCGGTGCGGCGAGCAGTATCAGGGAAGCTGCCGCCAGGCTTCTGGTGGCTGAAGGCGTCACAGTTGTCCTCACAGCGCGTCGTAGAGATCGTATTGACACCATTCGGTTGACGAAGTCTTTGCAGCAAATACAGCCAACTACACACTTTGTGGGACGCAAGTCTTGCCTTGTGTTTGCGAGCTACGACGTTATCAGCGCTGCCAGGGTGGAGCAGGACATGCAGCGCCTGAAGGATCGCCTTTCCAAAGAGTTTGGTTGAATTCTGCTTACCCATTAAGGACAGAGCCGTGTTACGCGCGACTCATCTAAATGTTCGTCATGGCCCTAATTAAAGATGAGTGATTCTCATGAACCCTATTTACGACTTCCGTGGACAAGTGGCACTCGTTACCGGTGCAAGCTCGGGGCTCGGTTTCGCAACCGCTCAAGCCTTCGCCGAATCCGGTGCAACTGTCGTGCTGTCCTCCCAGGATGCAGACAAATTAAACGCCGCTACCGCGCAACTTTCCGCCGCAGGTCACCGCGTGCACGCAATCACCTGTGACGTAGCTGACGAGGCTCAGGTTGCCAATCTGATCCGAGAAACCGTTGCTGCATTCGGGCGCCTGGACATGGCGTTTAACAACGCTGGGGTTGATGGCCCCCATGAAGACTTCACTGCAACCAGTGGTGAGGCGTTCGATGCCGTCAATAACATCAACCTGCGCGGTGTCTGGGCATGCATGAAGCATGAGCTATTGCAGATGGAGGCTCAGGGCAGTGGCGTCATCGTCAACTGCTCGTCCCTTGGTGGACTTGTCGGGCTACCCGGTCGTGCGGCCTACCATGCCACTAAGCATGGCGTGCTGGGACTAACCAAAAGCGCTGGGGTTGAATACGCCTCCAGGGGCATCCGCATCAACGCGGTATGCCCCGGCGTTTTTGATACTCCCATGCTGACCAAATTGAAGAACAGCAAACCTGAGGCCATGGAAGAGATCGTAAAAGCTCAGCCCATCGAACGCCTCGGTGAGCCGGATGAGTTAGCTGCCGCCGTGTTGTGGCTGTGCAGCCCAGCATCCAGCTTTGTCATTGGCACTGGGATTTGCGTGGACGGTGGTTTCACCGCGCAATAGCGGTCCAGCACCGAGTTGCAGCTTTATTGTCACTGGCGCGAACAGCGGTATCGGTCAAGGTGTGGCACAAGCTGCACTTACCGCAGGCCATCAAGTGGTCGCGACCGCCAGAAACATGGAAAAGCTTCGTGCCGCATGTGCGGATGCGATCGACAAGCTGGCCCTCGTCCAACTGGACATCAGCGACCAAGCACAGGCCAAGGCATCCATCAACGAGGCCGCCGAACGGTTTGGACGGATTGACGTACTGGGATTTCTGCCTGTTATGTGTGAAATCTAATACGAGAAAGTGCACCGACTGCTACCGACCCAAAGCGGCCTCAGATATCCCTGCTTAACCCCAAGCAGGTAGACTTTGCTGAACGCTGGGAGCGTAAATATGGAGCTGTTATGCAAGCGTGTAACGTTGGTGATGACCAGATTGTAATTCGCAAGCCTGATCCTGCTGATTTCGAGACATGGAGAGCACTGTGGAATAGATACAACGAATTTTACGGACGCTTTGGAGACACAGCGCTACCAGAGGAAATCACCCGTACCACCTGGTCGCGCTTTTTTGACCCTTACGAACCGATGCATGCTTTTGTTGCCGAACAGGCAGGCCAGCTTGTTGGATTGGCACATTGTCTTTTCCATCGCAGCACCATCCAGCTACATCCGAATTGCTATTTGCAGGACGTTTTTACTCTGGAAAGCGGCCGAGGCAGAGGCGTCGCTCGCTTGCTGATCGAGCAGGTGTATGCCTATGCAAACAGCCATCAAATAGGAAGGGTGTATTGGCAAACACATGAGGCGAATACATCAGCCATGCGACTGTACGATAAGGTTGCTGAGAAATCCGGTTTTGTCGTGTACCGAAAATTGTTGTAACTAGGGTAGTCAGCGAGTGACCGCTTCTGGCCGATAGCGGACGGTCGTCATAGGCAGCTTCTGACCCAAAGCAGTCGGCGCGATACGCCAATCAGCTGCTCACAAGCGCGATGCAAATTTTTGGAACTGGTCATTGCGTCATGATTCGCCGAAAATGCAGAGGACCGACCTGTGACGCGCTTGAAGGCGCTGCTGAATGCACTCTCAGATGTGTAGCCAAAAAACCGCCCAATCTCCCCGATAGAGGTACGCGTCTCGCGCAGTGCTCGCTCTGCGAGTCGCATGCGCCAGTGCGTCAGGTAGGTCATGGGGGCGATCCCAGCGACGGTTTTAAAGTGCAATGCGAACGTCGCACGCGACATGGCTGCTTCCTTAGCCAACTCTTCGAGCTGCCAAGGGTGGCCGGGATCGCCGTGCATCAAACGAAGAGCCGGCGCGATGCGTTTGTCGATCACGGCTCTTAGCCAACCTGCGTCCAAAGGGGCTTCGGTATCAAAATGTGCGCGCAGGGTCTGTATGAACATCAGGTGGGCAAGCTGCGCTGAGGCCACTCCAGAGCCCGGTGGATCGTCTTCGCGCTCTTGTACGAGTTGGTCCATCAGCCAGGAAAGTTTTTGCGCCTGGCGCGACGCGCCTCGCACGTGAATGGTTGCCGGGATAGCGTCCGGAAACAATTGATCGTAGTCGGTGTTCAGCTCAACACCCGCAACAATCACGTAGCAGTCATCACCGCACCCATGCTGCACCGTGGCCCCCACGCGATCCTTGACCACATCGCTGAGGTCCACTCGGGGCGCGCAAAGGTCGCTGGCGATGACGAGCGAGCCAGGCTTGAAGAGAGAAACACATCACCTTCTTCCAGCAAAACGGGTGTCGCTTCGTCATCGAACGAGAGCCAGCAGGTGCCGCGAGCTACACCCTAGAACTTGATCGTGTGCGGCGCTGGAATGGCTATCGCCCACGCACCTCCCGCCACCAGCCCTCCGGACATGACGGATCGTGCATTCACGAAAAGCAGGAACTCTGAAAGGGGATCATTTTGCATAATCGGACGATGGAGCAACTAATACGGAAGATCGAGCATTAATAATCCGGCATGTCAGCGTTATCTTGCAATGGCGCAGGCTCTGCCTCGCATTGAAGGTCGACTACTCGTATCTGCTCACTGCTGGTGACGTTTCTGATCCCCAGCGGTGGCGGCCATTGGGCCGTGCAGGGACCGTCCGTGATTCCCGCTGCCGTTACGCTGCACGCTTCTCTACCGGGCACCACCATGGCAGTTGCGATGGGCGACCAGGTGTCGAACATGTTGCAGCCATTCTGGGCGGCACCTGTGGTGGCGATGGCCGGGGTTGGCGTCCAGCGAGTGCTGGGCTTTACCTTCGCGACCTTCCTGGTCGGTGTCGTGGTCTGTGGTGCTTGCTTGCTGATTTTCCTCTAACGGCCCTCGCAGTTGACAGAAATGGTCGCTGTCTGACGGTACGATCAGCGGCCAGCGCAAATCCTGCCCCTTGCTTCAGGTCGCGGCCCAAAGGGGCCGGTACTGCAGCAGGAAATCGACAAAAGCCCGGACCCGCTGAGGAACGTAGCGGCCATGGGGATATAGAAGGGTGTAGGGCCGCGAGCGACCACTGTAGGGCTGTAGGACCTCCAGCAGACTGCCATCGGCCAGCTCCTTTTCAACAATGAATTTGTACGTCTGGAAAAGGCCGGCACTGTGTTTGGCCAACGTCACGCCTCCGAGCACATCATCGGAACAGCAATACCCGCCCTCAGCGAAGATCTCTCGCTGTTTACCTTCTACGTCGAATAGCCAGGAGATGCGTCGGCCGCTGCTGGGCAGTTCGAACTGAATGCACTCGTGAGCGCTCAGGTCCTCTAGTGTGGTTGGCGTACCCGCCTTGGCCAGATAATCGGCAGTCGCAACCACCACCAGTTTTGCGTCTTCAAGCAGGCGGGCGATCAGGTTGGAGTCTGGCTGGGCCCGGACCCTGATCGCCAGATCGTAGCCTTCGGCCACGAAATCGATATTCCGGTTTCCCAAGTGAATATCGACGGTGACATCGGGGTATAGCTCTCGAAACCTGGGCAGAAGGGGCAGGATCCGGTGATGTCCATAGGTGGTCGGAAGACTGATTCGAAGACGCCCGGAAGGCTTGGATTGAGCGCCCATGACCTCTTGCTGCGCCTCCACCAGTTGAGTCAGTGCCTGTCGACACTGCTCGTAGAAAGCGCGACCCGGCTCAGTCATGCGGATGCTGCGCGTGGTTCTCACGAATAATCGAGAACCCAGACGTTCCTCAAGACGAAAAATCGACCGGCTGACTGCGGCGGGCGTGACACCCGCCACCTGTGCTGCTGCGGTAAAACTGCCGGTTTCCGAAGCGAGACAGAAAAGCTCGATGCTTCCAAGCTGCAGGTCATCAAAATGGCGTTTCATATCAATCACACTGCGTATCTGGCGGAGTGTCCGAGAGCATACCGATCTCGAACACGCACTGGCGAGCAGTTGATTTCAGGAAACAGGTCCGCCGCTATCGTTCCCCGCGACAGGGGCGGACCCAGGGCAATCACCCTCGAAACAGCGGAATGCCCCACGGCGCGCCGGTAGATCCGCCGTCAACGACTATTTCAGCCCCGGTCATGCCCGACGACGCATCGGACGCCAGGAATGTAACGGCCTGGGCCAACTCTTCGGATTCGGCAAAGCGCCCCATGGGGATACGCGGCGACATGGCTTTTTCGATAGCGTCGACCGTGCTGCCAGCGCGTGCCCCGCGGCTCCAGATCGGCGTGCGAGTGGCGCCGGGGATAACGGTGTTGACGCGGATGCCCTTGGGCGCCAATTCCGAGGCGAACACTTTTGCCATGGAGGTGATCGCACCTTTGGTGGCCGAGTAGGCTGCGGAACCGGGCGAGCCCAATTCGCGCATCACCGAGCCGTTGAGAATCACCGAACTGCCTTCCCTGAGCAGAGGAAGCACACCCTGCACGGTAAAAAACACCGACGTCAGGTTGGTGCGCACTATCGCTTCGAACGCCTCCAGAGTGGTGTTGCCCAATGGGGTCGGCCCGGAAATGCCAGCGTTGGCAAATACGACGTCCAGGGTCTCGAATCTTTCTCTTATGGCTTTGACGACCGCCTCAATGCCTGACAAATCGTTCACATCGGCCTGAATCCCCAGCACCTCGCCGCCCAGTTCGGCCACCGCCCCATCGAGTTTTGCCTGGTCGCGCCCGGTGATAGCAACGCGCGCCCCTTTTGCAAGCATCAAGCGCGCGGTAGCCAGGCCAATGCCGCTATTTCCGCCGGTGATCAAGACGGTTTTGCCGTTGAGTTCCATGGTGGGTTCCTTTCAATAAACATGAGCAGAGTTGAGAAAAGAAGCACGCTGCCTCGTTAGGATGACGAGCATACTCCAAAGAAACGGGGTTCGTCCCTTGGTCGTTCTGCGACCTACAGCGCAGCGGCCGCGCCGGCACCGGTCCGGGCTTCTTCGAGCAGCTTCTGGATCACTTTTTCCTGAGTGTCGTAACGACCTTCGCCGAAATGGCTGTAGCGAATCTCACCTTTGGCATCGATAAAGTAGTGGGCCGGCCAGTACTGGTTGTCGAATGCGCGCCAGATGGCGTAGTTGTTGTCGATCGCCACCGGGTAACGGATATCCAGTTTTCTGACCTGTTCACGGACGTTGCCGACGATCTTCTCGAAGCCATACTCCGGGGTGTGTACGCCGATCACGACCAGTCCTTCTTTTTCGTATTTCTTGGCCCAGCCATTTACGTACGGCAGCGTGTGCTGGCAGTTGATGCAGTCATACGTCCAGAAATCCACCAACACTACTTTGCCGCGCAGGGATTCGGCGGTCAGGGGAGGCGAGTTCAGCCATTCGACAGCGCCTGACAGCGAGGGCATCTGGCCCTGTTTTGCATCGGTCTCGGGTTCGGCGCTGACTTTGCTGACCACATAATCAACCGCCTCGGGAATGGCTTTGAGAAGACTGTGCTCGACGGCGGCGCTGGTTTGCGACGACGTGCCGGCGAGTAGCGAGTTGCTGGCACCGGTGGAAATCGCCACGGCGGCCAGCAGCACAACCAGACCCGTGGCGCGCCTTAACCAGGCAGTGATGCGAATGGTCGGCCGCAGGCGATTGACCAGGCCGCGACCGGCGAAGATCAGCGTACTCAGCGATAGCGCCGTACCCAGCCCGTAAGCCAGCAGCAACAGGCTGGTACCGGCATTGGCGCCCTGAAGCATCGCGCTGGACAGAATCACGCCCAGTATCGGCCCGGCACAAGGCGCCCAGAGCAAACCGGTGGCCACGCCCGCCATTACTGAAGCCAGTGGGCCGGACAACCGCTGCCCAGCTGGATCGATCCGGTTTCCCAGCACCACCAGCGGCCGCGCCAGCCAGGTTCCGACCCGGGTAGACAAAAGCGACAGGGCAAACAGCACCATGACGATCAGGGCCAGATAGCGGCCGGTGCTGTTGGCCTGCGCCACCCACCGGCTACTGACCACTGCCAGGCTGGAGGTCAAGGCAAACGTCAGCACCATACCGCCTAGTGTCAGGAACATTGACCCGCGTGAGCGATAGGCTCGGACGAACAGGAACGGCACGACCGGAAGGATACAGGGGCTAAGGACCGTCAGGATCCCGCCCAGAAACGCGATGAGCAACATGAAAGATTACCTGTTCAGAGTGGTGCTCGAAGCACGTGATTCATCTCTTCGGACTCGGTGTCCAGCAAAGGGCTGGAACATTCGATAGCCCCATTGAATGCCCCCAAGGTATCTCCCATGTGTCGAAAGCGGCCGCGCTTAAATCCGCAAGTATCTGAGCAGGGGCTGGATACACACCGATACACGGGCGCTATATTTTGCGTACAGATGTATCCATAGCCCTTTGGATACACTGCAATACAAAGGCCTGGAGGCAAGCGCCAAATGCCCCCTTAGAATGGCCGCAGACATTCTTGCCGAGGCTCAGCCCATGGAACACGTCGACCATATTCTGATCGTGGACGATGATCGCGAGATCAGAGAACTGGTAGGCAACTACCTCAAGAAGAACGGCATGCGCACCACCGTGATTGCCGACGGACGCCAGATGCGGGCATTCCTTGAAACCACCCCCGTGGATCTGATCGTGCTAGACATCATGATGCCGGGAGACGATGGACTGCTGCTGTGTCGTGAGTTGCGAGTGGGCAAACACAAGGCCACGCCGATCCTGATGCTCACTGCCCGCGACGATGAAACCGATCGCATCATTGGCCTGGAAATGGGCGCCGACGATTACCTGACCAAGCCTTTTTCCGCCCGTGAGTTGTTGGCGCGCATCAATGCCGTGCTCCGACGCACGCGAATGCTGCCGCCTAACCTGGTAGTCACCGAAACCGGTCGCCTGCTCGGTTTCGGGCGTTGGAAACTGGATACCTCAGCCCGCCACCTGCTGGATCAGGACGGCACCGTTGTCACTCTTAGTGGCGCGGAGTACAGACTGTTAAGGGTGTTCCTGGACCATCCGCAACGGGTGCTCAACCGCGATCAACTGCTCAACCTCACTCAAGGTCGCGACGCCGATCTGTTCGACAGGTCCATCGATTTGCTGGTCAGCCGCCTGCGTCAACGCTTGCTGGATGACGCCCGCGAGCCTTCCTATATCAAGACGATGCGCAGCGAGGGCTACGTGTTTTCCTACCCCGTCGAAATTCTGGATGCGCAACCGTGAATCTCGCCCTGCGCTGGCCACGCACCCTGGCATCGCGGCTGTCACTGATATTTCTGGTGAGTCTGGTACTCGCTTACGGGCTGTCGTTCAGCCTGCAGTTTTATGAGCGTTACGAGAGTGCCAAGTCGACCATGCTGGGCAACCTGGAAAGCGACGTTGCGACTTCGATTGCCATCCTCGACCGGTTACCGCTGGCTGAAAGGCAATCCTGGTTGCCTCGTCTCGAACGTCGCAACTATCGCTACCTATTGCGCGAAGGGGAGGCCGGCGTGCCCCTCGACTCAAGGAACATGCCCGTCGCTGCACGCTCCATCGACGAGGCCATCGGCCAGGATTACAGCGTGAAATACGTCGATGTCCCAGGCCCGAAAAAGCATTTTCAGGGTCATTTGAAGCTGGCCGACGGCACGCCAGTCGTGATCGATGTATTCCCTTCCGCCATTCCCTATGCCCTGTGGTTGCCTGTGGTGCTGTTGCTGCAACTGGGTTTATTGATCGGCTGCACGGCCGTGGCGGTGAAAATGGCCATCCGCCCGTTGACACGGCTGGCCCGGGCGGCAGAAACCCTCGACCCGAACGTCCATACCGCGCCTCTGGATGAAAGCGGCCCGACGGAAGTTGCTTTCGCGGCCGCGGCCTTCAATTCGATGCAGGCCCGGATCGCTATTTATCTCAAAGAGCGGATGCAAATCCTGGGGGCCATTTCCCACGATTTGCAGACGCCGATTACCCGTATGAAGTTGCGCGCCGAGTTCATGACCGACTCTGCAGAAAAAGACAAACTCTGGAATGATCTGAATGAAATGGAACACCTCGTACGCGAAGGCGTGGCGTATGCACGCAGCGTGCACGGCGCAACGGAGCCCAGCCACCGCATTGATCTGGATTCGTTTCTTGACAGCCTGGTGTTCGACTATCAGGACATGGGCAAACAGGTGGAACTCATCGGCAAGAATGCGGCAGTCATCGAAACCCGTCCCCATGCGCTGCGCCGGGTGCTGGTCAATCTGGTGGACAACGCCCTGAACTTTGCCGGGGCAGCGGAAATTGCGGTGGAGCCGTCTATGGCCGGGCAACTGTCGATCAAGGTACTGGACCGCGGGCCGGGCATTGCCGAATCCGAGTTGGCGCACGTCATGGAACCGTTCTATCGGATAGAAAGCTCACGCAACCGCGACACCGGCGGCACCGGGCTTGGACTGGCCATCGCGCAGCAACTGGCGCTGGCCAACGGCGGCTCGCTCACCCTCAGCAATCGCGACGGCGGCGGGCTCTGCGCGGAACTCAGACTGAGCGCGGTTGCTCGCGCCTAGCGTAACTGCGCCGGGCAACAGACCTGTGATGATCGCTCTCACGCTCTGAGTGGTAGCGCTCTGGACGACGCTCCGCGTCAAGAGACGCGGAGCGTCCGGTCTGCATTCCGCGCTCAGGACGACGTGGGTTTCCGAGCACTGTAGAACCGCGGAAATGGTCTATCCAAAAGGATTCAAACGTCGCCAACGCCGGTGATCATTTCACTGCCAAGCCAGTTGGCGAGCAGTTCGCCTGCGGTCGTCAGTCCCTCGGTTTCGCCAAGGCGTTCGACCAGCCATTCGCACAGGGTGTTGAAGCTGCCATGCCGTTCAACTTGCGACAGTGCCTCCACCTCCAGAGCATTCACAGACTTGAGCCGCGAAGTGAACCCGCGGCGCCAGATGATCAGCCCGCTCGGAACACCGAGCATTGCACCCTCCGGTACCGGATTTTGCTCCCAAAGCTCTGACCAGAGGCTTTCAGCGTTGGTGGTCATGACGCGGGTTCTGAGGGATGGCGTCAGGATCAGGTGTGCGGTGTCCCAGTCAACGGTTGGCAGCGCATCGAGTGCGACAGGTTCAGCATCGGCGGCCACAAACGCTTCGGACAGCGACCACTCGATCCACGCCAACTCCTGAAGGTCAGGATTGTTCGGGAACAGCGCCGCCAGTGTTTGGTGAAATCCGTCGGGGTATGCATCCAGCGTCCAGGCATGCGGTGGATGGCTGTCGATATGGCTGATGACGGCGTTGTGGAAAATCTCGTCGCCGGTCCACTTCCGCACATTGGGGAAGGCGTTTTCAAGACAACTCACCAACTGCGCACGGTAGTTGTTCTGATAAATGTCCAGTCCGGCCATCGCGCCACCGCTCAGGCGTGCGGCGGAGTCGTCCGAGGCCGTGGTCAGCCAGGTGCGGAAATCACGCTGTAATTCCATCAATGTCATGACGTCATCCGTTCGCGGTCTTGAGTCTCGGTTGTTCCCAGTCGACGGGCTCTGCACAGCTCTTCGAGCAAGTCGGACAGCGGCGGAATATCAGCGTCACGTTCGATCATGGTCGCCACCGGGCCCGTGAGAGAAATGGCCTTGGCATAGAGCGCCCAGACGTCTGCACAGACCGGGCTGTCATGGGTGTCGATCAACAGTTCCGCGCCCTGGCTGTGCCCGGCCAGGTGAATCTGCCGCACCCGGTCGGCGGGGATACCGTCGAGAAACGCCAGGGCGTCGAAGCCATGATTGCTGGCGCTGACGAACACATTGTTGACGTCCAGAATCAGGCCGCAGCCGGTACGCCGTGTCATGGCCGCGATGAACTCCCACTCGCTCATGGATGCGCCATTGAACGCCAGATAGCTGGAAGGGTTCTCGAACAACATGGGTCGGCCCAGTGCGTCTTGAGCCCGCTGAATGTTGGCGCAGACGGTATCCAACGCTTCCCGCGTATACGGCACGGGCAATAGATCATGGGAGTTGAAGCCGTCGATGCGGGACCAGCTCAGGTGGTCCGAGACGAACAGGGGCTGGATTTCATCGGCCAGCGATTTCAGACGGCCCAGGTAAGCCGGATCAAGGCCGTCCGCCGAGCCAATGGACATCGACACCCCATGCAGGGCCACCGGGTGACGCTCGCGGATCTGTCGAAGGATATGCCGAGGCTGGCCGCCTTCGACCATGAAATTCTCGGAGATGACTTCGACGAAATCCACCGGCACGGTCGTCTCCAGGAAGTCGCGGTAGTGCTCCTTGCGCAGGCCAAGCCCGTAGCCTGAGAAAGAGGAATTGGATGTTGGCATTGTAATCTCCGTCCAATTGGCAAGAAACGAAGCAGGCAGCAGGCCCGGTCAATCAGACCAGGACCTGCTGTGGGGAGGTACATGGTGGGGTTATTTAGGTTCTGTCAGGGTGCCGCCGGCCTTCAGACACTCAGTCTTGGTCTTGACGATCACGCCCTGTCCCTTGCAGCTGTTGAGACCTTTGCAGTCACTTTTGGCGGTGGCGCACAGGCCTGTGCCTTTGCAGCTGTTGACGCCGTAGCAGCGGCCTGGCTGTTCTTTCTCGTCAGCACTGGCTGACACGGCGAAAGAGGCAGAAGACAAAGCGATCATGGCCGCGGCGGCAGCGAGGCTCACACGGGATTTCATAGTGCAGGTCATGGTGTTTCTCCGATGGGGTAGGGGTTGAACGGTGGTAGGAAATCAGCAATTACCTGGCAGCCAGTGCTGCTTCTTCGATGACCTTCGCCACCGCCTCAGGCTGCGAGATGTAAACCGAGTGGCTGGCCTTGATTTCGGTCACTTTCGAGCCGGCACGCTGGTACATCCAGCGCTGCAGGTCGGGGCTCAATGCGCGGTCGTCACTGGCGACAATCCCGTAGGTCGGTTTGTCGTGCCAGGCTGCTGCCCATATCTGGGTGTTGAACGAGGCAAGGTTCACCGGCACCTGGGACGCGGCCATGAAGTCAGTGCGATTGGTGGTCATGTCGGCCGCGAAGTCGGCGTTGAACCTGGCGCGATCAAAGAACAGATGACCGTCCCGGGTGGCCTTCACGTCATCGCTTGGCGCCGGCATCGAGCCCAGCAACTGGCTCAGGCTTTCGCCCACTTCCGGTTGCAGACCGGCGACGTACACCAGCGATTTCACCTTGTCTCGCACACCGGCAATCGAGATCACCGCACCGCCGGAGCTGTGTCCGACCAGCACCACAGGACCGATCTGTTGATCGAGGATTTCACGGGTGGCGGCAACGTCAGCGTCCAGGGACGTATGGGGCTGCTGCACGACGCTCACGTGGTAGCCCTTGTGAATCAGGATGTCGTGCACGACACGCCAGCCCGAACCATCGACGAACGCGCCGTGGACGATGACGATATTTTTCGCGCCTGCCGGTGCAGCAGGCTCGACGGCCGAGGCGAACAGCGGTGTTGCAAGGGCCATGGAAATGGCCAGGGATGACAGGATACGCATTGTGTTTCTCCAGAGGCCTGCGGGCCTGATGTGATGGTGTTCCGGTATCGATCAGCGGTGGCTGTTCGATGACGCCGAGGGTTTGCGGCTCAGCAGCTGATCAAGCGACCAGTTCCCACCCCCGTAAGCCACCAGCGGCAGCAACAGTCCGGCCCAGCTCAAGTGCGTTGACCAGGCGTCGGGATAAACGAAAATCTCGATGACGGCGGTCATGCCAAGCAGCGCAATCGCTGCTGGCCGGGTGAACAAGCCAAGTACAAGCAGCACCGGAAACAGGTGCTCGGCGTATGTCGCCAGGTGCGCGGCCAACTCGGGGTTGATCAACGGCAGCGCGTACTCCTCACGAAACAACACGTAGGTGGTGCGCTTGAGTGTCAGCAGGCCTTCCACTTTGGTTCGCCCCGAGAGGAAGAACACCGACGCAATGCCGACGCGAGCCACCAGGAGCAGCAAAGCGTTCGGCAGCGCGCGTCTCAGCCATTCGGGGTGCCCGGTGCGGATCACGGCAGTTCCTGCAATGAACCAAAGCCTTTAGGGGTTTTGATCTGCGTGCAGGTGCCCTTGTCGACGATGATCCAGGCATTGCCCTGGTAGTCGACCTTGGAGGTCGCCGCGCAAGAGGTCCCAGCGCCTGCCGAACAGTCGTTCTGCCCAGCCAGGGCCACACCGAAACATTTTTCAGTAGGCTTCTGGTCATCGGCGTGGGCGCCTGCGGCGAGAGCGCTTAACGACAGGGCGAGGCTGGCTGCAAAGAAAGCTTTTTTGCTTTTCATCTACATCTCCTGAACAACTACGAGTGAATTGACGTTCAAACTTTTCTGCCCGCTGCCAAGACGATGTTTTGTCTGTTTGTCTTGTATGAACGGGCAGTACAAGTCGCGTAGATGCAGTTAACCGCCTACGTGTATCTCGTCTGTGTCGTGATTCAATCTGGAGTGCGGAGGGATGTATCAATGGGCGCTTGTATACACTGCGATACACAGCGCCGGGATCTGATCTGGCCCGAAACGAATGGAGGAGGGTGCCGAACCGGAGGGCATGGCCCGACAGAAAGGGGATCGATCCGATTGATTACACGGCGTCACAAATGATGTACCCGGCGCCGCATTTATTCATTCAGGGCAACGTTCTACAGTTCCTTCCACTTGCCGCCTCATCATGCCGATGGGGAGCAAACTGGAGACTTTCCCATGCCTTTCATCAGCGTACGGATCACCCGCGACGGCGTCACCAAAGAACAGAAAGCTCAGGTCATCGCTGAAATCACCAGAACCATGGAGACCGTGCTCAAGAAGGATCCGCACCTGACGCATGTCGTGATCGAGGAAGTGGATACCGATAACTGGGGCTACGCTGGAATAACCACCACCGAGTATCGCCAGGGTCTGGCGGAGCCCAAGTCATGAGGCCGTCGGTCAGAGTCGACTTCGTGTCGGATGTCGTGTGCCCCTGGTGTGCACTTGGCGCGACGGCGTTGCAACAGGCCATGGTCAATGTTGCGGGCGAAGTTGCCGTGGAACTGACGTTCAAACCCTTCGAACTCAACCCGGACATGCCGGCCGAGGGTGAACACGCAGTCAAACACATGGTGCGCAAATACGGCCGCAGCGCCGAGGAAGTCGCCTCGCGCAACGAAATGGTAATCGCCCGTGGCAAGGCCATCGGCTTCGCGTTCGACCTGGAAAAACGCAGCCATTTCTACAACACCTTCGACGCTCACCGGCTGCTGTTCTGGGCGATAACACAAGGTCGTCAGATCGCGTTGAAGAGCATCCTGCTCAAGGCGTATTTCACCGACGGCCAGAACCCCAGCGACCACGAAACCCTGGTGCGACTGGCCGGTGATGCAGGACTTTCGACTGATCGTGCCCGACAAGTACTGGCCACCGACGAGTTCGCCACGCAAGTCCGGGAGCAGGAGGGTTTCTACCTTGAACGCGGGATCAGCTCGGTGCCGGCCATGTTGTTGAACGGTCGTCAGATGGTGTCCGGATCGCAGTCAGTCAAGGAATACGAACAAGTCCTCAGGCAAATGGCGCGAGAGTCCGCGCCCGCCTGACGACTCAACTTACGCGTTGAAAACGAATTCAATCATCATCGAGGAATTATCATGAGCCATTCAAAAAAAGTCGTTGTGGTCACTGGCGCCTCGCAAGGGCTGGGCGCTGGCATCGTCGAAGGTTTCCGTAAACTGGGCTATCAAGTGGTCGCCACTTCCCGCTCGATCAAGCCGTCCAGCGATCCGGACATTCTGACTGTTGCCGGGGACATTGCAGACCCGGCCACGGCCGAAAAAATCATCCGCGAAGGCGTGGCGCGTTTCGGTCGCATCGATACCCTGGTGAACAACGCCGGGATCTTTCTGGCCAAACCGTTCACCGCTTATACCCGCGAAGAATACGTAAGCACCGTGGCCACCAACATGGGCAGCTTCTTCCATATGTCGCAGGTGGCTATTGCTCAGATGGAAAAGCAAGGGGGTGGCGGCCATGTGGTCAGCATCACCACCACTCTGGTGGACCACGCCATCGATGGCGTACCGTCGGTGCTGGCATCGTTGACCAAGGGCGGGATGAATGCCGCCACTCGATCCCTGGCGATCGAGTACGCCAAGCGCGGCATTCGCGTCAATGCGGTGTCCCCCGGCATCATCAAGACCCCGATGCACGATGAAGAAACCCATGCTGCACTGGGTAGCCTGCACCCGGTAGGTCACATGGGCGAGGTGGAAGATATCGTCGGGGCGGTGCTGTATCTGGATAGCGCCAACTTTGTCACTGGCGAAATCTTGCACGTCGACGGCGGCCAGAGTGCCGGCCACTGATGACAAACCGCAAGCATCCATGAATACAGGATGACCCTGTTTGATAACAGCTCAGACCCGCTGCCCGATAAACCGGACAGTGGGTTTTTTGCGGATTACGCTTCACGCAGGTGGTGCAATGGCCAGGTCTGGTGCAGGCTGGGGTTACCGTTCAGCACAACAACGCAAAGGGCAGGTTCGCAGTGGACGTTATCGATCTCAAAGTGGTTGAAGCCGTCGCCCGGCACGGCAGTATGAACAAGGCCGCCGCCGAGCTTAATACCGTGCAGTCCAACGTCTCATCGAGAATTCGGGCATTGGAGGCCGGGCTGGGGGTTGCGTTATTCCAGCGCAGTGCCAGAGGCGTTCAACTGACCCCGGCCGGACGGCGAATGCTGCCATACGCAGCCCGTCTGTCCAGACTGCTTGCCGATGCAGCCGCCGCTGCGCGTGACGACGGCACGCCAAGCGGCACAATGGAGATCGGCACGCTGGAAACGACCCTGGCGCTGCGCCTGCCACTGCTGATCGCGCGCTTCGCCAAGGCGTATCCCGAGGTCCGTCCAGTCGTTCGCACCGGGACAACCAGCAGCCTGATTCGTGATGTCATCGACGGTAAGCTCGAAGGCGCCTTCGCTGCGGGTCCGGTCAGTCATCCCGAACTTCAGATCGAAACCGTCTTCCACGAAGAGCTGGTGTTGGTGACCTCTCCTGCCGTCCGGACGCTGGAGGCAGTCTGCGCGATCCTGAATTTGAAAACGGTGGTATTTCGGGCGGGGTGTTCCTATCGCCTGAGGCTTGATTCCTTTCTTGCAAGCTTGGGCCTGGTGGCGCTAGAGCCGCTGGAATTCGGCTCTATAGATGCCATCATCGCCTGTGTCAGCGCTGGCGTCGGCGTGACTCTCTTACCCAGGGGGGTGGTGGCAGATGCACGGCAATCGGGCTTGATCTGCGTTCACGAAGTTCCTGCTCCGTTCTCTCACGTCGAAACCGTTTTTGTACGACGCACCGACAGTCATCTGTCCAGTGCGCTGGCGATCTTTCTCCAGAGCGTGCACAGGGAAAGCGGCGTTCAAACCGCAGGTGTCAGGGTGGCGTAAGGTTCGAAAGGATGCCCGGTCAGCGCGTTTTGAGGACCGTGGCGACAAGGTTGACCAGTAACGCCAGAGCGATTGCGCCGGCACCAATCAGGAATAACATCGCGTAGTTGGAATCGCTGCTGGAGAACAGATACGACAAACCGTAAGCGCCCACGGCTTGAGTCAGCGCAAAGCCGACAGTCGCCGTACGCCAGGCGCTGCCTTGTTGAGCGGGGTGATGGGCGAGCAACTCATGCACACGGCCCAGCACCAGGGGAACAGTGCCTGTCACGAACGCGCCCACCACGACACTGGACGCCATGAGCCATGGTGTGCTGACGCCCAGCGCCGGGATGGACACACTGACGGCATCGAGAATGAGCGACAGGCGCAGGGCTGGGCCAAAGCCGACCTTGTCGGCCAGAACGCCGGCGAGCAATGGTCCGAGGGTTGCGCCGATACCGAAAAGCACCCAGTACTGGGACCCGACGTCCACTCCCTGGCCCATGCCCCGGGCCACGAACGCGACCAGAAAAATCATGTGCGGCACCCAACCCACGGCATTGAGCGCATATTCGATGTACAACGCTCGCAGCCTGATGTTGGCAGGTTGGCGTTTACGTCCGGTGGCATTGCCCTGGGTTTTAACCTGGCCCGGCCATCCGCCCCAGGCAATTGCGGTGAACAACAGCGAGATCAGTCCCAGGCCTATCCAGGTCTGGCGCAAACCCAATTGCAGTAGCAGCGGTACCAGCGTCCCCGAAGCCGCTACGCCAACCCCTACGCCCATGAAAATGATCCCGCCCGCCATGCCTCTTTTCGAGGCGGGCACCTGCGCCAGCACAGCCGGGGCCGCAAGCACCATCAACGCGCCACCGGCGATGCCCGAAAACAGACGCCAGACGAAGAACCACAGGTAAGACAGCGGAAACGCACAGGCGAAGAAGGCAATGCTGGCCAATAACATCATTGATCTGAGGGCCGATGCTGTTGAAGATTTCTTGACGATCCAGCCAGCGGACAATGCGCCGATCAGATAGCCCGCAAGATTGGCCGCGCCCAGATAAGTCGCGTTCGAGGTCTCGAACCACCCCGCGTCAATGATTGCGGGTAACAGGGGCGTATAGGCAAACCGCGCCAGACCGATGCCCACCAGACTGGCCGAAAACCCCGCCACGATAGCGCGCCTGTTACTGCGAGGTAGGGGATGTGAGGTGGCTACAGCGACAGCACTCGGGGAGTTGTCCATCTTTACGCCTGCTGATTTCAGATAAGGCCACGCTACACAATTGTGAGATATCTGAAGTAACGAATTAAATCGATCAGAGGTATCTGCAAAAGTGTCAACTCGGCGGGAGGGTTTGCGCGCGAGGGCTGTCGATCTGCCCCTCGGCTGCTGGCGCAACTGTATCGCGCTGTATCCAGGCGCCGGGCTGACACAGGCCGTTGCTTTCGCGGCTTCGCACGACACACAGGAGATACTTCAGCGGCATTAAATGAGCCCATCGAGACGGCACGAGTCGTCTCGCTCGATCACTCATTTACTGTCTGGAGATCATCATGAGCTGGAAAAATACTGGAATCGCGTTGCTGTTTGCCGCCCTCGGTCTCGGTGCCATGTCGGCAAACGCCCAGGACGGTACGCAAGTGCGCAACTACATGTACGGCGATCACCTGGACATCGCCAAAGTGGTATCGGTGAATCAGGCTTCGCCCGCTGGCTGCGGCGTAGTAAATGCCCGCATGACGTATCTGGATTCGGCAGGCAAGACTCAGGTGATGAATTACCGCGCATTCGCTCAGGACTGCCGCCAGGACAATTGACGTGCCGCCTACCGGCACGGATGCCGGAAGCGCTTGGGCAACTCATGCCCATGTAGGCAACAGTGTTTGTCCCGGCGACCGATTTTTCCGGCAATCACCGGCCCTTAACATCGTCCTCAGACCGCAGGCAATAAGGCTGATGCGGCTAACCCTACGAGACGGTGAACATCATGAACATGAAAAATATGGCGCTTGTTTTACTGTTTGCCAGCGCTGGCGCCAATGCGGCCGCGGACGCCAAGGAGACGACCCGAGTTCCAGTCGAAGCCTACGGCTACTCGACCCACCTGGATATCGCCCATGTGATCTCCACCACAACCCCTGCCAATGAGTGCGCAGCGGTGCCGGTTCAAATGACCTACGTAGACTCCCACGGGGAACGTCATGTCATGGAGTACCAAACGATGGGAACCGGCTGTACCAATTGAGTCAGTTTCAGGCGATGGAGGGTCGACACTCCATGTCTGCCGGGCTCATGAGCGTGCTGCGCTGACGACGTCCTGATCTGCTGCCAGCAACTGCGGAATGCACGCTTTGAGAAATTCCACCCACGTCTTGATTTTTGCGTCCACGAACTTGCGCGAGGGGTAGATCGCATACAGGTTCAACTCTTCAAGCCTGTACTCAGGCAGCACCCGCACCAATGTTCCCGCCTTCAGGCCAATCGAGGCCGACGCAATCGGTTGAATACCGATTCCCATGCCCTTGTTGATCGCGATCGTCATGCCGTCTGCGGTGTTGATGTGAAAAGGCGATAAAGGAATGGTCACCGTGCTCAGTTCCTGCGCACTCACCAACGTCCAGTTCTCCACCGGCATGACCGTGTTAACGATACGCAAGCACTCGTGCTCCCCAAGCGCATCCGGCGTTTGCGGCAACCCGCGCTTTTCAACGTAGCGGGCAGAGGCGCAGAGGATGCTGTAGGTGACCCCCAGGCGCTGGGCGATAAAGCCGGAATCAGGCAGATCGCGGGCCAGCACAATGGACATGTCATACCCTTCTTCCAACAGATCCGGCGTCCGGTTGGTCAGGGTCAGGTCGAACGTGACCGTCGGGTATATCTCTCGGTAGCGGGCAATGGCATCGATGACGTAGTGATTGCCGACGGCGGCCATGGCGTGGATTTTCAATCGGCCGACGGGCAGGGTCTGTGCCGTTGCGGCTTCCTCTCCGGCAGCGCGAACGTCGTCGATGATCCTCTCGCAGCGCTGCAAGTAGCGCACCCCGGCTTCGGTGAGGGCGAGGCGGCGAGTGGTGCGGTTGATCAGCCGGGTATGCAGACGCGCTTCGAGCGCCGTGACCGCCTTTGATACGTTGGTGGTCGTGGTACTTAGCAGCTGCGCGGCAGCGGTAAAGCTCCCGCTTTGGGCGACGGCGACGAAGACGCGCATGCTCTGGAAAAGATCCATGATCTGCTCTCGGCAGTGGAGGTGGGAGGAGTATAGGAGCGGCCCCGGTCCTTGAGCGCGCGCCCCGGTTTACGGCGTTACTTTTTGCGCGGGATGAAGCCGGGAACGCCGGTTTCGACCACTGAATTGAAGCGGATTCGAGTGCTGATCTCATCCTTGATTTCCCGCATGGCGCGGTGCGCAAGCGTCTCGATATCGAAGTTCTCCCGAATGCGACCGGGTGTTGCCGACGTTGTCAGGAACGCAGTGCCGCGCTGCACCGCCCACGCCAGCGCCACTTGCGCTGCGGTTTTCTGCACCGAGTGCGCGATGCCGGTGATCACCGGGTCTTCCAGAAGATTTGGCTCCATCCCATGCCCCAGCGGCGCGAAGGCCAGCACGATGATCCCGTGCTGTTTGCAGAATTCCAGCATCTCCCATTCCGGCAGGTACGGGTGCGATTCAATCTGCACCACGGACGGTTTGATCCGTGCCACTTCGACGATCAGCTTGAGTGCCTCCAGTGTGATGTCCGAGAGGCCGATGGACCTGCAGCGTCCTTCTTCCACCAGGTTTTCGAGGGCGCGCCAGGTGTCGAGCAGCGTGGTCTCGCGATCGTAGATGACATGCCCGAAAACGTCCCTTGGGTCCTGATCGTCCCCCGCCTGAAAAGCGAACGGGGTGTGGATCAGGTAACAGTCGATGTAATCGACATGCAACCGTTGGCAGCTCGCTTCGAACGCCGGTCTTACCCGCTCGGGGCGGTGATTGGTGTTCCACAGTTTCGTAGTGATGAACACCTCTTGACGGCGGATATTGCCGGCGGCAAACACCTGCTGGAAGGCATCGCCCACCTTGTCCTCGTTGCGATATCGCTCGGCGCAGTCGAAGTGGCGAAAGCCGGTTTCCAGTGCATATTTGACGGCTTCGGTGGTGGTGCCTGGATCGCGAAACAGCGTGCCGAAGCCAACGGCAGGCATCGAACCGGCGCCGTTGTTCAATGGCAAACGGGTGTCGCGAAGTTCATTGTGAAACGCTTCATAACTCATGACAATTCTCCAGGGTCGGGGTTAAAGCGGCTGCTGGTCAGCGTGGTCGCGTTCAGCGAGGTTTTGCTCGAAGACACCCACGGCATTGCCGCCCAGCGCCATGAACAGCTGCACGGTGTCGAGGTATCGCGCGGTCTTCACACGGATGTGTCCCAGCAGCGCCTGCTCGTAGGCACGTTCGGCTTCAAGCACTTGCACAAGGCTGTTTTCGCCCTGGGCGTAAGCGCGCTGGTTAAGCCGCAAACTGGTATCGGCGGCATTCAGTGCGTCATCCTGGGCCTGGCTTTGTTCGGCACCATGATTGATGGCCTGCAGGGCGTCGGCGACCTGACCGAACGACTCGATGACGGTTTGCTGGTAGCGGGCCAGGGCGCCGTTATAGCCGTCAACGGCGGCCTGACGTTCTGCCTTGAGCGTGCCACCGTTGAAGATCGGCGCGCTCAATCCAGCCGCGAAACCCCAGAGTGCGGCGCCGCCATTGCCTGACGCGGCTTGCGCCAGCGACGCTGACAACTCAACGCGTGGATAAAGATTAGCCGTCGCTACCCCCACCGCCGCGCTGGCGATGTGCAGCTCGGATTCGGCCTGCAGGATGTCCGGCCGGGCCTGGGCCATCGCGGAGGGCAGGCGCACCGGAATGCTCGATGGCAAAACGAATTCATCGAGGGAGAAATCCGGCGCGATCCAGTCTGCCGGGCCTTTACCCGCCAGGATCGACAGCGCATGGCGCGCGGCGTCACGTTGCTGGGCGAGGGCCGGCAACAGCGTGCGATCCTGGGCGAGACGGGTCTGGGCAAGTGAAACATCCACCTGCGTCGTGGTGCCGCTGCGCTGGGCGCTTTGCACCAGGTCCAGGTTTTTTCCGTCGTTGGCCAGCAACACCTCAACGGCCTTGATTTGCGCGTTGGCCGACGCCAGCAGCAGTGCCTGGCGGGTGACATCGCCGGTCAGCGTCAGGTACGCCGCTTCGTAGCGGTGGCGCTGCAGATCAGTCAGCGCCTGCTGACCTTCAACCGCGCGCTCGATACCACCAAAGGCGTCCAGATCGAATGCGACCCGTGGCCCCACGGCGTACACGTTGGAGACGGTCGGCTCAGGCCCGGTGTGGGTGCGTTGGCGGCCAGCGCTGGCGCCTAAGTCCACCTGCGGGAACAGCCCACCTTCCGCTGCGGCCACCGAAGCAGCGGCCTGGCGCAGGGTTGCATCTGCGGCCACCAGATCGAGATTGCCAGTGATGGCACGCCGCATCACCTGATCGAGTTTTGGCGAGCGCAGAGCCAGCCACCAATCGCCGTTGATCCGTTGGCCCATATCGAAGCGATGTCCAGCGGATGGCTGCTCGGCCTGGCGGTCGTAGTGTTGCGAGGCGCTTGCGGCGGGCGGCGTAAAATCAGGGCCTACCGTACAGGCGGACAGCAACACCAGTACCGCCAGCATACTGAACGTGCTCGGGCATGCAGAACGGGTAAAGCGCACAGGCATTTTCATTTTCCGGACTCCCGGCTATCAGTGATCGCCAAAGGCTTGCGAAGGAACAACAGCAGCGGACTGGCCACGAGCATTACCCACATCAAAATCTTGAATTGGCCTACGACGGCAATGAACGCCGCTTGATGCGTGACCAAATGGTTGAGCCCTTCAAGCGCCGGCAGCGAGGTCGGCAACGTCATGCGATAGGGCGTCAGGTGGCTGACCAACGCTGAATGCATCGACTGGGTGTTGGTGAAGAAATAAATCTGAACGACCGCCACGCCCAGCGTGCTGCCGTAGACGCGCATCAGATTGAACAGCCCGGTGGCTTCCGGACGCAGCTTCGGGTCCAGGGTGCTGAAGGCAATCCTGCTCAGGGCAGGCATCAGGATGCCCAGCCCGACGCCCTGGATAAATCCGGCCAGGGAGACGGGGGTGGCGTCCATCAACGGCGAGTAACCGAGCATCAGCCAGTTGGCGTAGACCACCAGCGCCGTTCCTGTCGCGATGTAGAACCGCGTATCGATGAAGATCGGCGCACGGCCCATCAGCAAAAATGCTCCGACCAGACCCAGCCCGCGAGGGACCGTCAGCAGGCCGGTGGTGTCGGGCGGGTAGCCGAGTATTTCATCGAGCATCGGCGAGGTCAGCGCCATGGTGGACAGCAGTACAAAGCCGACCGCGAAGAACATCATCGTGGACAGCATGAAGTTGCGGTTGCCGAACAGCGCCTTGCTGAAGAAATGCACTTTGGTCGTCAATACGTGGACAACAAACAGATAAAACCCGAGCGCGCAGGCCACGGCTTCGATCCATATTTCTGTTGAATCGAACCACTCCAGGCGCTCGCCACGGTCAAGGAGCATCTGCAGGGCTATCATGGCGAGGGTGAAGCTGCCAAAGCCGAAAAAGTCGAAAGGGGTGCCCGGGTCGGCTTTCTGTTCGGCGAGCAGTAGTGTCACCACCATGAAGATGTACGCCGTCAGCGGCAGGCTGAGATAAAACATCGGGCGCCAGTCCAGGTGCTCGCAGATCACACCACCGATGACAGGTCCGCTGACAATTCCCAGCAGTACCAGCGCCGTCCATTTCGGGCCGAACGCCGGGCGGTGTTCAGCGGGCAGCGTCTGCAGCGCGATCGCCATGGAAAGCGGCGCCAGCACGCCGCTCGCCAGGCCCTGGAGAACGCGCGCACCGATGAACTCAAGCGGCGTGTCCGCCAGAGTCGCAAGCCATAAACCCAAGCCGAACAACGCAAGGGCGATCTGATAAACGCACTTCAAGCCAAAGCGTCCGGCCAGCCACTGCGCAATCGGCAGTGTGATAGCGCTGGCGGCCAGATAGGCGGTGAAGATCCAGCCCGCCTGGTCGTCGGTCATCGACGTGCTGCCCTGAATCAGGCGCAGCGCTGCGTTGGGCAGTGGCAGGTTTACCGACTGCATGTAGGTTGCAAGCAGCGCAACGAATCGAAGGGATCGGGCGTTCGATGCAGCGTCGTGGGCGGTGTCGTGGGCAGTGGTGTTCATCACGACCTCCTGGCACTGAACAGCGCTTTGAGCGGATGCCACCATGGCGTGCGGTGGCCGGTATCGACCGTGACCGTTGCGCTGGTCCCGGAGAACAGGGGCAGGGCAGGGTCGGCTTCGTCCAGCTCAAGGCGAACCGGAACCCGCTGCACCACCTTCACCCAGTTGCCGGTCGCGTTCTCCGGGGGCAACAGGGCAAAGTCAGCGCCCGCACCCGGGCTCATGCTGATCACATGAGCATTGAACCGGCGGTCGGGATAGGTATCCAGTGTGATGGTGGCGGGCTGGCCCGGGCGCATATGGGTGACTTGCGTTTCGCGGAAGTTGGCCTCGATCCAGATCTCCCGGCTGGAGATCAGTGCGAACGCGGCGGCGCCGTTATTGAGGTAGTCGCCCACCTGCAGATCATCGACCTTGGCGACGATGCCGTCGGCCGGCGCGGTGACAGTGGCGTAGGAGAGGTAGAGCTGCGCTTCGTCAAGCTGCGCCCTGGCCTGGCGGACCGTGGGATGGCTGTCGATGACGATGTCCGGGCTACCGTCGAGGGCTGCAACGGTGCTGGAGATCTGTTGTTCGATCGCAGCAAAGTGTTGGCGCGAGACTTTCAGGTCGGTTTCAGCGCGTTCATAACCGGCGCGGGAAACAAACTCGGTGGCCAGTAGCGCCTTTTTGCGGGCGAACTCCTTCTGATCGTAATCAGCCGAAGCCTTGGCCGATTGCAGTTCGGCCTGTTGCTGGCGGTAGCTGGCTTTGAGTCCGACAATGCTCAGGCGTGCAGTACCCAGTTGCGCCTGTGCCCGGTCGACGGCGATCTGCAAAGGTCTGGGATCGAGGCGGAACAGCAGCTGGCCCTTGCGAACCTGCTGGTTGTCATCGACTGCGATCTCGATCACTTGCCCGGAAATCCGCGCATTGATAGACGCCTTGGCGATACGGGCATAAGCGTTGTCGGTGGAGGCGAACGGCGCGTTGGCAACGTATGCGCCGTAACCGATTACCGCAAATAGGGCAGGGACGCCGAACATCAGCACTGCACGCAGCTTCTGCTTCGAAAGGTGTGCCCGCGAGGGTTTAACTGCTTCACCGGCTGGGGAGGTGCCGGCGGCTGTTGCTGAAAGATCGAATTGCTGGGTCATGATCGCATCCACCTTTAACCGGGAAACTGGGCCGGTGTACGCACAATCGCTTACGAACCGGACGTCATTTATTGCAGTAAAAAACAGCGCTGCACGCGGTGGTGGAGGATCGCTCCGTCTCGCTGCCCGGTGGCTGCCAGCTGCGAATCGAGCTGCGCCGCAACAAGGCTGCATCAAGGAATTTGTGGTTCCTTATTTTTGTGCGATGGTGTAAGAATATGACCGACAGAAACTCCATGCAAGGAATTTGTACGACATGGCACAAAATAAATCGACAGAAAGCAAAGGCCGCGGTCGCCCTCGGGCGTACGACCCCCAGGCAGCGCTGCAACAGGCCCTCGTGGTCTTCTGGAACACCGGTTATTCCGGCGCCTCCCTTGATAGCATCGCGACTGCGGCAGGCATGAACCGCCCCAGCCTCTATGCCGCATTCGGGGATAAGCACGCGCTCTATATCAAAGCGCTGGATCAGTACTGGGAAACAGCCCACGCCGCCATGCGCGCGGCACTGACCGATCCCGGCCTGACGCTTGAGCAGGCGCTCACAGGTTTTTACGAAGGGCAACTGGCGATCTATTTCTCGGGAGACGGACAGCCAAGGGGCTGTTTTGCGATTGGCACGGCCACCACCGAGGCGGTTGAGAACCAGCAGATTCGGGATGTGCTGTCCCTGCGGCTAAGCCAACTGGATGCCGATCTCGAAACGCGCCTGCAAACGGCGATCAATGCAGGCGAGCTCAGCTCGGGGACGGACGCAGCAGCGCGTGCAGTGCTGGCCTCGTCGCTGTTGCACAGCATTTCGATCCGCGCGAGGGCGGGCAAATCCCGCGACGAGTTGACCGGCCTGATGCGCGATGCAGTTCATGTCATCTGTGGGTGAAGTGGTCGTGAGGGGGCTTGAAGACATTCTCGCAGAGCGTCTGTCAGTGGTTTTCTGCGGGATCAACCCCGGCCTTCTGGCCTCGGCCACCGGGCATCATTTTGCCGGACGGGGGAATCGCTTCTGGCGCACATTGCACCTGGCCGGATTTACGCCCGTTGAGGTGCAGCCCCACAACCATCGGTCAATCCTGCAGTACCACTGTGGATTGACCGCAGTGGTTGAACGACCAACGGCCCGGGCCGATGAACTGAGTGCGGATGAATTCTCCCGCGCGGCCATCGGTTTCGAGCAGAAGATTGCCCGCTTCGCGCCCACTTGCGTGGCGTTCCTGGGCAAAGCCGCTTACGCAGGACTGTCAGGGCAGAAAGTGGTCCACTGGGGGCTACAAGGCAGCACGTTCGGCGGGGCAGCAGTCTATGTGCTGCCCAATCCCAGCGGGCGCAATCGCTCGTTCAGTCTGGAGCAATTGGTGGCGGCGTACAGGGATCTGTTCGAGCACACGCTCGCCACCCGCGAGTCCTCATGGGTCACAAGCGGTACGCCTTTTTTGACGATGTACGTCGCAAGTTCCGAGCGTGGACTCGCTGGGTAGGGACGGAACCCTTGGGATGATCTAGATGCAATATCTGAAGGGTTTAAGAAACGGAAATAATCTCCTCCAGCGAGCAACTCTGACCTAAAGCCGCGCAACGTGGTGAACAGTGTTTGGCGTCAGGGCCAACCTGGATGTTTTATAGCCCGAAAAACCGATCTCTTAGAAGTCGGCCGGTAGAAGCTTCTCGTGGCTGGCCACTATCGGAGCCATAGCTGACATTCCATTTGCCGCGTTTATCGCTATGATGATTCATCGTGCACGCCCCGTGCCCCAGGCGCTATTCCTCGGATATCAAGCATGGATGCTTATCGTTGGTTTCATGAATACCGTTTAATTCTTCTGCTGCTTGCATTAGGGGGATGGCTTTTATTAGTGGCCACAAAACATGCAACCAAACATGAAATTCGTCAGTTTCACCAGCGTAACAACCCATTGTTTCGCAGGGTGCTGGACGAGCACGGCATAGGCGAGGTGGAGATCCTTCGCGATAGCACCGTACTAGGGTCGAAGGTGCAGCCTCGAACACCGTTCACGGTGCACCTGATCTTGCGCAGTCAGACTGATCGCTGGTGGGTCTACATTCATGTTGAAAATTCCGATCCGGTGTTGAGACCAATCTCTCAAGAGCGCGCTTTGGCCGCGCTCGGATGCTGGAAGTAAACTCCCTTCGATTTAACTGTGGATGCCAAATCCATCATGCCACTGCATTCCTCAACCCACCGGCCAGAAGCTTGCCGCAAGTCGAGACGGCGGAGTCAGCCAAACGACAACTAATACCGTCTTTCAAGTTGCCTCTGAGTCTTTTCTAGCCAGTCAGTGCTTCATACAGTGTGAGACCGAACCACTAACGGGCAGCGGTCGGCCGCCACTTGTTTGAGGTCGGTTGGCAAATCGGCCCCACCCACCTCCTGTTCCAGACTTTCGCGAAAAATCCCGAAGCGCCCGATAAAGCTCCGCATCGCGGGACAGCCGATGGGGCTTTGTCTGCCAAAATATTGGTGCGACGCTCTATACAGATTTCGGGTTCCAAGGGCTGTTCGTCGTCGATGAGAGTGGTAGGACTGTATATGCCGTAGTCAACGGCGAGCTGAAAAATGTCGCGATCGAGGACTGGCTGGGGCAGCGGATCGGCGTATCCATAGACTCGTTGCTCAACAATCAGATGGGGACGGTTTCGCAGTGGCTGTCGATTCCAAATCGTAAACCGGACGTAACGGTCTGCTGCCGATACATCAACATCCAAGGCGAGGAACGTGTCACTCGGCTTTCTGCTCGTCAGCTAATCGATGGTGGTTTTCGCGGAACCGCCACTGACATTACTGAGGAAGTAGAAGCGCGTCGGCGCATTGAGTTTTTATCTCAGCACGATGCCCTTACAGGTCTTCCAAACCGTGTCAGGCTGCAAGAGTTTCTGGATGGGAAGTTCAAGGCGCTGCCGACCAAAGAGCAGCCGCTGGTCATGCTCAGTCTGGACCTGGACAGGTTCAAACCTGTAAATGATCTGCTGGGACACGCTGCTGGTGACAGAGTGCTTAACGACATCTCAGCCCGCCTGTCGGAGTGCGTTCGCCACGGAGATCTCGTGGCGCGGGTAGGCGGGGATGAGTTCGTGCTGATTCTCACCGATGCAAAGGACCCGGAGGAAGTTGAGTCGTTATGCCGGCGTCTCATTGAGTCGATCGAACTTCCGGTGATGGTCGATGAACAGGAAGTTTTTGTCAGCGCCAGCATTGGAATCGCGATGGCGCCGACCGACGCACGAGAGGCTGCCGAATTGCTACATTGCCAGCTCGCTTTCCTTGATATTAGCGATAGGGCCGAGAATCGACGTGTCAAACGCTGACAGAGTATGGCCCCCGGCAAGGCGGTTGGGGTAGTCAGGGTTGGCCAGCGCTGCCTTGCCGATGGCCAGGATATCGGCTCCGTCGGCCAGCACGGCTTTGGCATGTTCCTCGTTATGCAGCGCGCCGTTGGCGATCAACACGACTCCAGGTGCATGGCGACGTGCTAACGCAGCAAGGCTCGTTGTACTGCTGGCAAACGCGGGTTGCCACGCCTCGAACTCGGTCACATGGATGTAGTCAACCCCAACATCCTTGAGCGAACCAAAAATAACTTCGGCATCGTGCTCACCGTTTGCCCACTTGTGCCCGAAATCGTTGACCTTGCCCTGAGAGATTCGAACGCCGACGGGGGCACCGCCTATCGCCTCCCGGACAGCTTTAATCACTTCCAGAATCAACCCGACGCGTTGTTGCGTGCTGCCACCCCAGCGGTCGTTGCGGTGATTGGTATAGGCGGTGAGGAACTGGTCGAGCAGGTAGCCGTTCGCTCCATGTATCTCGACACCATCGAAGTCCGCTTCCAGCACTGAACGCTTTGCAGCTTGGGCGAATCCGGCGATGGCATCAGCGATATCTTCGTCCGTCATCGCAACGGGTACCGGGTACTGGCCTTCTCCAAAGTAGAAGGGCATTTGCTCGCCTTTTGGGCGAGTCGCCGAGGGCGCAGCGGTTTGCCGAGTGAAGCGGTTCCCCTGGCTCAGTGCGCCGGCATGCATGAGTTGCGCAAAAACAGCCGCGTCCTGAGCGTGAACTTGGTCTGTAACTGATCGCCAAGCAAGGGCCTGTTCCGTGTCTGTCAGGCCAGGCTGGAAGGGGTAGCCCTGGGAAAAGCGTTGATCGGTGTAGATCCCTTCGGTAATGACCAATCCGAACCCGCCTTTGGCGAAGCGTTCGTAATAGCGCGCCATTGCGTCGGTCGCCACGCCGGTCTGCGTGGCACTGACGCGGGTCATGGGGGCGACCGCCAGGCGATTGCGAAGGGTAATGTTGTTGATATCGTAAGCCGTTAGAATCGATGGCGTCGAATGGTTCATGGCTGCACCTCATTTCTAAGCGTGGTAGGGCGTAATACTCTGCAATTAGCGATACTACGGAGGTGCCGTGGCTTGACCAAGCCAGCCTGGTGTGAAGCCGGAATAACGGAAAAGGATATAATCATGCTAATAACTGACCTGCGTATCTTCCTGGCGGTCGTGACTGCGCGCAGTTTGTCGCAGGCATCGCGCAGGCTGGATGTAATGCCCATGCAGGTGTCACGGCGTATCACTGCGCTAGAGCAGGAGCTGGGCGTGCGGCTTTTTCAACGCACCACCAGAGCTGTGTCACTCACGGCCGAGGGGGAAGCATTCCTTCCCTATGCCCATACCATGGTCGAGGCCGAAGAGAGTGCGCTGGAGGCGTTGCAGCCTTCGTCTAGCCGGGTGACCGGGCTGTTGCGGGTAACGACTCCCAGCGTTTTTGGACAATCCATTGTCTTGCCCATGCTCCCGCAACTGTTGCAGCAATACCCTGGTCTGCGCGTGGAGCTCGACGTCTCCGATAAGGTGGTCGATCTGGTGGGGCGCGGATTTGACCTTGCGCTGCGGGTCGCGCCTCTGGCCGATTCCGAACTGGTTGCCAGGCGTGTCGCATCCAATCCCCGCGTTCTCTGTGCAGCCCCGCACTATCTGCAACAGCACGGCACGCCTTCCACGCTGGAGGAGCTTGAGAAGCACCAGTGCATTGTTCTCCAGGCTGTACCGAGATGGCCATTCGTGGTGAACGGCGAAATTGTCCGGCGGCGCGTGGAGGGGCGAGTGGTGATCAGCAATGTTGGCGCAGTGCGCGATGCTGCGATTGAAGGGTTGGGCATTGCGATGCTGGCGTACTGGGACGTTCTGCCCCAGTTGCGAGACGGCTCTCTGGTGGAAATCCAGTTAACTGACGGGGGCATGGAACAGTTGTCTGTCTGGGCCGTCATCCCGACCCGCCAGTATGTTCCTGCCAGGGTGAAGGTTTTTCTGCAGATGCTCGAAGCCGATATGACCGTGCGGGGTCAGAGCGCCGTATAGATCTTGAATGAGTGCTTTTGGCCGATTACTGACTGTCGGTAGTCGATGGCCGCCGTTGCTGTTGTCGCACTGCTTAAGCTTTTAGATTCTTAAGGTGGTCACTGATTTAGGTCTTCAGTGATTTCTTAGGTGTCGAGGCTAAAAACGCTCTGGCCATAGGTGAGTACTATGTGGTTTTTGTTTTTAGTGCGCAACCCGCCAATAGATAAATACCGAACTAAGTAGGAACAAAGGCATTATTAGCTCGAGTACAAAGTGTAACTTACGAATTATCGTTGCCTTTCTTAACATTGTATCTATCCCCGCAGACACTTCATGGGCTGGGAATTCGTCACTGGATGACCCAGAAACCTCATTTAAACATTTTGATAAATTTTCTTGCGTATCTCGCCACTTCGAAAATACATCATCTAAGGATTGCCTCAGCAGCTTGGCCTTGGAACCATCTGGAGATCCTGGTGCTGGTATAGGCACGTGCTCCTCCGACATTATCGATTCAATGTGCTGGTGAAGTATTTTCTTATGCTCTAATAGCTCTTGCTCAATGTCTAAATAAAACGCATGTACGCGCTCTTGCTCACCTTTGAATGACGGAAGGCTTTTATAGGTATCTAAGATAAGTCCCGATTCGAATTTTCTTCGCCAAATCGAAGGTGGGAAGCCAACGGAGGTTAAAGCAGCGACATACGCTTCATCCTCATGGCAAGCTTTGCTAATGGCAATGTCAATTTTTTCCCAATAATAGTGCTGTACTAAGCGTTTAATGGAATCGTTGAGCATTTGCACGCCTAGAGCCTGCAAGGCTGCTGAACGCCTCGTTTGGATAATAGCCCTTCGTTGTCCGTCGATAAATACTTTAGAAAGAAATACCATTGCAAGCAGTAGCAAAAAAGCAGCATAGCCAACAAGTACAGGCTGACTAATTTGCACGGAAATCCCTAATATATTAAGGCTCCCTGAGTGGTACAGTAAGATAATAAAAAAAACAATCGAAGACCTGATCAGTAATTGCTGGTAGTTTATTGTGCTCGTGGAAATTGGCATGCTTGAATCTTCAACAAATAGCTCGTAACTTTGAGTGTATTTTTTTTCGATTTTTATTTTTTGATTTTCCGAAGCTCCCTGAAACAAAAGAGGAAGTGCCTCGGAAATAGCTATCTCAATCTCGTTGGGCTTTCCCATGTTCCGCCTTCCCTTGAATTGTTTTGGATGCCTCGCCGAGCTTCACACCGGCGTGCCATTGGTGAAGCTGCGTTGCCAGTAGGCTGCGCTAACGTCTAAATCTGTCCCGAGGACCAGTTTCGCTTGATTTAAATGGCCCCGTCGCACTGCTTGAAATGAAGCGCTCCTCCATCGGCAACGTGCTGCAGACGGGCCTCAGCAGAGGAGGGTCTGCACTGGGCATAGCGGAGGTCATCTAACGCATTCAGCGTAGCAGGCGAACGATGGGAAGGTGTTTGACGATGGCTTGCCTCAAGCAAGTCCACGCAGGTACTGAGTCCGCATAACAGTGAATGCCGGTAATAGGCCTTTGCCAAAAATTTTCTAAAAAATTCCTAAATCGTGAACAGGTGATGATGGAGGAACCTACACCCGCCGGGACTGTGATGATTGGCTAGAGGGCAGACGCGAGTTGCTGCTTTCGGCCCAGAGTGTGTGAAAACGCTGTCCTTGGCGGAGCTTTACAAGTCTATGGTGTATTGTCGGTCGCTAGGACTAGATCGATTCCAAAGGATGAAAATGACGTTAACTGTCGAGAGGTTGGCCAGGATAGCAATGGCCAATCCATTAAACGCTGAAATCATCTCACGCTTACCCTCGCTCGGCTTGAATCAATGCATGCTCACTGCTGGCTGCCTGTTCCAAGCCGTCTGGAATCATCAATCTCACCTGCCGTCAGCCTGGGGGGTAAAGGATTACGACGTTTTCTACTTCGACAAGGATCTTTCTTGGGAGGCAGAGAATGAGGTCATCGACTCTGCTGAGCGTCTCTTCCAGGACCTCGAAGTTAACATTGAGATCAAAAATCAGGCTCGCGTTCACCTGTGGTACAGCCAGCGGTTTGGCGGGGATTATCCCCAGCTTCAGTCGGCTAAAGACGGGATTGCTCGCTACCTGATTGCCGGTACCTGCATTGGTTTGGATGTTGAAACTAGCGAAATCTATGCTCCCAATGGCTTGGCCGACACCGAGCAAGGGCTACTTCGTATCAATCCAAAGAATCCCAAGCCAGATCTGTTCGATCAGAAGGCGAAAAGTTATCAAGCTCGCTGGCCCTGGCTCAGCATAGTAGATCCTCAAAGTTGAATCGGAACGCGCGGAGTATCCCGATGAAGGGATTTATTGGGGATGAGCCGATTGCTGTCTATCCCTACGGGCTGTAAACAGCACCGGGTTTGCAAGAGCACATCCGCAAACCCTTGCTATGATTTTCGAGGATTTCATCGAAAGGATCGCCTATGCAGCGTTTCATCCAAGGTGAACATCGAGGCCAAAGCACGTTGCTCCCCGAAAGCCTCGAGGACTACGTCAGCGATACCAATCCGGTGCGCATAGTCGACGTCTTCGTCGACGAACTTGACCTGATCGATTTTGCTTTGAGCTTTTTCATGAGCTGGCCAAAATGAGGTCTGAAATCTACAAACAACGGGTGTTCCTTGTTTTCCAACATAACCTCACTGAACAGCTTCAAGCCAATAGCGAATGCTGTGGAAGTGCTCTGGTCGAAATCTTTCCGGGCACACATGAGCTCAACGATATGAAAAACATCGTCATGATTGCCTACATCGAAGCACAGCGGGGCACGTGACACCGTTTGGCCCTGGGTATCCTCGATCTGTTCAATTTGTATCCGGTACCGATTCTGTTTCATTAGAAAATCCTCTCTGATTATGGCGGCGGATATGCTGCGCCGGCCAAGCAGCGATCATCTTTGGGCTGCGCCTGCCGTTAAAGCAGTTGCTGCCTTTTCTGCAAGCGCGCCATCATCCGCAGATAACCCGCCTGCGACACCGACGGCCCCCGCGAGCTGGCCGTGGATGAAGACGGGCACGCCGCCTTCTACAGGGAGAATATCCGGTAAATTCTGAAAGCCTGGATGGCCTTGAACGATTTGCTGCTCAAGTGCTTTCGTCGGGTAGCCATAGATAGCGGCTGTTCTGGCTTTCTTGATCGAGGCGTCGACCATCCCGCTGGCCGCGCCGTCCGAACGCTCCAGATAAATCAGCTGACCGCCATCGTCCACCACTGTGATCACCGAGGGTGCTCGCTCTTTGGCAGCCGCCTCTGGGGTGGAAAATATGGCGGCTTTGGCGCTGGCCAAGGTGATGACAGGTTTGGTAGCCGGCGAGTCGGCAAATGCAAAACTGCTGCAGAAAAGCGAACAGGCCAGAATCGGCCAGGTTGTTTTGTATGTCATGCTGCACTCGATGAGTTGAGGTTGAGAACGAAATCTGGTCGGCTATCGCGTGTGACTAGCGGTTTCAGCCCTTGGGCCAACCACCGCCCAGCGCTCGATACAGTTGCACGCGATCAAGGGCCGCCTGCGTGGCGCTGTCGACCAGATCACTTTGGGTCGCCAGCAGCGCGCGCTGCACGCCCAGTACGTTGATGAAATCCACAGCGCCTTGGCTGTAGCGATCCCGTGCCGTGCTCAAAGCGATGGTGTTCTGGCGCACGGCTTCGTCCAGCGCGGTGTAGTGCTGTTTTTCCGCTGCATAGTCGGTCATCGCATTGTCGACTTCATGCCAGGCCCCCAGCACGGTCCGCTGATAGTTGATCGCGGCTTCCTGTTCTTGGCGCTTGCGCAGTTCCAGGGTTCCGGTCAAACGGCCCCCCTGGAAAATAGGCAGGTAAAAGCTCGGCCCATAGGACCAGGCGCGAGAATTCCAGTTACCGAAATTGGAGCCGTCCAGAGCTTGCGATCCGATACTCGCACCCAGGCTGATGCGCGGGTAGAAATCGGCTTGTGCCACGCCAATGGCAGCGGTTGCGCGATGCAGGGCGGCTTCGCTCTGTTGAATGTCCGGGCGGCGCTGGGCCAGTTCCGACGGCAGGCCGACCGGGACGTCAGGCGCCGGGTTGGGAATGGTTTTGGGTTCGATCAGTTCGGCATGCAGCGACCGAGGCGCCTCGCCCAGCAGGAAGCTCAAAGCGTTGATCAAACGCTCCTGCTGTGCGCCTAGCACCGGCAACACAGCTTCAATGGTTGCGACCTGCGCCGCCGAGTTGGCCGTGTCCAGGTTGGTAGTGACGCCATTATCAAAACGGGTTTTGGTCAGCTGAAAACTCTGCCGGGCGATTTCCAGGTTTTGCCGGGCGACTGCCAGCTTCGCCTGTACGCCGCGCAGGCGAATGTAGTCCGTTGCGGTTTCGGCGGTGATGCTCAGCAGCACACCGTCCCGCTGCGCACGGGTTAGCTCGACATCGGCATCAGCGGCCTCGACACTGCGGCGCACATGGCCCCAGAGGTCAACTTCCCAACTGGCGTCAACGGCGCTGCTCCACAGCTCGAAGGGCGCCTTGCCCTCTAGATTGGACTCGTCGAGGATGCCGACCGAACTGTTGCGCGCTCGTTTGTAAGCGCCATTGGCACTGATGCCGGGCAACTGTTCACTGCCGGTGACCTGACGCATCAGTCTGCTTTGCTCAAGGCTATTGCTGGCTGTGCGTACGTCAAGGTTGGCTTCCACTGCGCGCCCTACCAGTGCCGTCAGCTGTGCATCTCCCAACTGCTGCCACCATTGGCTGTCGTTCTTTCCTGACAGAGTGGCACCGGGTTGCACAGAGTCTTGCCAGGTGGCGGGAAGATCAGGGCGCGGCGCATGAAAGTCGGGGCCAACCGAGCAGGCGCCCAGGCTGACCATTGCCATGAACAATAGAGTGCGCTTCATCTCAGTGCCCCTTGGTGGTATCGACGGTCGCAACCACCGACATGCCAATGCGCAGCAGGTCAAAATCGGCCTGATCCTGCTCGAAGATGATTTTCACCGGTATGCGCTGCACGACCTTGGTGAAGTTGCCGGTGGCGTTATCCGGGGCAATCTCGGAAAAGGACACGCCCGTTGCCGGGGCAACGCTTTCGATGTGTCCTTTGAAGCTGTGATCCGGAATGCTGTCGACATGCAGCTCTACTTCCTGGCGCGGCACCATGTGCGCCAGTTGGGTTTCTCGGAAGTTGGCGACGACGAAGGCTTGATGCAGCGGCACCACGGCCAGCAGCGGCTGCCCTTGTGAGACATAGGCACCAACCCGCACTGAACGCTGACCGACCATGCCATCTTGCGGCGCTGTGATTTTGGTGTAGGAAACGTTCAGGTCAGCCTGGTTCAACGCCGCCTGGTCCTTGGATAATTCGGCTTTTGCCACCTCCAGTTGGGCCTTCAGCACATCCAGGGTTTTGGTCGCGGCAACACGGGACGCTTCATCGCGGTCACGGGATGCTTGCCAGCCCTGCAAATCAGCTTCGGCCTTTTGGTGTTCCTGCTGGGTGCCCGCGCCGGCATTCGACAGGTTCAGGTAGCGCTGTTCGTTGGACTGGGCGAATTTCAACGACGCTGCCGTGGCCCGGGTGGTTGCGGCCGCTTGGTCGATCACTGCAGCCTGGCGTTCGATGCTCGCTTGCAGGTTCAGCAACTGAGCCCTGGCGGCCGATACGGTGGCGGCGGCGGATGCCTGGGCGACTACAAAATCCCGATCATCAAGTTCTGCCAGCGCTTGTCCGGCCTTGACCGATTGGTTGTCCTCCACCAGCACTTTGGTGATCTGCCCCGGCAGGCGTGCGGAAATCAGCACTGAGTCAGCCCTGATGTATGCGTCATCAGTGCTTTGAATAGCGCTGGTCGAGAGGATGCGATAGCCGGTGTACACGGCGCAGACAATGACAGCCGTGCAAGCCAGGCTGATGGCGGTTCTATGTTGTTTCATGGCGATACCGGAGGTTGCGGTGGATAGGCGCGTTTGGGCACTGTCAGCAGAACAATAAGCAGGACGACGATGACGCCGAGCAACGCCAGGTAGGCATCGCTATAGCTCAGCACGAAGGCTTGTCGCTGAACGCGCTCCGAAACGGAGGCGAGGGTTTGATTCTGGAACAACGGGCTGAGGGCCTGATGGCTGGCGCCCAGGCTGTCGAGCAAAGTGTTGGAGTGCAGGTGCTCGCGGTGGGTGATCAGGTTTTCCAGCGCCGAAGCGCCGACGACTGAAAACAGCCCGCGCATGGTGTTGACCATCGAGGAGGCAAACGGGCCCTCCATCGGCGCGATCACACCAGTGGCGTTCATCAGCAACGGCACTACGATCATCGGTTGGGCAAACGCATGAAGGATCTGCAGCGCGTAGAAGTCTTCGCGAACCCACTCACTGGTCAGCATCGATCCGCCGACGCAGGCGATCGTCATCAGTGCCAATCCAGCGCCGATCACGTAGCGCGAATCCACCCAGTTGCGATTGATCACAAAGGCGACCAAGGGCGCCAGCATCAATTGGGGGAGGGCGATCATCAAGGCCGTCGGCATAGTCTGCAGATAGCGGTAACCCTGAATCTGCGTCAGGTAAGCGGACGGGATCGCGCCGCCGGCCAGTGACAGCACCAGGAACAGACAGAGGGTCACGATGCCGTAGGCGAAATTACGCCTCTCCAGCAACTGCAATTTGAACAGGGGCAGGGGATGAAACCACTCGTTGAGCAAAAACGGCGGCAACGTAGTGACGGCGCCCAGCAGCATGAAGGCGATCAGTGGAGAGTTGAGCCAGTCCAGGCGCTCGCCTTGGGTCAGGGCAACCACCAGCATGGAAATACCGCTGACGCCGAGCAACGCGCCGCGCCAATCAGCCTGTTTGAACCGCTCCAGGCGCAACGGATCTTGCGGCAGGCCGTAGGCAATAAACCCGGCCCCAATCAAACAAGTGGGCACGATCTGCCAGAACACCATTCGCCAGTCGCCACCTTCGGTCCACAAAGCGGCCAGAGGCGTGGCCAGGTTCGGCCCGAATGTCGCTGTGAGCGCATAGGCCGACAGTCCATAGAGTTTGGCGTGCCAAGGCAGGAAACGCAGGGCAGCGGTCATCAACAACGGAGGTAGCGCGCCCCCCGCCAGTCCTTGCAGGACGCGCAAAGTAACCAGACTTTCGAAGTTGGGAGCGAAAGGGATAAGAATGCCGAACGCGGTAAAGGCGCAGGTCGCGACGATGGCGTAGCGGCGAATCGAGAAGGTCATCGCCAGCCACGGCGAAAGCAGCATTGCGCTCACTTCCGCCGCAGCATACGCAGTGCTGATCCACGAACCTTGGTCGTGACTCAGGCCGAAAATACCTAGAATATCCACCAGCACTGTTTCGGTGACCCGGTCGTTGATGCCTGAGGTAAGGGCGGCGAGCAAAACGCCGACCAAACCGATGGCCAACCGCAGGCCGAACGGTGCCGCAGCGGGGGGAGATATGGGTGCTGACAAAGGAAGGTTCCCGTTGCTTAAAAAAGATGCATGACCTGTTATGCGGTACACTGTACCAACTATCAATACTACGGACAAGACCATGACGAGTGCTGAATCTGATCGAAGCGGTGTCGGAGTCATTGCCCGGGCGGCGGCGATCCTGCGAACACTGGAAGATGAACCCACGGGCTTGAGCCTTGGGGCTATCGCGAAGAAAAGCGGTTTACCGCGTTCTACCGTTCAGCGGATGGTGGATGCCTTGGTTCATGAAGAGCTGTTGGAAGTACGCGGGCCTGGCGGCGTCTGCCTCGGCCCCGCGCTGATGCGTTTGGCGTCCCATAGCCATGTCGATATCACGCAAAAGTCCAGGCCTTATCTGGAAGAGCTATCACGGGTGACGGGTGAGACAGCGGTTTTGATCGGTGCGAGCGGATCCGAGGTGCTGATTCTGCATTCGGTTGTGTCGCCTCATGCACTGCGGGTAGCTCCGGTCGCCGGGAATTTTCTGAGCATTTACGCGACCGCGGGCGGCAAGATCCTGCTCGCGGCGATGCACGACGACGCCGTTCTGAAAATGCTCGGCGCCGAGCTCAAGCGGCTGACGCCCAAAACGCCCACTTTCAAGCAGTTACTGGTGCAGCTTGAGGAGATCAGGAACAGCGGATTCGCCCTGGATTTTGACGAGCACACGATTGGGGTCGGGGCGATAGCCGTTGGCTTGCAAACGCCACAGGGCCAATACGCCATTGATGTGGTCGGGCCGGTTTGGCGCATGGAACAGTCCATCGACACTATCAAGGCAGCGTTGACCAAATGTCAGAAAGATCTCTCCGATGCCATGCGCACCATCGCTTGAACGCTACGTTGTTTGTTTTCTTAGGTGACAATCGGCGCTTTTCACATCTGGCATGGATCGCTGCGAGACATTCTTGAATAGCGTGGGGCTCGAAGGGTTTGTGATAGGCGCGTCATTGGCGCATGGCATCAGCGATGCTGTATGACCGCTTCTGGCCGAAAGATGCCGGTTTGATTTCCACTGTTGCACGCGGATGATAGGCCCGGAGACGACTTGCCCTCCCTCAGAACAACGCGCTTAGGTCCGGCGTAGCTGGGATTCCTGGCCACACGAAAGACTCGCAGAGCCGCGCTGAACCGGTAGATATATACAGTCAAGCTGTATATATTTGGCTATCAGCATGCCTCGCACCGGGAGTCGATATGTCAGCAGAGAACAAAGCTATTGTTCGTCAGTTTAATCATCAGGTTATCGGGCTGTGTGACCGAGAGGCCTTTGAACAGCTTGTCGCTCAGGACTTCATCAACCACTCCGCTGCGCCGGGTCAGAACGCCGGACGGGAGGGCCTATGGCACACTTTTCAAGATATCTTGCATGCGGGTTTATCAGGCTTGAAGGTCGATGTGCTGGACCAAGTCGCGGAGGGGGACAGGGTCACCACTCGAAAGCGCATCACTGGTCTTCATTCCGGTCCGCTCCTCGGCATTCCGGCTACCGGGCGCGAAGTTACCATTGATGTGATTGACATCGTGCGAGTCGGTGGCGGTCAATACGTCGAACACTGGGGCATCAATTCCCTGCCAGTTTTACTGGCGGCTTTGCGATCAGCCTGATCCTACCTTTCATCTGCCGCCATCAGGTTTTCCAGAATCCTGATCGCCGCCTCCAAGGTTAGTCGTTCTTCGGGGGTGGCCTTTTCTTTGAGCCGACGACCCAGCCAGTCACTACGCTGATGGCGACTTACGTCGAGTGCCCTTCGGCCTTGCTCAGTCAGCTCTATGAGTTGTTTTCGGGCATCGGCCGGATCAGGCGCCCGGGTCACCAGGTGCTGCCGCTCTAGTTGGGTAACAACCAACCTCATACTCTGATGCTTGACGTTCCGGTGTGCAGCCATAGCGCTGATGCTGCAGGGGCCATCACGGTCGATTAATCCCAAGGTTTCGGACTGGGCCGTGGAAGGTGTCTGCGATCCAGCGCGAACCGTCCGGACCAGATTGCCGATAAGCCTTCTAAGATCCTCGGCTAATTGGTCTGTCCCCGGTTTGTCAGGGCTGAGCTTATCTTGAGGGGAGGTAACAGCGGGCAAGGCGGTCTCTCTTGTTAGATGCAGATGTGGCGATCATACCTTAGCTGAATGCCGGCTTCTGTCCGATCAAAAATCTAAGCCACAGGCAGCTTTCGACCCAAAGCGGACACACTAGACCACTACATCTGGGAGCGGTCGAAAAAATCAGGTCGAAAATTACGATAATCCGAGAAGGCTTGATGGTCATAAAGAAACTGCAGTGAAACCATGCCGCTAGTGGGATGAATTAGTAATAACGAGGCCAATAATTACTGGTTGCAGCCCAACGCGACCACGAACGTTGCTGCTCTCCCGCGAGCACGGTCGATGGCCCAGCTATGTACCAGGTTGCTGTCTTCGCGGGAAGCTTACCGTCCGCTTTGGGTCGCTAGCTGCCCTCCGCCCAGGGCGGCTATGTGTCGACTTCAGCCGGGGAGGGCGCGAACTGCGCTGGTCAGATCCGATGCAAACACCAGGTCAAGTCGAATGCAAATACGTGGTCAGGTACAGTGCAATTTCCCACTAGCGGGCCACGCGTACAGGACGATTAAATAGAGATCGATCTGGCGTGGTCCAGGCAAATCGGGGGTTGGCACGATCTGGTTTGCAATCCCGGCCACTGCTTGATCCGCCCGCAGGTCGCCGGTTCGTTCAACCATTACTACCTGGATGACTAAACGCATGTTGCCTCGTCAGTGGGTAGTCGGAGCGGTTACCGATACCCACGTGCCTGGATGTTGAAGAGGCTGGCATAGCGCCCGCCGCCAGCAATCAGTTGCACGTGGGTTCCTTGTTCCAGAATCCGGCCCTGATCCAGCACGATGATGTGATCAGCGTTGCGCACGCTGGAGAATCGGTGAGAGATCAGCAAAGTCATGCGCCCCTTGGCGTACTCGCGGAAGTGCTCGAATACGGCAGCCTCGGCCGCAGGGTCGAGGGCGGCCGTCGGTTCGTCCAAAATCAGCAGATCGGCCTCACGGCGCATGTAGGCACGCGACAGCGCCAACTTTTGCCATTGCCCACCGGACAGTTCCTGTCCACCGACGAACCAGCGCCCCAACTGCGTGTGATAGCCGTTGCTCAAGCGTTCGATGAATTGGTCGGCGATCCCTTGAGTGGCCGCATCGCGCCAACGGTCCTGGTCATCGAAAGCTTCGATGTCACCCACCCCAAGGTTTTCGCCGACCGTCATCTGGTAACGGATGTAGTCCTGAAAGATCACCCCGATGCGCTGGTGCAAGGCCTGTTCGTCCCAGTCCTGCAAATCGCTGCCGTCCAGCAGGATCCGGCCCTCGTCAGGCGTATAGAGTCGGGTAAGCAGTTTGATGAGTGTGGTTTTACCCGAGCCGTTTTCGCCCACCAGGGCCAAGCTCATGCCATGCGTCAGGTGCAGGCTGATGTCGCTGAGCGTGGGGTGCGCGGCACCCGGGTAGCGGAACCCCAAGCGCTCGCAGCGCAGGCCGTCGCCTGGGCGTGCACCGGCCTTCAGCGTGCCGCGTGTCGGTGCCACCGGCACCTCAAGGTATTCGTAGAGGTCAGACAGGTACAGGCCGTCCTCGTACAAACCGGCAATCGCGCTGAGGCTGGCAGTGATGGCGACCTGACCTTGCTTGAACAGCACGAGGTACATAGTCATCTGCCCCAGCGTGGTCTGGCCGCGCACGGTGTCCAACACTACCCAGGCGTAGGCCACGTAGAACGCGGCAGTGCCCAATAGCCCGAGGGCAAAGCCCCAAGCGTCGCGTCGCACGGTGAGCCGGCGGTCTTCGGCGTACAGGCGCATGAAATTGTCGCGATAGCGTTGCAGCAACAACGGCGCCATGCCGAAAAGCTTCACTTCCTTGGTGTGCGCCTCATGGGACAGCAATGCTTCCAGGTAATTTTGCTGGCGAGTTTCCGGGGCGCGACGCTGAAATAGGCGGAAGGCATTACCGGAAAAATGCGTCTCGGCGAAGAACACCGGCAGTGCGCCGAGCACCAGGATCAGCAGCGCCCAAGGGGAAAAATGCACCAGCAGCGCCGCAAAGCTGACAAGCGAGATAAGGTTTTGCGTAAGCCCCAGGCCTTTTGTGACGAGGCCCAGTGGCCGGGTCGATGCATCGCGGCGCACGCGCACCAACTTGTCGTAAAAGGCCGAGTCCTCGAACTGCTGCAGCGAAAAGGTCTGGGCCTTTTCCAGGATCATCAGGTTGACCTTCTGCCCCAACTGCACCCGCAGTAGCGCTTGTTGCATTGAAAGCGCCCGTTGGGCCGCGGCCAGCAACGCCAATACGCCCGCCTCGGCCACTACGTAACGCAGGACGGGCCATACCGGCGCCTGGCTGCCATTCCCATGGATCTGCATCGCCTGAACCACCGCATCGACGATCCTCTGGCCGATCCAGGCGGCGAGCGCGGGTAAAATGCCGGCGATCAGCGTCGCCACGATCAAGCCGCCGAACAAGGGGCGTGAAGTCGCCCAGACAAGGCCGACCGCCCGGCCGCTCTGGGTTGAAAATGCAGTCAAACGAATGAACAACGACATTAAAAGCGCAGGCTCCAGGTTGTC
The DNA here is from genome assembly GCF_044900785.1 of Pseudomonas sp. NPDC087358. Lineage (NCBI taxonomy): Bacteria > Pseudomonadati > Pseudomonadota > Gammaproteobacteria > Pseudomonadales > Pseudomonadaceae > Pseudomonas > Pseudomonas sp. NPDC087358. The sequence goes on from NZ_JBJDOA010000004.1 coordinate 367,923, forward strand.
AGCGACAGGGAATTGTACCGCCTAGTTCGGCACGCTTCGCCGGTCTTGTTGATCAGCGACAGAGCGCTCTGCGGATAAGCCCGGTCCGCCCTGAAGGAATGAGTGATGCGGTTTTGGTAAATCGTTTAAGGCTATCAACATTTCAAGCAACCCATAGCGCTGACCATTCGGGCTCCCATCGGGGGTTTCTGCTATTGGTCGAGAGCCGTCTGATGCGTGCGTGTTGAGAAGTCGCACAAAATCTCATTGGACCTCTCCGCGAAAAGGATCACCGCAAATACAGCAGCACTGTGCGCAAGCTAGCCAAGGGTTCTGGGCCGATATCCGCGTCTACTTTCTATTGCGGTACAGGATCTACTTGTGGATTCAGAAGCTGTTCAACGAAGTTGATGAATGCTCTAGCCTTCGCGCTGGCCATCCTTCCGGTCGGGAATACCGCCCACAGATCCAGATTGGGGAGGTGCCAGCCGTCCAACACAGTACGTACCTCGCCGGAGGCCATCTCGGGGGCAAACATCCATTCGGATGACAGGGTCAGGCCAAGGCCAGCAAGCACGGCGGTCCTGATGCCTTCGGCAGCGGTCACCCGAATCCTGCCTGACACAGTGATGGATTGCTCAGTACTGCCTTGCCTGAATAACCAATTGGCTCCGCCACCGCCCTGCGAGTAGACAACGGCCTGATGCGACATCAAATCGATAGGTGACTGGGGCTCACCGAAACGCTGGAAATAGTCTGGAGTACCCAATACCAATCGCCGGCACTCGCCAATTTTGCGCGCCGTGAGACCTGAGTCGTTCATGGCGCCCATACGCAATGCGACATCGATACCTTCTTCCACCAGATTGACGTTACGGTCATCGAGCACCACATCAATGTTCAAATCCGGGTGCATCTCCAGAAATGCGCCCAAGTGTGGAAGCACATGAAGCCGAGTGAAGGTCACTGCGGCGCAGATACGTAGCGTGCCGGTAAGTCCCGTGCCAGCACCTCTGGCCGCGAGATCTGCCTCGTTGGCTTCTTCGATAGCGCGTTTGGCCCGTTCGAAATACGCCAGCCCGGCTTCGGTCGGGGTCAGGCCGCGTGTGGAGCGCAACAGTAGGCGTACCGACAGACGCTCTTCCAGTTGCGCGACGATCTTCGACACAGCGGGCTGGCCGATCCTGAGTCGGCGGGCTGCTGCCGAGAAGGAGCCGGTTTCTACCACATACACGTAGGTTTCCATTGCGGCCAACCGGTCCATCTTATTCCTCCTCGGAATGATTTATATCCATTTTCCCAGTCTGCCCGGTTGACGGCGCTTGGTGCAAAATTTTAAGTCGTGAGTGCTCCAGGATTATCAATCATGACAGCCAAAGTACGTTCTCCAATCGCGGATGCTCGAAGCAAAGCCGCGCTAATCATCGAAGCACCCAACGAGGAACAGCATCAGCGAGTGTTCGGAGGGTCGGCCTTGGGACAGTGGCCACTGAATGCATTGAAGGCAGGTGACCACGCTATTGAGTTCTGCCTGCCTGATCGTCAAGGCAGGAAGGTCTCGTTATCCAAATGCCTGCTGGCTGGACCGGTACTGCTGATGGTGTCTCAGGGCCTGGGTTATGAAAGACTGACAACCCAGCTCTTGGAGCTTGCTGCTTTGTATCCTCGGATACGTGCGCAGTCGGTCACTTTGATCGTGCTCGCGCCACAGTGGGATGCTTCAGGTCTGGACGACCTTCCGTTTCACACATTGGTCGATTCACATTGCAGCGTCGCGACTGCCTATGGACTGGCGCTTCAGGCTGACGCAAAGACGATGCCGCATTCTCAACCGGTTGCGTACGGCGAGGACTATGCCGATCTGCTCGATCCACTCGTCATACCTGCGACATACGTGATCAGCCGCAGTGGGCAAATTTTATTCGCCTCTATCGACGCCAACACTGCCCATTGTCTTGCGCCCAATGCGCTGCTTCGCATGCTTGAAGCGTTATCTGGACGGCAGGATTTTTGATTTGAGGCGTTGCGACGTTCTGTTTCCGAGGGCCAGATTGCATGTCGCCGGTTATTCAATAGCATTGAATGTTCACATTCCCAGACGGCATAAATGCTATGCCAGCGACCTCTCTACCGTGTCGTAGGGCTGTCGCAGAGTATGACCTGGTGATCGGCGCACCGATCAACTCCACTCAACCAGGTATCCCTCATGACTCTTCAAGCGAAACTCGATGCATTCAAAGCTGACTTCGTCGGCGGCAAACCTCCCTTCAACGCTCCGCCTGAAGTTCACGTTGTGATGAAGCGTGCGACGGCTGAATTGATTGCGACCGGGCAGGCCGAGCGCGCACTCAAAGTCGGTGACCGCGCGCCGGTGTTTACCCTCGACGATCCCGATGGCAACCCAGTCTCTTCCGCAGAGTTGCTGGCTAAAGGGCCATTGGTGCTGAGCTTCTACCGTGGCGTGTGGTGCCCTTACTGCAACATGGAATTGCAGGCACTTGAAGAGGCGCTTCCAGCTTTGCGCGACTTGGGCGCAAGCCTGGTAGCGATTTCGCCTCAGATCAAAGCCAACAGTCGCAAGTCTGTTCGCCAGAACAAGTTGAGCTTCCCGATTCTCAGCGATGTGAAGGGCGACGTCGGCGCGCAATTCGGCCTGCGCTTCAATCTCCCGGATTACCTGATCGATCTGTACAAAGGCTTTGGTAACAACCTGCCGGTCTTCAACGATGACCCGAGCTGGACTCTGCCGATGCCTGCCCGTTTCGTTATTGGCCAAGACGGAATCATCCTCTATGCCGAGGTCAATCCGGACTACACCCAGCGTCCTGACCCCTCCGAATTGCTCCCAGCTTTGATGGGCTGATTGCATCGGTCGTGGTTTGCCCACGAAACCACACCGACATCTTTCGACTTTTTTCTATCGGCCCGTTCAATTCGGAGCTGCATTGATGCCAAGCCTTCAAATCGTTCTCAAGCATCCAGTAGCGGGGCTCACCCTGCTGGCAATGGCGCAGTTCATCATTGCGGTGGACTACAACATCGTCTATGTGGCTTTGCCCTCCATCGGCGGCGCGCTTGGCTTTTCCGCTGTTCACTTGCAATGGGTGGTCAGCGCTTACGCCTTGGCCTTCGGCGGCTTCCTGCTGCTGGGGGGGCGTTTGGGAGACGTATTTGGGAGGCGAACCGCGTTCGTGGTGGCGCTGGTTCTCTATGCCGGGTCCTCCTGGGCCGGTGGTCTAGCGACCGGCCCAGGCTTGCTGATCGCCGCGAGAGCGGTGCAGGGCCTCGGAGGCGCATTGCTCTTCCCGACGACGCTGGCGTTGATCGCCACCTATTTTGCCGAGGGCACAGAGCGCAATCGAGCGCTGGCCGTCATGGGGGCTGCGGGTGCCAGTGGCGGTGCCAGCGGGGCGTTGCTGGGCGGGTTGCTGACGAGTGCCTTCGGTTGGCACTGGACGTTTTTCGTCAACGTACCGATTGCTGCACTAGTGGTGATCGGAGCGCTGTGGGTATTGCCCAGAGACGAGCCGCGCAACGCCAAGGTTCGTATCGATCTACCTGGCGCGTTAACCGCGACCGCAGGCCTGGTGTCCCTGGTGACTGCCTGTATCGAGGGCCCGGAGCTTGGCTGGACCAGCTCCATTGTCGTGGGTTTGCTGATGGGGGCCTTAATGCTTCTCGGCGGCTTTCTGCTGATTGAATCACGCACCGCCGCGCCACTGATGCCTTTGCGACTGCTGCGTCATTCGAGCCTGCCGACCGGCATGCTGATCTGTGCATTGTTTGCATCAGCATTCGGCGCCCAGTACTTCCTGTTGACCACTTACTTGCAGGAGGTCCGCCAACTGGCGCCGCAGATGGCCGGCTTGGCATTCCTGCCTTTTGCCTTGTCCATCGTGGCGGGCACCCGCATCGGTGGCCGGCTGGTCAACCGGGTGGGCTTGCGTAACGGGCTGCTGGTTGGCTTGGCTCTGGGCGTGGCTGGCCTGCTGCTGGTGGCGTTCAACTTGAGCGCTGAGGGTAGTTACACCACCCGTCTATTGCCGGGTTTCCTGCTCGATGGCCTGGGGCAGGGCATCACCTGGACGCTGATGTGGATATCCGCGACTTCTGGCATCGATGCACGTGACCGAGGCATTGCCTCGGGGATGGCCAGTACTGCGCAGCAGGTCGGTGCCGCGCTGGGGCTCGCGCTGTTGGTGGGGATTGCCACCCCCGGCCTTGAAGTCAGTGATGCTCGGGCTTCTATCCCAGCAATCACCGCCGGATTGCGCCATGCCCTTTTTGCCGCCTCCCTACTGGCTACGCTCGCGGCCCTGGTCGCTCTCGCTCGAATCCCTGCCCGTCCGAAACCGATATCCGATTTGCCCACCGCTGCTTAATCACTCCTGGAGAACTCATCATGACTCAGCCAACACCAGCATTACCTGTCGTCTTCATCGTCGGCGCTACCGGCCAGACCGGTCGATTGATCATCGAAGAATTTGACCGCCATCCCGGCGAAGTGCATCTGCGTCTCGGTGTGCGCAACAGAGATGAAGTGGCCCGGCTACGAGCATCGGGCCGGGACGCTGTGTATTTTGACCTGGATGAACCTCGTTCCTTTGGCGTAGCGCTGGCCGGCGTCGAGCGTCTTTACCTGCTGACCGGCTACACCATCGCCATGGTGCATCAGAGCAAGACATTGGTGGATGCTGCCTACAAGGCTGGCGTGAAACACATCGTCAACCAGGGTGTGTTTGCCGAGTGGGATTGTACCGATCCCCACTTTGTGTGGTTCTCCATGGTCGAGAAGTACATCGAGGCCAGTGGCATCGCATGGACCCACCTGCACCCCAATGTCTTCATGGAATATCTGCTCAACAGTGGACCACCTGTGGGCGGTAGTTTCTCGGTTTTCTGGGGCAATGCACGCGCTGGTTGGGTCGCTTCCAAAGACCTGGCAGAGGTCGCCGCCACAGTGTTGCGCCAAGGGCCTGCCAAGCATGCCAGTCGCGATTACTGGATGAGTACGGAAACTCACAGCGGGTCAGAGATGGCGACGATTCTAAGCGAAGAGTTGGGCCGCACGATCAACTGTGATCTCCGCAGCCCCGATGAATTTGAAGCCTTGTTCAAGGCCGGCGCGTTGGCCGTTGAAAACTGGTACGCCAAGGGCGCAGTGGACTTCTGCGTGCAATTGGCTGACGGGCGCATGGGCTACATCGGCAGCGTGCGCGATGACGTGCCTTACGTCCTGGGCCGCCCGGCTACGACCCTTCGTGAATGGATTCAACAGAACCGAGAAAAATTGCTTGGGTTTGTCGAGGCCCAATCGCCGAAGAACTGACTGTACGCGTCGGAAACCGGCCGCCTCATTCCCCTCAAGAATGAGTGCTATGCCCGGTGGCTGCGTTCCGCATCACGCTTCGGGCCTGCACTATCGGTCTCAACAAACACCCACCGCTTTCTCTCAAGGTAACTCACATGACGACTTTTACCGTGTACACCGCTGATAACGCACCGGCCGCTTCCAAGCCCGTTCTGCAAGCGGTGAAGGGTGCCTTTGGCTTTTTGCCTAACCTGCAAGCCAACATGGCCGAGTCGCCCGAGCTGCTGGCTGGCTATTCGCAGCTCTGGGACCTGTTTGGCAAAACCACGTTGACCGCTCATGAACAACAAGTGGTGTACCTGACCTCCAACTTCGAAAATAACTGCCATTACTGCATGGCCGGTCACACCACGTTGGCCAAGATGATCGAGATGGACCCAGCGGTCATCGCCGCTCTGCGCGCCGGCACTGTGCTGCCGGACGCAAAGCTTGAAGCGCTGCACATCTTTGCAATGCAGGTGGTTCGTGAGCGTGGCTTCGTTCCTGAACCCGCTATCGATGCCTTCCTCGCGTCAGGCTACACCCGCCAGAACGTCCTGGAAGTTGTGCTGGGTGTCGCCACCAAGTTAATGAGCAACTACACCAATCACCTGGTGCACACCCAGCTCGATCCTTTCATGAAGGGTAACGAGTGGACCAAACCCGCCTGACAGGTTCGGCGCCTGCCAAAAGACGCTGACCGCCCCTGTCGACAACGCCCGCCCTTCGCGGGCGTTGTCGTTGAAAGCTTTGCCAATGCCCTGGCTTGAGGATTGTTTACCAGCCTCGCTAGCCTTGGCTGGCGGCTATCGAGTTGGGCAATACCTGAAAGCCGCGCCGCAGTATTTGCGGCCGGCGCCTTTGGCCGAGTTTCACAACGCAATAGCCGGCCTGTCGTTTCAACCTGTCGCGCCATTTACATACGCTGGCGCGCTTTTAGTCTCTGGAGCTTTGAATGACGACTCGTACCTTCTTGATCACCGGGGCCAGCAAAGGCATTGGCCGCGCTTTATCCGACGCACTGGCCGCCGAGGGGCACGCGGTTGTGGGCATTGCCCGGCACGCCGACGATCCAGGGTTTCCAGGCGTCCTGGTACCGGTTGACTTGGGCGACCGTGCAGCCACCGCACAGGCGCTTGCCGAGCTGACCCGGCAGTACGCCTTTGACGGTTTGGTGAACAACGTCGGTCTGGTTCGCCAGCAGCTTCTTGGCGAAGTCGATCTCGATGATTTCGACGCGGTCATGCGGGTCAATCTGCACTCCGCACTGCAAGCCACTCAGGCGCTGTTGCCCGGCATGCGCGAGCGCGGCTGGGGTCGCATCGTCAACATCTCCAGCCTGACGGTGCTGGGTATTACCCACCGCACCTCCTATGCCGCAGCCAAGGCGGCCCTGATCAGCTTCACCCGGACCTGGGCTCTCGAACTGGCGCGTACCGGAATCACGGTCAATGCCGTTGCGCCTGGTCCTACGGAAACGCTGCTGTTCAGGGCGAACAATGCTCCCGGTAGCGAAGGTGAAGCACGTTACCTGTCAGGTGTACCCATGGGCCGGTTCGGCCAGCCGCAGGAGATTGCATCGGCCATACAGTTTCTTCTGTCACAGAACAGCAGCTTCATGACCGGTCAGACGCTGTTCGTGGACGGCGGTGCTTCTATCGGCAAGTCGTCGATCTGATCGACAATCGCAACGCATAAAAAAGGCGCTGTCATTTGACAGCGCCTTTTCTTTTCAAGCCATTTTTAGGTATTGGCGGCATCTACAAAGGGATAGTCGGTATAGCCGCCCGCATCGCCACCATAGAAGGTGTCGCGGTCATAGGCGTTCAGTGCCAAACCTTCGCGCAAGCGGCGGGGTAGATCCGGATTGGCGATGAAGGAGCGACCAAACGCGACCATGTCCGCGTCACCTTGAGAAATAATGGCCTCGGCACTCTCGCGATTAAAGCCGCCGGCGGCAATGATAGGGCCCTTGAACACGCTTCGCAGGTATTGGACTGCCACGGGAGCTGCATCCTGGTCGATGGTTTCATTGCCTTTGACGCGCGGTTCCACGACGTGCAGGTAGGCCAGCCCCAACTTATCCAACTCTTGGGCAACATATCCAAAGGTCGCCTTTGGATTGCTGTCATGCATCGAGCCATAGCTGCTGGACGGACTCAGCCGCACGCCAACATGCCCTTTGCCCCAGACCGAAACGGCCGCTGCCGTGATTTCGAGCATGAACCGTGCGCGATTTTCAATGGAACCACCGTACGCATCCGTTCGTTTATTGGTGCCGTCCTGAAGGAACTGGTCGGGTAGATAGCCATTGGCGCCATGAATCTCGACACCGTCAAAGCCCGCCGCCTTGGCCAGTTCTGCACCGTGGCGAAACTCTTCGACAATGCCAGCTATCTCCTCCAGTCGCAGTGCCCTGGGCATGCCGAAGGGCACCGGCCCGCTGTCGGCATAGGCATCTCCTTGCGCCTGGATCGCTGAGGGTGCGACCGGATCGACACCGCCGGGCTGGAGCAGTGAGTGAGATTGGCGGCCCACGTGCCAAAGCTGCAGGAAGATGATCCCGCCTTTTTCGTGGACGGCCTTGATGACCTTGCGCCAGCCTTCGACCTGGTCCTGGGTATAGATACCCGGCGCGTGGGCGTAACCATAACCGTGAGGTGAAACAGGCGTGGCTTCGGAAACGATCAGCCCGCCCTGGGTCGTGCGTTGCGCGTAGTACTGAGCCATCAAATCGTTCGGCACATCGCCGGGGCTGGAACGCATGCGGGTCAATGGGGCCATGACGACGCGGTGCTGAAGCGTAAACGGGCCGACCGGAGTCGGCGTAAAAAGGTCTTGATGGCTCATTGAAGTGCTCCGGTGGTATCAGGATTGAGGGATCAGGGCGTTGCTTCGTGCGATGGCACGAATCACGGCAGGGCGGTTGCTTACGGCGGTGTACCAACGCTCCACATTTGGGCTGACGGAGAAATCGACGCCGGCAAATTCACGGCGCCACATCCAACCGAAATGCGCGATATCGGCAATTGAAAATTGCTCGCCCGCCACAAACTCGTTGTGTGCCAGTAGCCCTTCAAGCACTGCAAGCGTGCGCTTGGCTTCACCTTGAAAGCGGGCGATGGCGACGGGGTTTGGTTCGCTGGCCAGCTTCAGGAAAAACCCGGACTGGCCAAAAGAAGGGCTGATGGCGGAGGCATGGAAGAACAGCTGCTCGAACACCCTGGCGCGCTGCAATCCTTCCTCGGGCAGGAGCTGTTTATAGCGCTCCGCCAGGTAGACAAGGATGGCAGCGGACTCGGTGAGAACCATGGGCTGGCCACCGTAGCCTGCGGTATCGACGAGCACCGGAACCTTGGCATTTGCGTTAAGGCTGACGAACGCTTCGACCTTTTGCTCGCCCTGGCGAATATTCACTGGTTCGAGCTGATATTCGAGCCCCAGCTCCTCAAGCGCTATGAGCACCTTGACACTGTTGGGAGTGGCGAACGCGTGAACTATTAACATGACTCGAACCCTTTTCAGAAAAGCCGTCTCGGCTGGCGACGTTCCTTTTAGGAGCATTGTGTCGGCAGCAATGTAGGAGGCGAGTCTGGACCGGAAGACGGATATGCAGCAGTCCGGTAGTGGTGATATGAGTCATTCCGGCCGGGAATATCCGTAGACGGGATTTATAGTCGCAAGGGCGGTATTGCGCGTGCCACGGGATCAGTGAAGGGCAGCTTCTGGCCGAAAGTTGCCGGTGGAGCCCGCGGCCATAGCCAGTGTATGAGCTAGGCAGCTTGAGCGCGCAGTGGACTACGATGGCAATTCAGACACCAGACAACCCCCGTTACCAAGAGTGCGATGGCCGCCGCTTCATAGGTGTCAGGTAGCCGCTGCTCCCACAGAAAACCAAAAACCAGAGCTGCCAGCGTCTCGATTACCAGCACTTGCCCGCTGAGCGCCAGCGGCAGAAGTCGGCTCGCTTGATTCCAACACGCGCCACCCACGACCGAGGAAAGAAGGGCAACTCCACCTGCCACCAGGAAGAAGTGCAGCCATTCGCCGCTGCCATGGTTATCTGCCTGAAAAGCCAGGACAGGCACTGCCAAAAGCAGCGACTGAGCGCCCGTCATGACGCCAGTCAGCAGAGCCCAGTCATGGGAAGAAATGCTGGCGACCTGAACCAGCCGCCGGGCGTTGCTTACGGCGAACCAACTCCACGTCACCAAAGCACCTGTGGCGCATAGAATCCCGCCGATGTTTGTCGATGTGTCAGGCGTGTGGTCATCGATCAGTGCGTGCCAACTGATAAGTACGACTCCAGCCACTGCGCAGCACATCGAGGGAAGCAGCTTGGGCAAGGAGACCGCATTTGCGTCATGCCGACCTGCCACAGCGATCAACACCGGGATGAGCCCGACGATCAGAGACGTCGTCGCAATGCCCACTAGCTGCACGCCGGTGCCCACCAGCGCGTAGTACACGAGATTACCGATCAGGCTGAGCCAGAAGAGTGACTTCCCGTCGGCCCAGCTAAGACGTGCGCAAACCCGCCGCCAGCGGGGCATAAGCAGAGCCGCCGAAATCGCGCCGTAGCATAGAAATCTGAGCACCGCGAATTGCAGGCCGCTCAAGCCCTGGGTGAGCTGCGGTCCAAGAAAAATCACTCCCCAGCACAGCCCCGCGCAAACCCCGTAAACAATGCCCTTCAACAGTGACCGATCAGCAAACATTTCATCCGCGCTCCGAAGCCTGAAGCGTGAAGTCTGACGCGCGGTACTTTGGGAGTATTGTCGGTAACTGTGGCATTTTTTACCCAGACTGTTTTTGCGTCCTACGATAGGCAGCCGGGGTGGTGGCGCTTACACGTTGCATGGTTCGGGTCAGCGATGCCTGATCGGAAAAGCCTGCCCGCAAGGCGATCTCGGCAATCGGCAGGGAAGTACCACGCAACCATCTTTGAGCTTCCTGGATGCGTAATTCCGTCAACCAGGCTTGAGGACTCATCGCGAACACCTGCCTGAATCGCTGATGTAACTGGCTCATGCTCATGTTCCCGGCCTGGGCCATGATTTCGTTGCTCCAGTTCGCCCCAGGATTCGCCCGCAGGCGGGCGATCAATTGCTCCATAGGGGATGGAGAACTGAAAGTGTCAGAGCCCAGTGAAGAAAGAAGCAGAGAGCCTAACTGTTGAGCACCGAAGGCCAGTTGCTCATTCCCGATTAGCTCGGCGAACTCAATCAGCCGCCGCGTTGCAGGGGAAATAGGCACGAACGTTTTCTGAGCCAGGCGCCCCATCTGGAGCGTCGCCAGCAATGTCGGCGCGCAGTCCAGCACCAAAAAACGGCTGTCTGCCTGGCTGAGCTGGGAGTGCACCGAACCCGGCGTCACAAGCGCTGCCAATGACTGATCGATGCACCCGCCGCGACCGTCCACGTCAATTTCCATTAGGCCACGAACCGGCAGGACCAATTGGGCATGGTCATGGCAGTGATGAGGGTTTTCACGCTCATAGCTGCGGATTTCAAGGTTCAGAAGCATGGGTGGACCATTCGGTGGCAGTGTGGCGATGGGGGGATGGGTTCCACACAAGGCCAAGGGTAAGGGGTGGATTCTATCATCTGGGGGTAGGCTGTTGACTGCGCGAAGAGGTTCCCTCGACCGCTATCGACCCAATGCAGTCACCTGACCTTACAAGACTGGACAAGCACCGTGCGCCATGCCATCAGCATTACGGCTGCACAGCCCGCGGGAAGATTGCATTCAGAATACGTTGCCCATACAACCCCACCCCCAGTCCCGACACGATGAGAGCGACCGCGACGATTTTGTTGAGTGATACGTCCTCATTGAAAATCAGGGCTGAGCCGAGCAATCCGAAAACGGGCACCAATAACGACAAGGGTGCGACTGTCGATACCGGGTACCGTTTCATTAGCGAGTTCCACACCCAGTAGCCGAACAGGGTGTTGGGGTATACCTGAAACAGGATCGACAGCACGGCCCTGTAGTCCAACTGATTCCACAATGCGTGGTACCCGGTTGAGCCGTTCAACGCAAAATCGAGCGTGAAAAGCGGGATGGGCGAGAACGCACTGGACCACACCAGGAAGGCAAACACCTGGGTGGTCCTGGCTTTCTTGTTGATGACGTTGGCCGCACTCCAGGCCAACGCGCCCAGCAACACCAGCATCAATCCGATCGTTGTGACTGTCCCGTCGACAATGGAGATGATGCTGAACAATCCACACAAAGCGATTCCCATTCCGGCGATCTGATAGCGGGAAAGCGCTTCCTTGAATATCCAGGACCCCAGCAGGATGGTGAAAAACGCGCTGAACTGAAGCACCAGCGAGGCGATGCCTGGCGACAGACCGGACGCGATGCCCAGATTGACCACACCCCACAGTCCAATGCCGAAGACCAGCCCATAACCGACGATGTAGCGCCACTGCACATCAGGTTTGGGAATGAACAAAATCGCGGGAAGGGCGCAGAGTGTGAAGCGAATACCCGCCAGAATGAAGGGATCGACCGTTGCGAGTCCCAGTTTGATGACCGAGAAATTCAGGCCCCATAGGGCGGTGATCGAGATGGCGAGCAACAAGTGACGAATTTTCAACGCGATCTTCCTTATAGGGCGGTGATCGAGATGGCGAGCAACAAGTGACGAATTTTCAACGCGATCTTCCTTGATGGTTGTGAGAGACGCGAACTGTAAAAAACCAGAGAACCAAGGCCGTAGCGCTGATCGAAGCACCCAGCAGACTGACGGCCAACCATCCCCAGCGCGCATAGGCCTGAGTCGCTGCCACAGCGCCCAGCGCGCTACCTATTGAGTAGAAGCACATATAAACGCCGACCATGCGACTTTGGGCTTCAGGGCGAGCGGCGAAAATCATGCTCTGGCTGGTGACATGGACGGCTTGCACGGCGAAGTCGAGCAGGATCACGCCACAGACAAGCGTGACCAGGGACGTCTGCGCAAAACTGATCGGCAACCATGAAAGTGTCAGCACGCTCAACGTCAGGCCGGTGACTCGCTGCCCCAGCCCTTGATCGGCCCAGCGGCCGGCGCTCTTGGCAGCCAGGGCGCCGGCGAATCCTGCCAGCCCGAACATGCCGATGGCGGTGTGGGAAAGCGACAGTGGCGGCGCACTCAACGGCAGAACCATCGCCGTCCACAAGACCGAAAACGCGGCAAAAATCAGCAAGGCCAGCATGCCACGGACCTGCAACACAGGTTCGCTGATCAGCAGCTTGAATAGCGACCGGATGAGAACGAAATACGAGTCCCGGGACGGTGACGGCGCAGTGGGAGGAACGATTTTCCACAGCACGGCGGCGAGGACCAGCATCAGCCCTGAGGACAGAAAATAAACGGCACGCCAGCCTGCCAGATCGGCGATCAGCCCGGACGTGAAGCGTGCCAGAAGAATCCCCAGCACAATGCCGCTGGTGACCGTGCCGATGGTCTGTCCGCGTTGTGAGGGCGTTGCATGCGAAGCGGCAAAGGCCACCACCACCTGGACGACTACTGCCGTCAAACCGACAACGATCATGGCGCCAAGCAGAACCAGCCACGCCTGAGCAGCGCCGACTGCCGCGAGTGCAATGGCGGATAGCAGTAGCTGACTCAGGATCATCCGTTTGCGGTTGACGATATCGCCGAGCGGGACAATGAGTAGCAAACCCAGTGCGTAACCTGCCTGAGTGGCCGTGACCACGACGCCAATCATTCCCGACGCCACGCCCAAGCTCTCAGCCATTGAGTCAAGCAAGGGCTGGGCGAAGTACACGTTGGCTACCGCCAGTGCACAGGTGACAGAGAGCAGCAGGGTGAGCGAAGACGAAAGGCCCCCGTCGCCCGCTTGACTGATGCCAGGAGGTGTCTGCGTTGCACCAGATCTGTACAAGCGGCCAGTCGGTGATTCGGTCTCAACTGTCATAACGACTTCCATGTGAGTAAACTAGTTTCAATTAGCAACCGAAATCAATCCTCGCACGGAGTAGTTTCAAATTGCAACCAGATTCGCTCGGTTATCGATCCGATCTGGCTGACCGACACTCAGAAGGTACAAAAATGGCCGAGAACGATTCGCCACAAAACAACGAATGCCCTGTTGCAAGAACGCTGGAAGCCATTGGTGACCGCTGGTCGCTGCTAATCATCCGCGAAGCATTTGACGATATTCGCCGCTTCAGCGAATTTCAGAAGAGCTTGGGGGTTGCCAAGAATATGTTGGCGTCGCGGCTGAAAACGCTGGTCGAGGTCGGCGTGCTCGACATCGTTCCGGCGTCGGATGGCAGCGCTTACAAGGAATATGTGCTCACGGAAAAGGGCCGAGAGATCTTTCCGATTGTGGTCAGCATGAGGCAGTGGGGAGAGCGCCATCTGTTCGAGCCGCACGAGACGCGCTCAGTGCTGCTGGACAATGCAACCGGCCAACCTTTGATGCCCATCGCCGTTCTTTCCTCAAGCGGTCAACCACTTGGGCCGTCTGAGTGTCATCGAGTGAGGATATTGGCGCAGAAGTCTTGAATGGGGAGGGCGCCTGCCCGCAGTGGGTGAATCTGTGATGCGAGCCTTTGCGGCCGTCGGAAAAAACGAAAGTCCGCTTCTGGCCGATTGCTGCCTCACAATCTCGATTTGTGCGCATGTGCAAATCAAAACTTTCCGGGCAAGCGGAGGCTTCGCCTGAAACCGCTTAACCTGCGAATTGCATCAAGTATTCGATCAAGAGTCGAGTCCGAACCGCAGCGATCTTGAAAGTTTTGAGAGAATCGAAATTTGGCCTCAGACTTCGGAAAATTCCCAGCAGGCCGAAAACGCTCGATTTAAAACCTTAGTCGGTAAAAGATCCTCTGCCTGAAACATCACGGTATTGGCTACCAGACTACAACCGCCAAACCACTTGGGATCGTCTGAATTCCCGACTCCGCTCGTAGCTGCCATACAATTCTTGCTCTCTCTACGTTTAAGATCCTTCGTAGTGTCGCAGCAAAGAACGGCCCCGACGACATGGCCGGGATAGCAACGCGCCCATACCTGAAGCCGCTCCTGCCATCAGCCCTTTGAGCAGAGAATTGCTTCGATGGTGCTCAGGGCCGGCATTAACTGCGCGACGATTTGCTCCGCCCTTTCAGTGGGGCTGACTCCTCTGCCGCAGCGAGTGAATAAAGGGTCTTCGAATTGCTGGCGTAGTCGCACCAGTGATCCGCTCACCGCCGGTTGCCCCACGCGCAAAAGCTTTGCGGCACGTGAAACGCTGCGTTCGCGGTAGAGCAGCATGAAGACCACGGTCAGATTCATATCGAAGTTGGCAAAGTGCCGTTCGTTGATGTTCATGAAGCCTCCTGCCGGCTGAAGGACAGTAGTTTGCTGGCGTGTTTGTTGAAAAAACTGTTGAACTCGATCCGCCGCACACCCCGGCTTGCGAGCAGGTCAATGAAGGGCTTCAGGGCAGGGTCCGTGAAATGTCGCTCCATGGCCGTCAGCGTCGTCCAGTGGCTGGAAACGACCCAGAGATCCGGGGCAATAGTGCAGCGTGCTACCAGATAGCCGAGGCAGTCGGGCAGCGTGCCGATTTCAGTGACGATGCTTTCCAGCCGAAGACCCAAGTCACAGGCGTGCTCGGGTGCAGCTTGAATGTGTATTGTGCTAATCGCTTCTATGAACATCGGACGAGTCCCATTATTCAGCGTGTCTGGATGGATCCCTTGCATGATGCTGATGCCTCGACCTGTGGGCGGTCATCCATGACCGGCCGGGCAGGCTCTGGTTTCAGCGTGCGGAAACGGTCTGAGTCTTGTCCTGCCAGCCACCGCCAAGCGCTTTGTAAAGCTGCACCTGACTGTCGAGTTGCTGCAGGCGGTCGGTGAGCAGTTGCTGGCGTGAGGAGAACAAATGCCGCTGGGCATCGAGCAGCGTCAGATAGTTGTCGACGCCCTCGTCGTAACGCTGCTTGGCCATGTCGTAGTACTCCTGGCTGGATCGCACCAGATCGCGCTGGGCCTGGAGCTGGCCGTCATAGGTCCCCAGCGCAGCGAGTCCGTCAGCAACCTCACGGAACGCGGTCTGGATACTCTTTTCATATTTGACGACGCCGATATCTTTCTGGATCTCGGAATAATCCAGGTTCGCCCGCAGACGTCCGCCATTGAAGATCGGGATGTTGATCTGTGGCGAAAAACTCCAGTTTCCAGATCCGCCTTTGAACAGGCCATCGAGTTGTGCGCTCGTGGTTCCTGCGCTCGTCGTCAGGCTGATACTCGGGAAGAACGCGGCCCTGGCTGCACCGATGTTGGCATTGGCCGCCAACAACTCATGCTCGGCTGCACGAATGTCGGGACGTTGCTGGAGCAGGTCAGCCGGCAGCCCGGAAGGGATGTCCGCAAGGATGTCGGTTCCCAGTGTCGATTCGGCACTGATCACCGACGGGATTTGCGTACCGAGCAGAAGTTGCAAGGCGTTCGAGTCCTGATCCACCTGGCGGGAGTACAAGAACATCTGCGTCCGAGCGCCATCGACGAGGGTGCGTGCCTGACGGACATCAAGTGCTGACGCCGTGCCTGCCTGATGGGTCGCCTCAATCAGCGAAAGACTGTTGCTGTAACTGTCCAGTGTTGCCTGCGTCACATTGAGCAGCGCCTGATCCGTACGCCAGGTCATGTAGGCGCTGGCGACGTCGGCGATCAAGCTGATCTGGACGCTGCGCTGTGCATCCTCTGTTGCCAGATAGTTTTCCAGCGCGCCGCGTTCCAGGCTGCGGACGCGTCCGAAGACGTCCAGTTCGTAGGAGGTGATCCCGACGTTCAGGCCATACTGGCTTTCGATGCCCGATTTACCAGTGGTGGCAAGATCAGAAGGCACCCGTTGCCGACTGCTGCCCGCGCTGACGTCGATGGAGGGAAAGAGCTCCGAACGCTGGATTCGATACTGCGCACGGTAGGCCTGCACATTCAGAGCCGCCTGACGTAAATCACGGTTGTTCGCCAGCGCCGTTTCGATCAATTGGCCCATGGCCGGATCGCGAAAGAACTGACGCCAGGCCGGGACTGCCACCGTCGGATTGGCCGAAGCGCTTTTGTAGGCCGGCCCTAGTGGCCATTGATTCTGAATGGGCGAAGCGGGCCGCGCGTAGTCAGGGATCAGACTGCAACCCTGGAGGCCAAAGCCTACGACCAGCGCCAGCGTAACTTGATTGAGTTTCATGCCTGTTCTCCTGTGGCTGCTTCGTCTTTGCTCTTTTTGGTGAACAGCTTCATCACGAAGACGTAGAAGAGCGGCACGAAGAAGATCGCCAGGAAGGTAGCTGCCAGGGTGCCGCCGACCACGCCGGTGCCGATCGAGTGCTGGCTCCCGCTGCCGGGGCCGGTGGCGCGGGCCAGAGGCAATACGCCCATGACGAACGCGATCGACGTCATGATGATGGGCCGCAGACGCAACCGTGCGGCTTCGGTCGCAGCCTGGATCAAGGTGCGCCCCTGATGCTCGTAGAGGTCTTTGGCGAACTCGATGATCAGAATCGCGTTCTTCGCCGCGAGCCCCATGGTGGTCAGCATCCCCACCTGGAAGAACACGTCGTTGGAAAGCCCGCGCATCAGCGTCGCCGCTACAGCGCCCAGCACACCCAACGGGACAACGAGCATCACCGACACCGGAACCGTCCAGCTTTCATACAAGGCGGCAAGGCACAAGAACACGATGATCAGTGAGAGCGCGTACAACGCTGGCGCTTGCGAGCCTGCTTGTCGCTCTTCATAAGACAGTCCGGTGTACGCCATGCCGATGCCCGGCGGGAGTTGCGCGGCTATGCGCTCAACCGCTTGCATCGCATCGCCGGTGCTGTGGCCCGGAGCCGGCTGGCCGAGGATCTCCACCGAAGGAATGCCGTTGTAGCGTTCGAGCTTGGGCGAGCCGTAGATCCATTTTCCTGTGGCGAATGCGGAGAACGGCACCATGCTGCCTTTGGCGTTGCGCACGTACCATTTGCCGAAGTCTTCAGGGGACAGGCGTGAGTCCTGGTTACCCTGAACGTAGACCTTTTTCACCCGGTCCCGGTCGATGAAGTCGTTCACGTACGCCGAGCCCCATGCCACGGACATGGTCTGATTGATATCGGCGATAGACACCTGAAGTGCACGGGCCTTTTCGTTGTCGATAATGACCTGGTACTGGGCTTCATCATTCAGCCCGTTGGGCCGTGTCATGGCAAGAACAGGGTCTTGTGCGGCAAGTTCGAGAAACTGGTTGCGCGCTGCCATGAGCGCGGTATGTCCAACCCCCGCGTTGTCCTGCAGGAACATGTCAAAACCGGTGGCGTTACCCATTTCCAGAATGGCCGGGGGGACGACCGCGATGACGTTACCTTCCTTGATGCTGGCAAAGCGTGCCTGGGCGCGTTTTGCCACAGCGAACACGGAACGCTCAGGGTCTTTACGCTCTTCGTAAGGCCGCATGTTGACGAACACCAGACCAGAGCTTTGGCCACGACCGGCAAAGTTGAAACCGTTGATGGTGAACGAAGACGCAACGCTGTCATGTTCATCCTTGGCCAGGTAATCGCGGACCTGGGTCAGCACTTCCTCGTTGCGCTCGGAGCTTGCGTTTTCAGGCATTTGGACCTGCACGATAAATACGCCCTGATCCTCATCGGGCAGGAACGAACTCGGCACGCGAGTGAACAGGAAAACCACAGCGCCGATCATCAGCAGATACGCCAGCATGAACAGGCCACGCCGACCCAGCATCGCGGTAACCCCGGTTTGATAGCGCTGGGTGTTGCGCTCGAAGGTGCGGTTGAACCAACCGAAGAAACCTTTCTTTTCGCCAGCGCCTTCCTTATGGGGTTTGAGCAAGGTAGCGCAGAGGGCAGGGGTGAAGACCAGCGCGATCAGGACCGAGAAGCCCATGGCCGAAATAATCGTGACTGCGAACTGCCGATAGATGATGCCCGCAGATCCACCGAAGAACGCCATCGGCAAGAACACCGCCGAGATCACCAGACCGATGCCTACCAGCGCACCGGATATCTGGTCCATCGATTTGCGCGTCGCCTCCTTGGGTGACAAATGCTCCTCGGCCATCAGGCGTTCGACGTTCTCCACCACCACGATGGCATCGTCCACCAGCAAGCCGATGGCAAGCACCATGGCAAACATGGTCATGACGTTGATGGTGAACCCACAGGCAAACAGCACGCCAAAAGTGGCGAGCAACACCACCGGCACCGCGAGGGCGGGAATGAGCGTGGCACGGATGTTTTGCAGAAACAGGTACATCACCAGGAAGACCAGGACAATGGCCTCGATCAGCGTGTGCACCACCGACTCAATGGATGCTGCCACCACAGGCGAGGTGTCGTACGGGTAGATGACCTCGACGCCTTTGGGCAGGTATGGCTTCAGGCGTTCAACCGTTGCCCGAACGCGGTCCACGGTGTCCAGCAGGTTTTCACCCGTCGCCAGACGCAATGCGATACCGGCAGATGGAGCACCGTTGTACTTGTTGAAAATGGAGTAATTCTCACTGCCCAGGCCGACCTCGGCGACATCCTGGAGCCGGACCTGCGAGCCGTCTGGATTGACCTTGACCAGAATCTGTTTGAATTCCTCAGCGGTACGCATCCGCACTTTGCCGATCACTGTCGCGCTGAGCTGCACGCCTTTTTTCGCAGGCAGACCGCCAATGAGGCCAGATGAAACCTGCACGTTCTCTGAGCTGACCGCGTCGATAATGTCCTGGGGCACCAACTGGTAGCTGTTCAACTTGGCCGGATCCAGCCAGATACGCATCGAGTTCTGCGCACCCAACAGCAGGAAGTCGCCAACACCTTTTGTACGCGAGATGGGGTCCTGCAGATTCGAGACGATCAGGTTGCCCAGATCAAAGCCGTTCAAGTGTCCGTCGGTGGAGACAAGGCCCACGATCAACATGAAGTTGACCTGGTACTTCACGACACGGATGCCTTGGCGTTGGACTTCTTCGGGCAGCGACGGCGTGGCCAGTTGCAGTTTGTTCTGCACCTGCACCTGGGCGATATCAGGATTGGTGCCCTGATCGAAGGTCACGATGATCTGCATGCTGCCGTCGGTATTGCCGTTGGAGGTGATATAGCGAAGCCCCTCCATCCCGTTGAGCTGCTGCTCGATCACTTGCACCACGGTGTCCTGCACGGTTTGCGCGGACGCGCCGGGATAGGTGACGCTGATTTGTACGGCTGGAGGTGCGATGTTCGGGTATTGGTTGATGGGCAGCGAGCGGATGGCCAACGCGCCGCCGAGCATGATCCCCAGGGCTATCACCCAGGCGAAGATCGGTCGATCAATGAAGAAGCGGGACATTTCTGAAAAATCCTTAGTTGGCGGCGGCGCTGAAGGTTTGAACGAGAGGCGTGTTGGCCTCGACCGGTTTTACCTTGCTGCCACTGCGCAGCCGTTGAATGCCTCGGGTGACCACTTTTTCTCCAGCCTCGATGCCGTCGCTGACCAGCCATGTATTACCGACCGTGCGCTCCGTTTTCAGCTCACGCAGCTCAACGCTGTCATCCGCTTTGACGACCCATGCGTTGGCGATGCCGCGGCTGTCGAAAATCACCGCCGCCTGCGGCACCAGTTTGGCGGCCTGCTGGACGCCTTCTTTCAGTTGGGCGTGGACAAACATGCCCGGCAGCAACTTGCGATCCGGATTCGGGAATTCAGCACGCAACGTCACTGAGCCCGTGCCCTGGTCGACGCTCACTTCGGAGAACTTCAGGGTGCCTGGCATCGCGTAAGCGCTGCCGTCATCCAGCGTGAGGGTGACTTGAGCCTGATCCTTTCCGGCCATCTGCAGGCTTCCGGATTCAAGTGCGCGGCGCAGTGCGAGGATTCGGGTGATGGGCTGCGTCACGTCCACGTAAATCGGGTCGAGCTGATTGACGGTCGCCAACTCCTGAGCCTGGCCGTCTGTGACCAATGCACCTTCGGTGACTGCCGAGCGACCGATACGGCCGGTAATGGGGGACAGCACTTTGGTGTACTGCACATCGATGCTCGCAACCTGGGCCACCGCTTGCGCCTGCTTCCAGGCAGCCAGCGCGTCATCGTATTGCTGACGACTCACAGCGTTGGTTTTAAGCAGGCGGTCGTAGCGCTCTGCCAGATTTTGCGCACTGGTCAGGTTCGCTTCAGCGCGACCGAGCTCAGCTTTGTACGTCGCGGGATCGATCTGATAGAGCTGCTGACCCTTTTTTACTTCGGTGCCTTCGCTGAACATCCGCTGTTGCACGATGCCGCTGACTTGTGGGCGAACCTCCGCGACCCGGTAGGCCGAGGTGCGGCCGGGCAGGTCGGTGGTGAGGGTCAACTGCTCGGATTTGATGGTGTAGACGCCGACGTCGGTAACCGGATTCTGCGCAACGGGTTGATCGTTCTTATGGCAGGCGGCAAGCAGCAAGGCGGTCAGCGGAAGGAAGTGCAGCGCACGTGTAGGCCAATGGCAATCCACTTGTATAGCTCCTGAAAAGGACATTCAAAACAGTGACTTGGAATCCGTTCGTGAACCGTGCGAATTCAGGTCGGCAGGTCAACGCCTTAGGCATTGGCCAATCGGAGGTGGTGCGGAAAAGTGGATTGATCCTAACATCCCATGTTTAACTCGTCGATGAGAAAAGTTCTTAATTGGGCTGTAGAAGGGTGTGGCCTGATGCCGCAGCCGCTTGATCTCAGCGCCGCCAGACGTGCTATCCAGCGCAAATCCAACGACAGTAATTAATTGAAATGGCTGGGAAAACCGCAGCAGAAAGCACAAGTCACCCGCGAAAATCTGGTGGCTGCGGGGCTACAGATATTTGCGGAGTACGGCTATTCGGGCGCGACGCTGGAACAGGTTCCCCAGCGGGCAGGGGTGAGCCGTGGAGCGATCTCTTGGCATTTCAAAAGTAAGAATGACCTGTTAGAGGAAGTGCTAAATGGCTGTGTACTTGCGCTGGAAAACTTTCTTCAGGGCGGTGCAGGTTTTGAGGAGGGGATGGAGCAATTACGTTCAGCGATGGGCGCAACATTTGGCAATCAGAGCTGCCGGCAACTGTGTGAAATCATGGTGCAGAAGAGTGAGCGAATTGACGAGAACTGCCTGATATCCCTCCGCTTGCACCGGGTGCAGAAGCATTTTTACGAACAGCTCAATACGCTGTTGGGTTACGCCGTAATCGAGGGGGATCTTGGGTCGGAATTTGACGTACCCGCCGCAAGTCAGTTGCTTCAGGTCTGTTTTACCGGGCTGATATTCGAGTGCTTGCGCCAGCCGTCGCAGGTTTCTCGCCACTTGGCGTCGACACTGAACGTTCTGTGCATGATGGTCCGAAATCCGCCCTATGGATGGGCTCGTCCCGCGCCCTCGAAATGTTGAATCGCGCTGTAAAGACAGTAATTGCCCATCAAAGGCGAGTCGAGAGCGCGGCATCAACCGCGACTCGCAGCGAGGTTATTTGGTCGATTGGCGCAGTTGAATCCTGGCATCCCCAATAAGCCTGTCCGTTGCCTGGGCAGCAGCTTCAAACGACTCCATTGCGGTATACAGGACCTCGAAACCCCGCGAGCGCTTGGCCATGTCTTCTGCATTCGCAGCGCGTTCAGGCGCAGATGCGACTATCGCGATCATTGCAGCGCAGCGACCCGGCAAAAGCTGACGGTGGTTCTTGAACCAGATGCCGCGAGTGCGAAAGTCTTGCGCCGTTTCATTCAACGCATCAGGTTCAAATGCCACAACGAACATGCGGTTGCTTTCCAGCAGGGCGTCCATCTCCAGGCCCCACTGTTCGGCATAGCCTGGGGGACAATGATCGGAGCGCAGGGCAACAAAAGGAAAGGAAGAAACATCGTGCAGATAGAAATCCATGTTATCTCCCGGAGGCAATGCCCCCCCGTAAGTCGGCAGTGAGTCGATCCTAACATCCCATCTTTGTGGCTGTCGATGAGATATATTCTCACTTGACGAATGGATGGCTCAGCGTAGATAAAAACGCAGAAAGATCGCCACTGCCTGATCCACTACTTTGTCGGTGTGCTCTACGCTCAGTTCGCGTGGATCGCCCATGATCCGTACCCACAGCACGGTTTCATCGATCATCCCGAGAAACTGCTGTGAAGCCAGTTCCGGATCGTCGATGGACAATTTTCCCCTGCGACCCAGTTCGGCGATGTAATTGCGAACGGCGCTCACCGCCGGGGTTTTACCCACTTCGAAAAAGCGTCGGGTCAGCTCCGGGAAACGAGGACCTTCCGCAATCACCATTCGCAGAAATGCCACTGCCAGCGGCGGTGCCCAAAATGCAGCAACGCCCCGGCCGATAAGGCGTAGCCCGGCTTCGGGGTCTGCCAGTGCTTCTTCGTCGCTGGCGATATCCATCACCGGAAACGCCCGCCACATTCGCTCGGCCACGGCGCCAAACAGTGCTTCCTTACCATCGGGAAAACGGTTGTACAACGTTTGCCTGGCAACGCCCGCCGCCTTCGCGATGAGGTCCATGCTGGTGCCTTCAAAACCATGCTGAATGAACACTCGCCCTGCGGCGGCCAGGGTGGCGTCTTGTTTGGATGTGCTGTGCTCGGAGGAAAGGATCTCGTCGAACAGCGAAGGAGAAACGGTGGACATAGGCGGCAGAAATCTCTGGAAGAACGCTCTTGACTGGATTGGACTGTACAGTCTAGTTTTTTAAAACAATCAATCAGAGGTTTTACTCATGTCCACTTCCAATGGCAACCCATCGACTTTGCAAGCGCTGTACGAGCAAGGCGCCGAGACGTTCGATTCATCCCTGAGCATGACCGCAGAGCAATTCGTGGCGAACGTTGAAAACCTGGCCCCAGGCTTTGGACGCCTGATCGTCGAGATGGAATTCGGCGCGATTTATAACCGCCCCGGCTTGGACATCATGACGCGGGAACTGGTGATCATCGCTTCCTGCGCCGCACTCGGCGCCACTGGCCTGGGCGCGGTCAAAATGCACATTCCTGCGGCATTACGCCATGGCGCCACCCGCGGACAAATCGTCGAATCGCTGGTGCAAGTCTCCATGGCGGCTGGCATGCCGACTGCGTTGGGCGCGCTTCATGCGGCCAGCGAAGTATTCGCCGAACTCGATGCCAAAGCGTCCGCCAACTGAGTCTTGCCTCCATGCCAGCATCCATCGCGCTGAAAGACAGTCGCCCCGGCACCTTGGCCATGCTGGCATTTGCCTGCGGGGTGATGGTTGCCAATATTTATCTGTGCCAGCCGCTGCTGGCAGAAATCGCGCGTGCTTTTGGTGTCTGCGCAGAACGGGCAGCGCTGGTGGCTGTAGCGACGCAAGTGGGTTACACGCTTGGCATTCTGCTGGTGGTGCCGCTTGCCGATTGTAGCGATCCGGTGAAACTGATTCGCCGGATGATGCTGTTGACTATAGTCGGGCTGATTGCGGCTGCAGCAGCGCCTGGTCTGGCAGTGCTGCTGGTCGCCAGCGTATCGATTGCAGCCACCTGCGTCGTGGCGCAGATTCTGATACCGATGGCCACCACGCTTGCTGCGCCTGAGTATCGCGGGCGCATCGTCAGCAAGCTCAGCACGGGCCTTATTCTCGGCATTCTGCTGTCGCGCACGTTCTCAGGTCTGGCGGCAGAATACCTCGGCTCATGGCGTGCGCCTTTCTTGCTGGAAGCGGTGCTGGTGAGCGTACTGTTCTTCGTCCTCCCCAAATTCCTGCCCAAACGTCCGGCGTCTGCAGGCGTGGGTTACTGGAAGCTGCTCAAGTCCCTTGGTCCGTTGCTCAAGCATCGAGAGCTTCGCCTCTCAATGGCGCTGAGCTTCTGCTGCTTTGCCGGGTTCTCCGCGCTGTGGGCGACGCTGGCGTTCCATCTTGCCAGTTCGGCGTTCGAACTCGGTCCTGCCGCAGCTGGGCTATTTGGCTTGTGGGGCGCACCCGGCGCATTACTCGCGCCGATGGCGGGACGTCTGGCCGATCGTTGGGGGCCGGCGCGGGTCAACGCTTTCGCGCTGGTTTCGATGGCTGGCTGTTTTGTACTAGCTGCTACCTACGGACAAGCCTCGATTGCAGCCCTGGTGATAGCGGTCAATCTTCTTGATTTCGGCATGCAAAGCGGGCAGGTCGCCAACCAGGCGCGCATCTTCGGATTGGGCGCCGAAATACGCGGTCGTTTGAACACGCTGTACATGGTGGTGACGTTTGCGGGTGGCGCGATCGGCGCCATGACAGGCGGTTGGGTGTGGTCTATCGCTGGCTGGATTGGCGTTTGTTTCCTTGGCGTCGGGCTGGTCCTCGTTGCTGCGCTCACGTTGGTCTGCACCACCGTGTTCAGCTCGGTCGCGTCAGAAACGCCAGCGCTCTGATTGCTGGCTGGATATTAAATTGATGGAGTTCACAGATGGACAGCCTCGGAAACAAAGTCGCGCTCGTCACCGGCGCCTCACGCGGAATTGGTCGTGAAACTGCACTGAGCCTGGCGCGCGCGGGATGTGATGTCGCGGTCAATTGCGTCAAATCCATTGATGAGGCCAATCAGGTGGTCGCCGAGATCGCAGCCCTCGGACGCCGGGCGTGCGTGGTGCAGGCCGATGTCACCCAAGGCGATCAAGTCACGTACATGGTCGCCCAGGTGCAGGAAAAACTGGGCGCGATCAATATCCTCGTGAACAACGCCGGGATGACGCGTATTCAACCCCTGGATCAGATTTCCGAGGCCGATTGGAATCAGGTGATGACCGCCAACCTGACCTCGACGTTTCTGGTCAGCCAGGCCGTATTGCCGGCCATGCGCCATGCCAAGTGGGGAAGGCTGATCATGCTGTCTTCGGTGGCGGCACAGCTGGGGGGCGTTATCGGCCCTCATTACGCGGCAAGCAAGGCCGGGATGATCGGTCTGGTGCACAGCTACGCGCACATGCTGGCAAAAGAAGGCATCACGGCCAATGCAATTGCACCTGCGTTGATCGAGACCGACATGATCCGTGGCAACCCCAACATTCGTCCTGACCTGCTGCCGGTCGGGCGTTTCGGTCAAGCCGACGAGGTGGCAGAAACCGTCGTGTTGCTGGCCCGTAACGCTTACATCACAGGGCAAACCCTGAACGTCAATGGCGGCTGGTACATGAGCTGAGGAGTAATACATGAAGCACAGAGCATTGGGTAATAGCGACTTCAAGGTGCCGGTCCTGGCACTCGGTACGGCAACCTTCGGTGGGGGCAACGAGTTCTTCAAAAATTGGGGGCAGACCGACGCCAAAGAAGCCACTGAACTGGTCTGCGTCGCACTGGACGCGGGCTGCACCTTATTCGATACCGCCGATGCCTATTCCAGCGGTCTGTCCGAGGAAATTCTCGGGCGAGCCATCGCCGGGCGCCGTGACCAGTTGCTGCTGGCCACCAAGACCGGTCTGCGGATGGGGCCGGGAAGCGGCGACATCGGCACTTCGGGCGAGCGGATCATTCGTGCCTGCGAAGCCAGCTTGCGCCGGCTGGGTACCGATCATATCGATCTGTATCAACTGCACGCCTTCGATGCGCAGACGCCGGTCGAGGAGATGCTTTGGGCTCTGGAGCAGCTCGTCTCGGACGGCAAGATCGGCCATTACGGCGTGTCGAACTTTTCCGGCTGGCACCTGATGAAAATGCTGGGTCTGGCCGACCTTCATGGACTCCCAAGGCCCGTGTCTCACCAGGTGTATTACTCGCTGGTTGATCGCGAAATGGAGTGGGAGTTGATGCCGCTAGCGCTGGATCAGCAGATCAGCAGCTTGATCTGGAGCCCGCTGGCCGGGGCGAAGCTGACCGGTAAACTGGGACGCCACAAACCTGCGCCACAAGGTAGCCGTGCCGCCACGGATGCGAGCATGACCACTGACAGTGAGCGACTGTTTGCGATAACCGACGAGCTGGAAATTCTTTCGAAAGAGACCGGGCACTCCATCGCCCAGCTTTCATTGGCTTGGTTATTGGTGCGTCCTACCGTGGGCAGCATCGTAGTCGGTGCGCGTAACGCCGAGCAATTGCGCGACAACCTGGCTGCCAGTGCCATTCGTCTTGAGGAGAATCAAATTGCCCGGCTGGATGCGGTGAGTGCGCGCCGCCCGATCTATCCGTATTGGCATCAGTGGGCAGTGTACAGCGAACGAAATCCAGCACCCGTTACGGTTTCGCTGGGTTACTGAGACTGAATGTCGCTGTTACCTGCGTGCCAGACTACGTAAAAAATCCGATCACTGTTTACGAATAAATCTCATTGTTGAATAAAACATAGGATGTTAGGATCATCCGCATCAACACTCCGATGCTCGGTAATGAACATGCAAGCGACATTTCCTGTTCCGGTGATAAGCCGCCACTGGATCGCATCGACAATTGATGCGATCCGCGGCCTGATGGTCGACAAAACCTTACGCGCCGGCGATCGCCTGCCAGCCGAGGCCGAACTGGTCGAGCAGATCGGTGGCAGCCACCACACCGTGCGTCAAGCGGTGAAAACCCTCCTGAATTGGCAGTTTCTGGAATTTCGCCCCGGTGAAGGGTTGTATGTCACCGAAGGTCGTCAATCGATCGATGCACTGCGTCAGCACAATCGGCCAGGCATCCGCGATCATCTGGAAATGCATTACGTGCTTGAAGTCGAAGCGGCACGTCTCGCTGCGCGCCGGCGCACGCTCGATGATGTTCGCCGTCTGCGCGAGCGCCTGGCGCTAAGGGGTGAATACAGCGCAGCGGATGATCTGGATGATTTCATCGCCCGTGATCGCGAACTGCACATGGCGATTGCCATTGCTTCTCACAACCTTGCGCTGCAATCGATGTATCGGTCGTTCAGCGTGTCGATCCGCAGCCATGTGCTCGCGATCTTTGCCGACGGACAACTGCGCGATCCCGATCTCGACGCGCACGTTGCGGTCGTCGAATCGATCATTTACGGCGATGAAAATGCGGCTGTCGCAGCAGTCAAGGCGATGTTGCTACCAACCATTGAACAGCTCAATCAGCTGTTGGGCAGCGAAAGCTGCAACGTTTCCGTGGCTGATCGCCTCGGCCTATTGTGGGTGTAGTCATGAGCAGAATGATCTTTTCCATCAACCAGTGCTCGCCAGTCGAACTGCGCTTGCTCAAAGCGCTCAGGGCGCTCAACTGGGAAGGCAGCTGGCCGGCCCAGGCCGGATTTTTTCTCGAAGAAATGGGCTTGAGTTCCTCCCAGGCATTTGTCTTCGCCGATCTGGTAACCGCGATCATCGAAGCTGACCCTGGCTTCTATCTGCTGGGTCCGACTTCGCCGTTCGTGTCCCGCGATGAGCTCAATTTGCTCGCAGCACTGGGCAACGCCTCGCGCAAGTCCAGTAACCGCCTTGGGCAGGTAACACGCAGCAGGGTGCCGGTGGTCAAGAGCTTGATCGACTCCTGCGGCACGGCGTTGCGCGCAGGGCAAATCAGTATGAAAACTCGAGCGTCCCTTCACAACGGACGAACGTTGCCCAGCGTTGCCTCTCAGGTGTTGCCGTTTCAGGACGACAGGACCCTGCGCAACGTAACGGTGGTTTCGGTGCATAAACCAACACCCCGGGTTCGACGCATCGTCCTTGGCGGGCATTCACTGAAAACTTTCGTGACAGATCTTGCGGCGCAATGGGTGAAGATTTTCCTGCCCGGTGGCACTACGCAGCCAGTGGGCCGTGCATTCACCATTTATTCATTCGACGCGATCAATAGTCAGCTGACCTTCGACATCGCCCTGCACGACGGTGGCCCGATGTCGGACTGGGCGCTGACTGCCAAGCCTGGAGACGGCTTGCAACTGGCAGGACCGCGAGGTGGTTTCAAAGGGGTCACGCCTCGTTCCTGGTTGTTGATGGCGGCTGATGAAACAGGTCTACCCGCTGTAGCTGCGATTGTTCGTCTATTACCCGCCGATCTCGAAGTGCATGTGTTCGCTGAAGTGGCAGATGAGTCTGAGCGCCAGTTCCTGGATACCCAGCCCAATGTGCGGGTGCGCTGGATCTACCGCAACGGTACATCCTCCCAAGAGCCCGAAACCCTCAGCGAAGTCTTGCGCTACAGCCCCTTGCCTGCGACTGGCGGTGACGCCTGGATCGCTGCGGAGGCATCAGCGATTCGCAGTATCCGGACCCAGCTTTTGCGTGATCGTGGCTTCGAGCTGGGACGCGTGCAGGCGGCGGGCTATTGGAAACACGGCGAGCAAGATCACCGTGACCTCGCTGCCGGCTGACCAAACACTTCTTACACTCAACGGATAAAACGACATGGAAAACCGGTGGACCTTCATCGGCGGGGTTTCGTTCGCGCTGGTTTTAAGTCTCGGCGTCCGTTCCGTACTGGCGCAGGAGGCGGGCTCGACACAGGAAAAGCCCCCCGCGCCCGGCGCACTGGTGCTTGATGACCTGCAAATCGATGCAGCGCCGGTCAGCCCGACCAATGAGGTGGAAGGCGTCGTTGCGCGGCAATCTTCGGCGGGCACCAAGACCAACGCCAATATCGCCGAGGTCCCGCAATCGATCTCGGTAGTCGGTCGCACACAGATGGATCAACAGAAAGCCCAGACCGTCGCAGAAGCGCTCAAATATACGCCCGGCGTGTTCGCAGACAGCCGGGCCGATGGCTTGTTCGACGGGCTATTCATTCGTGGATTCGGTGGCTTTGGCGGGCTGGCCAACTTCTCCAAGCTGCTGGACGGTCTGGCGCTGCAATCGGGGCAATACCTGGCGACGCCAGCGGTCGATGCCTATTTGCTCGAGCGCATCGACGTGCTCAAGGGGCCGGCTTCGGTGCTGTACGGTCAGACCAGTCCTGGGGGCGTGGTCAACATGGTCAGCAAGCGCCCGACGGATACGCCGTTGCACGAGATTGAATTACAAGCTGGCAGCCGAGGGCGTGAGCAGGTCGCGACGGACCATTCCGGCCCCATAGACGACGAAGGC
This sequence comes from Pseudomonas sp. NPDC087358, assembly GCF_044900785.1. Taxonomy (NCBI): domain Bacteria; kingdom Pseudomonadati; phylum Pseudomonadota; class Gammaproteobacteria; order Pseudomonadales; family Pseudomonadaceae; genus Pseudomonas; species Pseudomonas sp. NPDC087358. The sequence continues at coordinate 397,187 of NZ_JBJDOA010000004.1, forward strand.
ATCTGGAGTTATCGACTTACCGGCCTGACGAAGAGGGCGGACACACAGATCGACCACACGGAAGAACAGCGGGTGGCGATTGCGCCCAGCCTGACGTTCCGTCCCAATGACGATAGCTCGCTCACGGTGCTCGCGAGCTATCAGAAAGATCCTTCCAGTTACTACACCGGCTGGGTGCCTGCCCAGGGCTCGGTGCTAGGCAGCAGCACTGGAAAGATCTCTCGGCATTTCAATCCGGGCGAACCCTCGGTCGATGCCTACGACCGGGAGCAGACGCTGTTCGGTTATGAGTTCAGCCACCGTTTCAATGACACCTGGACGTTTCTCCAGAACGCCCGCTACATGGAGCTGAATTCCGAATACAAGGGCTTCATGGTCAATTACGTGAATCCTTACTCGGCGACCACGCCGAGTGAGTTCAATCGGTTGGCTGATCACAGCATCGAGAAACAGCAAAGCTTCAGCGTCGACAACCAGCTTGAAGCGGCCTTCGACGCCGGCCCCCTGAATCACAAGGTGCTGTTGGGGCTGGAATATGACCGTGCCAAATCCAGCATGCGTTTCGGCCGTTCTTATGACGAAACCGGGATCAATTACCTGAGCCCGGTTTATGCGCAATCAGTCGCGCTGCCTGCCTTGACCAGCGACACCGGGCAGAAGCCCGAGCAGACCGGCCTGTACCTGCAGGATCAGATCAAGTGGGACAATTGGACGTTTCTCGCCGGCTTGCGTCAGGACTGGGCCAAGACCCGCACTGAGGACAAGACGGCAGGCAGCACCAGCCATCAATCCGATCAGGCACTGACCGGGCGCGTCGGCGTGGTCTACGCCTTCGATAACGGCGTCTCGCCGTACGCCAGTTTTTCCAATTCCTTTGAGCCGGTGACCGGCACCGATGCGCAGAGTCAGGCGTTCAAGCCCACCAAGGGCGAGCAATACGAAGTCGGCATCAAGTATCAGCCCATTGACTGGGACAGTTTCATCACTTTGTCGGCGTTCCAGATCAGGCAAAAGAACGTGCGCACGACGGACCCGGACAACGCTTTCTATTACGTGCAGACCGGTGAGGTTCGCGTTCGTGGGGCAGAGCTGGAAGGGCACGCCAACCTCACGGAGCAGATCAGCCTGTTGGCCGGTTACTCCATTCTCGATCCGGAGGTGACCAAAGACACCACCAAAGCCAACGAGGGCAACCGCCCGGTATCGGTGCCCTTGAGTCAGGCTTCCGCGTGGCTGGATTATGCGTTCCGAGGTCAGTTGGACGGACTCAGTTCGGGTATCGGCCTCAGGCATATCGGCAAATCCTATGGAGACACTAGCAATGACTTGTCTGTGGATGCTTACACCCTGATCGACGCCGCTGTGCGTTATGACTTGAAAAAGGCATCGCCTGCATTGAAGGGCTGGTCGGTCGCCGTGAACGTCAACAACCTCAACGACAAACACTATGTAGCCTCCTGCTTTTCAGCAGGCGGCTGCTTCTATGGCGCCGAACGCACCACGCTCGCCAGCCTGAAATACGCCTGGTGAGAACGCCATGACCCTGCTGAATCAAACTGAAACCGCTGATCCGCTGCGCGAGCCGCAACTGGCATTCAAGTCATTCTGGGTGCTGTTTTCGGTGGGGCTGTTGTACGTCTCGTTTGGCGTGTGTTTCGGCCTTCTGGAATACGGCGTTCCCCCGATCCTCATGTCCCGTGGCGTCGATCTTGCGTCCATGGGTTGGGTTATCGCGCTGTATATCCCGTTTGGGCTGACCTTTCTCTGGGCGCCTCTGATCGACGCAAAACCATTGCCGTGGTTGAGCTATCGCATCGGCTGGATTGCCTTGTCCCAGTGTGTGAGTTCGGCGTTGTTAGTGATGATTGCGCTGGGTGACGGATATTCGGCACAGGTGCTGTTCGGCCTGGGGCTGGCCGTGTGCTTTGCCGTAGCGACCATGGACCTGGCGCTGGATGCATTGGCGGTAGACATCATCGGGCCGCAATACCGGGCAATGGCGGCCGGGCTGAAAGTCGCGGCGCTCGCGTTTGGCGGGCTGCTGGGTGGCGGCGTGCTGGTGGGCTCGTTCGATCGTCTGGGCTGGTCCGGGACATTCCTGCTGACCGCAGGGCTGCCGCTACTGACATTGCTGCCCGTGCTTGCGCTGACCCGAGCCGATCAACCTCGATCATTGACCCGAGTACGTCCAGGCATCCTCGTGACTTTCAGGCGTGCGGGCGCGTTGTGACAGATCATTCTGCTTTCGCTGACAACCACCGCGACCATTTCGCTGATCTATTTCCAGCGCCCGATTCTGGTGCAGATGGGCGTGCCATTGAATGAGATCGGCTGGGGGCTCGGCACTCTGGCTCCGATTGCCAACACCTTGGCGGCGTTGGCTATTGCCCCCGCGCTTTCGAGGGTCGCGCCCGTGAAGTCGCTGGTTTTGCTGGTGCTGCTTTCTGCCGTCGCGGCCGCAGGCACGGTGATCAGCATCGCGGACAAATCATCCATCGCGGTGATGCATTGGGCGTTGTTGCAGGGCATGGCGAGTAGCGCGCTGTCAGTGATCATTTATGCGCTGATCCTCAAGTGGTCCAGCAAAGCCCAGTCAGCCACCGATTATGCCGCGCTCTGCGGCAGCAGTCGTTTGCTCACCACCGTCACCCTGATGGCAGTTCCCGCTGCGCTCACTTATCTGAGCTGGACCGCGTTTTATGCGCTGTGCATGGCCGTGCTGATCACGCTGGCTTTTCTGATCCGCCACGACGTCGCATCTCTTGGCCAGATCAGGCCATGAGGCACCTTATTTCTCTCCAATTGCTGGCGTTCCTGACCGGCGCTGAGGTTTAACCATGAAGATCAAACAAGACGTACTGGCGTTCGACGATGTGCTGCTGGTGCCGGCTTATTCGGACATCCTGCCCAAGGACACCGACCTCACCAGTCGCCTGACCCGCAGGATCAATCTGAATGTTCCACTGACAGCCGCCGCCATGGACACCGTGACCGAGTCGCGGCTGGCCATCGCGCTGGCGCAGGAAGGCGGGATCGGTTTCATCCACAAGAACATGAGCATTACCCAGCAGGCCCTTGAGGTGGCGAAGGTCAAACGCTACGAGTCAGGTGTCGTCCGCGATCCACTGACTGTGATGGACAGCCAGGCAATTCGCAGCGTGATTGCGCTAGCGGCGGAATACTGGATTTCCGGTTTTCCGGTGGTCGATAGCGATCATCAACTGGTCGGTGTCGTCACCAACCGTGACCTGCGGTTTGCCACTGAAGTCGATAGCCCGGTGTCGTCCCTCATGACGCCCAGGGCCAGACTGGTGACGGTGACCGATGGCTCGAGCATCGCCACGGCGAAGGAGTTGATGCACCAGCATCGGCTGGAGCGGGTGCTGGTGGTGGACGACAGCTACCGGCTGACGGGTTTGATCACTGCCAAGGACATCCAGAAATCCACGGAGCATCCGATGGCCTGTCGCGATGCGTTGGGTCGTCTGCGGGTGGGGGCAGCAGTCGGCGTCGGGGCCGATACCGACGAGCGCATTGATGCATTGATCAAGGCGGGGGTCGACGTGGTAGTGGTCGATACTGCCCACGGTCACTCAAAAGGCGTGATTGACCGCGTTCGCTGGATCAAGGATCACTACCCCGACGCCCAGGTGATCGCTGGCAACATCGCAACGCCAGAAGCGGCTTTGGCGTTGGTGGAGGCGGGCGCCGATGCGGTGAAGGTCGGCATCGGTCCGGGATCGATCTGCACCACTCGTGTAGTCACCGGCGTGGGCGTGCTGCAAATCTCCGCCGTGGCGAACATCGCCGAAGCACTGCTCGAAACCGGCGTGCCGCTGATTGCCGACGGCGGCATTCGCTTCTCGGGCGATATCGCCAAAGCTCTGGCCGCTGGCGCGCATACCGTCATGCTTGGCGGGCTGTTTGCCGGGACGGAAGAGGCGCCGGGTGAGACAGAGCTGTTTCAGGGTCGCAGCTACAAAAGCTATCGCGGCATGGGATCGCTGGGCGCCATGCAACAAGGCTCCAGGGATCGCTATTTTCAGGACAGCACCAGCGCAGAAAAACTGGTGCCGGAGGGGATTGAAGGCCGCGTCCCGTACAAGGGTTCGCTGTCGGCCATCGTGCATCAGTTGCTGGGCGGATTGCGCTCGGCCATGGGTTACACCGGTTGCGCGACGATCCAGCAGCTGCATGAGAAAGCCGAATTCGTGCGCATCACCGGTGCAGGTTTGCAGGAGTCCCATGTGCACGATGTGCAGATCACCAAGCAGGCGCCGAATTACCTGGGTTGATCGATAAAGGTCTGGCTACAAAGGTCTAGTTGCGACCGAAAAGGTTGCGCTGGACCTGGATCAGATGCGCCTCGATCAAGTCGCGGGAGAGCTTTTCGTCGCGGTCACGCAGGGCGCTGACAATCGCGCGGTGTTGCTCTTCGTATTGGCTGCGGCGTTCGGGAGTCAGGGAGTTTTTCTTCAGCCGGCCCCATTCGCCTTCTTCACGAATTTGCGTGGTCAGCTCAAGAATCTTCAGGAAGAAGCTGTTATGCGTCGCCTCGGCAAAGGCCTGATGCAACGCGCCGTCCCAGTGTTCGAACCCTTCGATGGTCGTCGCGGCTTCCGAGCGGACGATGCACTCGTCCATTTTTTCGAAATCGGTGGCGGTGGCGTAACGCACGATCAGGTTAGGCATCTGCGTTTCAATCAGCAGACGCGCTTCCATCAATTCGGCAGGGCTGGTCTGAATCGTGGCTGCACGGGATTCAACCGGGGGAGCTACCAGGCGCACGTTATCGGCGACGAAGGTTCCGCTGCCAACCGTCTGCGTGATCAGGCCCATTTCCTTGAGGTTGGAGAGCACGCGCCTGACCGAACCGCGAGAGGCCTGGAATGACTCACTCAGTTCTCGTTCGGCAGGCAGCTTTTGCCCCGCCGCGAGTCGGCCACTTTCTATCTCTTCAACCAGATATTTGGCCAGGCTGCGGGCACCATCTGCACGGACGGACTTTTGAGCCACTGCTTCACTCACGCTGAAAACCTTCCTGCTTGTAGGGAGATGGGGTGTATGAGGGTGAACGATATACCAATTGGTCTAATGCTGCAAAAAAATGGTTGCAATGGTACTGTTGCGGTCCTATATTCGGCTCCAGTTGAACCAAAACCAGACCGTTAGAGGACCAATAACAATGAAACTCGCAACCATTGCAAATGCTGCCGGTGAACTGTCCGTCGTTGTCGTGAACAGCGAAACCGAACGTTTCTGGCCTGTTTCCGAGCTTATTTCCGGCTTTACGGGCGACATGAACCAATTGGTCCTTCATTGGGACAAGCTGAAGTCAGATCTGGTGCCAAGCGGCGAGGGTCAGTCGCTCGAAGGCGTGACCCTCAAGGCTCCGATCCTGCCACGCCGCAATATGTTCTGCGTCGGCAAGAACTACCACGAGCACGCTGCCGAGTTCAGTAAATCCGGCTTTGACCACAGTGCTAAAGAGGGCGAAGTCGCTCCTGAGTTTCCGGTGGTATTCACCAAGACTCCAGATACTGTGATCGGCACCAACGACAAGATCCCGCGTCACGCCGATGTCACCGACCAGCTCGATTACGAAGCCGAGTTCGCGGTCATCATCGGCAGAGGCGGGCGCGGTATTTCTCAGGCCGATGCCTATTCACACGTATTCGGTTACACCATTGTCAACGACATGACGGCCCGCGATCTGCAGAAAAATCACCGTCAATGGTTCCTCGGCAAATCCCTCGACGGTTTTGGTCCGATGGGTCCGTGGATCTCTACCCCTGATGAAGTCAACGTCGCCGACGCCACGATCCAGTGCTGGGTCAATGGAGAGCTGCGGCAGAACTCCAATATCGGAGATCTGATTTTCAATATTCCGAAGCTGATCGAAACCATTTCCGCAGGTATCGAGCTCAAGCCAGGTGATGTAATCGTCACGGGCACGCCAATGGGTGTCGGCATTGGCTTTACACCACCACGCTTCCTGCAGTCGGGCGATGTGGTGCGCATTGAAGTCGCCGGTATCGGCGCGCTGGAGAATGAGGTGGCAGAGTGAGTACTCAGATCCTGAACGGCATCGCCGTCGAGGTTTCAGGGGAAGGCAGTCCGCTGTTGTGCATCCACGGCCTGGGCGGATCTTCGAACACCTGGACACCGGTTTTGCCGGCATTCGCGAACTTCAAGGTTATCCGTTTCGATTTACCGGGCAGCGCACGTTCTGCTTTGGGCAATACGCCGCTGTCCATTGAGTTGTACGTGCAAACGGTCGAGCAAGTGCTTGAGTCACTGGGTGTCGACAAGGTGCATGTGGTTGCACACTCCATGGGCACCATCGTCGCGGCCCACTTTGCGGCAAAACATCCGCAGCGGGTCAACAGCCTGGCGTTTTTCGGGCCGTTGCTTGCGCCGCCCGATGCCGGTCGTCCGGGGATTCAGGCCCGGGCTGATCTGGCGCGAAGTGGCGGGGCAGAGGCCATGCAGGAAATCGCCGATGCCATCGTCAAGGGGGCCACTGCTCAGCAAACCAAAGACGGCCAGCCTGCGGTCGTTGCTTTGGTGCGCGAATGCATCATGCGTCAGTCCGCCGAGGGCTACAGTCAAAGCTGTGAAGCCTTGTCGAAGGCACAACCTGCCGCTGTTGAAAAAATCATGGCGCCGGTTTTGCTGGTCACCGGCGACCAGGACGGTGTTGCTCCGGTCGCTGCGGTAAAAGCTTTCAACGAGCGTCTCACCGACGGTCGCGTTGTGCTTTTCGAGGCATGCGGGCACTGGACGACCTTTGAAAAGCCTGCCGAGTGTGTGGCCGAGCTGGAGCGGTTTTATCAGTCAATAGCGTGACCTTTAGTGGTGGTCCGGTTATCTGCCGATGACCACCGCCACCGTTTTAACAGGAGCGCCTTCAGGTAACCCCTGCGCGCCTGAGTAACCCAGATAAAGATTTCGGAGAATACAAATGCATAACAATAAAATTGCATTCACGAACGTCACCATTTTCGACGCAAGCGGTGACAAGCCCTACAAGGGCAGTGTTCTGGTAGAAGATAACCGCATCAAGCGTATCGTTCGCGGCACCGCCAAGCTGCATGATCTGGACGCTAAAACCGTAGACGGCAAAGGCGCATTTCTGATGCCCGGCATGACCGAGGCGCACACTCACTTTTCGTGGAACGACCAGCCTTCGCTGGCCGCGATCCAGATGATGCCGCCGGAAGAGCACATCCTCTGGTGCGTCGGCGTCGCCAAGCGCTATCTCGATATGGGCTGGACATCGTGCATCGGAGCCGCTGCCGCGAAGGCACGGCTGGACGTGGTGCTGCGCAACGCCATCAACTCCGGGCAGTTCCCCGGGCCTCGTTATCTGGCAGGAAGCCAGGAGGTCACGACCATCGGCGCCCTCGGCGATAACACGCTGCCTCATTTGCCGTTTCCCGAGCTGAATTTTGGCGCGTTGTGCTGCGGGCCGGAAGAGATCCGCAAGACGGTCAGGACCTTCATCAAATACGGCGTCGATCACCTGAAGATCAATCTGTCGGGCGAGTACATCGCCGGTATCGCAGCAGAGACTTCGCCGTTCGCTGAAGAAGAAATCGCCATGCTGGTGTCGGAAGCCAAGCGCTTCGGTAAGCGTGTGGCAGCCCATGCGCGCTCGGCGGAATCAGTCAAACAGTGTGTACGTTACGGCATCGACATGATCTACCACGCAAGCTTCGCTGATGAAGAAGCGCTGGACATGCTCGAAGCCAACAAGGAAAAGCACTTCGTTGCGCCGGGTCTGGCCTGGTTGATCCGCACCACTTATCACGCGTCGGAGTTCGGCATCACGCCGGCAATCGCAGAAAAGATGGGCTACAAACGCGAGCTGGAAGCGGCCTGCGAAACCCTGCAGAAGATGCACAAACGCGGGATTCGTGTATTGCCCGGTGGTGATTACGGTTTTGCCTGGATGCCCCACGGCACCAACGCCATGGACCTGGAATACTTCACCACGTATCTGGGCATGAGCAACATGGAAGCCTTGATATCCGCCACTCGCTACGGCGGTCAGATCATGATGCAGGGCGGTGAACTGGGGCAGATCAAGGAAGGTTTTCTGGCTGACTTGATGCTGGTCACGGGCAATCCGCTGGCTGACATCAGAGTCTTGCAAAACCCCGAAAAAATCGCGCTGGTGATGAAAGACGGCGTGATCCACAAAAGCTCGTTCGAGGTCCAGCCTCCCCGAGCTGTCATCCACCGCATGCCCGGCCAGCAGGCCTCGAGGGCTGCAGTGCATTACTGATCAAGGGCGCCGCAAGGCGCCCTGATTCAATCCGCTCGCTGAACCGGCGCTGATCCTCGGACCAGAGTCATGAACCCCTGTTGCCCAAAGCTCGCCGATTCGTCCGCGTGCGGTGTAGCTGTGTGTCTCCATAAAAACAACAATCGAGATAGACCATGAAAAAAGTAATCCTCCCTGCCGCAGTGCTGTGTGCTTTTCCTGTGTCTTCGTATGCTGCCGAATATCCCGAATTCAACTTTAACGTCGTCAGCGTCATGGCAACCGGTAACTCCAAGGCCGATCCGATACTGGGCACGGGCACCTCGAACAAAAATCTGACGACTTACCAGTTCGAACATTTCAGCACGTTCAAATACGGTGATATCTACCTGGATGCCGAGCTGTACAAAGGCGATGACGTGGGGGGCGAGGGCGCGGCTTCCGGGGGTTCAGGCAAGGATAATCAGAACTTGCTGGTCGCCAACCCACGGTTGAGCCTGGGCAAAATGACCGGCAAGTCTTTCGCGTTTGGACCGGTCACTGATGTGTCGCTGATCGCACGTTGGGAGGATGCCAGCTATGGTGACTTCCGCTCGCGAAACTATGGCCTGTCCTTGAACTTCGACGTGCCGGGTTTTGCGTATTTCGAGTCGGGACTGCTGCGACGAACGACCAACTACAACGACCCGAACTGGCTGTGGCGTTCGTACCTGATTTCCAAGCCCTGGGAAATAGCAGGTCAGCAGTTCAACTTCACATTGCTATCGTTGATCAACGGCACGGATCACAACGGCACTGAATACTTCACCCGGCCCGAAGTGCTGTGGCACGTAGACAAAGCCGGATCATTTCAACTGGGCGTGCGGGTAGAAACTCACCATTACGACATCGGCGGCGGCCGCTACGAGCGGTTCTCTCCAAACGTCATTTTCAAGTGGTTTCTCTGACCGTTATTTCCAGAACGTCGCGCCGATGCGGTTCATCCACTTGGCGTTGCCTGGACCGGCTCCGAGCAAACTATCGAGTTTGGTGATCAGAGGCTGGAGCATGTTACGGGCTGCCGTAGCGGCGGCTTCTTCATCGCCGGCAACGATTGCATCGATGATTGCGGCGTGATCGGCCAGGCTCGGTTCGGGCAGTTCGACGTCGGAGAAGATGCTTTTGGTGTGGCTATGAATCGACGCGTTGAAATAGGCGTACAACGCCTGAAGCGCGTCATTGTGTGAGGCGGTGGCGATCGCGACATGGAAGTTGCGGTCGAGGTCAAGAAAGTCATCCAGCACGCTGTCGCAGGTGTATTCGCCACGCACGTCAAGCGCTGCCTTGAGGCGAGCTATGTCTTCAGGCGTTCGCCTGCGTGCGGCAAAGCGGGCAGCTTCGGATTCCAGCAGGCACTGCAGTTCGATGTGATCACGAAGCCCTGCGCGGTTCAGCTTGTTGACCGTCTGGGCTGGGTCAAGTGCCCGGCGCACATAGGTGCCGTCGCCTTGCCGGACTTCGAGCATGCCGGAGTGCGAAAGCACCCGAACCGCTTCGCGGACAGTGTTGCGGCCCACCGCGAATTGCTCGGCCAGCTCGGCCTCTTTCGGGATGCACTCACCAACTTGCCACACGCGCTGATCGATCAGCGAGCGGATGGTTTCGATGGTGGATTCAACCAGCGAGAGCCGCGGAACGGGGGTTTGACCAGGTTTTGCCATGATATGAGTCGTCTCGGTGGAGTACGCCGGAGCCTAACATCCCATCTTTGCCGTATCAATCGGCGCGCGCCTCAGCTGAAGGCCCTTCACCCGAGTCGATTTTGCAGGAAGTCGGCCAACGCCCGGACCCGTTGGGGGATGTAGCGTGTCGGCGGGAATACCAGGAAAAACACGAACTCGTCATCGCTATTCCACTCTTCGAAAATGGGCACGAGATCACCGCTCAGCACTTCAGGGCTGCCGTAATAGCTCGGTACTTGAATCACGCCCAGCCCCATGCGCGCGGCTGCGACCAGCGCCAGCCCGCTGTCACTGCCTATGCGGCCGGCCGGTTGCAGATGCTGAACCTGCCGACCTTTGCGATAACTCCAGCGACGACCCAGCAGAGAAAGGCATAACTCAGGGGGTAGTTCGCCAGGGTGTTTGCACTCGGCAATCGTTGGCAGCAGGGAAGGCGCAACCAGGGTGCGCAGGGGAAAGCTAATAAGCCGTCTGGCGATCAGGTTTGAATCGGCCAGTGGCCCAAGCCGCACGCTCAGATCGACGCCTTCGCTCACCAGATCGACATTGCGTGCCGTCACGTTGATGAGCAGATGGATGCCTGGGTTCTGTTCCGCGAATTCCGACAACAACGGCGGCAGCGTACTTTCGGCGAAGTGGCCGGCAAGACTGATTTTGATGCTGCCTTTGAGTTCGGAGCGGCCAAGTCGAACTTCGTCATGGGCCTCTTCAAGTCCGTCCATCAACACCCGGCACTGCTTGTAAAAGGTTTGCCCTGCTTCAGTGGGCACGCAGCCGCGAGCGGTACGTTGCAGCAGTTGCTGGTCAAGCCGGCGCTCCAGTGCGCCAACCTTTCGACTCAGGTTCGCGACCGACGAATCCATGAGCTTGGCCGCAGCACTGAAGCTGCCGGTTTCGACGGTGGCCACGAATTCGGGTATTGCATCGATGATGCCGGGCTTTCCCATAGTGCAAACCTGCTTCTCTTTTCTGGCTCTACCTAGTCTGTTTTTGCAAGCATACGCTGGCTGCAGATCAAAGCATTCGCTTTATTCGGGCAGCCCATCAGTGGCGCCCGACCATTCTCGGGAGATATGACCATGTCGTATGCAGGCAAAAAAGTAATAATCCTCGGTGGCGCTTCAGGCATGGGCCTGGCGCTGGCGAAGAAAGTCATCGCCGCAGGCGGCCAGGTTGTCATTGGCGGACGTAATGCCGAGAAGCTAGGCCGGATCGCTGCGACGCTGGGCAACGGCACGACTTACAAGGCGTTTGATCTGGGTGACGAAGCCACCGTCAAAGCGGCTTTTGATGAGATTGGCGCATTCGATCATCTGGTGACCACTGCTGCCGAGCTGACGTTTGCGCCCATGTCGGATCTGACCACGGCGCAGGTCCAGTCGATGCTGGTCTCGAAGTTCTGGGGCCCGTTCTACGCCGCCAAGTACGCAACTCCCCATCTGGCCAAGGATGGATCGGTCACATTCTTTTCCGGTCTGGCCGCTTACCGTCCAGCGCCTGGCGCCTCGATCGTCGCATCGCTGAATGCTGCACTTGAAGGCCTTGCCATGTCGCTGGCACTGGAAATCAAGCCAGTCCGAGTGAACGTTGTGTCGCCGGGCGTCGTCGATACTCCAACGTGGGACTTCCTGAGCGCCGAAGACCGCCAGGGCTTGTTCGACAGCGTTGCCGGTGGTCTTCCGGTCGGCCGTGTGGGCCACGCAGATGATCTTGCCGATGCAGCCTTGTCGCTGATGGGTAACGGCTTCATCAACGCAACAGTCCTTCACGTCGACGGTGGCGGTCGAATCGCCTGAGGGCGATCCACTCCAATTACTGCAAGGATTTTGTCATGAGCAACAAACACGTAGCACTGGTCGTAGGCTCCAGCGGAATCATCGGCAGCGCCTTGGTAGATACCCTGTTCAGTGCGCCGGAATGGACCGTGCGAGCGCTGCGCAAAACTTCCGTGGTGGGCGTTGAAGCCATCGACTGCGACCTGAGCGATGCCGAGGCCACCAAGGCTGCCTTGGCTGCGGCCAGCGATACCACTCACGTTTTCTATGCTGCGCTGAAGGCCGATCCGGACCTGGCCCATGAGTCAGACATTAACACCACCATGTTGCGCAACGTGCTGGATGGGTTGAAGGCGGTCGGCGCGCCATTGAAACGAGTGGTGCATTACCAGGGCGCCAAGGTGTATGGCGTGCATCTGGGCGCCGGTGTCGCGCCGTTTTACGAAGATGACCCCCGTCACGTGGCGCCGAATTTCTACTACGCGCAAGAGGATTTGCTGCGCGAGCGTCAGGTAAGCGAAGGGCTCGAATGGAGCATCCTGCGTCCGGACGTGGTGGTCGGAGACATGGCTGGTAACCCCATGAACATCGCCATGGTCATCGGCGTGTTCGCGGCGTTGAGCAAGCAGGCCGGCGTACCGTTGCGTTTCCCGGGCTCCATGAAAACCTACCGCGAAGTCGTCGCCCAGCTGACGGACGCGCACTGGCTTGCACGCGCAAGTCTGTGGGCGGCATTGGCACCGACTGCGCGCAACGAGGCGTTCAATCTGGTGGGTGAGCCGTTTCGGTGGGAGCGTATCTGGATCAAGATCGCCGAGGCGCTGCAAATGGAAGTCGCCACGCCGCAGCCGTTTTCTCTCGCCAAACACATGCCGGGCAAAGCAGGGGACTGGGAGCGTCTGGCGGCAGCTCACGAGCTGAACTCGCTGCCGTTCGACAAACTGGTGGGCTGGCCATTTGGCGATTTCATCTTCAATACCGAGTTCGACATGATCTCGGACATGAACAAGATCCGGCGGGCTGGCTTTACCGAAGTCGTGAACAACCAAGAGATCATGATCGATGCGTTGAAGTGGCTTGGGGAGAAGGGCTTCATTCCTGCGGCCTGATTGGGTTTTCGTAATCGATGAAGTGCGAGGAGCGATCAATGCGCTCCTCGCTCTGAGTGACATCTGAAGCTTTCAGCGTCGTATTCGGACTCTGCTAGGGGTGATACGTTGCTGAAATGGCTGCTTTGGACCCAAAGCGGTCATACGCCGAATCAGCAGGCCGACGCTAAAAGAACTTAGACGCCTTCAGACCCCCTGCCGCAAAATTTGCACCAGCTGCCCAACAACGATGGCTTCGACGGCGCCTTCACGGGCGCCCGTCTCAACAGCAGCGCAGCAAGCCGATGCGTCGCCGTCGCCAATACGGTAGACAGCAATGACACTGCCTGGCCCGCAGCCGGTGTGCCCGCACAGGGAATGTCCTCCTTCAATCACCCCCTGCATCACGCCAAGGCCATAGCCGGGCGTGATCCATGGGCGCCCGGGCATCGGGCCGCCCACTGTTCGTGCTGTCTGCATTTGCTGGAGCAAGCCCGTGGGGAGCAGGTCTGCGCTGAGAAGTCGATCCAGAAATAGCGCTGCTTGCGAAATCGGGCCGATTAACAGGCCGTGATACACCCATGCGGGGTCATAACTGGACGTGCTTCCAAGAAGGGTCGTTTGTAAGTCTGCTCGCGTTTTGGCAAAGCGCACGTTCGACAGGCCCAGAGGGGACACTGCCCGTTGGATCACCGCTTCATCAAGCGTCAGATCAGTTAGCCGTTCAATCAGTCTGCCAATGAGCAAGTAGCCCACATTCGAGTAACGCCAAGCTGTTCCTGGAGCGTATCGAAGTCGAGTACCGTCAAGACGTTGCATCATTTCAGTTGCCGACCAGGCGGGCTCGCCATTCGCAACGGCAGCGTGATACTGCGCAAGTTCGCCGTAATCAGCCAGACCTGCCTCATGCCGCAGTAGCTGGCTTAACGTGAAAGGCTGGTCAACCAGTGGGTCGTCCAGTCTGATCAGCCCGTCACGTACCAACGACAGGGCTGTCGCAGCCAGGACTGTTTTGGTAAAACTCCACCAAGGGGCGGTCAATTCTAATCGATCAGGCGTTTGGGGCTGACCATTCAATACGAGTGAACTGAGCATTGGCTTCCTCGGCATGTTGAGCGGGTCGACAGTTCGACAAGATATCTGATTCGCTCTTGTTCACCAGTGCGGCGGAGCCACCTTTTCGCTGACTTCGTTGTTAATCGGCGGGCTGGCAAAAGGAGTGCTAGCTTTCTCATCAGGTTCATCTGCCAAAGGGCCTTTCATGAGCGTCGTCCACGCCCATAGCGGTTAGCCCTTCGAAATATCACCGTTGCGCGGAGGGAGCGGGCCGACGAACATCACCTTTAGCCGATGACCTCCGATGACACGGGCCAACTCTGCGATCACGCAATACATGAATATCAGAGTGATGAGCAGAATCTGCACGGCGAAAAAGCGAGGCCAGTTCATTGAGGACCAAAGTTCTGCGTTCGCGTCGATGATACTGGGTGCCTCTTTCCAGTATTCGTATAGCCGCTCCAGATAATGTACGGCGAGCGCTACGACCGCATACATGAAGGTCTTCCAGGTAACATTCCAGATCAGCGGTTTTTCAGGAAAACGATTGATGAAGGGCAGCATATCCGCCACCAATACCGACTTGCCGAGTATGAGTGATGCGATTAACACCGATGTTGAAGTCGGCAGATCAATCCCCGTACCCATGATCATCAGCCCGCGAATGAGAGCGACGATGTGCAGAATGATGAAAAAAAACACGGTCGGCGGCAGCACTTTCATGAGTTCACGTTTGATCTTGAGTATCACCGTTCTCATCGTGGCGCCCTTGAAGTGGGGATTGGCGTAGATTCACCGAGACTGACCGACCCTGGATAGCCCCAGATGCCGCATTCGTGAGGATAGTAGCAGGCATGCCACCACTAGCGTCTGGCGTCTCTCGTGTCCGCAAGGATCCTTCCGGCATCCTGTGCGGGAGGAAGGCCGAACACCCGCGCATAGTCGCGACTGAATTGCGTTGCGCTTTCGTAACCCACCTCGAAGGCCGCAGCCATGACGCTCTTGGCATTAGCCACCATCAGTGTTCGCGCCTGGAGCAGGCGCACGCGTTTCTGGTACTGCAACGGGCTCAGATTCGTAACTGCCTTGAAGTGGCGATGAAACGCCGAGACGCTCATCGATGCGCGTTCCGCCAAACGTTCTACGCCGATGGGTTTTGCGAAGTCGCGGCGAATCCATTGGATAGCCATGTTCACCCGGGCCATGGCGGTATCGGGCGCTGCAATCTCCCTGAGCATCCAGCCATGCGGCCCCTGGAGGACACGGAAGATGATCTCGCGCTCATAAACCGGCGCTAGCGCTGCAATGGCATCTGGATCGCCCATCAGGCGCAGCATTCGCACCCAGGCATCCATCAGGTCGCGGGTGACCGAGGCGACCGAAAAGCCCGAATTGTTCTCCACACGGCAAGCAGGTTTGGGCAAGTCGGCGAATAATGTCGACAGGACTGCCGGATCTAGCGTCAGGCTGATCGCCAGATACGGCTCACCCGATGCGGCGGGATGTACCAAACCCACCGCTGGCAAATCGATGGACATGACGAAATAGGTCGCCGGGTCGTACCGCAGCGTCCTGTCCCCGACAGTCATGCTTTTGCTGCCCTGCAAAATGACATTGATCATCGGGTCATAGACCGCCGCCAGCAGGTGCTCAGGGATCCTGCCCTGGACCATGGCCACGCGCGGAATGCCGGTTTCGGTTCGGCGGTTTTCAGCGCCCGCCGCCAGTGATCTGAGTTCTTTGAGTTGATTTTCCATGCGTCGCATGCTGAAGGTAGAACAGCCCGACGCGCAAGCGAAAAGCAGAAACAGGCAGGTTTCGAGCAGGAACGGATATGACCGGTGGGGTACTGATTATTACTGTGGACGCACATTCCAACCACAGAGGAAACGGACATGGGCGTCATCGTGATCACAGGCGGCAGCCGCGGAATTGGTGCCAGTGCCGCCGAGCATATTGCGCAAAAAGGGTTGGGCGTGATCCTGACGTATAACGCCAACCCCCAGGCGGCGGCTTCGGTTGTGCAGCGCATCGAGCAAGCGGGTGGCAAGGCTGCAGCCCTCAAGCTTGATGTATCGGACGTTGGCAGTTTCCAGGCATTTCGAGACTCAGTGGCCCTGACCTTACGGGAGAAGTGGGACGCCACCACGCTGCACGGCTTGGTCAACAACGCAGGCTTCGGCTTGTTCAAGCCCTTGGCCACCGTCAGCGAGGCGCAGTTCGATGGCCTGTTCAACGTGCATCTCAAAGGCCCGTTTTTTCTCACCCAGGCATTGCTGCCGCTGCTGGCCGAAGGCGCCAGCATCGTCAACCTGACCAGTGCCACTACCCGCGTAGCCACCGCAGGCGTTGCGCCGTATGCGGCGTTCAAGGGCGGACTCGAAGTGCTCACTCGCTACATGGCCAAAGAGTTTGGTGAGCAGCGCATACGGGCCAATGCCGTGTCACCGGGTGCCATCCGTACTGAGCTGGGTGGTGGGTTGAACGATGAGTTCGAAGCGATGCTGGCGACGCAAACTGCGCTCGGCAGGGTGGGTGAGCCCGAAGACGTCGCGCGGGTCATCGCCATGCTGCTGTGCGAGGAGGGCGCCTGGATCAATGCCCAGACCATTGAAGTCGCCGGCGGCTACAACATCTGAACACGCGAGGGCTACACCATGCTTGATCATCTATTTTTGTCAGTGTCTGACATCGCACGCTCTGTGACTTTCTATGAGGCTGCACTAACACCGCTGGGCATCACCGCCCGCCTGGACTACGACGGCAAGGACGGCCCGCCTGGGCATCCAGACCTCAAAGGCTTTGGCGCCAATGGGCGGATGTTTTTCTGGTTGCGCGAAGGTGTCGTTGAAGGGCGAGCGGTACACGTAGGCTTCGTCGCGAACAACAAGGCAGAAGTTGACGCTGCCTATGCCGCTGCCGTAGCGCAGGGTGCCGTCGACAACGGCGCGCCAGGTGCCCGCTTGCATTACGACCCCGATTACTACGCGGCCAATGTGCTGGACCCGGATGGGTACAGCCTGGAATTCGTCTATAAAAAATGGCAGCACGTGCAATGAGCACACTTCTGATCTACGGCGCCACGGGCTATACCGGTCGTATGGCGGCAGAACGGGCAAAAGCGCTCGGTCTGGACTTCGAAATCGCCGGGCGTAGCCCGCAGCGGCTTGCCACCCTGGCTGCGCTGCTGGACGTGCCCTATCGAGTATTCGATACCGAAGCAGTTATCGAGACTTTTCTGTCGGGCATCTCGGTATTACTCAACTTCGCCGGGCCATTTGCGCAAACCGCAGAGTCGCTGATGCGCGCGTGCATCAACGCCGGGGTCGACTATCTGGACATCACCGCCGAGATCAACGTTTACCGGCTGGCTGAAGGCCTAGGCGTTCAGGCCGCTTCCAGTCAGGTCATGCTGTTGCCAGGCGTTGGTTGGGATGTCGTTCCCACGGATTCGTTGGCGGTGCAGGTTGCCAGGCGTGTGGAAAAGCCGCTTGCGCTGAGCATCGCGCTTCAGGTGCCCGGGTCGATGTCCCGCGGATCGGCCCTGAGCGTCAGCGAAATCATCGGTGCAGGCCTAATGGCAAGGGTCGATGGCGAGCTGATTGCGACCCCTGATGCGACGCCACGGCACTTTGACTTTGGTCAGGGGCCGGTCCTTTGCGTGCCGCTTTCTTTCGGTGATCTGGTCACCGGTTGGCATTCGACCGGCATCCCCAACATTGCGATGTTCGTGCATATCGCCGGCGATGGGTTTCCAGAGGCTGATCTGTCGCAGTTGCCTGACGGGCCTACGGCAGAGCAACGGGACGCGCATCGGGCACGCGCAGTGGTTGAAGTCATCGGTAGCGATGGAACAACCGCAAAGTCTGTGATCGAAACCGTGAACGGCTATTCCTATACGCCGTTGGCAGCGGTAGAAGCTGCGCGCCGAGTCTTGAGCGGTGAACGGCAGCTAGGCTTCGCCACACCGGCCAAGGTCTTCGGGGATGGATTTGCCCAAAGCATTGCCCGGACAGTCATCACCGACGTCTAGCGTGGGTCGGGGCCGCTCAAGAGGCCGCTGTCAGCTCCCTGGTGAGGGTAGGGGGCCTGAACCTCGCTGCATCCCGCGCAGGTGGCAGGCCAAACAGGCGCGCGTATTCTCGATTGAATTGCGAGGCGCTTTCATACCCTACCGTATAGGCAATGGACGTCGCGTCCAGCGTATCGAACAGCAACAGCCAGCGAGCCCTCAGCAAGCGCAGGCGCTTCTGATATTGAATCGGGGTCATGGCCGTCACCGATTTGAAGTGCCGGTAAAAGGCGGCGACGCTCATGCCTGACATGAGCGCCAATGGCTCGACGCGAAATGGCTCGGTGTAATGCTCGCGGATCCACTGGGTGACGCGGCGGATCTGCGTCATCCGCCCATCCGGTCGCGCGACATCGCGAAGAATGCCGCCCAGCGGCCCCTGCAACGCGCGGAACAGAATCTCGCGCTCTATCATTGGCGCCAGGACCACAGCCTCATCGGGACGATCCATGAGCCGCATCATGCGTAACCATGCATCGATCATTTCAGGGGGCGCGAGCACGCCTTCGAAACATGTGTTTTGCAGCGCCCTCGGCGCCTTCTCTTCATCCATCAGCAAGCTGGCGATCACACCGGCGTCCAGGGTCAGACTGACCGCCAGATAGGGCTGATCCTGAGCATCCGCGTGAATCTGCCCCGTCGCGGGCACGTCGACGGGCACCAGAAAATAGCTGCCAGCTGTGTACCGAGAAACCGCTTCGCCGATCGACAGCGTCTTGGTGCCCTGGAGCACCAGATGCAGCATCGGCTGATAGACCTGATCGGCACAGGCCTCGGCGCGGACCATGGCCACCCGCGCCAATCCTGTTTGTGTCCACTTATCTTGCGCGCGCATCACGATGCGGCGCAGTTCCGCGATTGGTTTTTCCATGCGTTCCACCGTGAGCTCTATTCGTGGGTATGGCAAGCCAGCTGAGAAGAATAGGCAAGGATGTGCGAATAACCGGCAAACGCCGCTGCCTTCGCTGCCTGAATACTGGTGACACGCGGCTCGTTGCACTGCGGTCGATCATGACCGGGCAACAAGCCTGTTATCACTCCATTGCAAAAGGTCATGTCATGAAACTCGAAGGAAAAATAGCCGTTGTAACAGGCGCATCAAAAGGCATCGGCGCCGGGATTGCCCGGGCGCTGGGTGCGCAGGGGGCTACGGTCATCGTCAACTACTGCGCCAGCAAGCCCCAGGCCGATGCCGTGGTTGCGCAGATCATCGAGCAAGGCGGTTCAGCGATGGCCGTACAGGCAGATATGAGCCAGGCAGCTGACGTCGTGCGTTTGTTTGAAGCGGTGCGCACGAACTACGGCACCCTGGATGTTCTGGTCAACAACGCCGGCATCGCGGTGTTCCAGATGATCGATGACCTGACTGAAGAAGCCTTCCACAAGCAATTCAACCTGAATGTGCTGGGCTACCTTCTCGCGGTACGCGAGGCCGTCAAACTGCTAGGCCCCAAAGGCAGCATCATCAATATCAGCTCGATCCTCAGCACCGATCCTTACTTGGCTTCGAGCGTGTATTCGGCAACCAAGGGCGCGGTGGATACTCTGACCTTTGCACTGGCGCGGGAGCTGGGCGCGCGTGGCATAAGGGTCAACTCCATCTTGCCAGGTCATACCAATACACCAGCCACCGATGGCAATTTCGCGGGTGCATTGGGTGAGAAAATACTCGCCGGAACGCCGTTGGGTCGTTTCGGAGAACCGGAAGACATCGCACCCTTGGCCGTATTCCTGGCATCCGAAGATTCGCACTGGGTGACAGGTGAATCCATCCGCGCCTCGGGGGGTGTTCGCGGTGTTGGTTACTAACGCTGCTAGCTGAACACTCGGGTGCATGCGCGCCTGTGCCCCGTTGCCAACGAGTAACGGGGGCAAGCTTGTAAATCAGCCGGTCAGACTTGCGCCATGCCGCCATCTGCAAAGATCTGCGCACCATTGACGAAGCTTGAGTCGTCACAGGCCAGGAACAGGGCGGCCTTGGCGATCTCATCCGCCTCACCCACTCGACCCATCGGGACGAGGGTGCCCAGGTAATCGAGCATGCCTTGTTGATGTGCGGGATCATCACCTGCGTATTCCAGCAGCGCCGGAGTGCGGACAGGGCCTGGGCTCAATACATTGATCCGAATACCGGTGCCTTTAAGGTCGATAATCCAACTGCGAGCCAGATTGCGCACCGCCGCCTTGGACGCCGAGTAAACGCTGAACGCAGCCGTGCCGGCAATGCTGGCGCTGGAGCCGGCGAGAATGACGGATGATCCAACGACCAGCAGTGGCAGGGCTTTCTGAACGGTGAAGATCAACGCCTTGACGTTCAGCCCGAAGGTATCGTCGACCTGTTGTTCGGTGATCTGTCCCAGCGGCAGCAGCGTGCCGCCACCCGCGTTTGCGTATAGCACATCGATATGGCCTGCCTGGGCCTTGATCTGTTCGAAGACGTGATCAAGGTCGGCAAGATGAGTCGAGTCTGCCTGTATGCACGTCACATTGGCGCCGATTTCGTTTTGCGCCATCGCCAATGCTTCAGCGTTGCGGCCGGTGATGTAGACATGTGCGCCTTGTGCTGCGAACAACTTGGCGGTGGCCAGGCCGATACCGCTGGTGGCGCCGGTGATAAGTGCGATCTTGCCATCGAGTCTATCTGACATGGTCATGGTTCCTAGTGCCTGAAAGGTCTGACCTGAGGGAGTCAAGTCAGCAACTTGGGGCGAGTCTAGGGTGGGTGTGTCGATGGCAGAAGCCCGCCAGGATAGAGACATTATCCATGGCAATGGATAATCGAAATTGTGGGGTGCAGTCGTCCGCTAGCGAAAGCAGGTCAGTGGGCTTCCTCAGGATCTGAGGTTGTCGCTGCTGAATAACTCCACTGCCCAGTCAATGAAGGCGCGCAATTTCGCGCCGGGATGACGCGTTGCCGGGTAAACCAGTTGCAGCGGCAAGGATGGCTGAGTCCAGTCTTCCAGAACAGGCACCAACTGGCCCGACTCGATGTGTGTTCGAGCGCTGAAACGGAAGATCTGACCCATACCGATGCCGCTGAGTAACGCCTCGGTCAATGCCGTGCTTTCACTCACGTTGAGGGCGGGTTGGCCGTTCACTTCGTATTTCTCGTCACCTTTGCTGAAGTTCAAAGGCAGCGTTTTACCTGTGTGGGGGAAGAAATACCTGACCGTATGGTGACTTCGCTCAATGTCCAAAGGATGCAGCGGGATACCGAATGCGGATAGGTAATCGGGAGTCGCACAGGTCACGGAGTCGACATTACACAGATGGCGTCCGATCAGCGAGCTGTCCGGCAGGGCACCCCCGCGAATTACACAATCCACACCCTCGCCGATGAGGTCGGCAGGGCGATCACTTACGCCAAGTGATAACTCCAGATCCGGGTAGCGCGCACGGAACTGAGGCAATGCCGGAAGGATGACCAGGTTTGCGAGCGATGAACCTATATCCACCCTGAGGCGACCCCGAGGGCTGGCTCGCGCGTGCCGAGCAGCGCTATCCATGCCCTCCAGTTCAGCCAGCAGGCTCAATGCCTGGTCCCGGTAGATCTCACCCGCCTGTGTCACGGTGAAGGATCGGGTACTTCGTTCAATCAGTTTGCTGCCCAGGTGTTGCTCCAGATCTTGAAGCAGCTTGCTGACCGAAGAGCGCGGAATGTTCAGCGAGTCAGCCGCTTTGGCAAAAGAGCGAGCTTCCGTGATCCGGATGAAGACACGTATGGCGAGAAGTTGATCCAAAGCTGCGCTCCGTCGAAACCTGATGAGAGATGCCCAACCTGACGATTAAACCTGAGCGACCTCGGGTTCTCGCTGATCGAAAGCCGCTTGAGTCTGAACCACCGCCGCCAGATGATCGAGCGTGCAGAGGTACAGCGGGTTAAAGGGCTGCTCGAGCGTCCTGCCCAGCGCAGTGATGTTGTATTGGAGTGCAACTGGCGAGGAGGGACGACTTGCCGCGCCAGAATACCGTTTGGCTAAAGGCGCCTAAGGGTGTGGGTCAGGGCTTTATGAGTGGTGCGGTCGAGGCAGCGTTTGAGTTCATTGAGTTTGAAAAGTGATTGAAGCAAAGCCACACGTGTCTTTACTCGAATAAGCGATACAGATATGAGAGCGCTACTCACGGTTTTACTGCTGAACTCAAAGTCGATGGGTTCGTCATATTGTTCCTCGTGTCTGGATCTGACGATGCTGCGACCTGCTCATACCCCGGTTGTCATCGCAACGCGAAATGCTCACAGCGATCAGCCGGTTACTTGAAAAATTTTCCAGGTCCGAAGCCGACCTGCGCTGCGGATGCCATCTGCCGATTCAATACGTCAAATACGACCGCTATGCGACTCTACGATAAGGTCGCTGAGAAATCGGGTTTTGTCGTGTACCGAAAACTGCTGTAAGGGGCCGCCGCTCCGGGCCGGACGATACTGTCACAGCACGGGGCTCAAGTGTCGATACTGCTGTTTCGCGGCCGTATTTGCTCGGGCTCGCCAACGGACAGCAACTTCCCAGCGTCTGTAAACCGACGCAAGAATCCAGACCTTCAAGATCAAGCATCAGATGAAATCCAGCACTCTGTTGCAGGTCAAGTCATCGATGATCCCGGCTTCCGGGGCTAGCCTAGGGTCAGCCGCCGCCATTTGCCAGGGCTGCAGTTTTCGCTGCGGGTGAACACGCGGGAGAGATGGCTCTGGTCGACGAAACCGCAGGCCAGGGCGATCTCGGCCAGGCCCAATGTGTTGCCCTCCAACAACTGCTTGGCCCGCTCCACACGTTTTTTTACCAACCACTGATGCGGGGCCATGCCGACTGTCTGCTTGAAGGCGCGGGAGAAGTGGCTCGCGGAATATCCGGTTTCAATCGCCAGTTCGGTGATCGAGATGTCACGGCCCAGATGCTGGTTGATGAACTCGTGCGCACGACGCAACTGCCATGGGGCCAGGCCCCCTCTAGGCGGCGCTTGGCTTTTCGGTGCATTGCCGTAATGGCGGATGATGTGGTCGTGGAAAGCCAGGGTGATGTGTTCGGTAAACAGCTGCGATGCCGTTTCAGGTTGTGCCATCGCCGCCGCCAGCATCTGCGCCAGCCCATGCAGGACGAAATCCTTGTCTCCGTACCCGGTGGCACGCAGACCGCCTACGCGCTTGTGCCCGCGTTCGTAAGCCATCTGATCCAGCGCGTGCTGGGAAATGTACATCCGTAGCGTATTGAACGGTGTGTCCAGTTCGACAACGGGCATGGCCGCCAGATCGAACAGGAACACCGAGCCCTGATCAGCTGAGGGCAGGGTCGTGCGTTGTTTGCAATTCCAGACAGTGGAGAAAAACGGCCCCGACAACGGCACCTGAAACGCGAAGGCTTCTTCCCCCGGGATATTGAGTGATCTTGCGCTCAGGGCCTGGGTGCTGCGCAGATGCGAGAAGGTGATGGGCTGTTTGACCAGTGAGGGCACCCATAATGCGGGAGGCTTGGTGATGCGGAAACGCTGCGCGAGTATTTCTTCGGGATCTTTGACCGCCATCGTCGGCACCTCGGCTGTTAACAGGTTTCAACGCGGGCAGGTTGCTGGGCGTCTACGGCGATTGCGAAATGGATGCCGCAGGGGTCGAGGAAGTATATCGCTTTGAAGCGGTCCTGCTGACATTCGGCCGTAACGTTCAGACCTGCGCTTTTGACGGCTGCGCCGATGTGCCTGAGGGCCGATTCGTCAGCCACGCGCCATACCAGGTCATGGGCTACGCCAGAGCCTGGAAATCCCGAACGTGTGTTCGGCGCTGACACGACATCGAGGGTGATCGCCCGGCCCATCGCCTCATGCCTGAAACGTGACACGGCACCTTCCCGGCCCGAGCGAACAAAGCCCAGGGTCCGGGTCAGAAAACGCGTGGTCTCTGCCAGCGCACGCACCTGGATTTCCACGGCGCTGATGCGTTCGATTTCATGCTCGGCGTCGCCGCAGGCCGCTGCCTGCAAGCTTTGCGTATCGTCCTCGACCATCGCCAGCTGCAGCCCGTCGGGGTCGCTGAAGCACAAGTGTTCCTTGCCAAATGCCCAGGCCCGACCAAATACCTGACTGCCAGCACGCTCAAGCCGATGCTGCCAGTGCCACATCGAGCCGCTGGGGATCGAGAACGTGACCGCGCTGATCTGACCACTTCCGTTACTGCCCGGCGTCGCGGCCTCATCGACCACGAAGCTCAGAAGGGAAGTGGGGTTGTCGACGTGATCCCCGCAGTAGAAATGCATCAGCTTTGTTGCGCCCGTATACAGCGGCATGCCGACCAGATTGAGATCCAGAGTGCCCATGTAAAACCGTAACGTGCGCTCGAAATCCGTCACCACCGAGCAAATGTGATGAAGGCCCAGAATGGACTTGACGGGTTTCGCGCTCTTGGAGTTTTGCATGCCATACCTCAATAGGGCCGACTGCCAGGCACTCAGGTGATCAAGCGGTTGCGCTGGGGCGGGCGCAGACAGCGTCATACCATCTGAGCAGGTTGTGCTGGCTGTGGCCAATGGCATGATTGAGGGCGCGAGTCGCGAAATCCACTGCCGCCAACGCCGTGATATCTGCGGCACTGAACGAGGCACCCGCAACGAAGACAACATCCGCCAGACGCAGGTCAAGGTCGGCAAAAAAGTGCGCGACCCGGGCCTTGCTGCGCTCGGCCAGTGCCGGGATCTGTTCGTAGGCGTGCGGGCCAGCCAAGGCCCGGCCTTTCAAGCCGGGCACGCTGTTGCGCACCGCTTCCATTACCGGGATGAAACCGTCCAGCTCCGCCCGGCGTTCCCACATGGCGACCAGTGCTTTTTCCTCAGGCGTGGTCCCCAACAATGCCGGCGCTGGATAGCGCTCTTCCAGATAACGCCAGATCGCCGGCACTTCGCTGATGGCCGTGCCATCCTCCAGCACCAGCGCCGGAACCATGCTGCGAGGGTTGATCGCGCGGTAGCTGTCGGAGAATTGTTGCTGGGTGCCCAAATCGACTGCGACCAGCTCGATGTCCAGATTTTTCTCGGCGATGAAGATGCGTACGCGGCGGGCATTGGGCGAACCGCTGGCGTGATAGAGCTTGAGGGCTGACATGGGAAAAGCACTCCGTTGGAACGAATAGAGATACGGCCCCGGCAAGAGGCCGCATGCATTACTGAGCTGATTTACCGCCGTCCACACTCAAGATGTGTCCGGTGATGAACGAGGCTTCAGGGGAGGCGGCGAACACAATTGCGCGTGCCACTTCTTCGACCTGACCGATACGCTGCATCGGTACGGTCGAGGCCATATAGGCCTTGCCTTCGTCACTGCCGGTGAAGCGGTCGAGCATGCCGGTGTCGACCGGGCCGGGTGCTATCGCATTGACCCTCACCCCAGAGGTGGCGGCTTCCAGCGCGGCTGACTTGGTCAGGCCTTCGACGGCGTGTTTGCTCGCCGCATACAGCGAAGCGCCCGCGGCACCGGTATGACCGTAGGTTGACGAGATATTGATGATCGATCCGTTGCCTTGGGCCTGCATCACCCGCAGTTCGTGCTTGAGGCTCAATACCGTGCCCAGCACGTTGGTGTCGAAGGTCGCGGCGTAGCTCTCGGGCGTTTGTTGCTGCAACGGGCCGGGCTGGCCTTCGGTGCCCGCATTGTTCACCGCGATATCCAGACGCCCGAAACGCGCCACCGTCTGATCCACCAGTTGACGAACCTGCTCGTCGTCGCGCACGTCAGCTTTGATGAACTCGGCCTCGGCACCCAGGCCGCGCAACAGCGTTACCAGCTCCTGGCCGATCTCCGTACGACGACCGGAGACCACCAGCTGCGCGCCTTTTTTGGCGAATTCGATGGCAGTTGCGCGACCGATACCGGTCAGCGCGCCGGTGATCAAAACCACAGACTTGGTCATGATATTTCCTTGAAGTCAGAGGCGCACAAGCGGCGCCGGGGTTTCACGTCATCACCTGGGTGAAGCGCTTTGAGGCCCCATTATCTGGACTGCAAGGAAGGCGCGATTGTATGGACTGAGCACGGTTTGCATAAAACGATCATGTTCTGGGTAGTCGACACGGCGATGCATCAGTGCGACGAACAGGGGCGGTACCGCGACTGCCGTGACTCGAAGCAGTGATTCCATCCTGCGGTGAACCACAGCTTTGGCTCTCAGCCGCCAAGGGCGTAGCGCCGGCAATGCTCCAGATAACCTTTTTCATGGCTTCCCACCAACAGCACCACACTCGACCAGAGCCAGGAAGGGGCGTCCAGTGATTGGGAACGGTGTTGGCGCAGGTCCCGGATCCACGACGAACGTGTCGGGTTGTCCATCTGCCTGGCGTGGGCCCGTCCCACAACGTTGGCCAGATACCCCGCTGCGCGCATCGCCTCACGCTGGCTGAGCTGGTCGAGCTCAAGCTTCATATCCTGTGGCAGCAGCTCTCGAACGAAGAATCCCTGGTCAAGCATCCGCGTCGCAATCATCCGCTCGCCCAAACCGGGTGACAGATGACGTGCGCCTACGACTACGCGTTTGCCGTTGTCCCTTGGCATCGACGCGCGAGAGGTCCGCGGCGCCGCAGCACCCACGGCTTCCTTGATGTCCAGCAGGCAGTATTCCTGATCCTCTTCATCCCCAACGCCCAGGAGGACGGCATAGCGGTTCAGACCCAGGGAGCTGCAGCCCTTGACCCAGTAAGCCGAGTCGAGCATCTCGACGCTGTCCTGCGCCGATCGGCCTTTGAGCGAAGTGACCAGACTGTGGATTTCGGCGCTGGAACAAAAGCGCTTGAGGGCATCACGCTCGGCGCGGGAGAGTGACCAGAAATTTTTACCGAGCGGTATGGTCGGCCGGGTGTCTTCGATGCGCTCCTGAGCCAGGTGCTTCCAGGTTCTGCGCACGGCGGTGCGCATACCCGCTTTGACCTGCGCAGGGCGGGCGGGCTCTTGGTCAACGTCTTGTTCAAACGCTTGCTCATAGCCCTGCATCATTTCTTCGAGTATGCGTGCGGTGGTGACGCCTGGCAGGTCAGACCCGCGAGCTGCCGTGGCCAGTGACAGTGCCAGGCGGACCAGATCATGCGCAGGATTGCCGATAACGGTCTGGTCAAGGTCGCGAATGTGGATATCGATGCGGCCTTTCACATCCCCGGTAGGCCCCAGATTGCCAGCGTGGCAGTCTCCGCATATCCAGACCGGAGGGCCACTGGGGAGTCGACGTCCCGGTTGGCTGTGCAACCACTCATAAAACTGAACTGTGCTTCCACGAACATAAGCGTGGGCGGACCTTGCCATCTTCAGATTTCGAAGTTGATTCAGGGGCTCTAGACGTGCGGATGGACGGGGTGTTTTCATGGGTCACGCTTGGCTGAGTATCATCCTTCGACATCCCCCGGCAGGTGGATGTTTCAGAATGTTTCAGTGCGCGACGCCAATTCTGGCAGGCAGTGCCGAA
This sequence comes from Pseudomonas sp. NPDC087358, assembly GCF_044900785.1. Taxonomy (NCBI): domain Bacteria; kingdom Pseudomonadati; phylum Pseudomonadota; class Gammaproteobacteria; order Pseudomonadales; family Pseudomonadaceae; genus Pseudomonas; species Pseudomonas sp. NPDC087358. The sequence continues at coordinate 424,595 of NZ_JBJDOA010000004.1, forward strand.
AAGGCCAGCTTATAAAATACGCCGCCGCGCGCTCATGCCTGACCGCACTCGACAGCAGAGTGACAGGCTGCGGGTCGCGATGTACAAGATCCAGCTGCACCTGGGCGACCGCCTCTTACATCTGCATCAGCGGCGCCCGGGGGGTGGCAGGTATGCAACTAGCGAGACACTACCTTGCGCAGGATCCGGGACAGCTGTTCTACGGAGTAGGGCTTGTGCAAGAGTTCAAAGCCAGAGGTCCCGTTCTGCGCCAGGACATGGCTGTAGCCTGAAGTGAGTACCACCGCAAGCCCTGGGTATTGCCTGCGGATCTCCTGGCCCAGTTCAATGCCGCTTTTGCCAGGCATGACCACGTCGGAAAAAACGACATCGAATTCATCGGCGTTTCCAGCCAGTTCAGCCAAAGCTTCCTCCGCATTGGCCGCCAGAACCGTGACATACCCCAGTTCTGCCAACGTCTGTGTCGCGAAGATGCCCACGTCCGGATTGTCCTCCACCACCAATACGCGGGTGCCGTGTCCGTCTGCCAGAATTTCCGGTTCAGCCGTTTCCCTCGATACGGCCATGTCGTCTTGTACCCGGGGGAGATACAAGGTGAAGGTTGTGCCTACACCCATTTTGCTAGCCACAGCAATTTCGCCCCCAGACTGCTTGGCGAAGCCGAATACCTGGCTCAAGCCAAGCCCTGTGCCCTGGCCGACGCTCTTGGTTGTGTAAAAAGGCTCGAAGATTTGCTCCAGGCGGTCGGCCGGGATGCCGATGCCCGTGTCAGAGACCGACACCGCTACGTATGGACCCCGGACTGCCTCCTGCAAGCGAATGGCGGGCATGTAATCGGCAGATTCGACGGTGATTTTCAGTCGACCTTCGCCATTCATGGCATCCCTGGCATTAACGGCGAGATTGACCAGAGCGGTGTCGAATTGGCTTGGATCGGCATTGACGAAACACAGGTGCTCTGGAAAATCCGTGACGATCTCTACACGCGCCCCGATCACCGTCCCCATCATTTCGACAATCGCGCGGACGCTGTCGCAAGCGGCGAACACCTTGGGGGTGAGGGCCTGACGGCGAGCGAAAGCCAATAACTGCCCGGTCAGTTTGGCGGCGCGCTCCACGGTTTCCGAGATGGCACCGATATAACGATTACGCCGTTCATCACTCAAATTCCGCCTTTTCAGAAGGTCGGTCGAGGATTTGATCACGGTCAGCAGGTTGTTGAAGTCGTGAGCGACGCCCCCGGTCAACTGTCCCACTGCTTCCATCTTTTGCGCTTGGCGCAGCGCCTCTGCCTGGGCCTTCTCAACCGTTACATGCCGTCCCGCCGCATAAATTCGCCCTTCCTCATAGGACCCTGTCCAACTGAACCAGCGATAGGAACCGTCTTTGTGGCGAAACCGATATTCAACGGGCGCGGTGAGCGGCGCGGTCAAGATGCTCTGGTAAGCTGCCAACACTGCGACAAAGTCATCTGGATGGGCGTAGGCCATCAATGTCTTGCCGAGCAGCTCATGTTCTTGCCATCCCAGCTGTTCGGTCCATCGAGCGTTGACGGCCTCGAGGGTGCCGTCAGGCATCGCTATGACGAGAAGTTCCTGCGACAGCCCCCATGCTCTGTCTCGTTCACGAGTGCGCGTATCGAGGATCGCGGAATGATTTTTCTCAGCGGTGACGTCGCGAGCGCTGCAGTAAAGCTTTCCTTCTTCCAGGACTGCCACCCATGACAGCCATCGGTACGACCCGTCTCGATGTTGATAGCGGTTTTCAAACTGGACCATGGGTGTGTCGTTCATCGCTTGTGCGAAGGTGGCTAGAGTGCGGGCCATGTCTTGCGGATGGACGAATTTCAAGTAGGGCCCTTGCACCTCGTCCGCGGACCAGCCAAGCGTGTAGAGCCAGGCGGGGTTGGTCGCCTCGAACTGGTAATCGGCGCCTATGACCGCCAGCAGGTCGGGGCTTACAACCCAGGTGCGGCTGCGCTCCCGGGCGCGCTCGTTGACCTGCTGCTCCAGGTCGCTATTGAGAGCCTGCAGCTTTTCCTGACTTCTTCGAAGTTTCAAATCTGACCTGTGCCGCTCAATCGCCAGAGCGGCTGTTTGGGTCATGACCGTGATGGCTTCGATGTCACCGGGGGTAGGAGCGCGCGGCTCGGCATAATAGATGGCGAACGTGCCCAGTACTGAACCGTCGGCGCCTTTGATCGGCATCGACCAGCATGAACGCAGTCCATGGCCTACGGCCAGGTCCACAAAGTCCTGCCACAATGGATCGGTCGAAATGTCGTTTGCATAGACCGCAGTACCGCGAGAAGCGGCCGTGCCGCAGGAGCCAATCCCTTCACCGATCGCTATGCCATCAACCGCGCTATTGTAGGCCGTCGGCAAACTGGGGGCCGCGCCATGAAGCATGTGCTGGCCGTCCTCGCTTACAAACAATACCGAAGCCATCATCGTATTGCCGCTTTGCATCTCTATCGCACGGAGCAAGGAATCGAGGACGCGGGCGAGAGGCACTCCGGCGGCAATTTCGCTCAGGACATGCCGTTCACGCTCGACCAGTGCAACTGGCGAGTATCGGCCACCCAGCATGCTGAGATCGCCAGCGGGTTGATCGCGCGGAGTTTCAAGCACAATTGAAGGTCCACTGACAGTTGGAAGTAGTAGAGAGTCTCGCGAAGCGTCGGCGTTCAATCATTCTCTACAGTGGCAGGGGCGAGCAGTGCCCGTTCCCGCCGCATCACCCATGCGATGGCTTCAGGGCTGGTATGAAATCACCACAAATGAAAGACTGCACCTCTCTTGAATCTGGATGAGACACACGCCTTGATCGCAAATTGGGAAGGTCTGTTGCCGATAGTGGGCGATGTGGTTGTGGTGGAGGACGACGAGATCTTGCGGGCGTTGATGATAGACATCCTGGATGATATCGGGGCGTCATCTCAAGCATTTGGCTCAGCTGACGACGCGCTGATGCATATGCTGTCCGGGCGTGATAAATGCGTGATGGTGATTGCGGACCATGGCGTGCCCGGTCAAATCAAGGGTACGGAATTTGCCTCGATGGTCGCTCAGAAATGGCCGGGGACACCGACCATCCTCACGAGCGGTTATGAGCTCGATGCCTCAACTGTGCCGGCAGGTGTGATCTACTTGCAGAAACCCTGGTCAGTCGATCTGCTGGTGTTGGCAATTGCCGAGTTACTCCAGCCGGGTGTCGCGGTTCGACGCATTTGAACCTGCAGCAGCGTTAGACGAGGCCGGTGCATTGCGGCGTTACGCAGCAATCAGCGCCAAGCCTGCCAAACCCTGGCCACAGGGCGCCTCTTTAACTGCAGGCTCGAGGCAGGGACGCCCGGCTCGCAGTTGCGCCATCGGCAACCGTGCTCGTCGAGCCTTCAATCCTTGACCACGATTTTGTACAACGAAGTCTTCAGCGCCGGTCCCTGCTTGGGGTTGTAGAAGTTCATGTCCGGAATCCGCGAGTCGGTGACGTAAACGGTCCCGTCAGGCCCTTGAGTGAAGGTGTCGGGCCAGCGCATCTTCTTGTCCTCGAGCAACACGCTGACCTCGGCGCCGCGGCGGACCTTGATGGCGTGATCCTCCACGGAGCTGATGTACATCGTGCCCGCGTTATCAATCAACAAACCGTCGGCGGGGCCATTCTCGCCGACCTTTTCCACCTTGCCAGGCAAATCCGCGAGCGGCGCGCTCTGCAATGCATCTGTAGCCATTTGGTACAAGGTCTTTCCCTTGACCGCTTGCCAGTAAAGCGTGTCGCCGTTGGGCGACAGCGCGATGCCATCCGCGGCGAACTGGACGCCGCGCCCGTCCGGCCGTTGCAATGGCTTGCCGTCGACCTTGACCGTCAGGCGTTTTTCAAACTGGGTGCTTGGCGCGCCGTCCAGCGCACGTCGCGCCTTGCCCGACTCCAGGTTGACGACCACGAGCGCACCGCTGGTGCCGGAGTCGGTGATATAGGCAAACTTGCCATCGGGGCTCAGGCGTACGTCATTCAGATAGCTGCCCTGAGGCGCAACGTCGAGCCCGAACGGATACACCTTGGCGACGGTGTTGCTCGCCAGATCTATTTTCACCAGCTTGGGGCCGCCCGGTAACACTTGTGCCTGGGCCGGCGCGCCGGCGTCGATCACCCACAGGCTGCCGCGCTTGTCAGCCACAACCGACTGTACGCAAACCCAGTGATCGGTCGCAGTCAAACTGTCTTGTTGGGCGTTGCGCCAAGCGTTCCATCGGGGGTCCGGATAGGCTTTGAGATCGCCGTTGGGGAGCAATTCGGCGACCGACACCTCGGAGTCCTCGGTCCATCTCGGGAAATTGACGAAAAGCCGGCCTGTTTCATTGGCCGTCACACCGGTGACCTGATGATCAAAGCTGGCCACTTCCTTGAGCACATAGGTTTGACCCGCCACTGCGCTCTGCGCGGCTATCAAGTTGGCCAGCAAGGCAGTGATAGCGCAAAGCGCGAAACCTGTTCCACGGTTCATGGGCAACTCCAGAAGTAGACCTGATTGGGTCAGCAAGTCTTGAGTGGAGCATCAGGGTCAAGCCTTCGTTCCATGTGGATGGCGTAACGGTAGCGACGGGGTATTGATCGCGATGCGCTGCTCATGGCCAGGGTGTCTGGTCAGCAGGGCATGCGCGTGAGGCGTACGCGGCAAGGCGGCGAAAGGAAGGTGTCAAGGGGAGGGGGGTAATACGGGAACCACCATCTGGGGCGTCGGGCGGTGTGTAGAGCTTGCCGGCGTGGGTGATCGAGGATCACCCACGCCGACAGGACGCTCGGGACTCGATCAGAACTTGAATGCCTGACGGCCGATGAGCAGCCAGTGACCTTGCTGTTTCTGCCAGATCTGGAAGTTTTCGATCTCGGTCGGAACTTCCACGCCACTGTTTACGGCCTGAGCGGAAAAGTGGTTACGGACCAGTGCGACGTCGCCATCGAGGGTGATTTTCTGGTTAAGCATTTGCAGGGTTTTGAAACCGCTGCGGCCCGTTTCAATGTCAGCAATGAATTCCTGCTTGTTCTGAATCTTGCCGCTCGAATGCCCATAAGTGACGTTGTCTGAGGTAAGGGCACCGAGCGCCTTGGTGTCCTTGTGCAGCATCGCCTGAGTCATTTTGTCGACAGCCTTGGCAACATCCTGCTCGTCGGCAGAAGGTGCTGCAGCGACATAGCCTGAAAACAGACAGAGAAAGGCGACTATCAGTTTGAACTTGGGCATCAATATTTCCTTTTTGTTGTTGTCGGGTCGACGCGCATCCTCTGCAGATGCACGCAGACGCCAGTGAGAATGAGGTTGTCAGGAACGATCAAAGATCGGTGATTTCTTTATGGCGCGGCACCAGCACCTTCATAACGCTCCACGCCACCAGATAAGCCAGGGCGCAGATGGCGAACATGATCATGTAGCCGGTATGGATGTCGTTGATCGACTTGTAATAGTCAAAGACCCAACCGCCAATCTTGGTCATCACCACACCCCCCAAGCCACCTGCCATGCCGCCTATACCCACCACCGACGCCACGGTCTTCTGCGGGAACATGTCGGACACCGTGGTGAAGATGTTGCAGGACCACGCCTGGTGCGCCGACGCGCCGATGCCGATCAACAGGACGGGTACCCAGAAGCTGATATAGCCGAACGGTTGCGCCAGCAGCACCACCAGCGGGAACAGCGCGATCACCAACATGGCTTTCATTCGGCCGTCATAAGGCTTGTCACCGCGGGCCATGAAGTAGCTCGGGAACCAGCCACCGCCGATGCTGCCGACCATGGTCATGCTGTACAGCACGAACAGCGGAATCACGATGGCCTGGCCTTTCATGCCGTACTGCGCCGACAGATACGTCGGCAGCCAGAACAGGAAAAACCACCACACGCCGTCGGTCATGAACTTGCCGAAGGCGAACGCCCAGGTCTGGCGGTAGGTAAGCAGTTTGAACCACGACACCTTCCTGGCAGGCGCGCCCGGGACCGGGGCAGCCTTGACCTGCTCGGCCTCGTCACTGCGGATGTAGGCCAGCTCCTCGGCGGTCAAGCGTTTTTGCTGATCCGGCTTCTCGTACAGCGCCACCCACACGCCCAGCCAGACGAAACCCAGCAGGCCAATCACGATGAACGCCGACTCCCAACCCCACATCGCCGCGATCAACGGCACACAGATGGGCGCCGCAATCGCGCCGACGTTGGCACCGGAGTTGAAGATGCCGGTGGCAAACGAGCGTTCTTTCTTCGGAAAGTATTCGGCGGTGGCCTTGATCGCGATCGGGAAGTTACCCGCTTCGCCGACCGCGAGTACCGCCCGTGACAGCATGAAGCCTGCGATGGACACCGGAATTGCAGCGAAACCCAATGCGCTGGTGATCGCACCGATACCTTGCCCCAGCGGCACTGCAAACGCGTGCATCACCGCACCGGTGGACCAGATGCCAATGGCTACCACATAGGCGGTCTTGGTGCCGATCTTATCGACCACGCGACCGGCGAAAAGCATGGCAATCGCATAAATGAACTGAAACACCGAAGCGATGTTGGCGTAGTCCGTATTACTCCAGCCAAATTGCGTGGACAGATCCGGGGCCAGCAGACTGAGCACCTGTCGATCCAGGTAATTGACCGTCGTCGCAAAAAACAGCAGCGCGCAGATCGTCCAGCGGTATTTGCCGACGGACCGGGTGGCCGCCTGAGTGATGCTTTGCGGATGGGTGGACTCGTTCAGATTCATGACGTCACTATTATTATTGGTTGGGTGATGATCTCGCGATCGTACTCGCGAGAGCGCACGCGTACGCCCCCTGGGCGCGGAGCCCGGAGTCAGACGTCTAACAAGTGCTTTGAAGCGTGGTGTGAAGGGTGTTGGTGGGCGGACCGGACGTCCCATGGCCGCACAAGGCCAGCGAAGTGCCGATGCACAGGGAATTTGGGGAGATGAACAAGCAAGTCGAATTCATGAGGGTGACCGACATTTTTATTGTTAGTGGAGACGCAGACGTAATTCGTCTGTCGTCGTACAACGGTGTAGTTATAGCGAGCGTTTCAGGAGGTTGTCAATATCCGGTTGTGTCGCCACCCCGGCAGGTTTGCCGTGCCCCAGCGCCGCGCACACTTCAAAGTGCCAATTCTGCCCGAGCAAACTGCTTGCGATAACAGCTTGGGCTGCTGTTCAGGTTTTTGCGAAAATGGTGCCGCAAGGTAGCGGCCGTACCGAAGCCGCACTGTTCGGCAATCAGTGGCATGGGCAATGTGCTGGTTTCCAGGAGTGCCTTGGCGCGCTCAAGCCTGACCCCTAGCAACCAGTTGGAAGGCGTGGTGCCAGTGGCATCGTGAAAGCGGCGCAGAAATGTCCGGCGACTCATGTGGGCGCTGCGCGCCATGCTTTCGATGTCTAGACCGTTGTCCGGGCTGGCCCGTAGTTTGTCCAGCAGTGGCGCCAGGCTGCTCGCGGATCTGACCGTCACCGCCTGTTCGATGTATTGCGCCTGGCATCCCAGCCGGTGGGGTGGTGTCACCATACGGCGCGCAGCCCGGTTGGCCGCCTCAGGGCCAAAGTCTCGGCGGATCAGATGCAGGCACGCATCGAGTCCGGACGCGCAGCCGGCCGAGGTCAACAGATTGCCCTCGTCCACGTACAGCACCGAGGGTTCGACCTGAACATCTGGATATGCCTGGGCCAAGGCCTGGTGATGGTGCCAATGGGTGGTCGCGCGTCGGCCGGCCAGCAAACCGGTGGCCGCCAGCACAAAGGTGCCGGCGCAGATGGTGACGATGCGGCAGCCACGTTGACTGGCCGCCTTGAGCGCATCGAGCAAATCGCAAGGCACCTCTTGAGCCAGATCGCGCCACCCGGGAATGACGATGGTACCCGCCTGTTCCAGCAGCTCCAGGCCACCTTCCACGCAGATCTGCACGCCGCCGAAAGCCCTTAGTGGACCGGGCTCGGCCGCAGCCACACTCACGTCATAGAGGGGTGATTCGAGCTGCGGGTCGTTGCGCCCGAAGGCTTCAATGGCAGTGCCGAATTCAAAGGTACACAGCTGGTCGTACGCCAGAATGACCAGACGTCTGTTGAAGGGGATTGCGTCGGATGGGTGTTTTGGCATGAAGTTGACGATACATGGCGTTTGCGCCGATTTCCACCAGGCGTCGAGTCCTTGATCATCGCTGCACTCATTGTGGTCAGGGAAGGGTGCAGCATGAAGGATTCGGTCAAGGCGCTGGCCGCTGTTTGTGTGGCAGCGATGATGTTTGGTCTGGAAATCTCCAGTATCCCGGTGATATTGCCCACCCTCGAAACACTACTGGACATTCAGTTCAGTGACCTGCAATGGATCATGAACGCCTACACACTCGCTTGCACGACCGTGCTGATGGCAGTGGGCACGCTGGTGGATCGCTACGGGCGCAAAGCCTTGTTTATCCTCAGCGTCGCAGCGTTTGGCCTGGCTTCGTTGGCCTGCGGCCTGAGCGGCAGCGCCGCGATACTCATCATCGCCCGCGCGGTTCAGGGGGCCAGTGGTGGTGCCATGTTGGTGTCCCAGATTGCCATTCTGTCCCGGCAGTTCCCCCTGGCCCGTGAACGCAGCAAGGCCTTCGCGGTGTGGGGGATCGTTTTTGGTGCTGGCCTGGGACTGGGACCGATCATTGGCACGGGTATCCTCGCGCTAGCCAATTGGAAGTGGGTGTTTCTGATCCATGTGCCGTTAGCCGCGATCACTTGCGTTCTGGCAGGTGCCGGGGTGCAAGCCTCGAGCGAGGCGAGCACTGGCAAGCCCGATGGCCTGGGTATGGTGTTGTTGGCATCAGCCGTGTTCGGTTTGACCTACCTGATCATTCAAGGCTCGCAGCCTGACATGTCGATTCTACAAGCCGGGGTGATCCTGTCATTGAGCCTGCTTGCGTGCGTAGCCTTCGTGGTCTGGCAACGGGTCGCCCGCCAACCGATGATGGATTTTTCGGTGTTTCGCATCCGAGGGTTTTCCGGGGCGCTGCTGGGCTCGGCAGGCATGAACTTCAGTTTCTGGCCGCTGATGATCTACTTGCCTATCTATCTTCAGGCGGGGATAGGGCTGGGTACAGGGGAAGCGGGCGTACTGATGCTGGCCTACACATTGCCGACGCTCTTTGTGCCGCCGCTGGGTGAACGCCTGGCGTTAAAACTGCATCCGGGTGTGATGATCCCTGCCGGGTTGCTGGTGATCGGGGCGGGCTTGTGTCTGATGTGTGCATCCATCGGCCATATCGATCTGTTGCTACCCGGTATGGCGGTCGGCTGCTTGCTGGCCGGGACCGGGTTGGGCCTGACCAATACACCGGTGACCAATACCAGCACAGGCTCCGTTCCCGCTACCCGTGCCGGTATGGCGTCGGGCATGGACATGAGCGTCCGGATGACTTCGCTGGCCATCAACATCGCGGTCATGGGCTGGATATTGGTGCAAGGTATAAGCGCTGGGCTGCGACACGCACTTCCTGAGTCGAGCGATGGTTCAATGTTGCAGGCTGCGGCCCAGGCGGTGGCAGCCGGTAAGCAAACGCTACCCGCAGCGACCTTCCACATGGCACTTGATCATGGTTTCACATGGGTGCTGTTGTACGGCGTCGCAAGCGTATGGGTGGCGGCGTTGGCGAGCGTTCTGGTGTTCAAGCCATGGGCCAGTGGTGTGGTTCTGAAAACTGCCTGATCTGCGATAGCGTCAGGTGCCCCTCGCAGAAGGCAGTGTTGGGCAGAAAGCGGACAGCCATGAGTGTCCGCGTCTGCCCGCTACTGGCCGGACGACAATTTCCCAGCGCCTCACCCCGCCCCCTGATGACGCTGACAGCCGCTAGCAGCTTGTCAGGTAGCGAACCCTGCACGCCGTCCAACCACAGTGCGCCCGCCAGGATGACTTCGTTCAGCTACGGACAATCAGGCAGCCGGTTGAGCGTTTTGCGCGATCGGGCTGGCGCTGCGCAGCGCGTCCCAGACGGTCATGACCTGAGTGACTGCTGCGTTCAGCGTCTTGAACGACGCGCCGTCGCGCGCCAGTACCGACATGCCCAGCAGGAAACTGTCGAACATGGCGGCCAGCGCTGCCGGCGCCACCGTTGCTGGCAGCTCACCCGCAGCCATGGCACGTTCGATACACGCCACCATCGCAGCACGGTTCAAGGCTCTTGCCTCAGCGAGTGGCCGGGATATGGCTTGGCTTTCTTGCGTGCACGCACTCAGCAAACCCAGTGACACCAGGCAGCCTTTGGGATGGTCTGGCTCACACTGCATTTTTGCCGAGCGACGCAGCGTGCGTTCGATAGCGTCCCTGGGGGGCAGGGTGGTGTCGAACAGGCTTTCGGTCACCCGACCATGGGTGTTCAGATAACGCTCCATCACTTCACTGAACAGCGCCTGCTTGGAGCCAAAAGCGGCATAAAAGCTCGGCGCAGTGATGCCGCCGCCGATGCTGGCCTTGAGCTGGCTGAGCGAAGTCGCATCGTAGCCATGCTGCCAAAACAGATGCATTGCCTGCGTGATTGCCACGTCACGGTCAAACGTGCGCGGCCGTCCCATTCGAGCCATGAGTACCCCCTTTTCCAGTCATATAGATACTAGTCGATACATAAGTCATTGACCATCGTCCCTCGTCTACCTATATTCATACCGATCAGTATATTAGTCGGAGGGGTCCAATGATGACGAATGAGCGACAGGGCGCGACGCTGCCGTACGGGGCACTGCTGGCGCTGGCGATGACCGGTTTTATCTGCATTGTGACGGAGACGCTGCCAGCCGGGTTGCTGCCTGAAATTGGCGATGGTTTGGGCGTGTCCCCATCTTGGGCGGGGCAGATGGTGACCGTGTATGCGCTAGGATCATTGCTGGCAGCCATCCCGCTGACGATCGCGACGCGAAGCTGGCGCCGCCGGACGGTACTGCTGTTCACGGTCGTCGGCTTCCTGCTGTTCAACTCCCTCACGGCGCTGTCTTCTACATACTGGCTGACCCTGATTGCGCGTTTTTTTGCCGGTGTCTCTGCGGGATTGGCCTGGAGTCTGATCGGCGGCTACGCACGGCGAATGGTCAACCCCGACTTACAGGGTCGCGCCATGGCGGTAGCGATGGTGGGTACGCCCATCGCGTTGTCATTGGGTGTACCCCTTGGAACCTGGCTCGGTGGGGCGATTGGGTGGCGCATGTCGTTTGCCGTGATGTCCGGACTGACCCTGGTATTGATCGCATGGGTGCTGATCAAAGTCCCGGACTACCCGGGTCAATCACAATCGCAACGCATTGCTTTGCGCCAGGTCTTGTTCACGCCCGGCGTGCGCTCCGTTCTCGGCGTGGTAGTCACCTGGATGCTGGCCCACAACATCCTTTATACCTATGTCGCACCCTTTGTTTCTGCCGCCGGGCTTGGCCGTCATGTTGATTTGGTGCTGCTGGTATTCGGTACGGCGGCGCTGGCGGGCATTTGGCTAACGGGTCGGCTGGTCGATCGCCATCTACGAACAGCGGTGTTGGTCAGCCTCGCCACCTTCGCCGCCGTTTCGGTTTTCTTCGGCATGTTCCCAGGTTCTGCCATGGCCATTTATATCGGCGTGTTCATCTGGGGCATGACCTTCGGGGGCGCCGCAACATTGCTGCAAACGGCGCTGGCCGACGCAGCAGGCGAAGGCGCCGACGCTGCACTTTCGATGAACGTGGTGGCCTGGAACGGCGCCATCGCGGGCGGCGGACTGTTAGGCGGGATGTTGCTGGGCCAGTGGGGGGCGAGCGCTTTTCCTTGGGTGTTGCTGGCGTTGGTGCTGGGAAGCCTTGCCATAGCGTGTCGAGCGCGGGTGAGTGGCTTTCCCCAGGGAGAGAGGTTTGCCGGCCACGGTGCCACTGATCATTGAGCCCTGCGACTGCGTTGATTGCCTGCCAGCGTTTGTTGTCCTGAGACACAGAGAGAAGTGGTCACAAGGGCCGAAAAACGCTCGCGTCAATGGCCGCCACCGTGGCCTTGCCATTCAGATCGAGCGCTGATTGACGCGCGAGGAAAGCTGCTCGGCAGACTCTTTGCGCTCAGAGTACCTGTCCACCAGAAAGTCCTTGCGGTCACGCAGCAGCAGGGTGAACTTCACCAGCTCTTCCATCACGTCGACGATACGGTCGTAGTAGGGCGACGGCTTCATGCGATTGTGGTCATCGAACTCCATATAGGCCTTCGGGACGGAAGATTGGTTCGGGATGGTGACCATGCGCATCCACCGGCCCAGTACCCGCAGCTGGTTGACCACATTGAATGACTGCGAGCCGCCGCACACCTGCATGACCGCCAGGGTTTTGCCCTGAGTCGGGCGAACGGCGCCGAGCGCCAGGGGAATCCAGTCGATCTGCGCCTTGAACACCGCCGACATGGCGCCGTGGCGCTCCGGTGAGCACCACACCTGACCTTCCGACCACAGCACCAGATCACGCAGCTCCTGCACTTTTGGATGCTCCACCGGTACATCGTCCGGCAGCGGCAGGCCTGAGGGATTGAAAATACGTACCTCAGCGCCAAAGTGCTCGAGCAGGCGTGCTGCTTCTTCTACCGCCAGACGGCTGAAAGAGCGCTCGCGTGTCGATCCATACAGCAGGAGGATGCGCGGCTTGTGAGTGCTTGACGGCGTTGATGGCGGCTCGATGTCAAACAGGCTGAGATCGAGGTTGTGCAGTTCTTCTGACATAGGTGCTCCTGCTTAAAGGGTGGCGATTCGGTCAAGCTCGCGCTTGAGCTCTTGCGGGTTCATGAGGCTCAATGGAAGTTCGAAAAACGCTCGGCAGCGTCTTTCGATATGCGCCAGCGTCGCGGCGAATGCCGCGTTCACTGCTCGCTCATCACCGGCGACGTCTGAAGGATCCTCCAGCCCCCAGTGCGACTTCAGCGCCGGGCCGAAATAGACCGGACAGGCCTCGCCAGCCGCCTTGTCGCAGACCGTGATGACAATATCCGCAGGGCAATCCCTGAACGCATCATTGCCCTTGCTGCTCAGCCCTTCGGTCGAGACGCCGGCCAGTTGCAGGGTGGTCAGGGTGCGAGGCAGAACCTGTCCTCCGGGATGGCTTCCGGAACTCACCGCTTCAAAGCCTGCGGGTGCCAGGTGATTAAACAGCGCTTCGGACAATATGCTGCGACAGCTGTTGGCCGTGCACATGAACAGAACTCGCATCGATAGCTCCTGCCGCCGTGTGGCGGGCATCAAAGGCTCAGGCGCAGGGCCAGGGCACAAAGGGTGATCAATAGAACCGGCAGAGTCAGCCAGACGCCGACCTTGAAGTAATAACCCCAGGTGATGCGCATGCCTTTGCGTTCCAGCACGTGCAGCCAGAGCAGCGTGGCAAGACTTCCGATCGGGGTGATTTTCGGGCCCAGGTCGCAGCCGATGACGTTGGCGTAGATCATTGCCTCACGCACCACACCTTCGGCGCCGCTGGCCTGGATCGACAACGCCCCCAGCAGCACGCTGGGCATGTTGTTCATCACTGAAGAGAGCAACGCCGAGAGCAGGCCGGTGCCCAGGGTGGCGCTCCACAATCCGTTCGCTGCCAGTGAATCGAGCACCCGGGTAAGCAGATCCGTGAGCCCGGCATTTTTCAAGCCGTAGACAACCAGGTACATGCCCAGGGAGAAGATCACCACCTGCCAGGGGGCTTCGCGCAATACCCGGCGGGTCGAGATCCGCTGGCCTCGGGCTGCCACCGCAAAAAGGATGGCGGCGCAGGTGGCGGCAACCACGCTGATCGGGATGCCCAGCGGTTCCAGCGCGAACAGTCCGAGGAGCAGAGCCAGCAAAATCCACCCGCCGACAATGAACGTGGCAGGGTCACGGATGGCGGCTTTGGGGTGCTGCAGGGCATCGAGCGGATACTGCCTTGGCAGGTCGCGGCGAAAGAACAGAAACAACACCAGCAGCGTGGCGGCGACACTGACCAGGTTCACCGGCGCCATCACCGAGGCGTACTCAGCAAAGCCGAGGTGGAAGTAGTCGGCGGAGACGATGTTGACCAGGTTTGATACCACCAGCGGCAAGCTGGCCGTGTCCGCGATAAATCCTGCGGCCATGACAAACGCCAGGGTCGCTGCGGGGGAGAAACGCAACGCCATCAGCATCGACATGACGATCGGGGTCAGGATCAGCGCCGCGCCGTCGTTGGCGAACAGTGCCGAGACCGCCGCGCCCAGCAAGATGCAGAAGGCAAAAAGCCGATAGCCACTGCCATTGGCCCAGCGCGCGACGTGAAGCGCCGCCCATTGGAAGAACCCAGCTTCATCAAGTAGCAGGCTGATGACGATGATCGCAATGAAGGTCGCGGTGGCATTCCAGACGATGGCCCAGACCGTCGGAATATCCTGCAGTGAGACCGCACCCACGGCAAGGGCGAGCACGGCACCCAGGGCCGCACTCCAGCCTACACCCAGCCCTCTGGGCTGCCAGATGACCAGGATGAGGGTGAATACGAAAACAGCAACGGCAGACAGCATCACAGGCTCGCTCGGTCGATTCAGCAGCAGGCGGTTTCGCGGACAGGGCGCCCGTCCATGTTCTGCAGGCGTGCGGCGTTGATCTGCAGCCAATCTGCGTTGGCCAGCATCGTCACCTCAAGCATCTCATTCACCCACCTTGGCAGGTCGGGGTTGAGGCGGTAGTAGACCCACTGGCCTTGACGACGGTCCAGCAACAGCCCGCTGCTGCGCAGTTGTGCAAGATGACGGCTGATTTTTGGCTGGCTGTCATCCAACGCGCACATCAGCTCGCAGACGCACAGCTCGCCTTGGCTTGCGATCAGCAGCGTGGCCCGAGCGCGAGTTTCGTCAGCCAGGCTTTTGAAGACCTCAGGAGGAGTGATCATGGGAAGTGCCTTAAATATGGATAATCGAATATACGCATATCCATATGTCTATGGCAACCCGGATGTCGAAACGGATGGGCCGCTCGATCAAGTACGCAGGACGAAAAGGGCGGCATATGGGGTGGCGGGTGTCCGCGCTTTGCACGCGCACACCTTATCTGCCGGCCACTGCCACGAGTGCGGGAATCGCCTAGGGTTTTGCGCCATTAGCCGCCGCTCATTATTCACTGCTATTGGTTGGAACTGCTGCGCGGCTTCGCGGCCTTAACCTGACAACCGGCAAGAGGACACAGCGATGAATAACGACCAGTTCAATCAGTACGATGCGCAACGCTTCGAGCTTCAGGTGGCGACGGAGTTGGGCATCAGCGTCGAGGAGCTGAAAACCTGGATGATCAACGATATAGAACGGGTCACCGAGGGCGGCAAGGACGTGGGCCACATGGTGGTTTTCCGCGAATCGACCCCGGCTGAAGTCCTCGATAAACTGCGCAACAGGCAAAGCCATTTCACCGCGATGACCGGGGTGATCGCTTAGCACCAGGAACAGTAGAGATGCACATGGATGTCGAAACCGCCCTTCGTATCGAGGCCGCTGAAAGGGATTACTTGCGCACGCGCGTGCAGAACCTGACCCGCATCGCGGGTAATCCCTACGGCGCCGAGGTTTTCTCAAATGCAGGGCAGGCGTGTTTTCAGGTGACAGCCTCGCCCAGCCCCATGCTTAACCGCATCTACGGCGACAGCACCCACGAGCCACAGGCCATCGTGGACCTGCTGGCCCGCTCGGTTGACTGTTCGGCCGTCACAGCCCTGATCGGGCCGCCGTCATCCCTGGAACACAATGTGTGCATGGCCGGTCGTCAGCTGCAGCGCTTGAAGGGGTGGACGCACTTGCAGCTCGCTTGTGCCATCGAGCAGACGCTGGTCAGTGACCATCCGTTCGACATCGAGCAGATCACCCCGCAGACGTTTCGCGCCTTCGCAAAGATCCATGCCGATGGCTTTCATACCAAAGCGGCGCAGCGGCTGGTCAATCAGGCGTCGTTCGACAGTTTGCAGGCAGATGATTCGTTGAAAATCTATGTGATCAAGGAAGGTGCAGAGGTGGTTGCGTGCGCCGTGATGTACCTTGCGAGCAATGGTGTGGCGTACCTTGGCACCGCGGCCACAGGTAAACAAGCGCGCGGGCGAGGCTATCATGCAGCACTGATCGCTCACCGGGTGGGTCAGGCCAGGGAACACGGTTGCAGTCTGGTTGCGGCCACTGCATTGGCCAACTCGCAAAGCCGGCGCAATTTGCAGCGAGCAGGATTGAAGGTATCGCATGCCCAGGGCCTGTATCGCTTGCACGACCCTGAGTAACCCCGGTTGCCGATTGCTTTTGACCGCCATAAGCGCATCGAACGATATACTGCGGGCCCCTCAGGCAGCGTTCGAGACAAGCCCATGCGTCAGGTTTTACTTATCGTCGATATCCAGTCCACGTTCAGTCCCCCGGAGTGGCTTGTCGACGGTGCGCGGGCGTTCTCTGCACAGATCCCGACCATTGCCTCGGTCGAGCTGCATGATGAGCAGGTCACGCCATTCCACCGGCAGCTGGGCTGGCATCCGGCGGCACAGGATCAGAGCCTGGTCGAGGCAGACAAGGTATTTGTGAAGCATGGCTACGGGCAGACTGTCGAGACCATCGACTACATCAGACAAATGGGTGTGGAGCGTGTGCTGGTGTGTGGCATGCAGACCGAGACCTGCGTGCTCGCCGCCGGGTTTGCGCTGTTCGATGCAGGGCTGGCCCCTACGCTGGTGACCGATCTGACGGTGGGGTCATCGATGGACAGGTCAGGCCAGCTGGGGATTGACCTGTGGAAGCATCACTTCGGCCAGGTCATCACCAGGGCGCAGGTGCTTGCCGAGCTTCAAGCCTCTGACTCCCGCGCCCACACCGGCCAGCCACAGGATCTGTAGACACCGGTGCAGCTTGGGCTACAACCATCAGCTCGGAGCAGGCGTGTCCGACTCCGGACTGGATTCGGCAGCCAGTTTCAACCGGTCAGCCTTACTGATGTACCGGGTCTTGCTGGCAGGGGCGAGCTTGGCGCTGGCCTTCTTGGCATGCGCCTGTAACAGTTGTTTGATCTTTTTACGACGATTCATACGGTTCTACCGGCTTTTGAGTTTTTCAGCGATCTGAGCTCAAGACGATCGAGCCGGATCTATTTCTTCTGGGCTTTGGCCTCTGCGGCCAGGCACTCAAGGGCAAATTGCTCTGTGTACGTCATTTGGATGGGTGTGGTCTCGCCCTTGACCGTCCTTTCGCCTTCAAGAATGTACTTGATGCGCTTGTCGGTTACACCGATACGCTTGGCGATCCACAAGGGTGTCTGTCCAATGCGCGAAATCAACTTGTCGGCATATTCGGTCGAAGGGTTGTAGTGTTCTGCGTTGGGGGTCATGTGAGGTCCGGATGAAGGTGGGCGCTGTGCGTTTGGCAAGTATGCAACACGGCGCCGCAAAGAGTGGCATATGTCGAGACTTCAATCGCCTTGCTGACGAACAGTATCGTCCACGCTCTGCGGCAGGCGTCACGCCATCGACGAATTGCCAGAACGATCCATGCCGCCGCGCAACGGCTTGCTCGGTTGCCGACACTGATTCAGCAGTTTGCCTGAAGTGATGCACGGTGGCGCTGTCTGCAGTTCGCTAGACGCCTGATTCGCGGCCCTCTGTTGGCTGGCATGAAGAGTGCGAGGTTTGCTCCACGCGATCTATAACCTTGAGATATCACTGCCATGAATGACCCCAGCCAAGTGCCCGGGCTGCTGATCCGTGCCCCTGTCCCCGATGACGCCCAAGCGATTGCCATGCTGCACATTCGCAGTTGGCAGGCGACTTATCGGGGGCTGCTCTCCGATGGCTACCTGAGCGCGCTGGATGGCAGCGTGGAACGACGCGTGGCGTTCCTGAGCAAAGCCATCGAGGAGCAAAGCCTGGCCATTCGGGTCGCCGAAGTGGAAGGTTTGATCGTCGGCTGGAGTTCGTTCGGCCCAAGCCGTGGCGAGGACGCCTGCGCAGGCGACGGTGAACTGATGGCCATCTACCTGGATCCGCACGCCTGGGGCCGCGGCATTGGCTCGGCATTGTGGTCCGCAGTGCGTCAGTGGCTGGTCGACGAGGGTTACCATCGCGTCAGCGCATGGGTGCTGGATGGCAACCAGCGCGCCAGCCGCTTCTACCAAAAGTCAGGCTTCATGCCGCAAGCGGCCAGTCAGCGTGTTGTCGAAGAGAACGGCGAAGGGCTGCCGTTGACGCGTTACAGCCTGCTTCTGGGCGCTGGCGAGTAGATGTTTGCCAACGGCCTTTGCCCTGCGAAACCGTGCCGTGGCGTTTCGCCAGTGGGTACCGGCGCGGGAGGGTAGGCCGATGGCATGTGGTCAGGGCAGCGGCGGCAAGCAGTTCCGATGCTTGCCACGGCAGATCCAGCGGGGTGGCGCAAAGTGTCGCTGCTCTAAAAACCGGCCTTGCTGGTAGAATCGGTCTGGTTAATCCTCACACCCCTGAGAAATCGCATGAATACAGAATTGACGGAAGAAGAGATGCGCCGCGCGCTGTTCGGTGGTGCCGAGTCCCCAGCGCCGGTGAGTGCGCCAGCGGCGCCAGACCCGGTCCCGCAGATCGTGATCGAGCCGCCGGTGAAGACCGTGGCGAAAAAGAAGATTGCCAAAGCCTTTACTCCAAGGCTCAGGGTCACCCTGCGGGTGGGCAATGAGTTCGAAGGCCAGATGCACGAGATCGTGCATGAGGCGGATACGCTGAGCACCCTGCTGGCGGAGCAAGAAGCGACCAAGGCGGCCAGAAAGAAATTCAGGTTTGTCGAAGTGGTGTCGGTCAAAACCATGTGAGGCGGCCAATCACCGAGGGTGTGAGCCACCTGAAGCAGGCGATGTCCGCCATGCCAACGCCTCCCAGACAGGTAACGAGAATGCAGCACGTCATGCTGAACCGCTTTTTTTCTGGACTGCTGGCCCTGTTGCTGCTGTGCATCACCTTGCCAACGCTTGCCCAATCTTCGCCTTCTCAGACCGCTGACTCCAGCGCTCTGTCGACGCCAGCCGACGGCGCGACGCTGGAGGAGCTCAACAATCAACTGGACCTGATCCGGCAGAAGGTCACCGTCAGCGCCAATGACGACCTGCTCTCGACTCTGCGCCAGGCGGCGCTGCAGGTGCAGAAGCAGGCTGACGCGCTGGTTGCCGAGCAAGCCGCAACCATCGAGCACCTCAACGACCAGCTCAACATCCTTGGTCCGGTGCAGCCTGATGAGCCGCAGAGCATCGCCAGCCAACGCAAGGCGGTGAGCACACAGAAGAACGCGCTGGTCAGTGACGAGCGCCAGACCAATGCACTGAGTCAGTCCGCCCGCGACCTGGCGACACAGATTTTCAGCCTGCGCCGCAGCCTGTTCGACTCACAGATCAGCACCCGCTCGGCCAGCCCCCTGAGCTCGACGTTCTGGTCCACGATGATCCGCCCCACCGACGACGACCTGGGACGTCTGCGCGGCCTTTACGACGATCTCCAGAGCGCCGTCAGCACAGCGCTGGCACCGGGCAAGCGCCTGTTCTTCAGTTTCGTGCTGGTCGCTGCCTTGTTGATCTGGGTGGTGGGTCGACGGTTGATGGAACAACTGTTGATCTGGCTGATGGTCCGCTGGCTGCCCGAGGGTCGCCTGCGGCGAAGCGCGCTGGCGCTGACCGTAGGCCTTACGACAGTGCTGACCATCGGCGCCGCCACTTCCTTGCTGCGCTGGGGCATCGATAGCAACGCGGTGTTGAGTGCCGACGTGCTCAACCTGCTGAATCAAATGCAGACGCTGATCATCTTCTGCGCCTTCATCGTCGGCCTGGGCCGCGGGCTGTTGATGCTGTCTCATCCCTCCTGGCGCTTACCGCAGATCCCGGACCAGATCGCCAGCGCCGTAGGCTATTTCCCGGTATTACTGGCACTGGCGCTGGTGATCATCGGCACCCAGGAACGGATCAACAACGTGATCGCCAGCAGCCTGGCGCTCACGGTAGCGGTCAACGGCCTGACAGCACTGGCCGTTTCCCTGGTGTTCTTCTTCGCCTTGCTGCGCTACCGCCGAACCCGTCGCAAGTTCGATCTCGAGCGGCTGCCCAGTTTCGCCGGCCTGATCCCGTTCGTAGTGGCCGTGTGGGTGGGCCTGAGCTTGCTGGCGCTGTTGAGCGGCTACCTGACATTGGCGTACTTCCTGACCGTCAAGCTGCTGTGGATGAGCGTAGTGGCCGCCACGGCCTATCTGTTGATCGCCTGTTTCGGTGATATCTGCGAAACCCTGCTATCGCCCAAACAACCTGGCGGCATGGCGCTCGGCGCAGCCCTGGGTCTGTCCGCCAGTCACCAGGCCCAGGCCAGCACGCTGCTGGCGGGCGTCGGTCGTACCTTGCTGTTGTTCACGGCGGTGTTGCTTGCGTTCATGCCGTCGGGCTCCAGTCCCGGCGAGTTGCTCGAAGGTTTTACCCAACTGGATTTCGGCAACAAGCCGCTGGGCGGGCTGAACATCGTCCCGGGCGACATCCTTCTGGCCCTGGGCGTTCTGGCGGTCGGCATGCTCGGCATCCGAGTACTCAAGGAATGGCTGGGCGAGCGCCTGCTGCCGGAAACCAGTATGGACGCCGGCATGCGTGCTTCGCTGGTGACCCTGGTCGGTTACATCGGGGTGGTCCTGCTCGGTATCGTGGTGATGTCCACATTGCATGTCAGCCTCACCAACCTCACCTGGGTGGTCAGTGCATTGTCGGTGGGGATTGGTTTCGGCCTGCAAGCGATCGTGCAGAACTTCATTTCCGGCTTGATCCTGCTCACTGAACGGCCGGTCAAAGTGGGCGACTGGGTCAGCCTGGCCGGCGTGGAAGGCGATATCCGGCGAATCAACGTGCGTGCCACGGAAATCCAGATGTCCGACCGCTCCACGGTGATCGTGCCGAACTCCCAGTTCATTACCCAGAACGTACGCAACGTCACCATGGGCAACGCACTGGGCGTCGTTGGCATTTCCCTGACCCTGCCGCTGGATACCGATGTGCTGCAGATACGCGAACTGCTGCTGCAAGCCTTCACCGAGCATGAGGCCATCCTCGACACGCCGGCGCCGTCGGTCTCGTTCAAGGACCTGACCACTTCAGGGCTGATCATCAGCGTCAGCGGCTATGTCAACAGCCCGCGTTCGGTAGGCGGGGCGCGAAGCGACTTGTTGTTCACCGTGCTCGGGCGCTTGCGCGAACTGGGCATTGCCTTGTCGTCACCGCAGAGCATGGTGCTGGTCAACGAAAGCCTCGAAAAGGCTCAGCCAGAGGAGTGACGGGGCCGCATCGCTGAACAGATCTGCCCTGACGCGGGGAACGCGGCTCGTCTCTGGGCCGCATCCAGACCAGAGTATGTAAAAACCCTCTCGATCGCTCCCACGCTCCGCGTGGTAGCACCTCGCTAGACGCTGCGCATCGCCTATAGGGTGACGCAGAGCGTCACGGGCTGCATTCCCACGCAGAGCGTGGGAATGATCGCTCTACGCGCAGCCGGTTTTCGATTCTGCACCTGTGGCGCCGCCCGGTTTTTGATCGCTCCCACGCTCCGCGTGGTAGCACCTCGCTAGACGCTCCGCGTCGCCTAGCGGGTGACGCAGAGCGTCACGGGCTGCATTCCCACGCAGAGCGTGGGAACGATCGCTCTACGCGCAGCCGGTTTTCGATTCTGCACCTGTGGCGCCGCCTGTTTTTTGATCCTTTGATCGCTCCCACGCTCCGCGTGGTAGCGCCTCGCTAGATGCTCCGCGTCGCCTGTCGGGTGACGCAGAGCGTCACGGGCTGCATTCCCACGCGGAGCGTGGAAACGATCTCAATACGCGCAGCCGGTTTTTGATTCTGGACCGGTGGCGCCGCCCGGTTTTTGATCGCTCCCACGCTCCGCGTGGTAGCACCTCGCTAGACGCTCCGCGTCGCCTAGCGGGTGACGCAGAGCGTCACGGGCTGCATTCCCACGCAGAGCGTGGGAACGATCCCTCTACGCGCAGCCGGTTTTCGATTCTGGACCGGTGGCGCAGTAGGCGCTTCATCCCTGCGGCCTGCGCTGAAAGAGCAGCGCTTAGCGCGCGGTGGCATCGCTCAATCGGGCTTCAGTCAGGGTTTGCAGCTCGGCGAAACTCAGCTCCGGTATGATCTCGATCACTTGCAGGCCGGTGGCCGTAACGTCGATCACGCACAGGTCGGTGTAGATGCGGTCGACGCAGCCTTTACCGGTCACTGGATAGCTAAGCTTCTCGACGATTTTCGGCGCGCCTTCCTTGGTCAGGTGCTCGGTGACAACGAAGACTTTCTTCGCCCCGATGGCCAGGTCCATCGCCCCGCCAACGGCAGGAATGGCGTTCGCGTCGCCGGTGTGCCAGTTGGCCAGATCGCCATTGCCGGCGACCTGAAACGCACCCAGGACGCAGATGTCCAGGTGCCCGCCGCGCATCATGGCAAAGGAGTCGCCGTGATGGAAAAAGCTCCCGCCTTTGAGCATGGTGACGAATTCCTTGCCGGCATTGATCAGCTCCGGGTCCTCCTCACCCTTGGCCGGCGGCGGACCAAAGGCCAGCAGGCCGTTTTCCGAATGCAGGAAGATCTCCTTGTCGGCGGGCAGGTAACTGGCGATTTTGGTCGGCAGGCCGATGCCAAGATTGACGTAGGCGCCTTCCGGAATGTCCTGGGCGACTCGTTGCGCGATGCTGTCGCGCGAGCGTTTTGTGTAAGTCATGGTCAAGCCTCCGCAACCTGGTCAGGGGCGCCGACGCGCACCACGTGCTGGACAAAAATACCGGGGGTGACGATATGTTCCGGGTCCAGGGCGCCCAGTTCGACGATATCCCTGACTTGCGCAATGGTGGTCGTGGCTGCCATCGCCATGATCGGCCCGAAATTACGTGCCGACTTGCGATACACCAGGTTGCCCCAGCGGTCGCCCTGGTAAGCCTTGATCAGGGCGAAGTCGGCTTTGAGCGGATACTCCAGCACGTAATGCTTGCCGTCGATCGCGCGGACCTCCTTGCCTTCGGCCAGCAAAGTGCCGTAGCCGGTGGGGGTAAATACCGCACCCAGACCGGAACCGGCCGCCTGGATTCGGCAGGCCAGGTTGCCCTGCGGGACCACCTCCAGTTCGATCTTGCCCGCGCGATACAGGCCGTCGAACACCCAGGAATCCGCCTGCCGAGGGAAGGAACAGATGATCTTGCGCACCTGACCCGACTTCAACAGCAGTGCCAGGCCGTAATCGCCGTTGCCCGCGTTATTGCTGATCACGACCAGGTCCTTGGCGCCATGCTCGATCAGTGCGTCGATGAGTTCGGCCGGCTGTCCGGCCGGGCCGAAGCCGCCAATCATAATAGTGGCGCCATCGTGGATCTGGCTGACCGCGTCAATCAACGAGGTTTTGGTTTTATCTAGCACTTGTCCCTCCCGCATGAGGATAAAGTAATCATGAATCGTGCAACGCCGGGCCTGATTAACTGGAACATATAACCGGCGGCATCATCTTGCTGGTTGTAACGGTTGGATTGCTTCACGTTCGCCATCATAGCTTTCGCGGGTAGGCGGGCAATGCTGGAAACCGGATATCGTTCGATAATCGCACACATTGCCCCGGCACGTTGCGCGTCGTGGTCAAGCTGCACACCGTGCGCCGGTTGGCGCGATGTCGAGTCATAGGACGCGGCCACCTAAAAGCCCTTATCAGACGGGCGACGCCAGGCGTGGGTCTGGCCCTTGGTCGAACCGCAGGGCCTGCGAGTGGCTGAATCAGGCCGGCAAGTTGTTTTTTAATTATGATCGATTATCAGCTGGAGTGGGTTCATACCAATTCAAGTTAAATCGCAGACGCCAATCGGCCAAATGCGAAGTTCATATTTATTATTAAGTTTCGTTTGGCTAAGGTGGCGACAAACACTGGCGCTAAACGCTGCGCTGTAGCGGCTTGAGCTCATGAAAACAACTGTACCTAAAGCCGCCGATTAATCTTGCGCCAACAATAACTCGAACGACCCGAAGTCTTTTTCTGCAGTGGGTCAACACATTCAATTGTTTCATCGGCACGTCCCGCGTTGGGGCGGCCACCGCCATGGAAGCCGATATGATCGTCAATAACTCCTCCAATGCTGCGTTATCGGCTTATGCCAGTTCGGCCACCCGCAACACCGCCGCTGACAGCAGCAACGTCCAGGGCGCCGGTGATCAGAGCGATGACAGCAGCCAGACCCGCAGTAGCGATTCGGTAAGTCTCTCCAGCACCTCGACCGACTACAGCCACTCCATCGCCAATTATTCAGCGTACTTCCCGGTACGTGCAGGCATGGCGGCCGATGCCTTGGTACTTGGTGTCACGCAGCCCGGCGCGGTCAGCAGCTCCAGAGACCAGACTTTCGCCCAAGTCGGTACCGACGCGCGCAAGCGCATGGACGCCAACTATGCGCTGATGAAGAGCAGCGGCAAGCCGTACGACGGCAGCGCCACCGATCGCAACTCGCTGATGGGGGCTTTGGACCGGCGCTCGCTGTACGCCGTGGCGACCAACCAGGGTGGCCAGTTCAGTTCCGAGGAGCAGGCGGCCGCCAACGGGCTGATGCGCCAGCAAGAGCGTCTGGCGACCGGCTATTTCAGTGGCCCGGTGGATCAACAGGCGCACTTTACCGACCCGTACGCCAACGATCCGGTCGGTCGTGCCAAGGCCGCGCTGGCGTTTCTGGACAACATGAGCCCGGAAGAAAAAGCCGCCCCGCAATGGCTGACCCAGCATCAGACGCTCAGCGACGCCCTGGCTCAGACGGGGACCGATGCGCACGACTCGAGCACGAAAAAGGACAAGGGGCACTTCCACAACCTTTCGGAGATTCTGGCGGGTATCGACACTGACGGCTCGCAAAGCAAACAGGCGGCCAGTGATGAGAAAAGCGGCGTTTCGATCGTTCGCTCATAGCCTTTGTTGAAGCAGGCCGGGTTGCCCAGCGTTGCCCGACCAGCGCCGCCCGGCCAGCGCCGGGCGGCTTGCCAGCTAGCCGGTGTGATGACTCGCCGCCAGGCCATACACCGATGTCGGCAGGCCTTCGAAACGCGCCTTAAGCTGGAGCGCCAGATACAACGAGTAGTGCCGCGACTGATGCAGGTTGCCGCCATGAAACCAGAGGTTGTCCTGCTGCGTGGGCTTCCACATGTTGCGCAGCTCGCCCTCGTACGGCCCCGGATCATTGGTGGTGCCAGAACCCAGGCCCCAGCAGCGTCCGACCTTGTCGGCGACGTCCTGGGAAATCAGCTTCGCTGCCCAGCCGTTCATCGAGCCATAGCCGGTTGCGTAGATGATCAGGTCAGCCGGCAGGCGGGTGCCGTCGTTGAGCACCACAGCGTCCGCTTCAATGCGCTCGACCCCAAGGCCCGGCGCGCTCTTGAGCTTGATGGTGCCGTTGGCGATCAGCTCCGAAGCGCCGACGTCGATGTAATAGCCCGAGCCACGACGCACGTATTTCATGAACAGACCGGACTCGTCGTCACCGAAGTCGAGCATGAAACCGGCGTTTTCCAGGCGCTGGTAGAAGTCCTTGTCTCGTTCCTTGATCGCTGCAAAGACCGGCTGGTGAAAGCTGGGCATGACCTTGTACGGAATCGAGGCGAACAGCATGTCGGCCTTGTCCGTGGTCAGGCCGCTGGCCACGGCGTCCTCGGAGTACAGGCCACCGAAGACCAGGTCCATCAGGCTGTCGGAACGCACGATATGGGTACTGGAACGCTGCACCATGGTCACTTCGGCGCCGTTCTCGATCAGGTCGGCGCAGATATCGTGGGCCGAATTGTTCGCACCGATCACCACGGCGCGCTTGCCACGCCAGGCGTCGCCACCGGGATGGCGACTGGAATGGTGCTGCTGACCGCTGAAGGCCTCGGCCCCCGGATAGCTGGGCACATTGGGTACGCCGGACATTCCGGTGGCGAGGATCAACTGGGTGGGCTGCAGCACCAGGCGTTCGCCGTCGCGCTGCACCTCGACCGTCCAGGTGCCGGCCTGCTCGTCGAAGCTGGCGCTCACGCATTCGGTGCGCGGCCAGTAATTGAGCTCCATGACCTTGGTGTACATCTCCAGCCAGTCGCCCACCTGATCCTTGGGGGTGAAGACCGGCCAGTGATCGGGGAAGGGCAGGTAAGGCATATGGTCGTACCAGACCGGATCATGCAGGCACAACGACTTGTAGCGGCCGCGCCACTGATCGCCGGGCCGCTCGGCCTTGTCGACGATCAAGGTCGGCACACCCAGGCGTTTGAGGCGTGCCGCCAGGCCCAACCCGCCCTGGCCGCCGCCGACGATCAGGCAGTAGGGTTGGGTGGTGATGCCCAGCGAGGCCTCTTCATCGCGGCGGCGTTCCAGCCAGTTGCGTTTGTCGGCGTGGCCGTGCCCGTGATTGGCGCCCAGCGGACGGCGCCGGCCGCTCGGCTCTTCGAAGCCCTTGAGTTCGCGCATGGTCGTGAGCAGCGTCCAGCACAGGCCGTCTTTGAGACGCACATAACCCTTGCCCCGCGCGGTGGCGGTTTCCAGGCTGATCCAGCCTTCGAGCACACCGTTTTCCAGGGTCGCTTCACCTTCCACTTGCCACTTTTCCGGTTGGGTCTGCTGCAGACGCGTCTGCAGCATCTCGGCGATCGCGGGTTTGCCTTCCAGGGTCACCAGGTTCCAGCTGAACAGCAGCAGGTCTCGCCAATAGCAGTCGTCGGCAAACAACTGCAGCGTGCCATCAAGGTCACGTTGGGTGAGGAGTGCGTCGAGGCGTTCGATCCAGGCCGCCAACTGCGCGGTCGGTGTTTGCAGGGGTGTTTCGACAGCGATATTCATGGGGTGTCTCCCGATCTTGTTGTTTTTGTCTCCTCCTGTCTTGAGCAAGCGCCGGGCCAACTCCGGCAAAGCGGCGGCGCAGAGCCGTCGCAGGCCAATCAGCCAGGTGCGGGCTCGGGGCTTTGTCACGATTGCGATAATCGGCATGACAAAGTGTCACCCGGCGCCGCAGGCCACGCGCGCCACGTTTTGATCTAAGCTGCGGACCAAGCCGTGTCCAGATCGCAGCGGAGAACAAGAACGATGACCACAGCCTTGATCAGTGCCCACGCGCAACAGGTACTGCAAGCGGTGCAGGGCCCTGTTGCCAGCCAGGGCTCTGCCTGCAACCCCAACCCTGCGGCTGATCCGGCGATTACCCGCTCATGGCGCCGTTGCCTGGATCAACACCAACTCGACCCTGCCAGCCGCCGCGCGCCGAACGTGGTCGAGCACCCGCGTCTGCAGGATCATCGCGCGCCGCTGGAGCACATCATTGCGGTGGCGCGCTGGCAGATGAACAGCCTGCACCAGCAACTGGGCGGCGACGGTCACGTGGTGCTGCTGACCGATGCGCGCGGGGTGGTGATCGACAGTGTGTTCAATGAGGCCGAGCGGGTCGGCTTCCAGCGTTCCGGGCTGTGGCTGGGCGCGGTGTGGAGCGAGGATTTCGAGGGCACCAATGGCGTCGGCACCTGCCTGGTCGAGCGGCAGAACGTGACGATCCGCCGTGACGAACATTTCCGCGGCAAGCACGTTGGCCTGACCTGCTCGGCCAGCCCGATCTTCGATCCGAGCGGTGAACTGCTGGCCGTCCTCAACCTGTCGTCGGCGCGGGAAGAGCACAGCCTGCAACAGCGCTTTCAAGCGATGGCATTGACCAACCTGTCGGCCAAGCTGATCGAGAACTGTTTTTTCCTCGGGCATGACCCGCAGCGCTACTTGCTGCGTTTTCATCCCGAAGCCCGGTTCGTCGGGCTGCTAGGTGAGGGTCTGCTGAGTTTCGATGACAGTGCGCGCATCTGTTCAGTCAACCACGCGGCACTGGATCTGCTGGGTGTGAGCCGTGAACAGCTGATCGGACAATCGCTGACGGCGGTGCTGGAAACACCTCTTGACCAGATACTGGCCCAGGCCCGCCCACAACCGGGCGTCTGCTGGCCCCTGCGCTCGGCGAGCGGACGCCTGTTCTACGGGCAGCTGCGCGGGCCGCTGCGGCATGCTCCGGCGGTCACATCGCCAGCCCCGAAAATCGTCGACCTGCGTGTGTGCCTGGACGACCCGCGCCTGCAACGCGGCTTTGCGCGGGCCTTGCGCGTTCTGGAGCACGATGTGCCGGTGTTTCTGCAGGGCGAGACCGGCACCGGCAAGGAAGCTTTCGCTGCGGCATTGCACCGCGCCAGTTCGCGGGCGAACCAGCCATTCGTGGCCATCAACTGCGCAGGCATTCCCGAGACGCTGATCGAAAGCGAGCTGTTCGGCTATCGCGGCGGCAGCTTCACCGGGGCGCGCAAGGAAGGCATGATCGGCAAACTGGAGCAGGCCCATGGCGGCATCCTGTTTCTCGACGAGATCGGCGACATGCCGCTGGCCTTGCAGACCCGCCTGCTACGCGTGCTGGAGGAGCGTGAAGTGGTGCCGCTGGGCGGTGCCCAGGCCCGCGCGCTGGACGTGCGGCTGATCAGCGCCAGCCATCAGCAACTGCAAGCGTGCGTGGCCCAGGGGCGTTTTCGCGAGGATCTGTTCTACCGCCTGGGCGGCCTTACCGTGCAGCTGCCGCCTTTGCGTGAGCGCTCCGACAAAGCCAGCCTGCTTGACCTTTTGCTGCGCGAAGAGGCGGCCGCAGCGGTGGTCGAGCTGGACCCCGGCGTGCGCGAACATTTGCTGGCGCAGCCTTGGCCGGGCAACGTCCGACAACTGCGTACCTGTCTGCGTACCCTGGTGGCGTTGGCGTGGGAAGGGCGGGTCAGCCTGGAGGACGTCATCGAACTGCTGCCGGCGCAGGCGGCCACGATCGGCCAGAGCGAAGATCCGTTGGGCAGGTCCGAACGCCAGACGCTGTTGACCCTGATCGAAGCCGAACACTGGCATATCGGCCAGGTGGCTGCGCGGCTGGGCATCAGTCGCAACACGCTGTACCGCAAGCTGCGCCATCACGGCA
This sequence comes from Pseudomonas sp. NPDC087358, assembly GCF_044900785.1. Classification (NCBI taxonomy): domain Bacteria; kingdom Pseudomonadati; phylum Pseudomonadota; class Gammaproteobacteria; order Pseudomonadales; family Pseudomonadaceae; genus Pseudomonas; species Pseudomonas sp. NPDC087358. The sequence continues at coordinate 453,530 of NZ_JBJDOA010000004.1, forward strand.
TTGCCCGGCGCAGCTGAGCACAGCGGCAAGGCGGCGCAGGAGGGGCAGGGGGCTTGCATGGACGGTCGTCTGGATCTGATGCAAAGCAGTTGAACCAATAAGCTGACTGGAAGGTCAGGATATTCAGCTGCACTTTGCCCACCTCGAGGATTGCCCATGCGCGTCTACACCCTTCACTACCGATTCAACGACCAACCCCGCACCCACTCAATCGAGCTCAAGCAACCGGAACTGCCCGTCCATGAGGCCGCCATGCATTTGCTTGAGCTGCATTTCGGCGATGGCGAAAACAGCCTGATCATGCCCAACGCGGACGCGACGCCGGAGGACATTGTGCAGCAGGCCGAGCGCGATGGGCTGACGCAGATTACGGTGCTCAATCAAGCCGATTGACGCCGCGCGCACGCATAAATTTGTAATGACCGGCGTTGCCCGACAGAATCGCCCCCCGATCCGGCCAAAGGCGCCGGACGTTGGCGCTGAAAAGGGGTAGCAGTTGAACCAACACACATTGTCCATGCGCCTGGAGCGCGTGGCGGCACAGGTGCCAATCGGTGCGCGGCTGGCCGATATCGGCTCGGACCACGGTTACCTGCCGGTGGCGTTGATGCGTCGTGGCGCCATTGCCGCTGCGGTGGCCGGTGAGGTCGCACTGACGCCGTTCCACTCGGCCCAACGCACGGTGCGCGAGAATGGCCTGCAGTTGCACATCAGCGTGCGCCTGGCAAGCGGCCTTGCGGCGATCGAGCCACAGGACGCAATCACCGCGATCAGCATCTGCGGGATGGGCGGGGAGACCATTCGTGACATTCTGCAGAGCGGCAAGACCCGGCTGAGCGGCCAGGAGCGCTTGATCCTGCAGCCCAATGGCGGCGAGCAGCCGCTGCGTCAGTGGTTGATGGAAAACGGCTATCGCATCCTCTGCGAGGAACTGCTCCAGGAAAACCGCTTCTACTACGAAATCATCGTCGCCGAGCGCGGCGCCGCGGTGACGTACAGCGCCGAGCAGCTGTACTTCGGCCCGTTGCAGATGCAGACCCGCAGCCCGGTATTTCTCGCCAAGTGGCAGCGCATGCTGCGCCAGAAGCAGCGAATGTTGACCGAACTGGCACGGGCGCAGCAGACAGTGCCCGAGCACAAGGTCCAGGAGATAGCCCAGCAGGCGCGCTGGATCAGCGAACTGCTGGGGTAAGTGAGGCGGCGCCGCAGTGGCGCCGCTCGAGGCAATCTGGCCCGTCTTGCTGTCGGGCCGGCAAGCCGATCAGAGGGTTGGCAGTTGTCCGATGCGGCCCATCATCTCGGTGACGATCTGCAGGTCCAGCAGAAACTGCTCGGTGGTCTTGAACTCGGCGTCGGTGTGGCCGGTGTACTTGACGTCGGGTCGAGCAAGCCCGAACTGCACGCCATTGGGCAGTTCATGGACCGAAGTGGCGCCGGCCGAGGTGCCGAATTCATGCTTCATCCCCAGGTTTTCGCTGGCCACGGCCAGCAAGGCCTTGACCCATTCGCCTTCCGGGTTGCGGTACATGGGCTCGGCAATCGAGTAATCGAAAGCGGGCGCGATGTGGCTGCGCTTACTCCAGGCATCGAGCCGGGTAGCGATCTCGGTTTTCAGGGTCTGTGGTGACTTGCCCTTGGGCACGCGCAAATTGACTGCGAGCTTGAAGGCTTTCTCATCCACGGCCACATAGGTCAGCGAGGCGGTCAGCGGCCCCATGAACGGATCGGCGAAGCCCACGCCCAGCTTGCTGCCCAGATAATCCAGACCCCAGTTGTCGGCGGCGTAACGGGCGGCGTCGGTGATCTGGTTGTGCTTGAGCGCGACCTTGCCGTCCAGACTGTTGATCAAGTCGAGCATCCTGGCCACCGGGTTGACGCCCGATTGCGGTTCGGAGGAGTGCGCCGACACGCCCGTCACCGTCAGGTTGACGTCCTTGCCGACGACCTCGGCGCTGACCTTGAAGTCACCGCCATTGCGTTGGGCATATTCGGCGCCGGCCTGTTGCAGGCTGGCAGCAAGCTCGGCGGGCTGATCGCTCACCAGCGTAGCGACGGAACGGGACGGGATCTGGTTGGTCGCCAGGCCGCCGGTCATCGACGTGATCGCCGCGCCCTGGCCCTCGGCGGTGCGGTTCGGGAACGTCGCCATGACCGTGCCGTAGCCCTTCTCGGCAATCACCACCGGGTAGCTGCCATCGAGCGCCAGGTTGTACTCAGGCGTGGGGTTGCGCTCGAAGTAGTAGGGGATCGCGTCGCCTGCGGTTTCCTCGGTGGTGTCGATCAGCAGCTTGAAGTTTCGGGCCAGGGGCAGCTTCTCCTCCTTGATGATCTTCATCGCGTACAGGGCGACGACGATGCCGTTCTTGTCATCTTCGGTGCCGCGGCCATACAGGCGATCGCCAATCTGCGTGACCTTGAACGGATCGAGCTGGGTGCCGTCTTCCAGTACCCAGTTCGCCGGGGTCACTGGCACCACGTCAGCGTGGGCATGAATGCCGACCAGTTCCTTGCCCGAGCCTGACAGCGAGACCTCGTAGATGCGGTTGTCGACATTGCGAAAATCCAGGTTGAACGCCTGGGCCAAACGCTGGATCTTGTCGGCAATCTTGATGAATTGCGGGTTCTCGTGCTGGGGAACGCCATCCACGCGCACCGTCGGGATCGCGACCAGCTCCCGCAAGGTCTGAGTCGCGGCGGCGCCGTATTTGACCCGCGCGTAGAGACCCAGCAGACGATGAATCTCATTCTGCTGTTCGGCTTCGAGCTGCTTGTTGTCGAGGAAGGCGCTGATCGTAGGGCCGAGCTTGTCGGTGCTGGCCACGTCACTCTTGCTCAGGCGTGCGAGAAACTGCCTGAAATCGGTCACCGATGCGTCGTTGAAGGTCTTGAGGATGACCTCGCTCTGTTGTGCGCTGATGTTGGCCCAAGCGCAGCTGCTGAACGAGGAAAAACTGGCGAGCACCAGTGTGGCGGCGGCCAGGTGCTTGAACGGCAAATTCATGGTGAAAGGCATTCCTTTGCAGGTATTTTTGTGGGAAGGATCTGATCGTTTGATCAGAAAGACCAGCAAACTAACATCGCAAAGGGGGATCGGCGAGTCCCTGATGGGTCATCTGTCGCGCTGAAATGCAAAAGCGACGCAGATATGAAAAAGCCCGCAAGCGCGGGCCTGGGGCCAACCGTGGTGCCATCAGTGTGCTGGCCACAACCGGTGGAAACGGGGCAGACGCGCCCCGTTCGCCCTGTCTGCCTAGCGGTTGCGGGTCACCCGCCACACAGTGTTCGAGAGATCGTCGGCGATGATCAGCGCGCCGCGCGGATCGACCGTGACCCCCACGGGTCGACCACGGGTTTTGCCGTCGGCCCCACGGAAACCCGTGGCAAAGTCAACAGGCTCGCCAGCCGCGTGGCCGCCGCTGAAGGGTACGAAAACCACCTTGTAGCCCACCGGGTTGTCACGGTTCCAGCTGCCATGCTCGCCGACGAACACCCCGTCCGCGAACTTCTCGCCCATGGCAGCACTGGAAAAGTCCAGGCCCAGCGCGGCCACGTGCGAGCCCAGGCTGTAGTCCGGTTTGATCGCGGACGCGACTTTCTGCGGATCCTGGGGTTGGGCGCGGGTGTCGACGTTCTGGCCCCAATAGCTGTAAGGCCAGCCGTAGAATCCGCCTTCACGCACCGAGGTCAGGTAATCGGGTACCAGGTCCGGCCCAAGCTCATCGCGCTCGTTGGCCACGGCCCACAACTGCCCGGTGCCAGGCTGGATCCTCAGCGCCGTCGGGTTGCGCACGCCCGTCGCATAGGGTTTGTGGGCGCCGCTGCGGACGTCGACCTGCCAGATTCTCGCCCGCTCCAGCTCGACCTCCATGCCGCGCTCGGTAACATTGCTGTTGGAGCCGATGCCGACATACAGCGTGCTGCCATCGGCACTGACCGCCAGGGACTTGGTCCAGTGGTGGTTGATTTTGGACGGCAGTTCGGTGATCAAGGTCGGCGCGCCGCTGGCCTTGGTCTGGCCCTCTGCATAATCGAAGCTGACCAGTGCGTCCTGGTTGGCGACGTAGATCTTGCCATTGGCAAACGCCAACCCATACGGCGCATTGAGGTTCTCGGCGAACACGGTCCTGAGCTCGTACTTGCCGTCGCCATCGGCGTCACGCAACAAGGTCAGGCGATTGCCTCCCTTGACCTTGGTATTGCCCTGAGCCTTGATGTAGCTGGCGATCACGTCCTTGGGCTTGAGCTTCGGCGCCTCGGTCCCGCCTTTGCCTTCGGCCACCAGGATGTCGCCATTGGGCAAGACCAGGGTCTGGCGCGGGACCTGCAGGTCAGCGGCAATCGCCGTGACGCTATAGCCCTGGGGCACCGTCGGTTTCTGTTCGCCCCAGGCGGTCGGCTCGGCGATCTTCATGCTCGGCAGCAGGCCGCGTTCGGCCTCTGGCATCTTCGGATCGGAACCGTGGGTTTGAGCGCTGTCTTTCTCGCCACCGCAGGCGCTCAAAAGCAGGGCCATGGTCAATGCCGTCAGTGCGTAGGAATGTCTCATTGCGCGGCCCCCGAGCGTAGGTTGGTCAGTCCGGTCCATGCCGCTGCGCAGCTGAGCAAGGTCACCACCACCGACAGGATCAAGCCCGCCGGCATCACGGCCCAGGCGTCCTTGGCGTGCTCGAAGGAATTGACCAGCCCCAAAACCCAAGTCGCCAGCAAAAGCAGGAAGTACACCAGCGCACGGCCTGACTTGTGACTGGCCCGGATCAGATTGACCAGGGCAAACAGCAGCGCCAGCCCACACAACAGCATGCCGCCGGCAATCAGCCAGGAGGCGAAGTTGCTCCATTGAATCAAGTAGGTCTGGTAGTAAGCGATGTCGCTCAATAACCCGCCGAGGAACAACGGCACGGCTCCCGCCAGCACAATTGTGTGAAGCGGGCCGGGAAGGCTTCGGTAGGGAGAATAGGTAGTGTCGGTCACGTGGGTTCCTTATCGTTCATCGACCCAGGGCTGTTCCCTGCGCGAATGTGCCGGGCTGGCATTACGCTGACTGCGCGATAAAAAAGAGCGTGCTGGCCAAGTGTTAGTTCAATGGGATTTCATCGCGGACACTAAGGCGTTATATCGGCGGTTTGTAAAACATCGCCTAGACTCACTTTCGCAACTGCGCTTCGTTCTTTGCCCCCCGGTCTCTTGTGCTGGCATATTGGGCGGTTGCCGAGATCCACGCCCGACGTTCGATCACCTATATGCCGCCGATGCGCAACGCCACATCGATGCTGTGCAAGCTGGAAGTTATTCAGCCCCTGGATGGGCCGCTGCACTACGCCTCAAAGGCGCGGTGTGCCGGGAGTTACCGATGGACAGCAATAAGGAAGCTGGCAGTGGCCCTGGATTCTGGATACCCAGCGGCGCCGTGTTATTGAGTTTGTTGTTTTCGACCTGGGCCTTGCAGCGTGAGCCGTTCATCAACGCTCGACCTGCCTCATTGCCCGCCGTGGTCCAGACCCAGGTTGACGCGCGGCTGTGGCAGGACCCGTTCGATGCCCTCGAGCGATACCGGGAGCTGTATAAGAGCAGCAGCCCGCAGCAGATGGCAGGGCCATGCCCGCAGGTCACCAGCGTTGCAGGCGTTGCGCAGGCGCCCACGGCTGTCGATACCAGCGGCCCGCCTCCTGAAATCATGATTGCCCTGGTGCGAGGTTCTGCCTACGCGGACGATGTCGAGCTGCGCCGGCGGATTCGCTACGCAATGCTCGCCGGGTTCAAGAGCAGTCGCATGGTGCCCGATGATGAACAACATATCGGCTGCTACAGCACCACCATCGGCAACACCCAAACCGGGTTGCCGTTCGAAAGCTTCAGCGCCGACCCGTTTGATCCGCCTGCCACGCTGGATGAGGTGCCTGACAGACAAGCACGCACCTATCTGTTCTGGCTCAAGGAGGAGGCGCTGGGCGACAGGCCGCTGGCGGGGCTGGATGAGCTGCGTCAAAAACTGACGACCTATCTGGGGGGCCAACTCTGCTACCGCAACTGGCCCTTCGCAAAAGACCCGCAGCAGCGGGTGCTGAAAGTGATCGGCCCTTCGAGCTCGACGGTGTTGCGGGCGATGTACCTGGAGGAAGCAGCCATTCGCCGAAGCGAGGACGGCGTCGTACCGCAGCAGGTCGAAATCTATTCGCCGCTGGCCACCGCAGAGTGGGCCATGTTGATGCGCGGCAGCGATCCGTCGACCGACCTCGAAAAAATCGACCACCCGCAATCCATGCAGTTGCTGCGCACCGTCAGCGACGACGGCAGGATGGCCAAGCTGCTGCTGGACGAATTGGCACTGCGCCATGTCGATCCTGCGCTGGGCATGCGCTGCGCCAGAGACCCCGGCTCGCGGCCGGAAACCGGGTGTCCGACCAGCCGCTGGAAGAGATCCAATCGGGTGGCCATCCTGGCGGAGTGGGACAGTTTCTACAGCCGGGCGCTGATCGAGAGCTTCATGGGGCAGCTGGCCACGCGTGCCAGACCTTACTCTGAAGACTCCGGCCAGCCAGGCGACAGGCCGGGCATGAGCGCCCCTGAGCGGCGGGAAGTCGGAAAGTGGGTGATGAGTTTCGGCTACTTGCGCGGGCTGGACGGACGGCTACCCGACAAAGGCGCGACGCCGCCCAAGGTGCCAGCGGCCGATGACAAGCAGGCGCCACAAAAAGCACCGGCGGAAACGGCCGATGGCAACGGTCAGCTCGACTACCTGCGGCGGCTGGCGGACCATATCGCCAGCCTCGATGAGGCGCAGCGCAACGCCGGTGAGGATGGCATCGGTGCCATCGGCATCTTCGGTCAGGACACCTATGACAAACTGCTTGCCCTGCAGGCGATGAAAAGCCGCATGCCGACCAAAGTCTATTTCTCCACTGACCTTGACGCTCGCATGCTGCAACAGGGCCAGGCGCAGATCACCCGCAACCTGGTGCTCGCCGCACCGTATGGATTGACCCTGACCCGCGCCTTGCAACAGGACGTCCCGCCGTTTCGCGAGAGCCTGCAAAGCTCGGTGTATATCGCGGTCATGGCCGCGCTGTCACCCCAGCCGTTGGCCGCCAAGCGCCTGATGTTCGACTATTCCAAATCTTCGCTGCTCTCGCCCTCGATCTATGAGATCGGCAAAAGCGGGTTCATCGCGCTGGCCAGCCAGTTGACCGACCGGCAATCGAAGGACTGTTCCGTCGCCAGCGTTTCCAAAACCGGTGAGCAGACACCTGCGCGGGACATCATGTCCCTGCGCTGTCTGCAGGATCCGCCGCCTCCCGCTTATCTGGAAGCGTCCTCCAAGATGCCGGAGTGGCTGGGGCAGGCTCAATCGTTCTTCTGGGCCGGGCCGCTGTGCATTGTGCTGGTGCTGATCGGCATCCTGTTGGGCTGGCTGCATACCGGACTGCACCCTGACGAAAAACGTCACGACTGGGTCCGACGCTTGCCGTTGATGCTATACGGCGCGGCGGCACTGAGTGGCTGGGCGGCCACCCTGTACTGGCGCGTGGAACTGCTGTGGCTGGCCGGCGCACTGGTGATCCTGGGCATGCTCAGCGCCGACCTCAACCGCAGGCAGCGCAGATTGCAGGCCAGCCTGCCGGGCGCTGGTGGGGCCGGCTATGACGACAACAGTGACGGCAAGGGCGTTGGCTGGTACGTCACGATCCCGGCAATCGTGTTCATCCTTCTCTTGCTCATGGGGTACCAGAGCCGTGTCGAACTGACTGACAAAGGCCTGGGCGAGCCGATGTTCCTGTTTGAAGGCATCAGCTCCTGGCCGACCGTCGCGCTGCGGCTGCTGGCAGCCATCATCTCCCTCGCTGCCCTGGCCTGGGCCTGGCGCAAGCTCAACCGTAATCGCCAGGAAATCGAACGCGCCTACGGCCTGGACGGTTATTCGCGCACGCTGTCGCTGGGCTTTTGCCAGCAATGGAAGACATGGCACAGCAATGACAGACACACCCGCCAGCATCGCTGGAAGTGGGTAGGGCGCATGTTTTATCGGATGCTTTTGCCGTTGGCTGAACGCCAGGACGCATCCCGGTCAGGCGGCCGGGGCAAGCGTGTGCAAGGTTTCGCCGATTCGCCAGATGGTCGCCAACCTCAATCACTGGTCAGGTTCTGGGCCGAACACCGGGTCGCCGGCAGCTTTGCCGCGCGGCTGGTGAGGGTACTGTTGTGCAGCTGGATTTTCCTGGTCGTGACCAGCGTCTTTTACGTGATCCTGCCGGTCGAGGACATCCCCGTGCGCGGGGCGTCCGAGGGGATATGGCTGTGGAGCTGGGTGCTGCCTACGGTGTTTTTCCAGATCCTGGTGTTCTGGGTGATCGACGCGAATATGTTGTTGAGTCGCTTCATCCGCCAGCTGAGCCGCGACTACCTGATCTGGCCCAGAGCGGTGCGCCGCCGCTGGGAGGATTTGCCGATCCCAACCACCCATTACTGCCTGGACGATTATCTGGACCTGACCCTCATCGCCCAACGTACCAGCGCGGTCAACCGGCTCATTTACGCACCGACGCTGGTAATGCTGGTACTCATGGCCTCGCGCAGCACGCTGTTCGACAACTGGCCGGCGCCGATCAGCAGCATGATCATTCTGTTAGTCAATGCGCTGCTGTTGCTCGGCTCTGCCTTGACCCTGAGACGCTGCGCCGAAAGTGCGCGCAGGACGGCGATGGAACGCATCGACCGATACCTGCTGCAGGGCGTCGAAACCAGACAAAGCGAAGCCATCCGCCTGGCCCGCATCCAACAGGGCATCGCCTCGGCAGAAGCGGACCTGGAGCAGGCGAAAACAATCGCCGTACGCGAGACGCTGATCACCCTGCGCGAGCGGATGAAGGCATTGAGAACCGGGGCATTCTCACCCTATTCGGAAGAACCGTTACTCAGGGCGGTGCTGTTGTCGCTCACCGGGCTGGGCGGGACGGTGATCATCGACGCCCTGAACTTCCTGAGTTTCTAGCGCGTGCCGTGCGCCTGGGATCGAAGTAGCGCAGCGCAACGGGACACACGCGTGGGTAGCAATAGATGGATCTGGAATAACCACCGACCGCCTCATTGCCTTTAACTCGTGGTCGGTTGTAACCGGTCAGCTATATTTGCTCAGGCTTTTGCCCAGGGGCGCCGCGAACCGGAAGTACGGCGTGTGAAACCTGCAAAAGCTGTTTCCAACACCTGGGCCGGTGGAATTGAGTAGTCATTGGAGAAGAGCCACAGCACATCCTTCAAGGAAGTCGACCATGTCGCTGGTCATCGATGGCAAACCCAAACGCATCGGTCTTGCCATGTCCGGAGGCGGTTTCAGAGCCGCTGCGTTCCACCTGGGCGTCATGCAACAACTACAGACGCTCGGGCTTCTCGACAAGATAGACCTGCTCAGTTGCGTGAGTGGCGGCAGTATTGCCGGCGCCACCGTAGCGTTGAACTGGGCGTCGGCCACCAAGCTCCAACTGCTCGACACTTACCTGCGAACACGCTCGGTCGCGGTTTCATCATTCATCGCTGGCAGCCTCGATCCGTTTGCCTCGCGCCTGGACAAACTGGCCGACAGCTACGACGACGACCTGTTCAAGCGCAACACCCTGTCGGCATTGAGCAACGGCCCTCGGCTCTACTTGAATGCGACCAACCTTGCCACCGGCAACCTGTTTTTCTTCGTTGCCGGCGGCGGTGGGCTGGCGGAGATCGGCGAGCATGAGCTGGGGGTGGTGCCAGCACCGGACTTCCCGATCTGCAAGGCCGTCGCCGCGTCGTCTGCCTTTCCTCCGGTCTTTCCACCCCTGCGACTCGGCCCTGAGGCCTACAGCCCGGCCAGTGTCGAATACGTGACCCTCACAGACGGCGGCATCTACGACAACATGGGCGTCAATCCGCTGTTGCGCGACAGGAATGCCCTGGACTACATCATCGTCAGCGACGGCGGCAAGCCTTTCACCAACAGCAGCCAGCCCACCGAGTCCGGTGCCATCGTGCTCAAGGCGGCGCTGGACATCATGATGGAGCAGATCCGCGGCCTTGAGTTCGACCGTCTGCAATACCGTCATCTGGCAGGCCAGGGGCCAACACCGATGTGGTTCTCCATCGACAGCCGTGAAGGGCAGGCGCGGGAAGGCGACGCCGCCTTTGCCTCGGCCATCGACACCAATCTGCGACGCCTGTCCGATGAAGAAATGGCCGTACTCACGCGCCACGGCGCAGCGCTGGTCGATGCCAGGCTCAAGCGCTATGCGCCGGAACTGCTCGCCCGTCCTGCTGGATAACGCTACCGGGCTGTTTCTGCTGGCGGTGTCATCAAGGCGCTGACGGCCTCTCGACTCTGGCTTGGGCTGCCTGAGCCGTTTCGCGCAACGCCAATAGCCGTCGGATTGCTCAAGGGAATCGCTATGACTGACTATCCGCCACCGGCGATGCGCAAACTGCGGGTGTACGCCTTCGATCCGCAGGCCGCCACGCAACTGGACACCGCCCGGATCAGCCACGCCACGATCCAGATTCCCTGGGAGGAGCGCTGGGAAGCGAAGATGCAGCGGGGCCCGGTCAACGAATACTTCGAGGTGATCGATATCGACCCTGGCAGCGGCCAGTTCTACGACCCGGTGGACCTGAACGACCCGCACCTGCTGGCTCAGGACGGGCTCAAGCCTTCGGAGGGTGACCCGCGCTTCCATCAGCAGATGGTTTTTGCCGTGGCCATGAAAACCGTGAAACTGTTCGAGCGGGCGCTGGGGCGTAAAGTGTACTGGTGTCCGCAGTGGGACGAGGCTGCCGGCACGTATCGCAAGGTGCGCAAACTGCGTATCTATCCCCATGGCTTGCGCGAGGCGAATGCGTACTACAGCAAGGAGAAAAAAGCCCTGCTGTTTGGCTACTTCAAGGCGTCGATGACCGATCCCGGAGTCAATCTTCCCGGGAGCTGGGTGTTCACCGCCTTGTCCCACGACATCATCGCCCACGAAACCACCCACGCGATCCTCGATGGCCTGCACCGGCGCTACAGCGAGTCGACCAGTGTCGACAGCCTGGCGTTTCATGAGGCATTTGCCGACATCGTGGCGTTGATGATGCACTTCATGCTGCCCGAGGCCGTGTCCATGCACGTCGCTGCCAATGGCGGCAGCCTCGACCAGCGCTCCTGGATGAGTGGACTGGCTCGCCAGTTCGGGGAAGCCACCGGCCGCTATGCCGCGTTGCGCGAAGCGATCGACGACAAGGACAGCCAGAAACTCCCAGACCCGACCCTGCTGTCGAAAACCTCTGAGCCCCATGAGCGCGGAGCGATTCTGGTGGCGGCGGTGTTCGACGCGTTCATCGGGATTTATGAGCAGCGCTCGGCCGATCTGTTGCGTCTGGCCGAGGGTGCCGGGCGCACCGGCAGTCGTCTGCCACAGGAACTGATTCAGCGCCTGACCCGCGAGGCGACCAAGTCTGCCGACCACGTGTTGCGCATGTGCCTGCGCGCCCTGGATTACCTGCCGCCGGTGGACGTGCGCTTCGGTGAGTTCCTGCGCGCCATCGTCACCGCTGACACCGACCTGATCGCCGACGACCCGATGCAGTACCGCCTGGCCATGATTCAAGCCTTCCGCCGGCGCGGCATCTTGCCGGAAAACTGCCTGTCGCTGGCACCGGACAGCCTGTTGTGGGAGTCGGCCGCCGCCGAGCTTGGCGCCGAGCCATTGCTGGACGCCAGCGACGGCCCCTATGCGCTCGACCTGACCCCGCAATATCAGCGCGACAAGGGCTTCAGCCAGGCCGAGCATAACCGCAAACGGGTGTGGAACTGGCTGATCACGGTGTGTAGCAGCAACCCGCGGTGGGCCTCGGCGTTGGGGGTCGTCTTCAACGCCGAGCGCAGCGGCGCCGAGCCCTACATCGCGGGTAGCCTTTTCAGCGCAACGGATCAGAGCCGGCCGGCAGTCGAGGTGCATTCGGTCAGAACCTGCCGCCGTGCAGGGCCCGATGGTCAGGATCTGCGCCAGCTGGTCATCGAGATCACGCAACGACGCCGGGGCTTTCTCAGCGAGCAGGATCAGCAGCGGCAGGACAGCCAGGATCTGCCGGGCCCGGATGATCAAACCAATGATTTCCAGTTCCGCGGCGGGGCGACGCTGATCATCGACCTGCGCGACGGCATGCTGCGCTATGTGATCCGCAAGCGCATCGACGATACGCTGCGACTGGCGGCGCAGCGCCTGTTTCTGCAGACCGGCTCCGACAGCCTGACCCTGGCCTACCGGGCGGCGGACTCCAGAGACAATCCCTTCGCCATGATGCATCGGGGAGTGTGAGGCCATGGCCCAGGTCAAACGGTCAGGATCGGTCAGCGTGCGTATGTATCGCGGCATCCTCGGTGACTGCTTTTTGCTTCGCTATGAAGAGCAGGGCGAGGCGACCCGGCATGTGCTGATCGACTGCGGAGTCTTGCAGGGGGTGGCCAATGCCAGAGATAAAATGACAGAGGTCGTCAGCGACTTGCTGAGCACCACCGGTGGCAGGCTTGACCTGTTGGTGGTGACCCATGAGCACCACGATCACCTCTCAGGCTTTCAATATGAGCAGGAGCGGTTCGTCAAGGACTTCTCTGTCGATGAGTTCTGGCTGGCCTGGACCGAGGACCCCACCGACCCCACGGCCATCGGTCTGCGGGCGCAGTTCGACAAGAGCAAAAACGCCCTGGCAGCGCTGGCCGCTCAGCCAAAGATGACCGCGTTGAAGGATCAGGACGCGCGGATCAGAAATGTCCTCGAGCTCAGCGCTTTCCTGGGGCTGGACACACAGGGTCGGCCGACCGGCGCCAAGAACCTGCAGATGCTCAAGGACAAAGCCACACCGGCGCGCACTCGCTATCTGGAACCCGGAGATGTGGTCACGCCGACCCGGATCGACTCGCTCAAGGTCTACGTCATGGGACCGCCGAGGGACACCGCTGCATTGCGCAGAGATGCACCGCGCACCGGTGCGGCCAAGGAGGTCTACCTGAGCCGTCAGGAGGAGGCAAACGCCCTGGAACTGCAACTGGCGCAACTCGACGGAACTCAGATACCGCCGCAAGAGCTGCCGTTTGCCAAGCCTCATCAACGGTCGCTGGACGCCCTGGCCAAGACCCGTCCCGAGGACTACAGCCTGACCCAGAAGCTGTACTACGACGCCAAGGCGACGGGTCGGAAAATCGATGAGGAGTGGTACTCATCGGCCGAAACCCTGGCCTTGAAAATGGACTCCGACACCAATAACACCAGCCTGGTGCTGGCTATCGAATTACCGGACGGACAGATTCTGTTGTTCCCCGGCGACGCCCAGGTCGGCAACTGGCTGTCATGGGCCGACCAGACCTACCCGCGCACTCCCGATCCGGCCGAGGGCGCGGCGCTGAGCGTTGATGACATCCTGGCGCGGGTGAGCCTGTACAAGGTCGGTCACCATTGCAGCCACAACGCCACGCTGCGCCAGATGGGGCTGGAGAAAATGATCAGCCCTCGGCTGGTGGCGATGATTCCGGTGGTCACCCAAGTGGCCAGGGACAACCACTGGAACATGCCTTATCCCGATCTGTATCAGGCCCTGAAGGACAAAACACAGCAACGGCTGGTGATTGGCGACAGCGTGATGGCCGATGAGCGCCAGGCATTTGAAAAAAACCCGACTTCGTCGCAACTGCCCGCCGTACTGGCCTACCGTGACGACGGTCTATGGGTGGAAATCAAGATTTCATTCTGAGACCCGGCAGCACTTTTCATACAGTTTCAAGTTAAAACACCTGGAACTGATCGGGTTCCTGCCACCCATCGGCTGTTGCCAAAACAATCAGAGTCATTTTCTTCAAGTGGATATCGGAAGTTGTGTCCGTTATTGACAACGGACGCTGCAATAAACCAGATCATTCATATTGGAGAACTCTCATGACTACAAACAACAAGAATCCGGGCAACTTCGCCAACGATCGCGAAAAGGCCTCCGAGGCCGGTAAAAAAGGCGGTCAGGCCTCAGAGGGCGGTTTCGCCAACGACAAGGAGAAAGCATCCGACGCGGGCAAGAAGGGCGGTGAACACAGCCACGATGGCGGCCGCAAGTCTTCGTGATCAAACACCACCGATGACGTCACGCGGTGCAGCACGGCCGGGCCAACCTGGGAACAACATCGAACAGCAGTGGCAACTATCAGCGGATGCGGGACGCCGCACCTGGAAGATATTGCCAGTGTGTTTGAAAGCACTGGATGCAAAGGCCGAAGCCGAGACGATGCAGTATTGAACTCGGATTGATAAAAGAACTTCACACTTCAAAGAATGAGGTAATAAACAATGACGCAAGATAAACAAAACGAGATGTCCAACCACCAGGCGGGCAAACAAGGCGGCGAAATGACTTCCGCCAGCCCGGACAAACAGTGCGCTCAGGAAATGGGCAGCCAAGGCGCGCAGAACAGTGGCGCGACTGCCGAACGGGACGCCGGTCGCGGCGCTGACGCTGGCAGCCAAGGCGCTCAGAACAGCGCAGACAGTCTTGGGAATGACGCCGCCCGCAGCGCAGAGGCCGGCAGGCAGGGTGGCGCGGGCAACTTCGCCGCTGACCGTGAAAAGGCCTCCGAGGTTGGTAGCAAGGGCGGGCAGGACAGCCACGGCGGTGGACGCGGTGATGCCTGAATCCGTTGCGCGGCGCCGCTAGGCCTCGTGCATGTTAAACCCTAACCTATGCCGCGAAGGACGCTGGTGCTGTGCCACGCCTCTCGCGGCGTACTCAGGCGGTCAGGGCTGGCGGGCAGTGCAGCTGACCGCCAGCCAATCGACAGGTGCTCGATATGACGACTCATGTGATTAATTTTACCGGCCCGATCAACGCATCGACGTGTGGACAGCTGATCGACAAGGCATCGCTGGCGGTCGAACGCGGCGCATCGCAGCTGCTGGTCAATATCGCCACGATGGGAGGCGAATGCAGCTACGGGTTTACCCTGTACAACTTTTTGCTGGCGTTGCCCGTCCCGGTTCACACCCATAACCTGGGCACGGTCGAGTCCATGGGCAATATCGTGTTCCTGGCGGGGCAACAGCGCACAGCGTGTCTGCACAGCAAATTCCTGTTTCATCCCTTTCATTGGCACCTGAACGGTTCCATCGATCATACGCGCATGTCCGAGTATGCGATGAGCCTGGATTACGACCTGCTGCTTTATACGCGCATCGTCAGCGAACGAACCAGGGAGGCCAAGGAGACGCTGGAAACGCAAAAATACCTCAGCGCGGCGCCTCGCATTCTGGACCCTGAGCAGGCGATGAGCTGCGGCATGATCCAGGCCATCGGCTTACCCAAGATCAGTGGCGGCTGTGTCAGTTACGGCATCCATTCGTAGAAGGCAGCCATCGGCCTGTTCACCTGCCCGGATCGGAAGCGAAGACTTCATCGAGCACGGTTTCGAGGTCCGATACGCTAAACGGCTTTCTCAACATCAGCGCCGACTTGCCCACCGCCTCCTCGATAGCGGCGGTCTGCGAGTAGCCACTGGCGAAAATCACCGGCAGATCAGGCCGTTTGCTGCGCACCGCCTTGGCCATTTGCGCGCCGTTCATGCCAGGCATCGCGAAGTCCACCAGCAGCAGGTCAGGATCGACGTCGTCCAGAAGCGCCAGCCCGCTCTCGCCGTCGTGTGCCACCGCGACCTCAAAGCCAAGGACTTCAAGGGAGGCATGCAGAAACAGCCTGACGTCCGGATCATCATCGACCACCAGCACCTTGCGCGCCTTGTAGGTGGTGGAAGACGCTGACGACTGCTCGGGCGACGCCGCCTTGCTGGCGATATCCACCGCAGGCAGGTACAGGATGATGCTGGTGCCTTGAGGCATTCGCGGGTCGATGCGTGCCGTTCCACCTGCCTGTCTGGCCATCGCATAAACCTGACTCAGGCCCAGGCCGGTGCCTTTGCCGACACCTTTGGTCGTGTAGAAGGGTTCAAAGGCTCGGGCCGCGACGGCGGGTGTCATGCCTGCGCCGGTGTCGCGCACGCGAATCTCGACGTACTTGCCGGGAGGAACATCAGGGTCCTCGAGCAAGTGGCGCTCATGGGCAGTGATGCGCAGGTCGCCGCCTTCGGGCATCGCGTCGCGCGCGTTGATGGCCAGGTTCAGCAGCGCCATTTCCAGTTGGGTCGGATCCGACAATACCCCCAGATGCTGTTCGCCGACCTCGATGCTGACGCTGATCAGCGGGCCGACCGAGCTGTGGAGGATTTCGCGCATGTCGGCAATGAGGCCGGCGATGTCGATCGGGCGTAACTCGAATTTCTGCGCGCGCGAGAACGCCAACAGCTGAGCGGTGAGCTTGGCCCCACGCTCGGTCGCCTGCATGCCGTTCTTTGCAAGCCGCGCAATCCGTTCTGGATCGTGCGGGGTGCGCAGAATCAGGTCCATGCAGCCATGCGCCGCCTGCAACAGGTTATTGAAGTCGTGAGCCAGGCCGCCAGTGAGTTGGCCCACGGCCTCCATCTTCTGACCTTGCCTGATGGCCTCTTCGCGCTGCAGGTCGTCGCTGATGTCGCGTCCCACCGTGTAGAAACTTCCACTCTGTGGATCTGCCTCGGGCACCGCAGACCAGGCGAACGAAATCGGCGTACCGTCGGCCTTGAGCAGCCTGACGTGGAACTGATGTACCGGATGGCCGGCTTGCAGCCTGGCGACCACATCACCGGTGGCTGCAAGATCGTCCGGATGGATGATCTCGGAGAACGGTTTGGCCAGCAGCTCCTCGACGGATCGATTCAACTGGCGCGACCAGGCCGGGTTGATCGACTTCAGGTAGCCGTCGAATGTCGCCACGCCGAACAGGTCGCGGCTCATCTCGAACAGGCGATCGCGCTCGCGTTTCGCATCCTTGGCCTCTTGCCGTTCGAGGGTCACCCGGCCGGTGGTCTCGGTGCACGCACAGAACAGGCCGACGACTTCACCCGCGTCGTCGGGTACCGGCGTGTAGGAGAATGAAAAGTGGGTCTCCTCCGGGTAGCCATTGCGATGCAGGGTCAGCGTGAGGTCGTCCATGTGCACAGGCTCACCGGCGAACACCTGATCCATCAGCCCACCGACCGAGTCGCGCACTTCCGGCCAGGTGTCGAAGAATGGCCGGGCAAACGCCTGCGGGTGCCGACTGCCCAGCATCGCCGAGTACGCGTCGTTGTACAGCAAGATGCGCTGCGCGCCCCAGGCGACGAACATTGGCTGGCCAGAGTTGAGCATCACCCTGACCAGGATAATCAGTGCCTGCGGCCAGGTTGCCGGATCGCCCATCGGGATCCGGGTCCAGTCTTGCGCCCGAAGCAGGTCTCCGGCATGCCCGCCGCCCGCGAGCAGGGCCCCAGCAGTTGGCCGAGTATGGTCATTCAATGGATCGCGCCCCACATCTCAAAACAAAGGGTTGGGAAAACTATGGGTTCGAGGGCCCGAGCCGGTGAAAAGTTTCTGAAAACTGTGGGCGGGGTGGCGGGGGAGATCGGCCGGGAGAAAAGCGCTCAGATCCTCTCGCCGCACGGCTTGCCTGCGGCGACGCTCGAGAACGCCACCGCCGGCAGGCCGGACGGCTACAGAGTTTTGATCGAGGGTAAGCCCCGCCTGATCAGCCTCGGGCCGCAGCCTTTCGACCCGATGCCGTCCTTGGCCAGCGCCGCTGAGGGCTCATTTATTATCCGAAAAGAAGACAAGCACGACCGGCGTCCAGCGCTTTTGTGAAGGCGCTGCGCTATAAGGCGTATGGATCGTTGAGGGACGGTTTGTTGGGAGAGACTGATGAGCGATTTGAGCATGTTCGGTGAGAAATACTCAATAATCGGCGCGTTCAGGGTAGGTAAAATCTATCAACGCAGCTACCTGCAAGGGTCGCTCATCACTGCAGCCAAGGACTTTTCATGAGCGTCAGCCGCGCCAACCTCGCTGATTTTGTTTATTTCCTCGCCATTGCCCGCCATCAAAGCTTCAGCCGAGCGGGTCAGGAAGTCGGGATCAGTGCCTCTGCGCTGAGTCATGCCATCAAAGGCCTGGAGACGCGAATTGGTGTGCGTCTACTTAATCGAACGACGAGAAGCGTTACGTTGACTGATGCGGGCGAGCGGTTGCATCAGGTGATCAGCACGCCCATGAAAGAAATCGACGATGCCATGGATATCCTGAACAAGTTTCGGGACGAACCCACAGGCCGTATCCGATTAAATATTCTGAGCGATGCCGCTGACCTCTTGCTCGGCCCGGTGCTGCCCATCTTCATGGAACGTTATCCGCAAATCCAGGTAGACCTGACGGTGACCAACCTTATCGTCGATGTGATTGGTGGAGGCCATGACGCAGGTATCCGCTACGGTGGGACTGTCCCTGAAGACATGATTGCCCAGCGCCTGTGCTCAGACATTCGATGGGTGGTCGCCGGGTCACCTGACTACCTCGAACGGTATGGAGTGCCCAAGCACCCTGAAGATCTGCACAACCATCGCTGCTTGCGCATCCGCCTCGGCAACGGCGCGATGTACGACTGGGAGTTCGAAAAAGATGAGCAGAAGCTCGCGATTGCAGTTCCTGGAATGATTACGATTGATGAAACTCGCGTGGGCCTGTCCCTGGTGCGCAATGGTGCGGGCCTGATGTACGCCCCTGAGCCCGCCATGCGACCGCTGCTGGAAAGTGCAGAGGTCGTTACCGTTCTGGACGACTGGGCGAGCGTTGCCCCAGGTTTCCACATGTACTTCTCAAGTCACCGGCAACTCCCGACAGGATTACGCTTGCTGATCGACCTCATCCGAGAAATCCAGCCACTCGGTGAATAGCGGGCAGTTCGGCTGCTTCAAAGTCACGGTTTGCACTCCTGATTCATCGGCTGGGTCGCACGCCGCAATGAGCGAGACTCAGGGATTAGCCGCCTGGACTGCTGCCGCGATCAGGCTTTGCGTGCGGGCGCAAAGTCCTCCTCAGGATTTCTCTCGGCTGGTGAATACTTCGCTGACGACCGGTACGGCGGTAAACACATTGGGCCAGCCGGTGTAGAACGCCATCTGGGTCAACATTTCCGAGGCTTGCGCCTGCGTCAGTCCGTTGTCCATGGCGCGATTGAGGTGCGCCGCCAGTTGAGCGACCTGTCCCGTAGCGATCAGTGCACTGACGGTGATCATGCTTCGATCGCGCGGTGCCAACCCCGGGCGCAGCCACAAATCGTGGAACAGCGAAGCGCTTGTGTAGTGAACAAGACCTGGCGCTACGGGGCCGACGTTCTTGTCGACATACGCCGTGCGCACTTTCTCGGAAGCCTGGTCGATAGGCAGCAGGGGAGGTGAAACAGGCGGCAATTGCTCCGCAGTGATACCGCGCTTTGCAAAGATATCTTTGGTGATCAGGAGGGTCGCGGTCGCATTGCCCCATCCGGTGTAGAACGCCAGGTGGTTGATGGCTTCGGAAATCTCGGCAGGCTTGACGCCATTGTCCAGCGCCAGATTCAGGTGGTATGCGAGTTCCACCGTTTGCTGTTTGGAAATGAGGACTGCCAGCGTGACAAGACTGCGATCGCGTGGTGACAAGCCCGGACGTTTCCATACCTCACCCGACAGAGTGGACTCGGTGTTATGGGCCAGCGCCGGGGATACCGCACGCATGTCGTCCAGCGTCGGCACCGGCGGCGAGCCTTCGGTAGACATGCGGCTCGCAGCCGAACAGGCAGCCAGCAGCAGGGTAAAGCAGGCGAGACCCGCCTTGGCGAAACTCATCGAGATGCCTCGTACTGGGCTTGAGTAACAGGCTCCATCCACTGGACATTCTTGCCGTCGACAGCTTCCTGGATCGCCATGTGAGTCATGCCGGTAGTAGCCGTAGCGCCATGCCAATGCTTGACGCCAGGCGGTGTCCAGATGACGTCACCGGGCTTGATCAGTGTTTTCTCGCCGCCCACTTGCTGTACCCAACCGGTACCCGCAGTGACGATCAACGTCTGGCCTTTTGGATGGGTGTGCCAGGCCGATCGTGCACCTGGCTGGAAAGTCACGGCGCCTGCTGAAACGGTCGATGGCGCCCGAGCGGCGAAGAGCGGATCAATTCGGGCGTTTCCGACAAAGTTGGCAGGTGCACCCATGATCGAAGCTTGGTCGCCATTTCGGCTGATGGCCATGGCCTGGTCTTTGGGGATATCAGCGCTATGGGCAGACATTGCGGTGCACAACATAGCGACCAGCGAAGACGTTTTGATGAGTGCGCTCATGGACAAGCTCCTGCTCAGTGGGCGGAGCTGACACGCTAAACGAGGATCTTCGCTGGGACTACCGGCCAAAACCAACATGATCCGATGAGCTTTGCTCATCAATCTCGCTGCGCGCACGTGTGGATGCTTGCAGGCGCTTTAAAACGACGCTCTTGGCAATTGATGAGTCCCACTCAGTAGAACATCCCGAATTTGCCCGGTATTCAGGGCCTTCCTGGTTGATTAGCGTGGGCGGACTTAAACACTCCTGCGCCTCTTCCGGGCACGGTAGTCGCCGCCTTGCTCATCTGTAGCGGCCTGAGCTCTAGCGCCTTATGCGCCGAGACGATGAGGAGGCAGAAACAAAAAGGGGCATTCATGAAGTGGGAGCAAGCTGAGCTGAACGCCATCGTCAACGCCGACGATTTGCATATCTCCGTGTTCAGAGATGACGGGGTCAATTACGGAACTCGGACCTGCGTTTGGTGTGTAGATCAGCGCGCGTTCGCGAGCCGCGACTTTCGCCTATTGCCCAACGGCAGCTCGCAGTGAGTGAGATTGGAGTGGCGACGGCTGAGCCCCGCTCGCGCAATGCTCAAGGATCAGGGTATGAGCCGGAGCACGGTATTCGCATCCTGTTGATCCTCAGCGCCTTGCTGGCATTCGCGTCCATTTCCACCGACTTGTATCTGCCAGCGATGCCGATCATGGCGGCGTCGCTGCATGCGGACGATGGCGCGATGGCATTGACCGTGAGTGGTTACCTTGCGGGATTCAGTGCGGGACAACTGTTCTGGGGGCCATTCAGTGACCGATTCGGCCGCCGGCTGCCCGTAGCGCTCGGATGCTTGTTGTTCATCGCTGGTTCGGCTGGCTGTGCACTTGCCACTGATGGAACAGCGCTGATCGGCTGGCGCGTAGTGCAGGCGTTGGGCGCATGCGCCAACGTCGTTCTTGCCAGGGCAATGGTGCGCGATCTTTATCAAGGCCGCCATGCCGCGCAAAAGATGTCGACGCTGATGACCATCATGGCCGTCGCGCCATTGGCGGGCCCGACCGTCGGAGGCCAGATTCTACATCTGTTCTCATGGCAAGCGATCTTCTGGACACTGGTGCTGCTGGGCCTGGCAACGCTTGCCAGTCTGGTGCTGTTGCCTGAAACGCTGCCACCCGACCGGCGCAGCCCGACGTCGCTGCAAACGATCATGCAGCGCTATGGCGTCCTGCTGCGCACACCCAAGTTCATGGCCTACATCGCCACGGGTGGGTTTTTCTATGCGGGCACCTTTGCCTACATCGCAGGATCACCCTTCGCTTACATCACGTATCACCACGTCAGTGCGCAGTGGTATGGCGCGCTATTTGGCGCAGGCATTGTCGGCCTCATGGTGACGAACCAGCTCAACGCACGACTACTCAATCGGCACGAGATCGACACCCTTTTGCTGGTGGGAGGCCTCATTTCAGCCGTTGCTGGGGGCGTCATCGCATACACCACATGGGCCGATTGGGGTGGGCTGCCACTTCTGATCTGTGGCTGTTTTGTCTTTGTTACGGCCACAGGCTTTGTCCTGGCAAACGCCATTACGGGGGCATTGGGGTGCCTTCCCCGGTTTTCCGGCACAGCATCGGCACTCGCCGGTGCGCTGCAGTACGGCGCGGGCATTTTGGGCTCGGCGCTGGTCGCCAGATTTGCAGATGGCACTCCATGGCCCATGGGCCTGGTGGTGGGTATCTGCGGGCTTGGCTGCCTGCTCAGTGCAGCCTGCGTGCTAGCCACTCATAAATCTGATCACCTTTAAAAATCGAGGATTTTCGATGAGCTTTTCGTTTGAGAACAAAGTTGCACTGGTCACTGGCGCAGCCTCCGGCATTGGTTTGGCTACCGCCAAGGCATTCGCTCAGGCAGGGGCAGCTGTCGCCCTGGTAGACGTCAACGGCGAGGCCGCAAAAGCGCAAGCTGAGGCATTGGTCGCTGCCGGCCATAAGGCGATCGGCCTTCGCTGTGATGTTGCCGACATTGATCAGGTCGAGGCCATGGTCAAGGAGACCATCGCAACATTCGGGCAACTCGACGCTGCGTTCAACAACGCAGGTATCCAGAACATCCTGGCTGAAATCGCCGATGCAACCGTCGACGACTATGACCGGGTGATGTCCGTCAACCTTCGTGGCGTCTGGGCCTGCATGAAGTTCGAGCTGGAACACATGCGTCGTCAGGGCAGCGGCAGCATCGTCAACTGTTCTTCGCTGGGTGGCCTGGTGGGGGGTGCAGAGCGCGCCAATTATCACGCCGCCAAGCACGGCGTGATCGGTCTGACCAAGAGCGCGGCCCTTGAATATGCCGCCCGCAATATCCGCGTCAACGCGGTATGCCCGGGGCTGATCTGGACGCCCATGGTCGACAGCATGGTGGCCGCAGGGCAGGGCGAGGCCATGCAGAGCATGGTCAAGTCGATCCCTATGGGGCGCCATGGCACGCCTGAGGAAATCGCCGACGCAGTGCTGTGGTTGAGCAGCAGCACTTCCAGCTACGTCACCGGGCAATCGATATCGGTGGACGGCGGTTTCATCATGCGTTGACCCGTCTGGGGCTTTTGCGTTGTCTGCGTTTATGCCCAGGCAGGCCCGACAGTGCCCATGCTCAATACAGTATCAAGGAAGTCATTCATGCCGGACACATACCCCTCCCGGACAGCCCGTGCGCTGCTGATTGCACTGGGCATCATTACCCTGCTTCCCGGGGTTTTCATGCTCGTTGCGGGCGCCTACCTCATCACGCTGGGTGGTTCCTGGTATTTTGCTCTGGCGGGTCTGGGCATGGCCGTTGCCGGGATACTTCTGGTGCGCAGGCGCCTACCAGGCGCGCTGTTGTATCTGGCGGTGTTCGTTGCCTCGATCGTCTGGTCTGTGTGGGACGTGGGCCTGGCCTTCTGGCCGCTATTTTCTCGATTGGTAGCGTTGGCAGTCCTCGCTCTATGGGTGCTGCTGGCGATACCCGCGCTGCTTCCTGGCGGTAGGCCTTCAAAAGCCAGGCTGTCCTATACCGGCGCATTTGTGGTGGCCGTGGGTCTCGCTGCTACATTCTACGCAGCGCTGCAACCACAGCCGATCCAGACAGCTGACGGAGCACCGACTCCTGTACCCGGCAATGCCGTTGGCAGCGTCGAGCCGGCTGCCGATTGGCGCTACTTCGGGCGTACCCCGTCGGGTACTCGACACGCTGTCCTGGACAAGATCACTCCGCAAAACGTCTCTGACCTCAAAGTGGCCTGGACCTATCGGACGGGAGAAATCCCAAAGGGTAGCAACGAAGGTCATGTGGTGACGCCGCTGCATGTCAACGGCGTGCTCTACGGTTGCACTCAATCCAGCCAGCTGTTTGCCCTGGATGACGAGACCGGTAAGGAAATATGGCGCCACGATCCCAAGGTACAAACCAACAACGTCTACCCGCGCTGTCGTGGGGTGGGTTATCACGATGCGACCGCGCAAGCTTCGGATTCCAAGAGCCCAGCGCCTGTAGCGGCTTGCACTCGTAGGATCATTGCCAGCACCGTCGATGCGCGCCTGATAGCCGTGGATGCGCAAACGGGGCAGGCTTGTACCGACTTTGGCGACCACGGCAGCGTAGGCCTGAGGATCGGCATGGGGAGCCCTGACAAGGAGCTTTATTTTCCGACAGCAGCGCCCACCGTTGTGCGCGATCTGGTCGTAGTCGGCGGGCTGGTCTGGGACAACCAGAAAACCGGCGAGCCGTCTGGCGTCGTACGTGCATTCAATGTCCGCACGGGCGCGCTGGTCTGGGCGTGGGACTTGGGTAACCCGGCGATTACCCGCGAGCCCCCTGAAGGGCAAAGCTATACGCCAGGTACGCCCAACGTCTGGTCGACACCTGCTTTCGACGACGCGTTGGGGTTGATCTATCTGCCCACAGGCAATGCGACGCCGGACTTCTGGGGCGGCGAGAGGTCGGCAGCTGATGATCGCTATTCCTCGTCCATTGTTGCGCTGGATATCGCAACGGGCCGGGAGCGCTGGCACTTCCAGACCGTGCATCACGATCGATGGGACTACGACGTGCCCTCGCAGCCAGCCCTTTACGATGTACCCGATGGTCACGGCGCAACCCTGCCGGCGCTGATCCAGACCACCAAGCGTGGCCAGATCTTCATGCTGGATCGCCGCACTGGCACGCCCATCGCCAAAGTCGAAGAGCATCCTGTTCCCCAAGGCGGCGTAGCGGATGATCGTAGTTCGCCGACCCAACCTTACTCGGTGGGTATGCCTGCCATTGGTACCGAACCGCTGAGCGAAAAGCGTATGTGGGGATTGACGCCCATCGATCAGTTGATCTGCCGCATCGATTTCCGCCAGGCACGCTACGAGGGTGAATTCACGCCTCCCAGCGAGCGCCTGACGATTCAGTACCCAAGCTGGTTGGGTGGCATGAATTGGGGATCGGTTTCTGTCGCGGAAAACCTCGGTTACCTGATCGTGAACGACACCCGTGTCGCCATCTGGAATCGCATGATTGCTCGCAAAGCCTATGACGTAGCAGGTGTGAAGGGGGGTGGCCATGAGGGCAATGCACCGCAGGCGGGTACGCCATGGGGGATCGAGATGGGACGTTTCCTGTCGCCGTTGGGCATTCCGTGCCAGGAGCCGCCCTACGGAACCATCAGCGCAATCGACCTCGCAACGCGCAAGGTCGCCTGGTCAATGCCCCTTGGAACGACGCAAGACACTGGGCCATTGGGTATAGCTACCCACCTGCCTATGCCTATCGGCATGCCCACGCGGGGAGGGCCGGTCACCACGTCGACCGGCCTGGTGTTTATCGCGGCGTCGCAAGACTTCTACATTCGAGCATTTGATGTGCGCACGGGTCAGGAATTGTGGAAAGGGCGTCTGCCTGTGGGTGCGGAAGCAACGCCGATGACCTACATCTCACCAAAAAGCGGCAGGCAATTTGTGGTCATCAGTGCTGGCGGTAACTCGGCTACGACGAAGAAGGGAGACTACGTAGTGGCGTACGCGCTGCCTCAGTGATGGACGAACTCGGGAAATACCGCAGCAGCATATCATCGCCATCGACGACGCACTCAGGGTCTGGGTTTCTCGTTACGGCCCTATGTTGGTATTCTTTCCTCTTTCCACACCAACGCAGAAGAGGCCGTACAATGCTCGTCAATGGAGATTCGGACAGACCCGTACGTGGTGGCGGTCGCCAACCGCTATATGCCGCAGTCTCTGAGCTCCTGATGAAGGACATCGCTTCCGGCAAATATAAACCATCGACGACGCTCCCTACCGAGCAAGAGCTGACGGAGCTTTATGGCGTTAGCCGCCAAACGGTGCGCCAGGCACTACGAGTGCTTCGTGATCGAGGCATGATTTCCTCCCATCCGGGAATCGGCACGATTGTGCGTAGTGCGGGAGTCGAAACCGAGACATTCCGCGCAGTAAACTCGACCAGCGATCTGCTGCATTTCGTCGAGTCAACTGAGATGCGTGCAACCTCGCGTCAAGAGCTCAAGGTGGCAGCGGAGCTCGCGACTGTACTGGGCTGCAAAACCGGGCAACTGATGTCGGAAGCAGGATTTCTCAGGTTTAGCTCGGGTGCTGATTTGCCGATGAGTTATGTACTGATTTACCTCCACCCTATGTATGGTGAGGCCCAGGAGACAGCTGCAGTCTCCAACACCCCGATCTATAAGAGAATTGAGCAGCTCTACAATATTAAAGTAAGCGAGATTCAGCAGGACGTAACTGCGACATTGCTTGACGACCGGATCGCCGCTCTCCTGGAAACCACGCCCGGTGAAGCGGCTCTCAAGATCACGCGCTCGTTCTATGACTCAAACCAGGCGCTTGTGCAGGTCTCCATCAGCTACTACCCCAGCAGCCGTTACACCCAATCCGCACGATTTCGAGCAACTGACAGCTCCTCGTAATTCCTCCTTAGCCCGCGGTTCCTCGCCTGCGCGCGCTGTCAGCTAAGCATTTCCTCACCCTCACTCTGCCTCCGAATCCGCCGAACGGCGGATTGCACGACGGTACTTCTGATGCTAATGTGCGTTTATTGTAATGTACGTACAAAGTCGGAGGTGGTATGAACAACAACAAGAATTCACTGCTCGGATCAAGGGCGCTTGAAGGCATAAAAGTCCTGGATATTTCCAATTTTTTGGCCGCGCCAATGAGCTCAATGTTTCTTGCCGATCATGGCGCAGACGTTCTGAAAGTAGAGCGCCCCGACGTCGGTGATGAAATCCGCCGCTGGGGTGAAAGCAAGGATGGCATCGGCCTGTACTACAAGGTCATCAACCGCGGTAAGAAGTCGATCACCCTGGATCTGAAGTCTGAGCTGGGCGTCGAGGTCGTCAAGCGCCTCGTCAAGGACGTGGATGTCATCATTGAAAATTACCGCACTGGCACTCTGGAGAAGTGGGGGCTGGGTTATGACGTCCTCAAGGAGATCAATCCAGGGATCATCATGGTGCGCATCACCGGCTTTGGCCAGACAGGGCCTTACCGTCATCGCCCGGGCTTCGGCACATTGGCAGAGGCGTACGCCGGTTACGCCTATATCAGCGGTAATCCAGACGAGCCGCCGCTGCTCCCCGGTTTCGCATTAGGAGATGCCAGCACAGGTGTGATGGCCGCATTTCTGACGTTGGTCGCGCTTCAGGAGAAGAGCCGTACTGGCTTGGGCCAGGTTGTAGACCTGGCAATTTATGAAACGCTTCTGACGCTGATTGGCCCTCACGTCGTCAATTACGACCAGCTTGGCCAGATCCAAGAACGCAATGGCAGTCGTCTGCCTTTCACTGCTCCCCGTAATACCTATTGCACGGCTGATGGACGCTACATCGCTATCGCTGGCAGCTCTCAAGTGGCGTTCGAGCGGATCGCACTTCTGGTAAATCGCCCGGATCTGATCAGCGATTTGCGTTTCATCGACAACCGCGCACGGCTGGACAACGACAAGGCGCTGGACGCTGAGCTACAGGCCGAGATCGGCAAGTTTGGTCTGGATGATTTACTGCGACGCTCTGAGGAAGTGGGTGCCACCATCGCACCGGTGAACGATGTCTCGATGATTTTCGAGGATGAACAGATAAAGGCGCGTGAAAGCATTGTCCGTGTGGAGGACTCGCAATTGGGCGAGGTGGGGATGCAAAACGTGGTCGGAAAACTGTCTCGAACTCCCGGCTGGATCGAGCGTGCGGGGCCCGCATTAGGCGAACACAACCGTGAGATTCTCATTGAGCAATTGGGCTATAGCGAGGCCCAGCTTCGTGAATACGGCATAACGGCGTAAGGGGAGGGCATTGCCATGCAACAGCAACCCTATGTCCAGATTGAACAGCGGTCAGGAGTGGCCACACTCTCCTTGACCAACCCTCCAATGAATGTGGTCTGTCGACCGCTGACCCAAGAGCTCTATGCGGTACTGCGCAAACTTGAGGCGGATCCACAGGTTCGCGCATTGGTGGTGACCGGCGCCGGCGATCGCGCCTTTTGCGCAGGCTCCGACATCAACGAGATGCAGGACATGCTCCAGCCCGGTGAGGTTCTTGAAAAGAAACTCGTGTTCCAAAACAAGGTGTTTGAGTTTCTACGTGCCTTCCCGAAACCGACGGTTGCCTTGCTTAACGGCTACACGTTCGGTGGCGGACTGGAGATAGCAGCTTGCTGTGATTTCATTATCGCCACAGCCACCACCAAGCTCGGCCTGCCCGAGGTCAAGCTCGGTGTATTCCCTAGTAGCGGCGGAACGTTTCGCATTGCTCGGCGTATTGGCATGGCGCGCACCAAGCAGTTGGTGTTTCTCGGCGAGCCTGTAACAGGTGAAACAGCCCTGGCATGGGGGTTAGTCGATCTACTGGCAGAGCCAGAAGGATTGAACCAAGTCGCGATTGATCTGGCCGCGCGTTTGGCGGCGATGCCGAGCGCGAGCATTGCCAGCGCAAAAGGGCTGATTAACGACTGCTACGACAAATCCGATGCGCAGCTGATCAGTCAATCGCTGTTGGCCAGTGACCGGGTGTTCTGTTCGCCCGACGCTCATGAAGGAATGCGAGCCTTCATTCGCAAACAGCCCCCGAAGTTTTCCTAACTTCGTCCAGAATCTGCAACGAGGTCATTGCTATGACTTATTCAATTTTAAAAAACGTGAGCATTATCGAAAGCTCTGCCTTTATCGCCGCGCCGCTCGCAGGAATGACACTGGCCCAGTTCGGGGCGGACGTCATTCGTATCGATATGATTGGCGGGGGGATTGATTACCAGCGTATGCCGCGTATTTCCCCACGAGGCCGAAGTCTTTACTGGACTTCGCTGAACAAGGGCAAGCGGTCGGTGGCAGTAGATATCCGGCAGCCACAGGGAAAAGAGCTCGTCGCTGAAATGGCGATTGCAGCTGGCAGTCTGTTGACCAACATGGAAACACCCTGGCTGAACCATGAAGTGCTGTCTTCACGGCGCGCTGACGCTATTGCTTGTGTCATCCAGGGTAACGCGGATGGTTCTACCGCGGTCGATTACACCGTTAACTGTTCAACTGGTTATCCCAGCATCACCGGCGAGGCGAACGCTTCCCGCCCAGTAAACCACGTGTTGCCAGCTTGGGACGTCGCCTGCGCCTATCAAGCTGCGTTCGCGACGGTTGCGGCGTTAAATCACCGCCAGTCCACAGGCGAAGGTTCGAATATCAAGCTGGCGCTTTCGGATGTCGCCTTTTCGACCCTTTCGCACTTGGGCGTTCTCGCCGAAGCCGAATTGCTGGGCAAAGAGCGTCCTGCACTTGGCAATCATCTGTATGGGGCGTTTGGTTTGGACTTCGGCACCGCTGACGGACAGCGTGTAATGGTGGTCGCCATCTCGGCCGGGCAGTGGAAAGCACTGATTCAATGCTGTGAGATCGAGGCGGCTATTGCGGGTGCGCAGCAAAGCCTGAACCTGAATTTTGATGACGAGGCGCAGCGCTTCGAAGGCCGCGAGATCATTGCCGCCCTCATACGACCCTGGTTCTCCTGTCGTTCTTATGAGCAGGTCGAAGCCGCCCTTAATCGGTTCAGAGTCTGTTGGGGTAAATACAACGGCGTACGGGAACTGCTGACCTCCGACCCTCGCGTGGGAACAAACAACCCGATCTACGAACGCATCGATACGCCCGGTGTTGGCAACCATCTAGCGGCCAGGTCGGCCGCGAGATTCGATGGACTCGAACACACCCCAACGACTGCCGCTCCGCTGTTAGGGACACACACAGATGAAGTGCTTCATCAAATTCTGGGATTAAGCGGGGAGCAAATTGGCCGCCTGCACGATGCCGGCGTGGTTGCCGGGCCGGAGAAAGATCCCACTCACTGATTCTATTCAGGCAAGCGTCTCACCTATCACAAATATAACAATAGGCTGGTGCTCAAATGACTCACTCTAATCTGTTTCACTCAGGTCTCGGTGCCAAGCGTTGGCAAATAATCATGCCAGCGGTAATGATCATGTACACCATCTCGTTCTTTGACCGAGCCAACATCGCCATGGCTTTGCCGTACATGACGAAGGAGCTCGGACTCAGTTCAGTCCAGGCGGGTTGGATTGGCGGTGCCTTTGCGTGGGGGTACGTGATCACGCAGCTCGTGGCAGCAGTACTGGCGCTGCGCTTTGGCTCGCGCAAGTTGATTGGATGCTGCCTGTTTCTGTTCGGCGCTGCAGCCATGGCTACTGGATTCGCACGCTCCTTCGAAGAAATCATGGCGATGCGCTTCGTCCTCGGGTTGGCAGAAGGCCCGATTTATGCTGCCGTGTCGATGTTACTGGCGCAGTGGTTTGTCAAAGCTGAGCGTGGGCGCGCCTTTGGTATCTGGAACCTCGCTGTTCCGTTGGGTGGCTTTCTGGCCGGGCCTATCTCCGGTGCAATCCTTGCGCACTACGACTGGCGCTGGATGCTCATTGTCGAAGGGCTACCTGCCTGGTTGTTCTGTCTATTCTGGTTCGTAATGGTGCCAAAGAATCTGCGGGCCGCGAAGTGGCTGCCGGAGGCTGATCGGGAAGCAATTGCCCAAGAGCTCGCCGCAGAACAGAAAAGCCACGGCCAAACTCAAGCCGATCCATGGTGGAAGATTTTCAACGAACCAGCAGTATGGCTTCTGACCCTGGGTTTTGGTCTGAGCAGCATTCTTCTCTACGGCACCACCCTCTGGTTGCCCACGATTCTCAAGTCCTACAGCCTGGGCGAAGTCACAGTGGGTGTGCTGTCGGGCACTCCCTTCCTATTGGCCATGCTTGGCGTCTGGTACATCACCCGCCGATCTGACCGGCACAACCAGGAGCGACGTTTGCACGCAGCGATCCCCACCATCATTACCGGGCTGATCATGATCGCGGCGGCATACGTGCCTGCACGTCTCTACTGGCTGCAAATTGCACTGTTCATCTCGATGGGCTTCCCGCTGAAGATGCTTACACCGCTGATATTTGCACGGCTGACCGAGATCCTACCGTTGCGTAAGGCGATCCCTGCGGTGGCTTTCGTAAGCGCTGTAGGCACTTTCGTTGGTCAATCTGTCGGGCCATTGCTGGTCGGCTATACGCGCGCAATCTCCACTGACTTTGGCACCTCGCTGCTGGCGTTGGGAGCATGCGCCATCGCAGGGGGGCTGGCCATTCTTGCATCCAAGACCTC
This sequence comes from Pseudomonas sp. NPDC087358, assembly GCF_044900785.1. NCBI lineage: Bacteria > Pseudomonadati > Pseudomonadota > Gammaproteobacteria > Pseudomonadales > Pseudomonadaceae > Pseudomonas > Pseudomonas sp. NPDC087358. Next base: position 484,443 of record NZ_JBJDOA010000004.1, read on the forward strand.
AGCAGACAGAAAAGCTGGTCGAAGCATGGCGCCCGACACGTCTGCACCTGTACCCAAGGTCTCCCATCACTGATTAGGTTTCGCGCCCCAGTCAGGCTGACCACGACTGTCTTTCTGGGGTGCCTTTTTCTGAGGAATGAGCATGGCTGTTTTAGATTCGCAGGCCGTCTTGCCCCGTAGCTATCTGTTTGTGCCGGGGTCACGCCCGGAGCGTTTTGCAAAAGCGCTCAATAGTGGGGCGGACGCTGTCATCATCGACCTTGAAGATGCCGTCTCGGAGTCCGAAAAGAACAGTGCGCGGCTTGGTCTGTACGACTGGATGAACGAAAAGACCAAGGTTTTTGTACGCATCAACGCGCGCGGTACGCCGTGGTACGAAGACGATATTGCGGTGCTCGGGCAGCATCCCGGTCTCGCCGGGCTGGTGATTCCCAAGGCCTGCAGCCCGGGCGAGCTCGAATCGATCGCCAACCGGTGCGGCGAGTACGTGGCGTTGTTGCCGATCATTGAGTCCGCTGCTGGCTACGATGCGATCCACGACGTTGCTCAAGCAACCAGCGTGCAACGATTGCTGTTCGGCACGATAGATTTCCAGCTCGATCTAGGTACGCAGCTCACGGAAAAAGAACTCAACACTTTCCGCTGCCAGTTTGCTCTGGCATCGCGGGTAGCGGGTATCGCATCACCCGTCGATGGAGTGACAACTGTCCTGGATGACCCCGCTATGTTGGAAGAGGCCGCGCGCCAATCAAGGCGTTTCGGTTTTGGGGCCAAACTCTGTGTTCATCCCCGCCAAATTGCGCCCGTACACGCAGGCTTCACAGCCTCAGCCAGCGAATGTGATTGGGCACGCCGAGTCCTGCAGGCCGCCGAGGCTAGCGGTGGCGAGGCGACGGTCGTAGACGGTGAAATGATCGATGTACCCGTGATACTGCGCGCGCGCAGCATTTTGTATAGCCAGGAACAGCATGTGGGAGTATTTGCATGAGCGACTTGGAGCCATCCCAGTGGCTGGGTCGCCAGAGTGAAACAAGCGGCACCTTGGCCGCCGAATTACTCTCCAGAATTGCTGCGTTCATCAACGTTATTGTTCCGTTATTCAGCGGTGACTTTCAACGATCACCGCATCCATCACGATTGGCCCTATGCAACCGAGCAGGAAGGTTATCCAGGGCCGGTAGTGCACGGGCCTCTGATCGCGACATTGGCATTGGACGCGTTCGTTCGGGCGAACCCTGATACCTGTGTGCGTCGGTTCAGCTTCAAAGGAGTGCGCCCCTTGATCAGTCCAGCGCCTTTCAATATCACCGGTTTGATCGAGGAGGAGGGCATTGCGAAAGTCTGGGTGGAGAGCGAGGCAGGCGTTGGCCGGGAAGGGGTAGTCGAGTTCGAGTGACATCGAGCCAGAGCTTTGAATTCGTGCGCTATGTCCGACACGCGAACCATTCGAAATGGAGTCATGTGTTGATACGCTTCAGAAGCGCACGACAAGGAAGGCAGGAGAGGTCGATCAGATTAACCCCATCGATCTCGCCTACCCTCACTGCATTCAAGAACTCATCGGTTCAGGCTTCATTGAATGGCCGGTTGTCTTGAAAAGCAAAAGGAGTGGACAGGTTGTACATGACCTCGACCCAGCTCATTCAGTTCTCGACGTGAGTCAGGTATTCATACAGTTTCGCGGCTTCAGGCGTGAGATCGTTATCCCTGCTGATCCCGGTATGAGCCCAGGTAGAAGAAACCGAACGCTGTCGGTAGCCGCCTTAGCGTTCAAGAAATGCTATAGCGAAAGAGCGGGTGTACTGGCTCTTACGGCGTGTTGGTCAGCTAGTCTCGAGTCTTCAAGAAACGACCCGGGTGGTCAGGCTGAGGCATGCGACAGGTGTCATACCTGCCGAACAGCTTGAAGCGATTAAGAGCGATTTTGTCGTACATCCAGTCGCGCAAGAACAGGGGGACAATCCGTGCTGCGCATAGCCAATGCCAAGGAGCGGGTAGTCGAGCCAGAATCGTGAACATTGCATCGGATCGGACGTAGAAGCGGTCGTCTTCGATCACCACAATCGTGTTGTATTCATGCGTCGGCAACCCGGCCCATTTCAACAGTTCCTGTCCCTCGTGCGACTGAACTGGGGCAAGCTTGAAGCGGTGCGTGGAATCATGGCGGATTATGAAGTTCGCCCAGCCGGTGCAAAGCCTGCATGTGCCGTCGAATAGCACCACCGATTCGCCTGCATCAAGATATGGTGCGGCTTGTGATTCTTGATAGGTCATCTCATCTCTTCTTGCCGATTCACTGGGACAATCCTGGTTCGGCAACGCTCAGCGGGGGAGGTTCGGATGATGATTTTCAACCAAACTGAACGGGCGTCGGGCGAGCTCGCCCATTGGCGGTATGCTCAGGTTTTGTGCGCCGTTTGCGCTAGGGGTGGGTGCAATCATGGGTACATGCGTGTGGGACACTCCTAACGACTGAGTCACAGCCGACGAGCGATTTGCTCGTTCGTTTGGCCTACCGTACGAAAGGTGCAGAGCCGGCATTCCCATCGCGGAGACATTTTCTTCCATCCAGCCTGACGATGTGATCGGGTAGCTTCGGACATCCAAGAGGCGATGGGTCGTGGCGGCGCTTTTAGATGTGAATAACGCGTGCGTCAGGACGATGTGTGTTGCCGGTGGATCGAGGCAAATGGAGGCGCTGAGCTGAACGCTGACGCAAAGGCGGTTCGCTTTCCCGGTTTCTTCATGAACAATGAGTCAGCCGCGCAGCAGATGCAGTGGAGTTGCCAAGCAGGTTGACGAGCGAGTTGATTCAAGCATGCGGAACGACCCATACACATCATTTAACATAATATACATTATACGAATGTGTCTTTATCTTCGTCAGGGTCGAGCCTGTCAGATTTGAAACCTATCCAGGGTCCTGATTCAAGACCCTGAGCTGTCATCCACAAACACCGAGCCGAACACATAGAATTCTCCCTCGCTTGCCGTGCGTTCCGTCAGCGCGCATTTTCGCATCATCTTCGCCAACGTTGTCATGGCAGCAACAGTCTCATCGGCAAGCAATGATCTACCGCGACTCAACTGAACGTACTCCACATGACGAATCAAATCTGGGCGTCAGCACGTCGGCCCGCGTGCCTGGTGCTGTGATGTCTGTGTGCGTAGACCTGTTATGTACTACGTACGTACCACGACAGTACAGATAGTGGTCATCACTGCCGGAGCGCGCCGAGCTGCTCAGTCTGCAGGTGCATGCAAGGGTTCATCGAGCAATCGCTGTGCTTCAAATCGAGCGTACCCATGGCTGCGATGCAGGTCGCGCTGGGTACATGCCGTCGCAGCGCACTCTGTTGCAAGCAATCCTGCGACGGAGGCTCCAGGCTTAGGGGACGGTGTTCTCTGAGGCGGATATGGACGGCGGGCATATGGGGCTTGCTGCCCAAATCCGCGATAAGAGACCAGAAATGGGCCTGTCACCGTGCGCTCTACCCTGCGGTGGTAGAGGGCAAATGGTGGTTAGTGTCCCATTGCAGTCGTTTATTGCGGGGAACCGAGCCGGGCCACTGCCAAGAGGGCTTGGCCATTTATGCAATATCCGATAACTGTCAGACCCGGATATTGCACAATGCTGTTGTCGGGAGGATCATACCCGCCAATTCCTTATGGTCCTATCCCGCGAATTCCATGCCAGCCCCTTCGACACCCCATCCGCTGTTTGAAACCTATGTGCGCTTCGCCGAGCTCAACTTCAGCTCACTCCAGCAGGAGCTGCCGGCGATCAGCGAGTTTCTTGGGCAGTTCCCGATCGAGATCCAGGCCGTGGAAGGCTATCGGGCGGTACGCAGCTTTTTGAAGTCCTATTCGGGCAATGAGTCGACCTTCAACTCTTACCGTACCCACGTCGAGCGACTGCTGCTGTGGACCATGATCAAGTCCAGAACCCCCCTGCTGAGCATGCGACGTACCCATGCCGAAGCGTTTCTGGAGTTCTGTCTGGCCCCTGATCCGGCCTGGGTCGGGCCTGTGGTCAAGGCCAGGTTCATCCGCATTGGCGCGCGCAAGAAGCTGGCAAGCGACACCTATGCGTTGAACGCTGACTGGCGGCCGTTCAGCCAGTCGGTGTCCAAGGAAGAACGCAAGCGCGCCAGTGAGCAGAACCGCCCTCTCCTTCAGGAGCTCTACAAGCCGGCACAAGGCTCGATTGCGCAGATCTTTGCTGTCTGCGGAAGTTTTTTTCAGCATGCGATCGACGAGGGTTTCTGCGAACACAATCCCTTCAGGGCGGTTAAACAGAAGAGCAAATACAAGCAGCGCACGACCGGCGACCAGGACACTCGGATCCTGACTTCACTGCAGTGGGACTTTGTGCTGGAAACGGCGGAACTGCTCGCCGCCAAGGAGGCGAAGTACGAACGGACGCTGTTCATCGTGGCGACTATCTTCGCCATGTACCTGCGGGTCTCCGACCTGGTCGGCCGGGAAAACTGGACGCCGAGCATGGGCGATTTGCGCAAGGACAGCGCCGGCAACTGGTGGTATCACGTTGTAGGTAAAGGCAACAAAGCCGGCAAGATCAGCGTGCGCGACGATTACGTCGAGAACTACCTCAAGCGCTGGCGACTGCACCAGGGGTTGTCGCCGCTGCCCGGCTTCCGCGAGACCACGCCACTGATTGCGACCCAGCGCGGTCGCGGCGGCTTGTCGGATCGGCACATCCGCCTGTTGTTGCAGGAAGTGTTCGATCGCGCCCTTGAACGCATGCAGGCTGAAAACTGGCCGGATGAGGACGTCGGCAGGCTGCGCGCGGCGTCACTTCACTGGCTGCGGCATACCTCGGCGACCTTCGATGCCCCGTACCGGGACATGAAAGACTTGCAGGTGGATTTACGCCACAACAGCCTGAGCACCACGCAGAACGTTTACTACAACTCCGAAGACGAAAAGCGCGCCTACTCGATCAAACGTCTGCCCATGAAAGAGCGCAGTTGAGCGGCGCCATCATAACGTCCTGAGCTGTTGAGCGACCTCTTGGGTCAGCGCCGCAAAGTCGCTATCGAGTAGCTTGCCGCCCAGTTTGAGCAGCCGACCATTTGCGATGACTGTGTCGACATCGGCCGGCGTCGCTGATTGCACGACACTGGCACACGGGTCGTTGACCGGCATCATCCCCAGCCGATTGGCGTTGATCAGCGTCAGATCGGCCAACTTGCCAGGCGTGACGGAGCCGAGCCGGGCGCCAAGTCCCATGGCATCGGCGCCGCCCTGGGTCGCCCAGAACAACACATCCCGGGCGCTGAGCGCCTGCTCGTCGCCGCTCATTGCGGTGGCCAGATTGAGCGCGCTCTGCATCACCATGAACGGGTTGGCGTTGCCGCTCAGCACCAGGGTATCGATGCCCAGGGTCAGCGCAATGTTTGCTTTGTGCAGCACCTCCACAGGGGCCAGGCCGTAGCCCACGCGCATTTCAGTCAACGGCGTCAGGCACACCGAGGCCCCGGCCCGAGCGATGCTCTTCACATCTTCTGCATCGACATGAGTGGCGTGCACCAACTGCACCGCAGGCCCGAGCAAGTCTCTTTGCGCCAATTGCTGCACCGCTTTCTTGCCCTGCATTTGCGGGGTTACCGCGATATGGGTGGAAATCGGCAGTGCGCAGTCCCTGGCGAACGCGAACTCAGGCTCCCAGACCGACGCCTCGGTGCGTTCGGGCCCGCGGATGGCCAGGCCAAGGTCAAAGCGGTTTCCGGGCATCGCGCGCAGCTGTGCCTGCACACTGCGAACATCGGCGAAATCCATCTCGGCCGTGGCCGGTAGATCTTGCGCATAGCCGTACCAGAAGCGCCCGCGCAGGCCGCTCTGGTGCATGGCCTGCAACTCTGCCTGGGCGAATGCCGGGTTGCGCAGGTTATGCGCCCAATTGTTGATCGTGGTAATCCCGGCATTGGCCGCTTCCAACAGGCCCAGACGCACCCCGAGCGCTGACATTTTCGGGGTAAACCGTTTGCTGATCGCCAGCTGTGATTTGAAAAACGCCTCACCGCCGGGCGCAGGCGCGCTGTTGCGCAGCACGCTGTTCCACAGATGCCAATGGGCATCCACCAGGCCAGGGATCAGGATCATCCCGGACGCGTCGATCACCTGCGCGCCATCGCCTGGCAAGCCCCTGCCGACAGCGATGATGCGATCATCGCGAATCAGCACGTCGGTGTCCGTCAGGTCACCCAGCGCGGGGTCCATGCTGAGCACGCTGGCGTGGCGAATGATCAGCCCCGTGGCAGGAGCTGAAGCGGATCCCTGTGTTGCCGCCCAGCCAGTGGGCAGCGCCAGGGCGGCACTTGCCGCCGCGCCGAACTTGAGCAGTGTTCTACGGTTCAGGGGGATGTCGACAGGCATGCAGACCTCCTTGATGAATGGAGCTCGCCACTTAGGTTCAGGACGCCGCCAATGGCTTGCCGACCATGGTCGGCACAGCCTCGCGCGTGCCCAGATACGCCGGTAACTGGACCTTGTACAGCTTGAACGGCAACTGCAACGCGCCGACGCCGTTCGGTCCGCGGTTCGACGCCATCCGAGCACTCTGCGGTACCGGGATATACAGCTCACGCTGATTGGAAACGATCATGGCATCGGGATTCCACAACCGGGGATCTTCGACCACGACGCGCAGGGTCCCGTCCGGGGACAGCACGGTGACGCGCGGTTTGTCGTATTCGCCCAGATAGAGATTGCCCGCGCTGTCCATGGCGGTACCGGTCAGCGCGCCGGTGTCATAGACAAATTCGACCTGTTCACCGAGCGCCTTTTCGGTGACCAGTGTGTCGCGCAGCGCTGCGGTGGGCACCCGCCATAACGGCCCGGTGAGCGGCTGGTAGTACAGCCACTTGCCGTCCGGGCTTATTTCCAACGGATCGGAATGCACCTGATGATCGCTGCCATCGGGCATCAGCAACGCCTGCCCCGCCTCGCCCAGCGGCCGCCGCTCGGGACTCATTCTGGTGGACGGATGATCGGCCAGGCGACGCAAGGCGGTGCCGGTTTTCAAGTTCACGATGATGATCGCCCCCAGACCTGAATCGGTCAGGTAGGCGTGCTCGCTGTCCAGCCGTAAGTCATTGAGGTTGGCCCCGGCCGGGAGCACGCTGGGCGGCAAGCTGATGGAGCGCAACAGCCTGCCGTCGCGGGTATCGAACTGAAGGATTTTCTGCCCCGGATTAATACCCTGAGGCCCTGCATCTTCGCCCTGGTCGATCGCCCACAGCGTGTCGTCGTCGAAGATGTGGATCGTGTTGATCTTGACCAGCGACCTGGCGCCTGATTTGCCCGGCTGCCAGTTATTCCAGTCGCCGCCGGGGAATGGCTTGAGCGTGCCGTCGGGCAGCAACTGGGCAATCGACGGGGTTTTCTCGAAGCCTGGCCAGCGTGGCAGGCCAACAAACAGGCGGCCGGTGGAGGTTAAGCCCACGGCGTTGCATAACCAGTCGAGCTGAGCCACTTCGATCAGCGCCTGACCAGCTTTGATCAGGCCCCGATCCGCCGTCAGAACCCCGGCGGCCTGCACCAGGTGACTGGATGTCAGGGCCGTTGCAGCTGAAGCCACGGCGGTTGCCTTGCAGAAACTACGTCGATTGAACATCGATATCCCTCTCGTGATTTGCTTTTTACCGGTGCACGGCTGCGCCCTACACAGACCTGACCGGCGCTGGCGGAATAAAATTTCAAAAAAGTCGTGGGGTGTGGCGGCAGGATCGAGGTGAAACCATCAAAAGCGGTTTCACCTCATTGACCCGTAAGCGCCGGCATGGGCTATCCGCGCCCGGTCACGGCTGTCTGCGCCAGCGCCGGCGCACTCGTATCCGCGACGATTTCATCGGGACGGCGCAGCTCGCCGACAATGAACATGTAACTGATGAAGGCCCCTGCGGCATTGAGCGCGACGTACACCAGAGCGCCATTGAACGAGCCCATCGATTGCACCATGTAGCCGATCACCAGTGGCGTGACGATCCCGGCGACGCTGCCGAAGGTATTGAAGATCGCGCCATTCATGCCCGCACTGCGCTTGGGTGAAACGTCCGAGATGATCGCCCAGCCCAGTGCCCCCATGCCTTTGCCGAAGAACGCCAGGGCCATGAACAGCACCACCAGCAGGTCAGTCTGTACGTAGTTGCACAGGATCATGCTCATCGACAGCGCCATGCCGATGTAGATCGGAATCTTGCGTGCACGCGTCAGGGAGACGCCCTTGCGCAGCATCCAGTCGGAGACCATGCCGCCCCCGATGCCGCCGATGAAACCGAAGATGGCGGGCACGGCCGCCAGTAGCCCGGCGTTGAGAGTCGACAGGCCGCGTTGCTGCACCAGGTACACCGGGAACCAGGTCAGGAAGAAGAATGTAAGGGTGCTGATGCAAAATTGCGCAAGGTAGATCCCCAGAAACATACGCTGGCCGAGCAGGCCCCGAGCGCTGGCCCAGGTTTCACTCCAGCTCTGTTTTTCGCCGGCCGAAGCCGGCCGTTCCTGAAGGTTGGCGCCCCCCTGACGGATGCTCTCCAGCTCGGCGTTGCTCAAGGCGGGGTGATCCACCGGTGCCTTGATACGCACAATGAACACCACGCCGATGGCTATCCCGGCCGCGCCCATGACGTAGAAGATCCACGGCCAGCCCCAGCGCGTCGAGATCCAGGCCAGCAACGGGGTGAACACCACTGCGGCGAAATACTGCGAGGCATTGAAAATCGCCGTCGCCGTGCCCCGCTCCGCCGTGGGAAACCACATTGAGACAATCTTGCTGTTGGCCGGGAAGCAGGGAGCCTCGGCCACCCCCACCAGAAAGCGCAAGGCGAACACGGCAAAGAACGCGATGCCAACCGGCATGATCGCGACACTGCCGATGGCCGCAGTGAAGACTGACCAGGCGACGATTGCCAGGCCCAGCACCTTGACGCTGCCGAAGCGATCGATAGCCAGGCCGCCGGGTAGTTGCAGCAGCATGTACGCCCAGGCGAACGCGGAAAACAGCCAGCCCATTTCGGCGTGGTCCAGCCCCAGTTCCTGCGACACGCTGGCCCCGGCAATGGACAGCGTGGCGCGGTCGCCCTGATTGACAATCATCATGACGAACAGCAGCACAATGACTTCATAACGACGGTGTTCGGCGATGAAACGCCGCAGAGAATCTATTCTTTTCATTGTGTTCTCGATAGCAGGCAACAGTGGTCTACGAAACGTCAGCGGCGGTCAGGCGCGGCGCTGGCGTGCAGTGATCAGCGAGTGGTTTCGCGGATGATTGCGTCGTGCCGTTGTTTGATCTGCGGTCGTAACGCGGTGCCCAGCCCCGGCCGGGTCGGTGCATGCGCATGACCTGCGCTGATCTCTGGCAGATCAGTGACCAGCTCGCCATACCAGGTCGACAACGACGCGCGTACCACCTCCTGCAACACAGCGGTCGGCGCGTGCAGGCCCAGATGAAGGCCGGCGAACAGCGCGACCGGGCCGGTGCAGTCATGGGGCGCGAGCGGCTTGTTATACACCTGGGCCAGCGCGGCAATCTTGCGCGCCTCGGTGAAACCGCCACACCACACCAGATCGAGCATCAGGTAATCCATGGAGCCTGCCGCGAGCAAGTCGCGATAGGCGACGCTGCCGCCCAGTGTCTCGCTGGCACAGATCGGCACCCGGGTGCGGTTTCGCAGGTCGGCCAGCGCCCGGGCATCGTCCATTTTACACAGCGGGTCTTCGACCCAGTACGGCTCGAACTCCTCCAGCGCCTGGCAGATGCGCAACGCGGCGCTGCTGTCCCAGAGACTGTGCAGCTCGCACATGATTTCGATGCGATCACCCACGGCCTGGCGGATCTGGCGGAAGGCCTCGACGCCTTGTTTGACCTCGGCCAGGCTGATGCTGTTGGCGCCGGCCTGACGGGCAAAGCGGTCGAACGGCCAGATTTTCATGGCCGTGTACCCCTCCTCCACCAGACTGACCGCCAGCGCGCCTGCATCGCGGGTAAACGCCAGTTGATCGTCGTAGGGGCCCTGGGCGCGATCGGCGCCAGTGATTTCCCGTCTGGCGCCTTGCTGTGTGTTGAATTCGTAACCGGCGCAGGTGTTGTAGACCCGGATCCGGTCGCGGCAGGCACCACCCAGGGCTTCATGGATGGGGATGCCATGGCGCTGGCCCTTGAGGTCCCAGAGCGCGATGTCGACTGCGCTGGCGGCACGAATCTCGGCGCTGGCGCTGTGATAACCGACATAGGGCGTGCTCAGCTCAAGGGAAATCGCCTCGATCTGACGCGAGTCCCGGCCGATCAGTCCCGGGGCGATGAGTTCATGCACCGCAGCTTCCACGGTGGCGGCGCCGCGAAAGGTTTCACCCAGCCCGATCAAGCCCTCGTCGGTCTCGATTTCCAGCCAGATCAGCTTGGGACGTTCAGGCAGGCGCAGCGTTCTCACACAGGTAATGGTCGACATTGTTTTTATCCTGGAATGGCAAACTGTTATTTGGTAGCGCTACCATTTGTCACTGAAACCTAACGTAATGCCCGTTCCGTGACAAGTTAATTCCGAGAAACGGTGAGATGAATCATAAATGTTAGCGCTATCAAGCGACGGCGTATCGGCTTGCCAGGAGCCAGGTCGTGGATGGATGGCGGATGGCCTTTGGCGCGCTGGCAGCGGGCTCTACGCTGATGACCTGCGAGCGCTGCCGGTGCTCATTGGCCGATGTCGTCCAGTCGGCGGGTACTCTCGCGCTGGACCAGGGAGAAGCCAATGTCTCTGGCGTCGCTCGCAGTGCCCTGCTCCTGCATGCGCTCAAGCAGCATCCGCGCTGCGCAATCCCCCATGAGAGCGCCGTCGATGCGCACTGTGGAAAGTGCCGGGAAGGTATGACTGGCAAAGTTCATGTCGCCAAAGCCCATCACGGCCACCTGCTGCGGCACCTGAATGCCGCGCGCGGCCGCTTCGGTGAGCACGCCGTGGGCGATGGTGTCGGAGGTGCAGACAATCATCAACGGCCCCTGCGTCGAGCGGCTGTCATCATCGAGCAGCACGCTCAATCCGCTGCGGCCGTGGGCCAGCGTCGGCAACCCGGTGAACACCTGCTGCGCGACGTTGCCGATGCCTTGTTCGGCCAAGGTCTGGATGAAGCTCTCGGCCCGCCGCAGGCCGCGCGGATCATTGACCGCCAGCAAGGCAAAGCGGCGATAACCCAGTGCCAGCAGGTGATGGGCGACTTCACGGCCGACCTGCTCATGGGAGAAACCCACCAGCATATCGATCGGTTCGGGGCTCAGGTCCCAGGTTTCGACCACAGGCACTCGCGAGGCCCGCAGGCGATTGCGGCTGGCCGGTGTGTGCAGGGTCCCGGTAAGGATGATGCCATCGGGGCGACGGCTGAGGATGACATCGAGCAGCTCCTGCTCCTGCTCGCTTTGATACCCCGAGATGCCCAGCAGGACCTGATAGCCCGAGCGTGTCAGGCACTCGTTGATGGCTTCGAAGGTGTCGGAAAAAATCGGATTGGTGACCATCGGCAGCACCACCGCGACCAGGCGGCTGCGGCTGGTGGCCAGTGAGCCGGCCAGGCGATTTTGCACATAACCGGTCTGGTCGATGGCGCGCTGCACCTTCAGCCGCGTTTCGCTGCGAACGCTGTCAGGTTGATTGAGGCAACGCGATACGGTCATCGGTGCGACGCCGGCCAGGCGTGCCACATCGCTCAAGGTCACACCACCACTGCCGCGGCCGTTGCTGTCTGGTTTTTTGCCCGTCATATCTGCCTGTTTTTCCGACTGTCTGGCTGACTATCAGGGCTGATCCTACCAGTCGCGCTGTCCTTGAAGCGAGCGCCCGACGCTGGTGGCTTGACCGCCCCTTGATCACCTGAGCGAGCCGGCGCTGTGGATGAAAAGCACAAATCGGCGTTCCTTGGCCGGTTCGTCATCGCCATCGGCGTGTTCCAGCACAAACCCGCAGCGATCCAGCACCTTCTGCGAGCCCAGGTTTGCCTGATAGGCATACGCAACCAGTTGTGTGAGTTTCCAGCGCACCCGGGCCTGCTCGATCATGTGCCTGAGCGCCAACGTAGCCAGGCCCTGCCCGCAGGCGTGCTGATCGATCCGGTAACCGACTTCGGCGCAAGCTGTGGCCGAATCGATGCTTTTCAGATTGGCGCGACCGACGATGGACCCGTCCGCGTCTTCAATGACCAGCGGGTGCCAGGCGCCGCTGGCAAAATCGGACAGATACCCTGCGATATGATCGGCCACCCCCTCTGGCGAATAGAACGACGTGGCGCGTGCGTCGATGTTGGCTTCGAACCAATGTCGGTTACGCACTTCGAACGCCAGCAGCGCTTCAGTGTCCGTACTTTTCAGCTCGCGAATGATGAATGACGTCATGGATCAGATTTCCAGGCCCTTGGATGGGGGTGATCATTCAGCACTATGGCGCCGGGTTCAACTGCCAAGTGGTGTCGCGGCTGACTTCCCCCGCGTTTGCAGATGTGCTTTTGATTCTGGCCGCGGGCGGCGGGACCCCAGCGTGGGGGTGAATACGCAGGACAAGTCATTATTGCAGCGCCTGTGCGGACGCTTTCGCCAGCAAGCTGGCTCCTACAGTTGTGTGGTCAATCGGGATGCCGGCGCGCTTGCCGATCTGCTTTTGATTCTGGCCGCGGGCGGTGGGAAATCGGGATGCCGCCGCGCTTGCAGATGTGCTTTTGATTCTCGCCGAAGGCCGTAGGAGCAAGCTTGCTCGCGATCTGGCGCGAAGCGGCAGCGAAATCCTGCCACTGCGGTGTGCCTGACGCCAGTCGGTGAGACATTCGACGTCAAAACCCTGTAGCAGTCCGGCTTGCCGGCGGCAGGCAAACGGTCAATGCAAGCGTTGGGTCAGCCTCGGATGTGGCAGCGGCAACGGGATGCAGAAGGCACGCCCCCTGTCTTCTCCCCATTTCAGCGCCAGGGTCATGCTTTGCTCGTGGCGATCGGGGTAATACTCCTCGATCACCATGGCGCCGGTTTTCGCATAAATGCCGATAAACAGCTGCACCACGCCCTGTCGCGAGGTGCGCACCTGGATATCAAGCTGGGTTCCGTCACAGGTGACGGTGTCCACGCACCGGCTGTGCAGCCTGCAATCGGCCCACTCCCAGAAAACTGCCTGTCGCTGTTTAGGGTGCATGATCAGTCGCCAAGGCGTGGAGATGACTCCCTTCTACACCTTCTTGAGCCCGGAAGGTGGGTTCTTGCGCAATATAGATCCAGCGACATTCCTGACACGGTTTTCCGGCCGCGCCCCAAGGCTCTGGCGCACGCGCCGTACGCTTTCGCGGGCGGTTATGTTCGCCAGCGCACAGACGAACCCCGCGAAAAATCCCCACACTCAAGGCTGCAAGACGACGTGCCACAAGGCGCTTCCCGGTGCTGGCGCTCGGCGTCGGCGCTTCCTAACATGCGCGCAATGGCAGTCGTGCGTTTCGGGCACAGGACTCTATGAACGGCATATGGACACGCATCCAGCGGGCGATTTCCCGCGCGCCCCGGTTTTTCCGAGCCGGACGATTTTCACAACCTCGATTCGAATACGAGCCGATTCTGCGCTCGGAGCTTTTCAGTGCCGATCAGATGGCCAGTCACGGCATTGCGCTGGCCGGTCAGCATCGCCTGACTGCGCTGTCTGCCCGCGATTCGATGCTGCGCAGGCTGGACGACAACGAAAGTCTGCTCAAACGCAGCTGCACCGCCCTGGCCCAGGCGCAACTGTCGACCCGACGCGCAACCCCTGCGGCCGAGTGGCTGCTGGACAATTTTTTCCTGATCGAAGACCACATTCGCACCGCCCGGACTCACCTGCCCAAAGGCTACAGCCGCGAGTTGCCACGCCTGAGCAACGGGGCATCGGCCGGGCTGCCACGGGTCTACGACATCGCCCTGGAAACCATTTCCCATGGCGACGGCCGGGTCGACGAACAAAGCCTGACGCGCTTTATTCTGGCCTATCAGACGGTGATGCCGCTGGCGTTGGGCGAGCTGTGGGCGATACCGATCATGCTGCGCCTGGCATTGATCGAAAACCTGCGGCGAGTCGCCTCCCGGGTCATGGCCAATGCCGATGATCGCAACCTGGCCGATGATTGGGCCGAGCGTCTGATCCTGACCTGTGAACAGGACATCAAGAGCGTGGTGCTGACCGTCGCCGACATGGCCCGCTCCGCCCCGCCGATGACCGCCGCCTTCGTGGCCGAATTCACCCGCCGTCTGCAGGGCCAGAGCGCGGCCCTGGCACTGCCGCTGAACTGGATCGAGCAGATGCTGGGCGAAACAGGCTCCAGTATCGAACGCCAGGTGCAACTCGATGCGCAGCAGCAGGCTGCCGATCAGGTGTCCATCGGCAACAGCATCGGCAGCCTGCGTCAGCTTTCGGCCACCGATTGGCGCGAATTCGTCGAGTCGATGAGCCACGTCGAGCAGATACTCAGCGAAGACCCTGCGGCGGTCTATCGGACCATGGATTTCAGCACCCGCGACAGCTATCGCCACGTCATTGAACGCCTGGCCCGACGCAGCCCGCAGCACTCGGAAATCCAGGTGGCACGGTTGGCCATCGAACTGGCCACGGCCCAGGCCGGCTCGGTCTCCTGTCAGGTGCTGGCGCGTCACGTCGGCTACTACCTGATCAGCGCCGGACTGCCGATCCTGGAACGGCAACTCAACGCCCGTGTGCCGCTGCATGAGCGCTGGAAACGTCTGTTACAGCACTCGCCGCTGCTGTTTTACCTGGCGCCGGCCGGTGTGCTGACGCTGGTTTTTGCCTGGCCCTTGCTGGCCTCGGCGCATCGCGACCGCGTGCCGGACATGGCCATCCTGCTGCTGGCGGTGCCCTGTCTGATCATGACCAGCCGACTGGCGCTGAGCCTGATCAACTGGCTGGTGACCTTCAGTCTGCTGCCCTCGGTGCTGCCGAAGATGGATTACGCCAACGGCATCCCGGACGACGCGCGCACTTTGGTGGTCATCCCGACGCTGATCGCCAACCTGGCGGATGTCGATGAACTGGTCGAAGGCCTTGAGGTGCGTTTTCTTGCCAACCGCGACAGCAACCTGTATTTCGCCTTGCTCTCCGATTTCCTCGATGCGCCGCAACAGACACAGGCGCAAGACGATGAGTTGATCGCCCAGGCGTCACGGGCCATTACCCTGCTCAACCGCAAATACGGCAAAGGCGTGGATGACCGGTTTTTCCTGTTGCACCGCCCGCGCCGCTGGAACCCGGGGGAACGGGCGTGGATGGGGCACGAGCGTAAACGCGGCAAGCTGACTGAACTCAATGCCTTGCTGCGCGGCATTGGCAGCGACCGCTTCAGCGCCATCGTCGGTGACATCACCCCGCTGAGCGCAGTGCGCTACGTCATCAGCCTGGACACCGATACGCTGCTGCCGCGCGATGTTGCTCGCCAGTGCGTGGCCGCGATGATGCACCCGCTGAACCGACCGCTATTCGACTCGCTGGGTGAACAGATCATTTCAGGCTACGCGGTACTGCAACCGCGCGTCGGCATCAGCCTGACCAGCGCCACGCGCTCGATCTACGCCCGGCTGATGGGCAGCGACGCCGGTGTCGATCCGTATACCCGGGCGGTGTCGGACGTCTATCAGGATCTGTTCCAGCAGGGCTCTTTCATTGGCAAGGGCATTTATGACGTCGATGCGTTCACCTGCGCGCTGGAGGGCTGCCTGCCGGATAACCAGATCCTCAGCCACGACCTGATCGAGGGTTGCTACGCACGATCCGGCCTGCTCAGCGATGTGCAACTGTACGAGCAATACCCGTCGCGCTATGGGGCGGACGTCAAGCGCCGGCACCGCTGGATTCGCGGCGACTGGCAACTGCTGCCCTGGTTGTCACCCTGGGCGCGCAACGCCAGCGGCGAATGGGCGCGCAACCGGCTCAGCGTCATGGCGCGCTGGAAGATTCTCGACAACCTGCGACGCAGCCTTGAACCCTTGGCGACCCTGATGATGTTCGCCTGGGCCTGGTTTGCCAGCAGCCAGCCGCTGGGCTGGACCCTGACCGTCGTGGGGCTGCTGGTGATCCAGCCGTTGCTGCGTGCGCTGACCGAGCTGATGCAACCGCCTGCCGGCGTGCCCTATTGGCAATACCTCAAGGCGCTGCTGGACGATCTGGGCCAGGACCTGGCCCGCGCCTGCCTGACCCTGGCCTGGCTGCCGTTCGAGATGTTCTACAGCGCCGATGCCATCCTGCGCTCACTGTGGCGCGTCGGCTTCAGTCGACGCCTGCTGTTGCAATGGCAGCCTTCGCGAGAGGTGGAACGCAACACCGGCAACACGCTGTCGGGGCTGTATCGACAAATGTGGGTCGCGCCGCTGGCGTCGGCGATTGTGATCGTGTTGCTGGCGGACGACCCCTTGACACTGGCCATTGCCAGTCCGCTCTGGCTGGCGTGGCTTGCCGGGCCCTGGCTTGCCTGGCGGCTGAGTTCGGCGCCGGAGCAGTCAGTGTTCACTCCCGGCGTTGAAGAACTGCGCTTTCTGCGGGTGCTGGCGCGCAAGACCTGGGCTTTTTTCGATCAGTACGTCGGCCCGCAAGATAACTGGCTGCCACCGGACAACGTGCAGGAAGAGCCAAAGCACGCCGTTGCCCATCGCACTTCGCCGACCAACATGGGCATGTCCTTGCTGGCCCATCTGGCCGCACATGACTTCGGCTATCTGAGCACCGAGCGCCTGCTGGCCAGGCTTTCGGCCTCGCTTGACAGCATGAACGGGCTGGAACGTCATCGGCAGCATTTCTATAACTGGTACGACACCCAGACCCGCGAGCCGCTGCGACCGCACTACGTCTCGACCGTCGACAGCGGCAATCTGGTCGGCTTGTTACTGACCCTGCGCGCAGGGCTCGCACAGCTGGCGGACGCGCCGATGTTCGGGCCGATATTGATCGAGGGGCTGCGCGACACCCTGGACACCCTGGCTCAGGCCCAGAGCGCGGCCGGCATGGATCAATATGCACTCAACCAACTGCGCAAGGGCCTGGACCAGGCGGCGCACGTGCAGGACACCGACGCGTTGGCTGATTTGCTGCATACCGCCCGAGTCATGGTCTCGAGCGCACAACTGGGCAGTGATGAAGAGAGCCTCTACTGGCGCGATGCATTCACCCGCCAGTGCATCGACTGGACCGAAGAGCTGCTGCGCTTCCGCCTGCCGGCCGCGCTCAGCGGGACACCTCCGATGCCCTGCACCTTGCGCCAGTTGGCCTGGCTGAACCCCGATGACTGGGCCGCAGAGCACCATCATCAGCTTGAACAGATGCGTGCCTTGGCCCGCGAACGCCTGCATACCCTCGAGCGCCTGGCGCTGCTGGCCAGTTCCATGGCACAAATGGACTTCTCCCTGCTCTACGACAGCCAGCGTGACCTGTTCGTCATCGGCTACAACGCCCAGGAGCGGCGCTTGGACAGCGGTTACTACGACCTGCTGGCGTCCGAAGTGCGGCTGACCAATTACGTGGTCATCGCCCAGGGCCAGATCCCTCAGCGCGCCTGGTTCACCCTGGGCAGGCTGCTGGGGGAAAATGCCGGCGTGCCGACCTTGCTGTCCTGGTCCGGCTCGATGTTCGAATACCTGATGCCCATGCTGGTGATGCCCAACTACGACGGCAGCCTGCTGGACCAGACCTGTCGCGCGGCGGTCGCGGTGCAGATCGACCATGGCAACACGCTGGGCATTCCCTGGGGCGTCTCGGAATCTGGCTATTACACCCTGGACGCCCATTTCAATTATCAGTACCGCGCCTTTGGCGTGCAGGGTCTGGGGCTCAAGCGCGGGCTGAGCGATGACATCGTGATTGCGCCCTATGCCAGCGCGCTGGCCTTGATGGTCGATGCCGATGCTGCCTGCAAGAACCTGCAACGGCTGGCGCTGCAGGGTTCGGAGGGTCGTTTTGGCCTGTATGAAGCGGTGGACTACACCGAGGCCCGGTTACCTCGCGGGCAGCGCTTTGCGGTGGTGCAGTCGTTCATGGCTCACCATCAGGGCATGAGCCTGCTGGCCGTCACCAGCCTGCTGCTTGACCGCCCCATGCAGCGACGTTTCGAAGCTGATCCGTCGCTGCAATCGGCCCTGCTGCTGTTGCAGGAGCGCGTACCCAAGGCCGCTGCGCCATACCTGCAAACCGCGCAATCGCCGGTGCTGGGCGACGGCGGCCAGGACCCGGGGCTTCGGGTGTTCGCCGATCCGGGGCGCAAGCGTGCGGCCGTGCAGCTGCTGTCCAATGGTCGCTATCACGTCATGCTCACCAGCGCAGGCGGTGGCTACAGCCGCCGCAACGACATGGCGGTGACACGTTGGCAGGAGGACATCACCCAGGACAACTGGGGCATGTTCTGTTATTTGCGCGATACCGAAACCGGCAGTTTCTGGTCGGCGACCCATCAGCCGACGCTGCAACGGCCAGAAAGCCACGAGGCGATTTTCAGCGACTCACGGGCAGAATTCCGGGCCCGCAACCTCGACTTCGATACCCACCTGGAGGTGGTCGTCTCGCCGGAGGACGACATCGAGCTGCGGCGCCTGCACGTCACCAATCGGGCGCCATCGGCCAAGACGCTGGAGATCACCACCTACGCCGAGGTGGTGCTGACCTCACCCGGCAACGATGCCATGCACCCGGCGTTCAGCAAGCTGTTCGTGCAGACCGAACTGCTGCCCGCGCTGCAGGCCATCGTTTGCAGCCGCAGGCCGCGTGCCGTTGATGAACCTACGCCGTGGCTGTGCCATCTGCTGGCCGCGCACGGGGTGGATATCGATGCCATTTCATACGAAACCGATCGCAATCGCTTCATTGGCCGGGGCCGCAGCCTGGTGGCGCCCATCGCACTGGATGGCGACTGCGAGCGTCTGTCGGGCAGCGCCGGGCCGGTGCTTGATCCGGTGGTTGCGATCCGCTGCCGGATCACCTTGCAGCCCGGCCAGCAAGCCACCATCGACCTGGTCACCGGGGTCGCTGACAGCCGCCAGGATTGCCTGTCGCTGATCAATAAATACCGTGACCGGCACCTGGCCGACCGGGTCTTCGATTTGTCATGGACCCACAGCCAGGTGTTGCTGCGCCAGCTCAATGCGTCGGTCGCCGACGCCCGCCTGTTCGAGCAGATGGCCTCCTCGCTGTTGTACGCCAACACCTCGCTGCGCGCCGACAGCGCCGTGCTGATCGCCAACCGGCGCAACCAGTCGGGGCTATGGGGGCAGTCCATCTCCGGCGATCTGCCGATCGTCCTGTTGCAGATTTCCAGCCTGGACAACATCGAACTGGTGCGCCAGTTGATCCAGGCGCACGCCTACTGGCGGCAGAAGGGCCTGGTGGTCGATCTGTTGATCTGGAACGAGGATCAGGCCGGCTATCGTCAGCAACTGCAAGACGCAATCATGGGCCTGATCACCTCCGGCAGCGAAGCCACCCTGATGGATCGTCCAGGGGGCATTTTCGTGCGTCCGGCGCAGCAGCTGTCCAACGAGGACCGTGTGCTGATCCTGTCGGTGGCCAGGCTGGTGCTCAGTGAAGGCTTTGGCACCCTGGCCGAGCAGGTCCACCGGCGCCGGGTCTCCACCGCACATCCGCCATTCGTCGCGAGTCGCCCCTACCTGCCAGCGCCAGCCCGGCCACAGCCGAACAGCGCAGCGCTGCTGCTGGGCAACGCTTACGGCGGTTTCAACGCCGATGGCAGCGAATACCTCATCCATGCGCAAGCCGGCCAACCCACCCCCACGCCATGGGTCAACGTGCTGGCCAACGCCCAGTTCGGCAGCGTGGTCTCGGAAACCGGCGGCGCCTACTCCTGGGCCGAAAATGCCCATGAGTTTCGCCTGACCCCCTGGCACAACGATCCGGTCACCGATCGCAGTGGCGAGGCCATCTATCTGCGCGATGAAGAGACCGGGCACTTCTGGTCCGCCGCGCCGCAGCCCTGCCCTGGCGCGGGTCCGTACCTGACCCGCCACGGCTTTGGCTACAGCGTGTTCGAACATCAGGAGGACGGCATCCACAGCGAACTGTGGATCTACGTGGCATTGGACGCACCGATCAAGTTCTCGCGCCTGGTGTTGAGCAACCGCTCCGGGCGCCCTCGCTCACTGTCGGTCACCGGCTACGTCGAATGGGTGCTGGGCGATCTGCGCAGCAAGTCGGCGATGCATGTGGTCACCCAGTCGGATCCGGTCAGCGGCGCGCTGTTTGCGCGCAATGCCTACTCGGTGGAGTTTTCCGAACGGGTGGCATTCTTCGACACCGACACCCTGGATCACAGTATCAGCGGCGACCGCACCGAATTCATTGGCCGCAGCGGCACATTGGCGTCGCCGGCCGCAATGCGCCATGCCGGGTTGTCCGGGCGCATAGGCGGCGGCCTGGACCCTTGCGCCGCGTTGCAAGTGGCGGTTGAACTCAGCGATGGCCAGAGTCAGGAGGTCATTCTGCGCCTGGGTGCGCACACGTCGACCCAGGCCGCGACGCAGCTGGTCCAGCGTTTCAGAGGCACTCAGGCGGCAGCGATGGAATTGCAGAGGGTGCGCGAGCACTGGCGATCCCTGCTCGGGGTGATCCGTATCCAGACCCCTGCCCCGGCGGTCGACGTCATGGTCAATGGCTGGCTGATGTATCAGGTCATTGCCTGCCGTTTCCAGGCGCGCAGCGGCTATTACCAGTCCGGCGGTGCCATCGGCTTTCGTGATCAGTTGCAAGACAGCATGGCCATGGTTCACGCCGACCCGGAGGCGGTGCGCGCGCATCTGTTGCTCTGCGCCAGCCGGCAGTACGCCGAAGGCGATGTACAGCACTGGTGGCATCCACCGATGAACCGCGGGGTGCGCACCGCCTGCTCGGACGACTTCCTGTGGCTGGTGGCTGCCACCAGCCGCTACGTCGAGATCACTGCAGATGTGGCGGTGCTCGATGAAGCGGCGGGGTATCTGGAAGGCCGTGCCCTGGCCACGGGTGAAGAATCCTATTACGACCTGCCAGCAACCTCGCACCTGCGCGAGACGCTATACCAGCATTGCGTGCGGGCCATCGAGCACAGCATGCGACGCGGTCAGCACGGGCTGCCGCTGATGGGCAGCGGCGACTGGAACGACGGCATGAACCGGGTCGGCCATCTGGGCACCGGGGAAAGCGTGTGGCTGGGGTTCTTCAGCTATCAGGTGCTGGAGCAGTTTGCGCGGACCGCCCGCCTGCACGGCGATCACGCGTTCTCCCGGCGTTGCAGCGACAACGCGCAGGCGCTGCGCGGCAGCCTTGAGCGCAATGCCTGGGATGGCGCCTGGTATCGACGCGCCTGGTTCGATGACGGCCAGTTGCTGGGCTCGGCAAGCAACGAAGAATGCCGCATCGACTCCATCGCGCAAAGCTGGTCGGTGCTGTCCGGGGCCGGATCGGCGGCACGCCAGGTCCAGGCCATGCAATCACTGGACGCGTATCTGATCAAACGCGATATCCGCGCGGTGCTACTGCTTGATCCGCCCTTCGACAAGGGTGTCCTGGACCCTGGGTATATCAAGGGCTATGTGCCGGGCGTACGCGAGAACGGCGGTCAGTACACCCACGCTGCGGTCTGGGCCGGCATGGCCTATGCCCGATTGGGTGACGTCGCCAAGGCCTGGGAGGTGCTGCACCTGATCAATCCTGCCGACCCCGCCAACAACGCACGGATCGACACCTACAAGGTCGAGCCTTATGTGATGGCGGCCGATGTCTATGGCACGGCGCCGCATGCAGGACGCGGTGGCTGGACCTGGTACACCGGCTCCGCTGGCTGGATGTACCGCTTGATCGTCGAGTCGCTGCTGGGCGTGCAACGCAGCGGCCAGACGCTGACGATAGAGCCGCTGATGCCGGCCGACTGGCCGGGTTTCACGCTGCATTACCACCTGGGCAAGAGCCTTTACCACTTCGATGTGCGCCAGGGCAGTTCGGCCGTCACCTCCCTGACCGTGGACGGCCACCCCTTGAGCGGCAATGCCGTGCACCTTGACGACGATGGGGCCGAGCATTGGGTGCAGGTGGACTGCGGCGCCCGGGCACCGCGACCCCGGGCGCTGGAATTTGCACCTGCTGTCGATAAATAGCGATCACTCCCCGGACCTGGCGTGCACAGGAGTACGCTGAGCCGGTCACTCCTCTGCCGCCAGGTGCACCGTCATGCAAGCCTCACCCCAGCCAAGCGACAACCATCTGCTGGCGGCGCTCCCGGCCGATGACCTGCGGCGCCTGACGCCGCACCTGGAGCAAGTCAGCCTGGCGCTGGGCGATGTGCTCTATGAGCCAGGAGACACCCTGCGCCACGTGTACTTTCCCACCGACGTCATCGTTTCCCTGCTGCATGTCACGGAAAACGGCTCCTCGGCAGAAATCGCCGTGGTCGGCAACGAAGGGCTGATCGGCATCGCGCTGTTCATGGGCGGAGAAAGCACCTCCAGCCGGGCGGTGGTGCAGAGTGCCGGGGTTGCCTTCCGCCTGCCGGGGCAGAGGCTCAAGACCGAGTTCAACCGCCACGGCGACCTGCTGTTGCTGATGCTGCGCTACACCCAGGCGCTGATCACGCAGATGTCGCAGACCGCGCTGTGCAACCGGCATCACACCATCGATCAACAACTGTGCCGCTGGCTGCTGTTGTCGCTTGACCGACTGCACGGCAACAAGCTGAACATGACTCAGGAGCTGATCGCCAACATGCTCGGGGTGCGCCGCGAAGGCGTGACCGAAGCGGCCGGCAAGCTGCAACGCCAGGGCGTGATCGAGTACAGCCGTGGGCAGATCACGGTGCTCGACCGGCCGCGTCTGGAGCGCCTCAGCTGCGAGTGCTACCTGGTGGTCAAGACCGAGACCGACCGCCTGCTGCACTACACACGGCGTCAGGATGAATAACGGCGGCGCGTTTACGATCGCCACCGCCGGCAAGCCGGACTGCTACAGGGGTCGTGTGATTGCCGATATTCGGCATCCCGCAGGCGATTGTCTGTTTGCCGATATTCAGCGCGCCGCGGGGGATTTGTGTCTGTCGATTTGCGGTGCGCCCCGGCATCTGTAGCAGCAGGGCTTGCCGACGGTGGCTTTATCGCAGGCAATAAAAAACCCGCCTGAGCGGGTTCTTTTCTATCAACGCCATTCCAACATCCTGTCAGCAGCCTTCCGGGCCATGGCAGATCATCCGTGATCCCCGAAGCACTTCCTGCGCTTCGTTCGATGGATCCAATATATGACGTCGGCGGCAGTCCGTATACGGCCAGTTCGCTCCACGGCGTGTAAGCCTTTGGCTATACCGGCCGGCGTGCATCGCACGATCGGGATGCGCGGGTGCGTCTACATCGGCGCCCCGGATGACCGTCAGTCACCCAGGCCGAACAACGGCTCAGAGACAAATTCCAAGCTACATGCACGGCACAACGCTGGGCCAGGAGGTTGTCATGAAATCAGAGACCAGGCTTCAAGGCGGTATGGGTGGCGATGACCCGCTGCCATCGACTCCCGATCCACTCTCCCCCGGACGTACCGACGTCAACCCGAGCGACGCTCCAGGGGTCGATGAGCTTCCGGATAACGAGGGAGAAATCCCTCTCGAGACCGATGACGAGGCGCCTGTACAGCAGGAAATGACAGACGTCGACGTCGACAATGCCGAGTTTGATGACCAGCCCAATCCCCGCTAGGGTGCGCAACAGGCCCTGCTCTGGCGGGGCCGTTACCACGGGCTATCTTTACATCGACCATTGCCCCGCCGGAGGATTCATGAGCAAGGCAAGCGAGCGACATATCATCGGCATCGCATCACAATTGCGCACCCTTCGCAAAGCGGTGGAAGAGTTGGAGCAGATCGAGCTTGCGCAGGTCAGTACGCTCAAGGGCCAACAGACGGTCGACTCGCGGCAATCGCTGTCGCAGTGCTTTGCTGAGCTGCAGACCTCGATTGTCAGCATGGAGGACACCCTCGCCACGGTGGCCGAAGCCACCGGGGATATCGCCAAGCTGTAGAGATTTTCAGCCCCGTTGGCCATTCCAGCCGATCAGGGGTGGCGACAGCCTGAGGGTTATTTTTTCGAACTGCCGGGCAACACCGCACTGAGCACTTGTTTGGCGGTTTGCACGATCACCCCCGCCTCATCAGGATCGCCCTGAAGCAAGGTGGAGGCGAACTTCTTCGCCTGCTCCAGCTTGATGTGCGGTGGAAGTGGCGGTACATCGGGATCGGTCTTGAATTCGATCAGCACCGGCACATCGGACGCCAAAGCCTGTTCCCAGGCAGCCGCGACCTGATCCTCGCGATCGACGAAGATGCCCTTCAAACCGATGGAAATCGCAAACAGGTGATAGGGCACGTCGGGGATATTCTGCGAGGCCTCGAACTTCGGATCGCCCTCCATCACCCGCTGCTCCCAGGTGACCTGATTAAGGTCCTCGTTGTTGAAGACGGCGCAGATCCATTTCGGGCTTTGCCATTGCCGCCAGTATTTGGCGACGGTGATCAGCTCGGCCATGTTGTTCATCTGCATCGCGCCATCACCGACCAGGGCAATCACCGGCCGCTGCGGGAAAGCGAACTTGGCGGCGATGGCGTAAGGCACCGCGGCGCCCATCGAGGCCAGTCCACCGGAGAGCGAGCATTTCATCCCCGGACGGATTTTCAGATCCCGCGCGTACCAGTTGGCGCACGAGCCGGAGTCACTGGTGATGATCGATGCGTCAGGCAGCCGCGGTGAAAGCTCGTGGACCACCCGCTGCGGGTTGATCGGATCGGCTTTGACCAAGGCGCGCCTGGTCAGCGTCTTGTCCCAGGTCGCCCGCCAGCCTTCGACCTTCTTGCGCCATTTGCGCTGGGTTTTATGCTCAAGCAACGGCGCAAGCGCTGCGAGGGTTTCGGCCGCATCACCGACCAGATTGACTTCCATCGGGTAGCGCAGGCTGAGCATGTCGGGTTGCAGGTCGATTTGTACGCCGCGCGCCTGACCCTCCTTGGGCAGGAATTCCGAATACGGGAACCCGGAGCCGATCATCAGCAAGGTGTCGCACTCGGTCATCAGCTTGTAGCTGGGCTCGGTGCCGAGCAATCCGATGCTGCCAGTGACCCACGGCAGCTCGTCGGACAGCACCGCTTTACCGAGCAGGGCCTTGGCCACCCCTGCCCCAAGCTTTTCGGCGACTTCGATCACCTGATCGGTCGCGCCCAAGGCGCCAGCGCCGACCAGTATCGCGACTTTTTCGCCCGCGTTGAGGACATCGGCGGCCCGTTGCAGGTCAGCCTCGTACGGCAGCACTTTGGGTTTGCTGTAACCGACGCCCGAATGCACCGTGCCATGGGCCCGGGCTGGCGCCTTGTATTCGGCTTCCTGCAGATCGTTAGGCAGAATGATTGCCGTCACCCGACGCTCGCCGACGGCGGTGCGAACCGCCCGGTCAATCAGATGACGCACTTGTGCAGGGGCTGAAGCTTGCTGGACAAACGCACCGGCCACGTCCTTGAACATCGAAACCAGGTCCAGTTCCTGCTGGTAATGACCGCCCAAGGCGTTGCGCGCCTGTTGCCCGACGATGGCCAATACCGGCATATGGTCCATGCGCGCATCGTAGAGTCCGGTGATCAAGTGTGAAGCGCCAGGCCCGGAGGTGGCGATGCAGACACCCAGCTCGCCGGTGAATTTGGCGTGGGCAGAGGCCATGAAAGCGGCCATTTCCTCGTGCCGGGCCTGGACGAACTCAATCTTGCCGTCAGCCCGGGCGAGCGCACCGAACACGCTGTTGATGCCGTCCCCCGGGTAGCCGAAAATCCGCGTGACGCCCCATTCACTCAGTCGCTCGACCAGAAAGTCCCCTACTGTCTTCATCATCCAGATCCTCGCGTTTGCCAGTTCGCAGTACGTTCTCAAGGCACGTTCGCGGTGCTTGAGGTGTTACGTCTGGACAGTAGAGGCAACTTCGAAGTTTCGACTGATTGAGGAGCCGCCGCCCCGGCAAACGGCGAACTGACGGCCGATTGAATCGGCAACGGGCTTCACGGATGCAGCAGACCGTCCACAGAATCGATGCTTGGCACCATGGACGCGGCGCGCTGACTCATCAGATAGGCGCGCGCCTTGGGGATATCGAAGATCTGACCTTGATCCATGAGCGCCAGCACCAGCGAATCGGGGATTCGATAGTGGCCGCACTCACCGCATTTCCTTTCTTCCCAGTTGCCAGAGCAAACCACCCGCTCTGCTGGCCC
Organism: Pseudomonas sp. NPDC087358; assembly: GCF_044900785.1. Classification (NCBI taxonomy): domain Bacteria; kingdom Pseudomonadati; phylum Pseudomonadota; class Gammaproteobacteria; order Pseudomonadales; family Pseudomonadaceae; genus Pseudomonas; species Pseudomonas sp. NPDC087358. The sequence continues at coordinate 510,720 of NZ_JBJDOA010000004.1, forward strand.
GGCACATATCAGGCAACTCATGGCACAACTCCCTTTTTATTATTCGTTACGGTCGACCGGCACTGGCGTGCGAAATTCCTTTGCTGCGGCGCCTGAGTGACAGACAGCCCATCACCACCCGGCGCCTGGCTCACCCGGCACATGGCTGAAGGCGACCCGTCTGGCACTCCCATTCGCGAGTGTGTTTCTCTTCGATCACGTGGCTGTACGCCGCGTCAGCATACTCGAGCATGTCCTGCAGTTCCTGTGCATCGATCACACCAAGCCTGGCCAGGGCCATCGCATGACCCACCAACTCGCCACTCCACTGGTCGATGGCCAGTTCTCTGCGTCCCTCGTGATTGAGCAGGATGTTCCATAGCTCAAGCTCCCGGTTCTTGATGTCTTGACTGTTCAATCCGTGCCCCTTACTCAATTGCCCGACACCACCATGACTGCGCGTACCAGCGTTCGCCGTCGAACTCGATGCCACTCAATGTGAAGCCTTCGCGGGCCATCGCCGACACCGAGGCGTCGTAAAGCTCGGGCAGCAACAACGCGGCTGTGCCATGCATCGGCCATAGACTGGCCACATTGGAATGCCTGTTCAGGTGCTCACAGCTTCGGTTAGTGATGATCAGCTCGCCCCGCAGAGCCGTTGTGCGCCTGGCGGGCACCATGGGCAGCGCGACGCCTCGGTTGCGCCTGGGGGTAATGAGAAACTGCATGATCGTCCTGCTCGACAACACTGTATTTATATACAGTTAACTCGAGGCCAGGGCAGCGGTCAACGCTCAATGCGCTTAAATCCGACGGATGATCACGGCGGCGCATCGAAAGCCGTGGCGCCGCCCTGCAGCGCCAACGACCGCAGTCAGATCACTTGATCGGTCTTGGGCAATTCACGTTCATGAGCCTGTGCCGGCGCCGCATGCAGCGTCACGGGCACTGATTTGGCGGCCGGGACCTTGCTGCGTTGCGCGTGGTGCCAGAGCGGCACGAGCGGGTTGCACTCTGGATAGTAGGCCGCGCCGCAACCTTGCGGGATGTCGTAGGCGATGATCTGCAACGGCCCGACCTGGCGCAGCACCTGGGGCTCGATCGCCGTGCGCAACAGCACCCAGTCCCCGGCGGCAAAGCCCAGCCGGATGATGTCGCTGCGATTGAGGAAAACCACGCTGCGGGTGCCATGCACACCGCGGAAGCGATCGTCATAGCCATATACCGTGGTGTTGAACTGGTCATTGCTGCGCAGCGTCATCAACTGGATCACGTCGTGGGCACCGTGGGCGGGCGAGACGTCATCGTCTTCGTCGAGCTTGCGCGGGGCAATGAACTGCGCCTTGCCGGATTCGGTCTCCCACTTGCGCTGGCTCGCGGCAATCGGGCGGTGAAAACCACCGGGCTCCCACATGCGGGTCTCCATGTCATGGAAGATCTGCGGGTACACCTGGGCAATGGCTGCGCGTATCAACGCGTAATCCTGTCGCCATGACTCCCAGGGAATTCGGACGCTGGCGTCGAGTGTCGCCTGGGCCAGACCCGCAATGATTGCCACTTCCGATCGCAGCTGTTCGCCAGCAGGTTCGCTAGTGCCCTGCCAGGCGCGGATGCAACCGGTGCTGTCTTCGGTGCTGTACACCTGCTCGCGGCCGTCCTGGCGGTCCATTTCGATACGGCCCAGACACGGCAACAGCCAGGCGTCGGCACCCGGCAGCAAATGGCTGCGATTGAGCTTGGTCGCCACCTGCACATTGAGTTGCAGCTTCGACCAGGCAGGCTCCATGCGGCCGGTGTCAGGCACCGCCCGGAGAAAATTCCCGCCCAGGCCAATGAAACCCTTGACGCTGCCATCGAGCATGCCTTCACAGGTATCCACGGTGGCCAGTCCCTTGCGTGAAGGAACACTGAAGCCGAACAGCTGCTCGATCTTGTCGCCGGGCACCTTGGCCGGATCCTCGGTGATGCCCACAGTGCGCTGGCCCTGCACGTTGGAATGGCCGCGCACCGGGCAGATACCGGCGCCGCGCTTGCCGATATTGCCGCGCAACAGCAGCAGGTTGACCAGCATCTGTACGTTTTCCACGCCGTGGCGATGCTGGGTCATGCCCATGCCGTAGATCACCATCACCCGCTGGCTGCGCGCATAGACCGTGGCGGCGGCTTCCATGGCGCTGCGGCCCAGGCCCGACCGTTGCTCCAATGCCTCCCAGGAGTGGCTTTCAACTTCGCCGACAAAGGCCTGAAAGTGTTCGGTATGTTGGGCGATGAACTCATGATCCAGCACGGCGGCGCGTTGCTCCGCCAGTGCCAGGCGATCCATTTCCAACAGGGCTTTGGCCATGCCCATGACCGCTGCGGTGTCGCCGCCAATCGCCACCTGGTGGTACTGGGTACTGATCACGGTCGATTCAGGGCCCAGCATTTCAATCGGTGATTGTGGATTGACGAAACGCTCCAGGCCTCTTTCACGAATGGGATTGAAGGTGATGATCGGCACTTGGCGCTTGCGCGCTTCCTGCAACGGATGGAGCATCCGCGGGCTGTTGCTGCCGACATTCTGGCCAAAGAAGAAAATGCAATCGGTATGCTCGAAATCGGCCAGCGTCACCGTGCCCACCGGCACCCCGATGCTTTCCTGCAAACCCACCGAGGTGCTCTCGTGGCACATGTTCGAGCTGTCCGGCAGGTTGTTGGTGCCGTAGGCGCGGGCGAACAGCTGGTACATGAACGATGCCTCCAGCGAGGCGCGGCCGGAGGCATAGAACACCACCTCATCGGCCGCCAGGGTTTTCAGCCTGGCGCCGATGCTGCGGTAAGCCTCTTCCCAACTCGTCGGGCGGTAATGATCGGATTGGGCGTCGTAGCGCATGGGGTGGGTGAGCCGGCCATGCTGCTCCAGCGCGTAATCGCTCCAGTCGCGCAATTGACTGAGGCTGTGCTGCTCGAAAAAATCAGGACCGGTGCGCAGCGACGTCAGCTCCCAGGCGGTGGCCTTGGCGCCATTCTCACAAAACTCCAGTGCGTGCGGGTTACCGGGTTTGGCCCAGGCGCAACTGACGCAGGCAAAACCCTTGGGTTTGTTCTGTCTGAGCAAGGCCTGCGGCGCTTTTAAAAGCGCCTGCTCGCGCCACAGGATGCTCATCACCGAACGGGCCGAGCCCCAGCCTCCGGCTGCCGAGGTATAGGGACTGTAATGGGCGGTGGAATGGATAAGCCGCATTGAACGCTCTCGCTTGGCAGTAGGCCTGTGTACTGGATACCCGAATGCCCGAGGCCGGATTCCCGGCCATGGGCGCCTTTTCATGGTTCGCCGGCACTCGGCGACTCAACGCGGCTCGTGCATGGGACAACCGTTGTGCTGGGCACGGAACCCTGCGGACATCTCATACGCCGGCTTGCGCACCCGCATGACGCCACCCAGGGGACGGTGCGCCTGCAGCCCATGCCAAGGGCTGAAGGCCATGCTGTCGTCGATTTCTCTGACCTTGTCACCACTCCACGCCGCCTGGGGTTCAACGTCGATACGGGCGACGGCGACGAAGGGGCTCAGGTCCTCGGGCCAAACCACGGAGGCATCCTCGATGGGCATTTTGTCGATGTCGGTTGCCAGTTGAATGCGCACCTCCCATACGCCGCCCTGCTGATCGAAATACTCACTGACCGCCTGGCGCAGGCCATCCGGTTTGTCGTCCAGATCCACAGGCTGATCCGTCAGCGCGGTCAGCGAAGGCGCAACCGGCACCACTGCCAGCTTGGCGTAGTACGGGCCGTACAGGAATGGCACCACGCTGTAGAAGCTCTCTCCCAGAATGTGCGTCTGCGGATGGCCGCCCAGGCTCTTCAAGGTGCCACTTTCGCCGCCCATCGATTCGATCGTCGACTCCACCCCGCGCAGCACCGCTGACAACGCTTTTTTCAGGCCTGGCGCCTTGTCCGTGGTCTTGGCCAGCATCTTCAGCGTGGTCAGGAACGACTTGGGCGTGGCGGCAGTGAACGCCTTGGCGTTCTGCATCACGAAATCCTGCGTGACCTGGCCTTCGGAGCCCGGCAGTCGCGGCCCTTCCACGCCGACGATCTTCAGCGCAAGACCGCGTGGGGTCGAAACCTTGTCATCGAGGATGTCACCGGGGTTGGTGGAGAAACGCATCACCACCGCCAGGCTCCCCGGCTTTGCAAATGCACCTTGTGCCAACTCCGGCGCAAGGTTGTCGAGCACGGTGAGCTGACCGCGCAGCAGGCCGTGGGCCTTGGCATGCACGCTGCGATTGGCATGACCGTTATCCTTGAACGTGGTCTCCATGATCGTATGCAGCGTTTCGGCCAGTTCCTTGCTGGTCTGTGCCTCATCGTCAGGGATCTGTTCGAACGACGGCTCAAACGGCAATGGGTGAATCGCTCGCGGGTTCATGGGTAGGTCACTCATCAAGGGTATCTCCACGCTAATCGGCAAAAGCCACGGGCGGCTGTTCGGATCTCAATGGCAGCGCTGTCGTAAGGCATGCGCAGCGCCGCTCATGTGGGTGACTGCGTTTGTTTTGCCGTTGTTCAAGACGGCGCGTGGTTTGTGCGACAGGCGGCATGTCGATTAGCCACCTGGCCGAAACGCGGAACGATCCACAGACGCCTGAGTCGAGATGTTCAGGCCGTCCTGGAGGACGTTGCCCAAGCGATAACGCTTCGATAACGCGATAACCGCCCCAACAATAAGGAATGCTCGATATGGCCAATTATTTTCAAGCCAGTGCACTGGCGATCATGCTTTCGGTAGCTTCGCACGGCGCTTTCGCCGCTCAGGATGCGGACGATTTCGTCGAGGATGCATCGGCCAAAGGCGTTGCTGAAGTCGAGGCCGGCAAGCTGGCCGAGGAAAAAGGCACTGCCGCCGATGTGAAGTCCTTCGCCAAGATGATGGTGACCGACCACACCGCGGCCAACGACAAGCTCGCCAGCATTGCCTCGCAGAAAAAACTCAAGGTCTCTGATCACGCCCAGTTGATGGACAAGGCCAAGGCGATGATCCTGGAGCTGCGCAGCGCCAAATCGTTCGACCAGGCCTATGCCAACAACCAGGTCAAGGCGCACCAAGCCACCATCAAACTGTTCGAGGAGCAAGCGTCCAGCGGTGAAGATGCCGACCTCAAAGCCTTTGCCACGGCGACCCTGCCTAAACTCAAAGCCCACCTGGCCGAGGCGCAAAAACTCGCTGCCGCCCACGGTGGTGATGCGGCGAAAAACTGACATTCGCCTAACGTTGCAAAAAGGCCGCGAGGGCATGTCCCTCGCGGCCTTTTTTACTGGGCTTGAAAATTCACGGCCATCAGAGAATCGGCTTGCCGCCCGTGACGCCATAACGCGACCCGGAGATGTAGCTGGCCTCATCCGACGCCAGCAGCACGTAGATCGGCGCAACTTCCACAGGCTGCCCTGGCCGGCCCAGTGGCGTCTGCTCGCCAAAGTGGGTGACCTGCTCCTCGGGCATGGTCGAAACGATCAGCGGCGTCCAGATCGGGCCCGGCGCCACACTGATCACCCTGATACCACGCTCGGCCAGCATCTGCGCCAGACCGGCGGTGAAGTTGGCAATGGCGCCCTTGGTGGTGGCATAAGCGACCAGGGTTGCATTGGGCATGTCCGAGTTGACCGAACTGGTATTGATGATCGAGCCGCCCGACTTCATGTGAGGCAGGGCCGCCTTGCAGATTCGGAACATCGCCGTGACGTTGATATCCAGGGTTTTCAGCCACTCCTCATCGGAGATTTCTTCGAGGGTCTTGTGGGTCATCTGGAAGGCGGCGTTATTGACCAGCACATCAATGCGGCCGAACTCTTCGACGGTGGCTTTCACGATCGCCAGGCAGTTCTCCTTTTGCGCAAGATCGCCCGGTAACAACAGGCATTTGCGCCCGGCCTCTTCGACCCAGCGAGCGGTTTCCTTGGCGTCCTCGTGCTCATCCAGGTAAGACACGGCAACATCGGCGCCTTCCCTGGCGAAGGCAATCGCCACGGCGCGACCAATACCGCTGTCGGCACCGGTGATCAGCGCAATCTTGCCAGTCAGGCGTCCCGAGCCTTTGTAGCTGGTTTCGCCGCAATCCGGATAAGGCACCATGCGCCCCTGATCGCCCGGTACAGGCTGCGGCTGCGGTGCAAATGGCGGTTTCGGATAATCGGTCATGTCTCTCTCCCTACGTCGCAATCAGGCGAAGTTGCCCTGTCTGAGCAGTGGACTTTGCGCCGTGCACATCAGTTCGCTGTTTTTTCAGGCGTGTCTGCGCGCGATTGCCCAATCCTTGCCGCGCTCATCGGGCGCTGTTCCAAAGCCATGTCTGTCGGGACCGTCCGTCCGGCGGGGTTCGATATGGATTAAACCAACTGCTGCGTTCAGTCCTCCACCGAATACTGGCAAGCCAATTGTGGAGGCAACTCATGAAAGCGGTGGTATTTCATGGCATCGGCGATATCAGGCTCGATGACGTTCCGGAACCGACCCTTCAACAGCCCACCGATGCGATCGTGCGAATCACCGCGTCGGCCATTTGCGGCACTGATCTGCACTTCATTCGCGGCAGTGCCCCGGACATGCAGAGCGGCACGATCCTGGGCCATGAAGGCGTTGGCATCGTCGAAGCGTTGGGCAGCGATGTGCGCAATCTCGAGATCGGCGATCGGGTGCTGATCCCCTCCACCATTGCCTGCGGCAACTGCGCGTATTGCCGCGCCGGCTACTTCGCCCAATGTGACGTCGCCAACCCCAATGGCAAGACCGCTGGCACCTCGTTTTTCGGCGGGCCCAAAGCCACCGGCCCGTTCGATGGCCTGCAGGCAGAGAAAGCCCGAATTCCCTACGCCAATATCGGCCTGATCAAGCTGCCGCAAGCGATCACCGACGATCAGGCGATCGCCATGTCCGATATCTTCCCCACCGCCTGGTTCGGCGCCGAAATGGCCGAAATCAAGGACGGCGACACGGTGGCGGTTTTCGGCTGCGGCCCGGTCGGCCTGTTCACCATCGTCAGTGCCAAGCTGATGGGCGCAGGTCGGGTATTCGCCATCGACGGTCTCAACGACCGGCTTGCCCGCGCGCGCCACCTGGGCGCTGAGTGCATCAATTTTGAAGAGGAAGACCCGGTGGCCACTCTGGCTCGCCTGACTGATGGTATCGGCGTCGACTGCGCCATCGATGCAGTCGGTATCGACGCCAACCATAGCCACGGCGGACATCCTCACAGCCATGAGCAGTGGCAGCCGGGCGACGCGCCAGCGCAAGCACTCAAATGGGCGGTGGACAGCCTGGCCAAGGCCGGCACCTTATCGATCATCGGCGTCTACCCGGCAGGCTTCGACACCTTTCCCATCGGCGCGGCAATGAACAAGAACATCCGCATGAACATGGGCAACTGCCACCACCGCAAATACATTCCCAAGCTCATCGAGCTGACCCTGGCGGGCAAGGTCGATCCCGGCAAAGTGCTCACCCAGTGTGAGCCACTGACTGATGCCATCAGCGCGTTCGCCTCATTCGACCTGCATGAAGCTGGCTGGATAAAGGTCAAGCTCGAACCCGATCAAGACCTTGTAGCGGATAAGGAGAATCTGACATGAAAGCCATTCGTATCGATCATTTCGGCGGCCCGGAGGTGATGGAAGTCAGCGAGGTGGAAATCCCCCAACTGCAGCCGGGCGAGGTGCTGGTCAAAAACATGGCCGTCGGCGTCAATCCGGTGGACTTCAAGATCCGCGAAGGCCAGTACCCGGACGTCAGGCAAGACAAACTTCCGTTGACCATGGGCCGCGAGGTCGCAGGCCAGGTTGAAGCGGTGGGCGATGGCGTGAGCGGCTTCAAGGTGGGCGACCGGGTGTTCGCCATGATCGGCGCCGACGGCGGCTACGCACAATTTGCCCGGGTGCCGGCGGCGCATCTGGCCCATGTGCCCTCCTCCCTGGACTGGCGGCACGCGGCAGGTGTGCCATTGGCCGCGCATACGGCCTGGCAGGCGCTGGTCGAGCATGGGCACCTGGAACAAGGGCAAAAAGTGCTGATCCATGGTGGCAGTGGCGGCGTTGGTCACTTTGCCGTGCAGTTCGCCCGGGTCAAAGGCGCGCAGGTTTACGCCACGGCTTCCTCCGAAGGCCTTGAGTTTCTCAAGCAGATGGGTGTGGATCGCGCCATCGATTACAAGCACGAGAAGTTCGAGGACATCTGCCACGACTTCGATCTGGTCATCGATCTTATTGGCGGCGAAACCCAGTCACGCTCCTGGCAGGTGTTGGGCCAGGGTGGCAGGCTGGTCTCGACGCTGGAGATGCCCGACGCACACCATCGGCAAGCGGCGGGCAAGACCGGTACGCGTTTTACCGCACGTCCCGACGGTCAGGAACTGGCCAACATTGCGGGACTGATCGAAGCGGGCGAAGTTCGCGTCATCATCGAGCAGACCTTCGAATTGGCCGAGGCCAGACAGGCGTTGGATGCGGTTGCCAATCACCACGTGCACGGCAAGGTCGTGCTGCGCATACCACAGCGTTGATCTGCACAGGCTCGGGGGTAAACCCATGAAAACGCCACTGCTGCTACTGCTCGCCAGCCTGGCCCCGGCCTGCGTGCTGGCCCAGGGTTGTGACGTCACGGTCCACTCGCAGAGTGCCGCCGTGCCGGTTATCGCCACCCACACCTGCTATGAATACCAAGGCATGCCGGCCGATGCCATCGACTGGTCATGCAGCAATGAAAGCAAGCAGATGCTGGCCAGCACGCAGAAACGGGTCGATCAATGCGCGCAGGATTATCAGGCCACCTGCAGCGCCAGACTTACCCAGGAAACATTGGCCAACCCGCGCGCCACCCGCAAGGATGAGAACAGCAAGCCGATCAACGTCCCGGACAACGCGCGGATCGTCACCCGCTACTACGATGCAAAGGAGTTGTCGCAAGCCAGGATCGACTGCGAGATGGACGGCGGCCGCTGGGAAATCCGCTAACCGGTGCGCGATCTGGCCTGTGACCGTCAGCTCACGAGGATAATGGGATGAAGCCGTCCGCTGCGGAGCAGGCGCTATTGCGCCAACGTCGGGCGCTTGCCGAATTCGGTGAGCTGGCCCTTATCTGCCCGAACCTGGACGACGCCATTGACTCGGCGTGCATCGGTGCCAGTGAAGCGCTGGGCACTCATCTTGCGAAATTCATCCAGCTCGATGCGCTCAACCGCCGGATGTGGGTGCGCAACGGCGTCGGCTGGACCAAGGGCGTGGTAGGCGCGCAAATGCTGGATCTGGTCCAGGGCACTCCGGAATGGCACTCTTTGAGTGTCGCCCACCCGGTGCGCTCGGAAAATGCCGTGCTGGAAACCCGCTTCAGCCTGCATCCGTTCCAGGTCGTCAACGAAGTCCGTGCATTCATCAATGTCATCGTCTATGCACCCCACGACCATTCGGCCATTGGCATTTTCGAGGTGGACAGCCGTACTCCACGCGGTTTCGGCGAGCGGGACGTGGATTTTCTGCTCAGCTACGCCAACCTCATCGCCGGTTGTTTCGAGCGATTCAGGATCACTGACGCACTGAAGGTGACAGAGGCCAAGCTGCGCGAAAGCGAACGCCAGTACCGGATCGCCGTGCAGCTCAATCCGCAGATCCCGTGGACTGCCGATATTCTCGGGTCCATCACCTCGCTGGATCCCAGGTGGGCGGATTTTTCCGACCTGCAGCGTGAGCAAACCCTGGGACAGGGATGGCGGGCGTTTACTCATCCGGAGGATATGCCTGCCCTGGTCGAGAAATGGAGTCAATCGATCTCGACCCTGCAGCCGTTCGATATCCAGGTCCGCTTGCGCAAGAAAATCGGGCACTACGACTGGTATCACGTGCGCGCTTACCCTGAACTGGATGACAGCGGGCTGTGCAGACAGTGGTACGGCACGGTGGAAGACGTCAGCGAGCGGGTGCGCCTGGAGACGGCGCTCAGGGAATGGAATGACAACCTTGAAGAACGGATTGGTGAACGCACCCGGCAACTGCAGGATGAACAGCATGAGCGTGAGGTGGCTGAAAGCAAGTTGCGCCAGAGCCAGAAAATGGAAGCGGTCGGCCAGCTCACCGGCGGCATCGCCCATGACTTCAATAACTTGTTGGGCAGTATCTGCGCCAGCCTCGACCTGATGCACTTGCGTATCGAGGCTGGACGGTTCAGCGATATCGGCAAATACCACGCGGTGGCGATGACTTCAGTCAAACGCGCAGCCGCCCTGACCTCGCGCCTGTTGGCGTTCTCCCGCCAGCAACCGCTCGACCCGCATGTGATCGCCCCGGACGAGGTGGTGGTCGGCCTTGAGGACATGATTCGCCGGGCCATGGGGCCGACGATCCAGGTCAAATGCATCCTCGGCGCGAGCGGCAATATCAGTTGCGACCTGAACCAACTGGAAAATGTCCTGCTCAACCTGTCGATCAACGCCCGCGATGCCATGCCGGCCGGCGGCACCTTGACCATCGCCACCCAATGCCTGGAAGTGGATGCACGCACCGCCATGGACAAAGACCTCAAGCCCGGGCCCTACGTGCTGATCTCGGTGACCGACAACGGCTGCGGGATGGATGCGGAAGTGTTGCGAAGGGCTTTCGACCCGTTTTTCACCACCAAGAAAATCGGTCAGGGCACCGGCCTTGGCTTGTCGATGATCTACGGTTTCACCCAGCAATCCGGGGGCCAGATACGCCTGCACAGCACGGTTGACGTTGGCACCACCGTCTCGATGTATTTTCCCGCCGACCCGCGCAGCGTTGAGAACACACCGCCAGTGCTCGATACCCTTGCGCCTGTGCGCAGCAACGGTGAAGTCATATTGGTGGTCGATGACGAGGCCGGCATTCGCGAAATCACCGTGGAGTTATTGGTTGAGCGCGGCTACACGGTGTTCGAAGCGGTGGACAGCACCTCGGCGTTCAATCAGTCCGGCAAACTCAAGCAACTGGACCTGCTGGTCACCGATATCGGCCTGCCCGGCTCGATGAATGGGCTGGAGATGGCCAAGCAGCTGAAGGCCAAACGCCCACAGCTGAAGATCCTGTTCATCACCGGCTACGCAAAGGCCGAAGGCATCGCCGAAGGACTGCAACTCGGCCAGGTGCTATCCAAGCCGTTCAGCCTTGTGGACCTGTCGCAGTCCGTCAGCAACCTGCTGGCCAACAGGGACAGCGTCAGCTGATGGCGCGCGGGTCAGCGGCCGCACGGTAAACCTGGGCGCGCATGGCCTGTCGATGACCCGGCGCCAACTCTTGAACGCCGCGTTCTGTCGCTCACAGGCAGCTGTCCACAGGGGGCCGAAGGCCTTGCCTTGACGCACTAGGTGCATGACCTGGCCACTGGCGGCCGCCAGTTCCAGATTCACCTCAAGCACTTCTATCTCGTACGCAACCGGCATCGCGGCGCCTCGCCCTGATGAGTCTGCCTGTGGAAAAATCGTCGATCAGCGGTCAAAGCGCCAGTACCGTCGGTCCGAGCCCCACGGCCCGGGCCCTTATGCGGAGGCAGGACTGCTGACCTGCCTGACTGACCACGGGTCAGAAACGGAACGCCACGCCGGTGGTTACGTTGATCGCATCGCCGGGATAGAAGTTGGCCGAGTCCTGTCCCTTGGCGTCATACGCGGTGTTGGCGGCAGTGGCGTAGCGTTCGTTGCTCAGGTTGCGCGCGTCGACGAATACTTCCCATTTTTTGCTCGGCGCCTGGTAACCGAATTTGGCACCCCAGATAGTGTAGGACGGCGCGCTCCAGCTGTTGGCGAAATCCACGTAGTAGCTGGAGGCCGACCGTGCGTTCAACTGCGCGTAGAAACCGCTGGCCTGACGGTATTCAAGCTCGGCCTGATAGACCTGGCGTGGCAGGCCGGGCAGCTGGTTGTCGCCGAAGGTCGCATCGTTACGGTAGTGAAAGTCATTGAACGTGTAGGCCTGGCGCAGCGTTACGGTGTCGCCCTGGCTTTCCCAGAGCAAGGCGTTCAGGCCCGCTTCGAGCCCCTGATGAATCGTCGGACTGCCGTTGGAGGTTGCCACCAACTGGTCCTGCGTCGCCGTCGCCTGCCGCACCACCACCGACAGCAGCTCTTTCTGAATCCACGAGCGGTAGACGGTCAGGCTGCCGTCGAATATCCCGTGGCCACCGCGAATCCCGAACTCCACGGTATTGCCCTTCTGCGGCCGGACATCGCGAATGTACGGCGTGCCGGTGCTGCCCAGTTGCCAGGTCACCGGTGGATCGATGGAACGGCTGAGATTACCGAACAGCTCGAACTCAGGTGTCAGCTGATAACGCAGGCCGATGCGCGGGGCGACGTCATGCTCTTCATATTCCACGCCGTCGGGAAACGCGGTGGTGTTGACGCCGGTGGTGTACTCAATCTGCGCTTTGCGCTTGATGTCGACGAACGACACACCGGTGGACAGCCAGAGCCGGTCAGCCAGTTGCAGCTCGTTGCCCAGTGAGAACACGGTGTCACGCGAGCCTGTGTAGTTCGCCTCTTGCAGTTTGACGTCGGTGCCCTTGGCATGGGATTTCACGTCGGCAAGGTCGGCGCGGGTATTGCTGAACGTGATCGTGCTGTCGCTGGGCAATCCCAGGAAGCTGTCGCCGGTGCGCAGGTAACGCAAGGTCAGGTTGAGGTCCTTGGAGCGCCAGTCCTGGGGTGTCGCGGAATAGCGCCAGCCGTTGTACAGCGGGTAGTCGTTGTAGCCCAGGCCCACCTCCAGCCTGGCATTGTCATCGAAGGTATAGGTGGTCTTGCTGCCCAGCAGGGTCGATCCATCCTTTTTCCGCCCGGTGGGAACGTTGTTGCTCGTGGGGTCGTGCTTGAGCTGTTGTTTGGTCAGGGTATTGCCCTGAGTGAGGGTTTCTTCGCGGTAGCGCAGATAAAAACGGGTCTCAAGCTTGGGGTTGAACACGTGTCCGAAGTTGGCAACGATGCCCTGCCCTTCGTTGGCCGTGTTGTCCTGATAACCGTCGCGCTCGTTGTGCTGCACGCTGACGTAGTAGTCGCTGTCGTCCACGACCGCGCCTGTGCTCAACACCTGCTTGCGATAACCGTAGCTGCCGGCCTCGAACCGCGCATAGTTGCCCGGGTCGGTGCGTCCGGTCTTGCTGACGAAGTTGATCGCGCCGCCCAGCGACAGCGCCGAATAGCTGAACGCGTTGGCACCGTACAGCACTTCGGTATGGTCCACCGCTGCCATGTCGAGCATGTCCTCCTGAGTGCCGCCGGGGCCGGTCAGTGGCAGGCCGTCGAAGAGGAATTTGATGCCCAGCACGTAGCCCTGATAGAAGGTATTGAGCCCCGAGCCGCGGATCGAAATCTTGTTGGCGCCCGAGCCGCTGGTGGCCTGGGCGAACACGCCCGGCTGCAGGGCCAGCACGTCCTCGGCGTTGGCGGCCCTGCCCCGTTCGACTTCGCGGTTGTCCACCACGACGGTCTTGCCCGGCACCTTGGCCAGTTGGCGTTCAGCTTTCTGCGCCTCGCTGGCCGATGCTCCGGTGACCGTGACGGTGGCCAGTCGAGGGTCTTGTGCAGACGGTGGCTGCGCTGCAAAGGCGGCGCCTTGAACCAGCATCAACAACACTCCCAGGCTGGAAGCGGTGGCAAGTGAATCCGTACGACGAGCGCGTGCTTCAAACTTTTGCAGCATCAAATGTCTACTCCCCAGGTTTTAAGTTAGTTGGAGCATCTATTCGTATAGTCGCGCTCCGGACTCACTTAGCAGGGTTCATGCCATGCGCTTTTGTGCATGTTTTACCGATGTTTCAAACAACCCGCGCGCTGTATAACAAACAATCTGTTGTGTTCATGTCCCTTTTCAAACAGTAAAGAAAGACCTTGCGCTCCCCGTGACCCTGGCGATTGTTCAGGGGAGGTCAAGATGGCGACACCTGCCCCTCCCTCCTGTTGGTAATAACCACTGCAGCATTGTGATATATCGCTCAGACCCTTGAATCAGACACCTCAGCGCTGACTCCATATAGCCACACAGCACACTGCTAATAACGACCACTGTTGGCGATGCAACAGCGGTTTGACAAAAACATGCATACACCACAATGCGCCACCGCAAAGGTTTACTTAAACGCCTGATTACGTAGCACTCATGTCATTGGTACGGCTCTTGCTCTATCGATACATGTCCGACACACATGCTGATCCGCCCGTGATCGGTCCACTTAATCGATATGACGCAAACACTGTTCGCGTTCCGTTAAACAGCCAGGAGTCAATCAATGGCCAATGCCCAAACTGCCAATGCCCTCGATGTGCTGTGGCGTCAGGCACCGGGTGAGCTGCTGGACCTGGGCCGGGTCTATCGCGGTCCGCTGGCGCTGTCCAGGCTACAGACCACGCCGCGGCGCGTACTCAGCCGCCGCGAGGCAACTCTGCTGGGCGTCTTCGCCCTGGTGTTGCATGGCGCGGTGATCTATTGGGTCAACAGCTCGCCTGCCCCGGCCTTGCCCGTGGTGCCACCGGAAATTCCACCGATGACCATCGAGTTTTCACAGCCGGCGCCGCCTGTTGTGCAAACCCCTCCACCGCCACCGGAGCCTGTGCCACAGCCGGTGGTCGAGCCGCCGCCTCCCGTGGAGGATGAACTGGCGGTCAAGCCTGCGCCCAAACCGATCCCCAAACCCAAGCCCGTGGTCAAGCCTGTACCCAAGCCGGTTGCCAAACCCGTGCAACAACCGCCGACGCCGCCCGCACCGCCACAACCGCTGGCAGCCCCGGCACCGCCTGCGCCACCGGCCCCTGCTCCGGTCACCCCGGCCTCGGCCAACGCCGGTTATCTGCATAACCCGGCGCCCGAATACCCGGCGCTGGCGATGCGGCGCAACTGGCAGGGTACGGTGTTGCTGCGTGTGCATGTGCTCGCCAGCGGCAAGCCGGGCGAGGTGCAGGTGCAAAAAACCAGCGGCCATGAGCAGCTCGATGACGCGGCACAGGCCGCGGTCAAGCGCTGGAGCTTCGCGCCGGCCAAACAAGGCAACGAGCCGATTGATGGCTGGGTCAGCGTGCCTGTCGATTTCAAGCTCAACTAACCCCTCACCCCTTCGTGACACCGCGGGCCACCTGACATAAGGCGCATCGCTACACACAAACATCTGCCCTGTTGGAGAGCCACACCATGAACCTGATCGCTTCCCCCTTCGATTCCATTGAACACGCAGTCATCTGGCTGCTGATTGTCTTCTCCGTTGCCACCTGGGGCCTGGCCCTGCTCAAAGGCGTACAGTTTGGCCGCCTCAAGCGCCAGGACCGCAAATTCCACAAGCAGTTCTGGGCCGCATCGAGTCTGGATTCGGCGGCCGAGCTGGCCCACAACCAACCGGGCGCCGCTGCCCGGGTCGCCCTGGCCGGCTATGCCGCGATTCAGGTGGCAGAAGGCGGTCAGGCCACCGACCTGAGCCAGTCGATCAATCATCAGGACCGCCTGGAACGGGCGCTGCGACAACAGATCGTGCGCGAACGGCGCTCGCTGGAAACCGGCCTGGCGATCCTTGCCAGTATCGGCAGCACCTCGCCCTTCATCGGGCTGTTCGGCACGGTGTGGGGGATCATGTCGGCCCTCAAGGGCATCAGTGCGGCAGGCTCGGCCAGCCTGGAAACCGTCGCCGGGCCCATTGGTGCAGCGCTGGTTGCCACGGGCGTCGGTATCGCCGTCGCGGTGCCGGCGGTACTGGTTTACAACTACTACCTGCGCCGCCTGAAACTCACCGCTGCCGACCTCGATGATTTCGCCCACGACTTCTACAGCCTGGCGCAGAAGAACGCTTTCCGTGTGTTGCTGCATCCGGTGCTGAACAAGTCTGGCGCGACCCTGAGCGGCCAGAAAGTAAAGGAGGCCTCCTGACATGGCTTTCTCAACCCAGGACAGCGATGAAGTGCTGAGCGAGATCAACGTCACCCCGCTGGTGGACGTGATGCTGGTGTTGCTGGTGGTGTTCATCGTCACCGCGCCGCTTCTGACCAACTCGATCCCGATCAACCTGCCCAAGACCGAAGCGGTGGCACCGGTGGAACAGAAAGACCCGCTGGTGGTGAGCATCGACGACAAGGGCAAGCTGTTCATCAACAAGGACGAGATCCAGCCGGATCTGCTGGAGACCAACCTCAAGGCCGCCAAGGACAAGAACGCCGATGTGCGCGTGCAGTTGCAGGCCGACGATGGCGTCAATTACGGCGAAGTGGCGCGGGCCATGGCCTCGATCGAGAAGGCCGGGATCACCAAACTGTCGGTGATCACCGCCAAGTAACGGCTGGCTGCAGTATCGCTTCTGCCCGGAGGGCACAGACCGCTGGCCGTCATCAGAAGCACAGCGCACCTGAGACGGCCGGCGCTGCGAATTCAAACCCAAGGAAAAGGTGATCCCCGTGACCGTCACATTGCTCAGCGCGCGCAAGGCGCCGCTTGAAATCGCTCGTGAACTGGCGAGCGAATTCGCCCGTACTGCTGTCGACCGAGACGCCCGAGGGGGCACCCCCAAGGCAGAACGCGACAGGCTGCGTCACAGCGGATTGCTCGCGCTGAGCATCCCGCGCCAGTTCGGCGGGCTGGATGCCAACTGGTCGCAAACCTTCGAAGTGGTCCGAGAGTTCGCCCGGGTCGACAGCTCCATCGCCCACGTGTTCGGCTTTCACCACCTGATGCTCGCCACTGTGCGCCTGTTCGCGCAACCGGCGCAGTGGCAAACCTGGTTCAGGCTGACCGCCAGCCATAACTGGTTCTGGGGCAATACGCTGAACCCGCTGGACACCCGCACGGTGGTCCGGGGACGCAATGGCTGGCGAGAGTTTTCCGGGCAGAAAAGTTTCTGCTCCGGAGCCACTGACTCGCAGATGCTGATCGCCTCGGCGGTCGACGAGACCGCCGGCGGCAAGTTGCTGATTGCCGCCATCCCCAGCGGCCGCACCGGTATCACCCTGCACAACGACTGGGACAACATGGGCCAGCGCCAGACAGACAGCGGCAGCGACGTTCAAGCGGGTGCGGGTCGAGGAATCGGATCTGCTGCTGCAACCGGGTCCGCTGAGCACACCTTTTGCCTGCCTGCGTCCGCTGATCGCCCAGCTGCACTTCGCCAACATCTTTCTGGGCATCGCCGAAGGCGCCTTCGAAGAAGCGCGCACCTACACCCGTGAAGAGACCCGCCCCTGGTTCAGGTCCAGTGCATCGCACAACGCACAGGACCCCTATGTGCTGAGCCATTACGGCGATTTCTGGGTGGCGCTGGAAAGCGCCCGGTTGCTGGTGGACCGCGCCGCGAATGTGCTGGACGCAGCGTGGGCCAAGGGCTCGGCGTTGACCATCGAGGAGCGTGGGGAAGTGGCGATCGCCATCGCCACCGCCAAAGTCGCCGCCAGCCGCAATGGCCTTGAGCTGTGCAGCAAGGTTTTCGAGGTCACCGGCGCGCGCGCGACCCACGCCTCGGTGGCACTCGACAGGCATTGGCGCAACCTGCGCACCCAGAGCCTGCATGACCCCCTCGATTACAAACTCCACGAACTGGGCGACTGGGCACTGAACCGTACCCTGCCCATCCCGACTTTTTATTCCTAGAGGTCAAGATGCAACTTCTGACGCTACCGCCCTCACCTGCCCTGGCCACGTCCATCCGCGCCACGGCCCAGGTCTTCGAAGACCCCAAATCCAAAGCCCTGCTCGCCCATTTGCAGCAGGTCGCGCCCAGCGAAGCCAGCGTTCTGATCATCGGTGAGACCGGCACCGGCAAGGAACTGGTCGCGCGCCACGTGCATAACCTCAGCGCACGCAAGACGCAGCCCTTCGTGGCGGTCAATTGCGGGGCGTTTTCCGAATCGCTGGTGGAGGCCGAGTTGTTCGGCCATGAGAAAGGCGCCTTCACCGGCGCCCTGAGTGCCAAGGCCGGCTGGTTCGAGGAGGCCAATGGCGGCACGCTGTTTCTCGACGAAATAGGCGATTTGCCGATGTCGATCCAGGTTAAGCTGCTGCGGGTATTGCAAGAACGTGAAGTGGTCAGGCTGGGGTCGCGCAAAAGCATCCCGATCAACGTGCGGGTGCTCGCCGCGACCAACGTGCAACTGGAAAGAGCCATCAACGCCGGGCATTTTCGCGAAGATCTGTTCTATCGACTCAACGTCGTGAACCTGGAACTGCGTCCCCTGCGCGAGCGGCCCGGCGACATCATCCCGCTGGTACGACACTTCATCGACAGCTACAGCCGCCGCCTGAGTTACGGCCAGATCGCGCTCAGCGCCGACGCCGAGCGCAAACTGGCGACCTACAGCTGGCCGGGCAATATCCGCGAGTTGGAAAACGTCATCCATCACACCCTGCTGATTTGCCGCGACGGTGTGATTCAAAGCGAAGACCTGCGCATGTCCAACCTGCGCATCGACCGTCAGGACCACGATGCACAGGCCGATCTCTCAGCCCAGGGCCAGCTTGCACAAGCCCTGGAGCGCTTGTTCGAAGAGCAGATCGACAACCTGCACGAGGTGGTGGAGCGCGCGTTGTTGAGCGCCGCTTACCGGTTCTGCCATCACAACCAAGTGCACACCGCAGAGCTGTTGGGGCTCAGTCGCAACGTGACACGCACGCTGCTGATCAACCTCGGCGAGCTGAAGGTCAACAAACGCCGAGCCGCCCATCCGCACGCTGACGAGCGGGTCCTGCACCTGTCCATCTGAGCACCGCCAGGCGGTGTGTGGTGCACACCGCCGGCCCGAGGGTCTGATCAGACGGCCTCGCCCAACTGATCGCTGAACTGGCGATTCCACAGCCGCGCGTACTGTCCGCCCTGGCGCAACAGCTGATCGTGGCTGCCGTCTTCGACCACCCTGCCATTGTCGAACACCAGAATCCGGTCCAGGTGAGCCACGGTGGACAGCCGATGCGCGACCACCAACACGGTCTTGTCCTCCATGATCTCGTCCAGTTTGTCCTGGATGAAACGCTCGGTGATCGAATCCAGACTGGACGTGGCCTCATCCATCACCAGAATCGGCGCGTTCTTCAACAGTACCCGGGCGATGGCAATGCGTTGCCGCTGGCCGCCGGAGAGCTTGACCCCACGCTCGCCCACCAGCGATTCATAGCCCTCCTCCATGCCGTCGATAAACTCACTGGCGCCTGCCCGGTGGATCGCTTCGGCCACCTCATCCATAGAGGCATCCAGGCGGCCGTAGTGGATGTTCTCGCGGATGCTGCGATGAAACAGGCCTGGTTCCTGAGGAATCAGGCCGATCTGTTGGTGCAGAGAATGCTGAGTGACCGTGCGCACGTCCACGCCATCGATCAGCACCTCGCCCTTGTGCACGTCATACAGCCGCAGCAGCAGGCTGAGCAGGGTTGATTTGCCCGACCCGGATGCACCGACCAGGCCGACCTTCTGCCCGGCCGGAATGACGATATTCAGATGCTGGAAGATCGATTGCTCGCCGCCGTAGCTGAAACCGACATCGCGGAACTCGATGTCCCCACGCCTGATCTGCAGCGCCTTGGCGCCCGGACGATCAATCACCTCGTGGGGGCAAATCAGGGTGCGCACGCCGTTGGCAATGTTGCCGGTGGCTTCGAAAAACTCAAGAAAGCGCCGCGACAGATTGCCGACATCGCTGATGATCAACAGCGACAGACTGGTGGACATAACGAACGCGGCGATGTCGATCCTCTGCGTGCGCCACAGCTGCAACGCCAGCAGCAACAACCCCAGCTTGAGCACCACGCCGCAGCCGGTCTGGAACCAGCGGATTTTCTCCATATAGCCCAGCGAGCGGTAGGCGGCGGCCACTTCCTTGTCCAGAAAAGTGCCCAGGTAGGAGTGCTCGAAGGCGTGGCGGGCGAACAGGCGGATATTGGCCAGGTTGGACACCGCGTCCACCACCTTGCCCGAACTGGTGCTGCGGGCCGCCGAATACTGCTGGGCCAGCGGGTGGCTGCGCCGGGCCAGCAGATAGCAGACACCGATGAACACCGCCGACCAGCCGGCCATGAACACTGCCATCAGCGGTGAAGCGGTCCACAGCAGCACGGTGGCCAGGGTCAGTGTGACCAGCAACGGGATCAGGTCGAACAGCAGGATGCTCAGGGTCTGGTTGACCCCCAGCGAGACTTCGGAAACCCGGTGCGCCAGGGCCCCGGCGAACTCATTGCTGATGAACCGGTGAGAGTGCTGTTGCAGGTAGGCGTACACCACGTGGGTCACGGTGCGTCGTTGCAGCGGCAGCACGTGGATGTGACACCCGGCGGCGGCACGGGTGAACAGCACCTCGAACACCAGCAGCGCGGCGAACAGGGTCAACGGCCACTGCAGGACGTTGAACGCCTGCCGGGCATCCAGGCCGTTGCTGACGGTGCGGGTGATCTGCCCCAGCCCCCAGGGAATCAGAATGGTGCAGACCACGGCGGCGATCTGCAGCAGCAACATCGCCACATACCAACCCTTGAAGTTACCAATGAAAAATCGCACGAAGGCGGCGGGCGTCGTCGGTAGATGCTGGACGTTCCAGCTGCGTAACCGTCGATCACGAGGCGCAAAGGATGAAGAAGACGAGCTCATGGCAGTAAAGGTTCCTGAATGAAGCCTGTGGCCGCGCAGCTTTCAGGCAAAAGGTGGGTGAAGCGCTGTTCGACATCGGAACGAACGCCCGCACCACACCGTGAAGCAACGGTAGGAGCCGGCTGGCTGGCGAAGGCGTCAGCCCGGACGCCGCACGTCAGCTGCTCATGCGCATTCGCCAGCCAGGTGACTCAAAACAACCCGGATGTCGGCGGTGGCGTGCCTTTCAACTGCCAGGCTCCGACCGCTGCCGCTTTCCACTGCCTGGGGTTGTGATTCGACACGGTTCGGGCATTGCGCCAGTGGCGGTCCAGATTGTGCGCGCGGCCGGTGGTCGAGGCGCCACCGACATCGAACACCAGCTCGGCGGCCTTGAGCGCAGATTCGGCGGCGATGTACTGCGCCTGGGCCACATCCACCGCGGCCTGGTCCACGGCCAGCGGATCCAGATCTGCCGCCCACGCCCGGTCAATCGACTCGGCCGCTTGCAGCACCACAGCCTGAGCCGTGAAGGCCCGGGCCGAGATATCGCCGACACTCAGTTGCACATACGGATCGTCCACCGAACGGGCTGCCGTGCTGTGCTTGATCGGTCGCGCGTATTCATTGGCAAAGCTCACTGCGTCATTAAGCG
This sequence comes from Pseudomonas sp. NPDC087358, assembly GCF_044900785.1. NCBI lineage: Bacteria > Pseudomonadati > Pseudomonadota > Gammaproteobacteria > Pseudomonadales > Pseudomonadaceae > Pseudomonas > Pseudomonas sp. NPDC087358. Next base: position 531,902 of record NZ_JBJDOA010000004.1, read on the forward strand.
CATTGCGTGCGATACCGGCATTCACCGACGCGAGGAACACTTGAAGGAAAGGCGTGACGATCGTGCGCTTGCCCTCCTCCACGGTGCGGGTGCGAATTTCATCGGCCTTGACCAGCACATCATGCAAGTGCGTCGTACCGCTGGCCGTCAGGCGCTGGCCCATGGCATCGAAGTCGTCCAGCAGCTCCAGGCCCTTGCGATCACGCGGCAGGATGAACGACACCGGCTGCTCGTTCTCGTCCAGCGCCACGGCACTGACCCAATCGGCGTACAGGGAACCGGTGCTGTAATACTTGCTGCCGCTGGCGCGATAGTGCTCTCCGTCACGCACGATCCTTGCGCTGATCGAGCCATTGGCGCCGCCCACCTCCCAACCGGCATTACCGATGACCGCGCCTTGCAGGTAACGCGCGAACCAGCGCTCGCGCTCGGCCTCGGCGCCTTCAGCCCTGGACGCCAACAACCCTTCGACGAAACCGAAACCGGGACGCAGCGCCTGGGCCACATTGGAGTCAGCCGAGGCGATGCGGATCAGGATGGCGATCACCTCCCTGACCGAACCACCGGCGCCACCAAAACGCGTCGGGATGCGTGTGGTGAACAGACCGGCTTCGGCGATTTGCGCGACGGCCTCGTAGGGCAGCTGCCGATCACGCTCGCGCTGTGCGGCACCCGCGGCGATCTGCGGCAACAAGCGGTTCAGCGCAGCGTTGAGCGTCTCGACGGTGACGACAGCGGGTTTGGGTACAGCAGACAACGTACTCATGGCAGTTCCTTGTGCGAGATTCGAACGCGTTCAAATGGCGATTTTCCACAGCCGGGATTCGTCAAACAGCCACGCGCCGTTTTCCGGTTCCAGCGGCGGCACCAGCAGCTTGCTGCCGGTGCCAGGCAGGCGCGGCACGGCGCCCAGCAGCCGGCGGGTGTATTCGTGCTGCGGGTTTTCAAACAGGCATTGGACGGTTGCGCTTTCAACCACCTTGCCGTGGCGCATCACCAGCACCTCGTCGCTGACGTGGCGAATCACCCCCAGATCGTGAGAGATGAACAGATAGGCCAGGCCCAGCGATGCTTGCAGATCCGCCAGCAGGTCCAGCACCTGGGCCTGGACCGAGACGTCGAGCGCCGATACCGGTTCGTCGCAGATGATCACTTTCGGGTTGCTGGCAATGGCCCGGGCGATCGCCACCCGCTGCCGCTGGCCACCGGAGAGCTGCAACGGTCGGCGTGTTGCCAGCTCGCCCGGCAGGCGCACCTGATGCAGCAACTGGGCAACCCGCGCCCCCCGTTGTTCCGCGGCGATGCCCGCGACGTCCAGCGCATCGGCCAGGATCTGCCCGACACTCCAGCGCGGGTCGAACGAGCTCAGCGGGTCCTGGTAGATGACGCTGATATCGCGCCGGCGAAGACGCCGGTCTTTCTCCGCGACCTGCGCGCCACCGGCGGCGGTCCATGGCTGGTCGAGAAAGCTCACGTGACCGGCATCAGGCTCCAGCAGCCCCAGGGCGATGCGCGCCACCGTGGTCTTGCCCGAGCCGGACTCACCGACGATGCCCAGGGTCCGCCCGGCACGCAGCTCGAAACTGACGCCGTCGACCACTTGCCGCACCTGCTGGTCGGGGCCCACGTAGCGCTTGCCCAGGCCCTTGGCCGAGAGCAACACCGGCGCATCGGCACCTGGCCGCGATTGAACCGCAGCGCTCCCGTGTTCAGGTGAAAGACGTGTGCCACGCGCATGTTCGGCCGGCACCGCGTCGAGCAAGGAGCGGGTGTAGGGGTGGCGAGGATTGCGCAGCACCTGCTCCATCGGCCCCTGCTCGACCACTTCACCATGGCGCAGCACCAGCACCTCGTCGGCCAGTTGCGCCACCACCGCCAGGTCATGGCTGATGATCAGCAACGAATCGCCACGGGCCTTGATCTGCTGCAAGACCTCGAGAATCTGCGCCTGCACCGTGGCATCCAGCGCGGTGGTCGGTTCGTCGGCGATCACCAGGCCGGGATCAAGGGCCAGGGCACTGGCAATCAGCGCACGCTGGCGCAAACCGCCGGAGAGCTGGTCGGGACGCTGCCGCGCACGCAATTGCGGCTCCGGCACACCGACGGTCTGCAGCAGTTCGATGACCCGTTCATGGCGCCTGTGGCGGTCGCCCCAGCCATGGGTTTGCAGGACTTCGAGGATTTCCTTGCCCACCGGCCGCAACGGGTCCAGCGACACCAGCGCATCCTGCAGCACGAAGCCGATGTCCTTGCCGCGCAGGCTGCGCCAGCCGCGTTCCGACAGGCTCAACAGATCCTGCCCGGCATAACTGAGGGTCCGCGCCGTGACCCGCGCACCCTCGCCGGCCAGGCCGATCAGGCTGCGTGCAGTGACGCTCTTGCCCGATCCTGACTCGCCCACCAGTGCCAGCGTCTTGCCCGGCTCCAGGGTGAACGACAGGTTGCGCACCACCGACTGCCCGGCGAACTCGATGGACAATCCCTCGACGATCAATCGTTTCTGCTCGCTCATCAAAGACGACCCTCCAGACGTTGTTGCAGGTAGCGGCCCGCCACGGTGGTGGACAGCGTGGTCAAGACGATGAACAGCCCGGGAAAGAATGTCAGCCACCAGGCGTTGGCGATGAAGTCACGGCCCATCGAGAGCATGGTTCCCCACTCGGGTGCCGGTGGACGCGCGCCCAAACCGAGAAAACTCAAGGCTGAGGCCCAGACAATGGCTTGGCCGACGCCCATGGTCAGGGTCACGATCAACGGGCGCATGGCGTTGGGCAGCAGTTGCCGGGTGATGATGCGCAGCGGCGGATGCCCCAGCGCTCGAGCCGATTCGATGTAGCCGGCATTTCGCACCGCCAGCACCTGACCGCGCACCATGCGCGCGTAACCGGGTGCCCCGCCCAAGCCTGTGGCGACGATCAACGGGCCGATGCCGCTGCCGAAAATCGCCACGAACAGCAACGCCAGAATCAGACTGGGGAACGCAAACAACACTTCCAGCAGCCAGCCCACGCCACGATCAACGCGCGCCCCGCCCAGCCCGCCGAGCAAGCCGAGCACGATGGCAATGCTCATGGCGATGGCGGTGGCCGCCAGGCCGATGAACAGTGACTGCCGAGTGCCGTAGATCACCCGGGAAAAGATGTCGCGGCCAGACTGATCGGTGCCGAACCAATGGTCCCAGCCGGGGGAATGAAAAGCGTCACGGGGGACGATGGCCAACGGATCGCTGTGGGCGAACCATTGCGGCAATACCGCGGCAATGATCACCAGCAGCAAAAAGCCCACCGCCAGCAACGGCCCCAGGCGCAATTTGTACGGCGTGCGTTGAATCCGGACAGCCGGCAACGCGCTTTGCAAGGTCAATTCGCTCATGGCGCCTCTCCTTGTTGACGAGGGTCGACCCACAGGTACAACAGGTCGACGAGGATGTTGGCCAGCACATAACCGCCAGCGACCACCAGACTGATGCCAATGGTCAGCGGCAGGTCCTGTGCCTGCACGGCCTGGTACAGCTGACGGCCCAGCCCCTTGCGGGAAAAGATCACCTCGATCACCACGGCACCGCTGATCAGCGCGCCGATGGCCCAGCCCGACAGCGAGATGCCGGGCAGCACCGCGTGGCGCAGCGCATGTTTGAAGCGCACCTTGAAATCACTCAGGCCGCGAGTCCGCGCGGTGAGCACGAAGGGTTGCTCAAGGGTCAGTTCCAGCGACTCCCGGGTGACCTGAGCGATAAACCCCGCCAGCGGGATCGCCAGTGCGAAGGAAGGCAGTACCAGGGTCCGCCAGCCATCACTGCCCGCCGGCGGAAACAACCGCAGGCCAAAAGCGAAGACCGCCAGCAGCACGATGCCAAGCCAAAAGTGCGGCAGTGCTGCCGACAGGGTTTCGGCCAGCGATGCCAGACTGCCGACCCAGCGGCGGCGCCCGGCCGTCAGTACGGTCAGCGCCAGGACCAGCAGCCAGGCCAGCGCCAGCGCGCTGAAGGTCAGCTCCAGGGTTGGCCAGGACTGCTCGGCCAGCACCCGGGTCACCGGCAAGTGCTGGGAGTAGGACACGCCCAGATCCCCTTGCAGCAGACGGCCCAGATACAACGCGTACTGCACCGGCAAAGGCTTGTCCAGGCCGTATTCGCGGGTCGCCTCGGCGATGGTTTCGGCAGTCGGGTTGCCGCTGGGCCCGCCGAGGATCGCCAGCACCGGGTCACCGGGCATCAGCCGCAGGGCAAAGAACGTCAGGGTGGCGACCGCCCATAACACCAGAATTCCGCCACCCAGACGCCACAGGGCACGTCGGCCCAGTTGGCGCAGGCGCTCGCCGCGCGGCCGGGCCAGTTCGCCGGCCAGAGATGCATTCGTCATTTGTTCACCCATGCGTCATAGAGGTACGTCACCGCCAGCGAAGGCTCCAGGCGAACGCCCTGCGTGGTTTTGTAGATGCCCAGTCGGGTGCTTTGCGGGTAGGTGGTCAGTTGCAGGTACTGGCTGGAGGCAATCTGTTGCGCCTGGTAATACAGTGCCCGGCGCTGCTCGGCGTCCTGCGTGGCCAGGGCCTGCTGGATCAATCGGTCGAACGCCGGGTCGCTGAAGCCGGCGGTGTTCTGGTGATAACCGCCGACGCCAGCCGGGCGGATGAACTCACTGCCGAAAATGATCCGCAGCACATCGGCGGTGTTGGTGTTCCAGTAACCCAGGCGGATGTCATAGTCCCAATCGGCCTGGCGTTTGGTCGCCTGCACATCGCTCATCTGATCGACGATCAATTCAAAGCCGGCCTGGCGTGTGGTGGCCTGCACCTGCTCCCACAGCGTGTATTCGGAGGGCGGCGTGCGGTTGCCCATCACCACATGGACCTGCAGGCGCTTGCCGTCTTTGTTGCGGTAGCCATCGGCGTCGCGCTGGGTCCATCCGGCCTGATCGAGCAGCAGCGCAGCCTTGGCCGGGTCGTAATCCTGGGCATGCTGAAAGTCCGCGCTGTAGAAGCGTGTGGCCGGGCTGAGCGGGCCACCGGCGCGGGGAAATTCGTTGAAGTAGACGCTCTTCAACGCCCCGTCGATGTCGGCACTGCGCACGAAGGCTTCGCGCACCTTGATGTCATCGAACGGCGCGCGAGTAATGTTCAGCGTGCCATTGGTGGGATTGCCGGGGCGCTGGGCGATGATCAACTGCAGGTCCGGGTTACGCCTGGCCGCCTCATGGGATTCTGGCGGCAGGGCCTCGATCACATCGACTTCGCCCGCCTGCAACGAAGCAAAGCGCACCGACGGCTCCTGAATGAATTTCCAGACGATGCGCTCCAGCCACGCCGGGCCCTGATGTTTAGCCGTGGGCGGCGCCCAGTTGTAATCGGGGTTGCGCACCAGCTCGACCTGGCTCTGCCGATCCCAGCGCGCCACCTTGAACGGGCCGCTGCCAACCGGGCTCTCACAGTTGGTGTCGCGGGGACGCAACAGCGCGGTGGGCGATTCGATACCGAGGAAACCCTGGGCCAGCACCTCAAGGAACGCCGCGTAAGGCGTGGCCAGATGCACCACCGCCGTGTACTCGTCGATCACCTCTGTGCTGCGGTACTGGCGGATGTAGCCCCCCGCCGTACTGGACTGGGTCTTGGGGTTCGCCATGTGATCGAGGTTGGCCTTGACCGCCGCCGCATTGAAGGCCGTGCCATCGGTGAAGTGCACATCGGTGCGCAGATGGAAGGTGTAGGACAGACCATCATCGGAGACCTCCCAGCGCTTGGCAAGCCAGGGGCCTATGCGCCCTTGGGCATCCATCGAGACCAGCGAATCCAGGTACTGCTGGGCGACAAACACCTGCGGCATATCGCCGGCGACATGGGGATCCAGGCACGTCGGTTCGCGGTCGGTGGCGTACACCAGCGTGCCACCGCTGACCGGCTGATCGCTGCGGGCAACCGTCGAGGTCCCCTGGCCGCAACCCATCAACAGGCCGCAGAGTGCAGCGATACCGACAGCAGGCGTTCGTTTGAGCAAGGATCGCGAGTGCGTACCAAGAGATTGTGAATACGGGGCGGGTTTGCGCATGGGTCCTGATGCCTATAGTCCGGAAACAGGGCTATTGCACAAGCCATGCCGGGTTTCTGAGCGCGCAGATACGGGGCTTGAGGCGGTGGCAGCGGTGTTGGAAACGACAATCTGTGTCGCCACTGTTGATCAGCCAACAGCTGGTGAGGCGTGGGAGATTCTATGGTTTCAAACAAGCTCCTCAAGCAGCTTTGGACTATTGCGCCGCCTGCTTTTGATTCTGGCCAGAGGCCGTGGGAGCTTGGCTTGCCAGCGATCTGCCGGGCACCGGCAGTAGAGTCAGACGGCGCGGCGGGTCAGGTACATCGCGTGAACAGGCTTTGCTGGCGCTTCGCGCCAGATCGTCGGCAAGCCGGACTCCCACGCCCTCCGGGCAGAAGCGGGTGGCATCTGAGGGCCTGCGGGCAGAAGCAATGGACCCCTGTTGCGCCGCCTGCTTTTGATTCTGGCCGAAGGCAGTAGAATCAGACGGCTCGGTAGGTCAGGTACATCGCGTGAACAGGCTTTGCTGGCGCTTCGCGCCAGATCGTCGGCAAGCCAACTCCCACGCCCTTCGGGCAGAAGCGGGTGGCATCTGAGGGCCTGCGGGCAGAAGCAATGGACCCCTGTTGCGCCGCCTGCTTTTGATTCTGGCCGAAGGCAGTAGAATCA
>NZ_JBJDOA010000004.1:538692-633974 GCF_044900785.1 Pseudomonas sp. NPDC087358
TCAGACGGCTCGGTAGGTCAGGTGCATAGCGTTCACAGGCTTTGCTGGCGCTTCGCGCCAGATCGTCGGCAAGGTGGAGCGCCACCCCGGCAAACTCCCACGCCCTTCGGGCAGAAGCGATTAACATGTTTTTTCTCCGCCTCCTTTTTGCATCTGGCGGCACGCAGTGGAAGATTCCATCGTTGACTGCAAACACATTTAGGCCGTTTTGCTGATGTATTCGTCCTGATTCTTCATCAGGGCGAATGCGACACGTGCGAGCTTACGAGCCAGAATTACCAACGCTTCAGTGGTTGCCTTACCTTTGTTTCGATAGTGCTGATAAGTCTCTTTCCAAGCTGTCGAGCGACTCGCTGACATCGAGGCGTTATGCAGCAAACGGCGGATTTCCGAGCACCCTCGTTTCGTCAGGCGGCGGCCTGTTTTCTGTCCGGAATCGGAAACGCGTAAATCCATGCCAAGGAACGCGACGAAGGCGTCGCTGCTTTTAAATTCGCCTCGGATAAACGCCATGACCAAGGCCGTAGCCGTCAGGAAACCGATACCCTCGATAGCCTGACAGCGGGCCACCTGGTCCAGTAAACCGGCCTCACGCAGCAAGTCCTTGAGCTTCTTTTGAACCAGCAGATCAAGCTTTTCCATTTGTAGGGTGAAGCTTTTGAAGGCGGCTTTCAGCAGCTGCTCATTGCCCCAGCTCTGGCTAAGGGCGGTGCGCATGGTGACCAGCGCAGCCCTGCGTCGCAGCAGACTCTGCAGCTTGCCGTAGACGGCTGGAGGCGGAGTCCAAGGCTTGTTTCTATCGTCGCTGAGGAAAACGAAGAATTTTTTATCGGCGCTTTGGTGGAAGGGGTGAGGACGATTTCTCCCACGGTCTGTACTGGTGCTAACAGTCAGAAGCCGGCTTTAGGTCCCACCCACCCCTTCGAGTCCTACTATACAAGCCGGCTTGCCGACGAGCCGCGGTCCGACGTGGGTGCCACCGCCGGCAAGCCCGCTCCTACGGGTTGTGCATACGACAGGCGATCTGCCGGACTGCTACGGGATTGGTGTGGATGACCACTGTGGCATCGGTCACGCCGCATACCTGCGTCTGCCCTCAGGGCGTAGGAGTGAGCTTGCTCGCGATCCGGCGCGTAGCAGATCCGGCCGTTTCAATGGGTACTCTGGATGTTCTTGCTCGCAGCATCAGCCGGCAAAGCGAAGGCTTCCAGGTAATCGCCCGATTGGGTACCCAGGCCGCCATGGCCGCCAGCGGCAATCACCACATACTGTCTTCCATCCTTGCCCAGGTACGTCATCGGCGTGGCCTGTCCGCCTGCCGGCAACCGCGCCCGCCACAGCTCGCTGCCGTTCTGGGCGTCGAAAGCACGCAGGTAGTCGTCGGCGGTGGCGCCCATGAAGATCAGCCCCGAGCGGGTCGTGACGTTGCCGCCGATGTTGAAAATCCCGGTCGGGAACGGCAGGTTGGCGTGCAAGCCCATCGGCCCCATGTCGCGGGTCGTGCCGACGTCATGTTTCCAGACGACCGAGCGGGTGCGCAGATCCACTGCCGCCAGCTGCCCCCATGGCGGTGCTTTGCAGGGTGCGCCCAGCACGCCGAGCCAGGGCTCGACTTTCACCACGTAGGGCGTGCCGTATTGCGGGTTGATCGCAAATTCCTTGGGCCTTGGCGGTTGGCCCTGGCCGTCCCACGGCTGCACCAGGCCTTTTTTCTCGGCATCGCCACGCTCGAAGGTCTGAGCAACAAACGGAATGTAGCTCAGGTTCGCGTAGAGCCGTTGGCGTTCTGGATCGACCGAAGCGCCGTGCCAATCGATGACGCCATCGAACGCTGGATACACCAGGGTCTTTTTCTGCAATGAAAACGGGGTGAAAGCACCCTGGTAATCCAGGCTTTGAAATTCGATTCGGCAGAGCATCTGGTCGATCGGTGTGACACCCCAGGCGTCCTTCTCCTGCACTGGCGGCGGTGCGAATGAAGGCATACCCACCGAGTAAGGCTGGGTGGCCGAGACCGGTTCGCCCGGCAGCCCGCCCTGGGGTGCGGGCTTTTCGCTGACCTGCGCCACCGGTTGCCCGGTCTCGCGGTTGAGCACAAACAACTCACCGCGCTTGGTGGTCTGCACCAGCGCCGGAATGGTCTTGCCGTTGCTGTCAGGCAGGTCGACCAGAGTCGGGCCTATGGGCACGTCCATGTCCCACAAATCGTGGTGCAAGGTCTGAAATGACCAGCGCGGCTCACCGCTTTCGATGTCCAGCGCGACCACCGAGCTTGAGTATTTTTCATCGAAGGGCCGTCGCTTGGCGCCGTAGTAATCGGGTACCGCATTGCCGGTGGGCAGATACACCAGGCCACGCTCGACGTCGGCGGTGTACACGCCCCAGGCGTTGGGCGTGCCTGGGGTGAAATTATCGTCCGGCGCCGGATTGGCCACCGCGCTATCGGGGCGTCCGACGTCCCAGGCCCATGCCATGCGTCCGCTGACCGGGTCGAAGGCACGCACGGCGCCCGACGGCTCGTTGGTTTTCTGTCCATCGTAGATCCAGCCGCCGAGAATCACCCGGTCGCCCACCACCAGCGGCGGCGAAGTGACAAAGTGAAAGCCTTTGGGCACCTCACCCAGGTGCTGGCGCAAGGAGACGAACCCCTGATCACCAAAGTTCGCACACGGCTTGCCGGTGTTGGCGTCCAGGGCCACCAGGCGCGCGTCGGCCACAGGCGAGATGATCCGCTGCGCGCACTCGGTGCCCGCAGGAGCCTGGTAATAGGCCACACCGCGACATGCCAGGTAGGCGTTGTTGGCGGTTTCCGGTTTGGGATCGAAGCGCCAGCGCTCGGCGCCCGATTGGGCATCCAGCGCGATGACCTGGCTGTGCGGCGTGCAAATGTAGAGGGTGTCGCCGACCTTGATCGGCGTGACTTCAAAGTTGAATTCGTAGCCGTGCTTGTTCTCCCCGGAGCGCACCACGTCACCGGTGCGATACTCCCAGGCCGGTTGCAGCTGATCGACGTTTTTCTGATCGATCTGGGTCAACGGCGACCAGCGTTCGCCCCGGGCAGTACGGCCGTAGTAACGCCAGTCATTGTCCGCATCATCCCGCGACAGCGACGGCTGGACTGCTTGCGCCTGAGCCTGGCGGGCGGCATAGGGATGGGCCAGGAACAGCAAAGCCACCAGCGCAATGCCGAGCAAGGGAATGAGCACATTCCCGACCGGGGAGACCGGCCTGACCGGCGCAAGCCGTCGGCGAATGCGCGGCAGCAACAGGTACAGGCCGAGCAATGTCGGCATCAACACCCGAGGTTCCAGCGCCCAGACGTCCAGGCCGGACTCCCACAACGCCCATACAAGGGTTGCCAGCCAGATAACGCCGTAAAGCCACAATGACCAGCGCCGTCCTTTGATCAGCCCGAATCCGGTGAGCAGCAAGCCGAGGCCTGTCAGCAGGTAATATGGCGTGCCGTGAAGGGTCACCAGCCACAGGCCACCGGCTGAAAATATCAGGCCGACAAGGGCGACCACCGCCCCAGTCAACAGCGGAGTGCTTCGTCTGAGCAGATTCATGGCATCACCTGAGCTCGATTCACTTGGGGTCGGCGTCACACCGCTGGCGGGCACAACCGCGGCCCACACGTAGGAATTCGCAGCGCCAGGGAAAGTTCACTGAAAATGCGCAAAGGCCGTGCTGTAGAGGCCTGGGGTACAAGCGAGCGGGTGAAAGGCGAACCCGGCACCCACGGCCGGGTTCGTCGGGCGGACGGTCAGCGTTGCGGCGGGTTCTCTTGCGACACGGAATTGTTCACGTCGACATCTCCCATGTCCTCCTCGGCCAGCGCCTCGTCGTCCTCTTGCTCGGGTTGTTCGCCCTGACCAGACGGCGGATCAACGGCTGGGTTGGGCATGATGTCCGGTCTGCCCGGCTCAAGCGGCTCGCCAGGCCTTTTATCGGTTCCCGCGCCGCCCTGCGATTGCGATTCGCTGTTCATAAGCACCTCTCTTACGGCCCGAAGAAGTCGTGGCCTGTGATTTTGAAGGCGCAATCGGGGCGCGGTTCTGTGAATTTCTCAAACGGTAGGCCAGCCATCGATTAAATCCCGAACTCGTGCCGACAGAAGGCCTCAGATAGGAAGGTTCGAGGAGTCGAAGGAACGAGGGCATGCAAAACCTTAAGATCGCCACCTACAACGTCAACGGCATCGGCGCGCGGCTGCCCAATCTGCTGCAATGGCTGGAGCGCGAGCGGCCCGACATCGTCTGCCTGCAGGAGCTCAAGGCGCAGGACAAGGCGTTCCCGGCCGCAGAGCTTGAGGCAGCGGGCTACGGCTCTTTGCATCATGGTCAGGCGTCGTGGAACGGCGTGGCGATTCTGGCCCGCGATTCCGAGCCGCTGCAGATCAACAAAGGACTGCCCGGCGCCGAAGATGATACCCAGTCACGGTATCTGCAAGCGGCGGTACACGGCGTGGTGGTCGGCTGCCTGTATTTGCCCAACGGCAACCCGCAGCCCGGGCCCAAGTTCGACTACAAGCTCAGGTGGTTCGAGCAGCTGATCGAACATGCCGCGAGCTTGCAGTCCGGCGAGCACCCGGTGGTCCTGGCCGGCGATTACAACGTGGTGCCCACCGACGAGGACATCTACAACCCGCGCTCGTGGCTCAAGGACGCCTTGCTGCAGCCCGAAAGCCGCGAGTGCTATCAACGCTTGTTGGCCCAGGGCTGGACTGACTCGATCCGTCACCTGTACCCGGACGAGCGCATCTACACCTTCTGGGATTACTTTCGCCAGCACTGGCAGAAGAACTCCGGGCTGCGCATCGACCATCTGCTGTTGAATCCGGTGCTGGCCGCGCATTTACAGGACGCAGGGGTTGATGCCTGGGTGCGCGGCGAAGAGCACGCCAGCGATCACGCGCCGACCTGGATTCGCATCGGCCAGACCGCGAAAAAATCCAGGAAAACCTCAAGCACGGCCAAACAGGCGCCCGCCCAAGCGAAACCGGCCACCGGGCAAGCTCTGGATGAGTACAACCGCAAGCGTGATTTCAATGCCACGTCGGAACCGTCCGGGGCAGCAAAGGCCAAGCGCGCTACGAAGCAAAAGGCCGACAGCCCCGCCGCGCTGCAGTTCTGCATTCAAAAGCACGACGCCACCCGGCTGCACTACGACTTTCGCCTGGAGCTCGAGGGCACGCTCAAGAGCTGGGCGGTGCCCAAGGGCCCTTCCCTCGATCCCAAGGTCAAACGCCTGGCCGTGCACGTTGAAGACCACCCGATCGACTACGCCACCTTCGAGGGCAACATACCGGAGGGTCACTATGGCGCCGGTGATGTGATTGTCTGGGATCGTGGTATCTGGAAGCCGATTTCCGATCCTGCCCAGGCTTACGCCAAGGGCCGTCTGAAGTTCGAGCTACAGGGTGAAAAGCTCGGCGGCGAGTGGAACCTGGTCAAGACCCACATTCCCGGAAAACAGGAGCAATGGTTCCTGATCAAGCATCAGGATGAGTTCGCCCGACCCGAAGCCGACTACGACGTGGTCCAGGCCGAGCCCCACAGCGTGTTGAGCGATCGCACCATTGTTGAGAAAAAACGCGGCGGCAAGGCGGCGGCACCCAAGCCGGTAGACACTGTACCGGCGCCGCGCAAGAAACCCGTCAAGGCCACACTTACCGGGGCTGTGCCTGCGCAACTGCCTGACAGCATCAAGCCGGAACTGGCGACCCTGGTCGAGTCGGCGCCCGAAGGCGATTGGCGCTATGAAATCAAGTTCGATGGCTACCGGGTCATGGCCAGGGTCGACGACGGCAAGGTGCAGCTGTTTACCCGCAATGGCCATGACTGGACGCACAAGCTGCCGCGCCAGGCCGAAGCCATTGCCAGCCTGGCCCTTGAGTCAGGCTGGCTGGACGGTGAAATGGTGGTCGCCAACGAGCAAGGCGTACCGGACTTTCAGGCGCTGCAGAACGCCTTCGAAGCGGGCCGCAGCGGCAATATCGTTTATTACCTGTTTGACCTGCCGTTTCTCAACGGCGTGGATTTGCGCGACGTACCCGTGGAACAGCGCCGGGCCGCCCTGGCCAAGGTCCTGGAAGGCAGCGAAGACGAGATCCTGCGCTTTTCCGATGACTTCGGCGAAGCCCCCGATGCCCTGCTCAACAGTGCCTGCCAGATGCAAATGGAAGGGCTGATCGGCAAGCGCGTCGGCAGCCCGTACGTGTCCCGTCGCAGCGGTGACTGGATCAAACTCAAGTGCAAGCGGCGTCAGGAGTTCGTGGTTGTCGGCTACAGCGAACCCAAGGGTGCGCGCAGCAAGTTCGGCGCGCTGCTGCTGGGTCTGCATGATGCCGACAGCGGCCAGTTGCGCTACTCGGGCAAGGTCGGCACCGGCTTCAATGAGGCGACCTTGAACACCATCTACGAGCAGTTGCTGGCGTTGGAGACAAAGAAACCAGCGGTGGTCAATCCGCCGACAGGGTTCGAGGCCAAGGGTGTGCACTGGCTTGAACCGGTGCTGCTGGCCGAAGTCGCATTCGCCGAGATCACCAAGGAGGGATCGGTCAGGCACGCGGTCTTCCATGGCCTGCGCAACGACAAGCCCGCGCAGTCGATCACCGAGGAGCGCCCTGCCCCGACGCCTGAAGCCGAGCAGGCACCCGCTGCGGGCAAAACCCGCGCGGCCAAAGCCGTGTCGGCAAAAACCAGGGAGCCCAGAAAAGACCCGGCGCCGGGCTCAGGAAAAATCAGACTCACCCACCCCGAGCGAGTCATCGACTCCACCAGTGGCGCGACCAAACGGGATCTGGCCGACTACTACATCGGCATCTGCCACTGGCTGTTGCCGCAACTGGCCAATCGTCCCGTGGCGTTAGTGCGAGCACCGGAGGGCATCGGCGGCGAACTGTTCTTTCAGAAGAATGCCGAGCGCCTTGCCATTCCGGGTATCGAAACCATGGGCAAGGAATACACCGGCCATCCGGTAATGCTCATCAACAACCCGGAAGCGCTGATTGGCGCGGTGCAGATGAGTGCGATCGAATTGCACACCTGGAATGCCGTGTCCAAAGACCTCGAACGCCCGGACCGCTTCATTCTCGACCTTGACCCTGACCCTGCGCTGCCTTGGAAAAGCATGGTCGAGGCGACCCATCTGACGCTGGCAGTGCTCGATGAGCTGGGCCTGAAGTCGTTTCTCAAGACCAGCGGCGGCAAGGGCATTCACCTGGTCGTGCCGCTGACGCCCAAGGCCGACTGGGATGCCGTAAAGGATTTCAGTCACGCCATCGTCAAGCACATCGCCAAACTGCTGCCGGACCGGTTTTCCGCGGTGTCGGGGCCGAAGAATCGCGTCGGCAAGATCTTCATCGATTACCTGCGCAACGGCTTGGGGGCAACGACCATTTGCGCCTACTCAGTGCGAACCCGTGAAGGCCTGCCGGTGTCGGTGCCCATCTTTCGCGAGGAACTGCTCGAGATCAAAGGCGCCAACGTCTGGAATATCCACAACATCCACGAGCGACTGGGCGAACTGGACAGTGACCCATGGGCCGACATGGCGAAAACCCGGCAAACCATTACCGCCCAGATGCGCAAGCGCGTCGGCCTCAAGTGACATCAATCAAGCAGGAGAAAAACCATGGATAACTACCACATCAGCAAGACCGATAGCGGCTGGGCGCTGAAGAAACAGGGCGCGGACCGAGCGTCGAAGACCGCCGCCACCAAAAGCGAGATTCTGACCCTGGCCAGTGAGTTTCTCGACGGCAAGACCGCGTCACTGAAGATTCACAAGGAAGACGGCACGATTCAGGAAGAGCGCACCTACCCACGCAGCGCCGATCCGCAGAAAACCAAGGGCTGACCGCGTTGCGGGCGGGCAATGCCGGCCGCGGATGGCTCAGCCGGATTCACCGGCGAGCATCCGCTGATGGAAACCCGGCAGCGACTCCAGCGCATGCAGCGCCGCCTGGTGCTGCAGCGACTCGCGGTCGCCGAAAAAGCGCTGGCGCCGGGTGAACAGCGCGGTTCGCCCCTGGTGTATGAACCCCCAGGCGAAACACACGGTGCCCGCCGGAATGCCATCCACATCCTCGGTACCGCACAGCCCGGTGGTGGCGATTGCAACCGTTGCCGGGCTGTCGCGCAACGCGCCCAGCGCCATCTCCCGGGCGACCTCGACGCTGGTCAGGTTGAAATGCTCGATAGTCCGGGCGCTGACCCCCAGCAACCGCTGTTTGGCCTCAGGCGAATAGACAACGTAGCCACACTCCACCAGCGAGCCACTGCCCGGCACCTGCGCGAGCAGCGCGACGATGCGTCCCGCCGTGCATGATTCTGCCGTCGCCAACAATAGGTCGTGCTCCTTCAGATAGGTGACGATGTCGTGCGCGATCATGGGACCACCCTCCTTACGCCTGTTGTATTTGCCGTTAGACAGGTGCTGATCGGGTTCGTCTCGACTTCTGCCCCAGCGCCCGTGCCGGCGCTATGAACGAGCCCGCCAGGCCGGCAAACAGAGGCGTCGCAGCCCGGTTTGGCAAAAACCGCACCGCACATCTCCCGGCCATGCAAATGGCTGAACTAAACCCATACAACCCGGCTCCGCTATTTAGTGGTTCACCATTGAGCAGCGGAGAAAACAAGATGAGAGCACTCACTTACCATGGCGCCCATGACGTCAAAGTCGACACCGTCCCGGACCCAACCATCGAGGCGGCCGACGACATCATCCTGCGGGTGACGGCCACAGCCATCTGCGGCTCGGACCTGCATCTGTATCGAGGCAAGATTCCGACCGTCGAGCATGGCGATATCTTCGGACATGAGTTCATGGGCATCGTGGAGGAAACCGGCTCGGCGGTGACCGCCGTCCAGCGCGGTGACCGGGTAGTGATCCCGTTCGTGATCGCCTGCGGCGAATGTTTTTTCTGCCAGCAGGACCTGTTCGCCGCCTGTGAGACGACCAACACCGGGCGCGGCGCGATCCTCAATAAAAAGTCCATTCCACCGGGCGCCGCGCTGTTCGGTTTCAGCCATATGTACGGCGGTATTCCGGGCGGTCAGGCCGACTACGTGCGAGTGCCCAAAGCCAATACCGGCCCGTTCAAGGTCCCCGGGACGCTGGCCGATGAGAAGGTCCTGTTCCTCTCCGACATCCTGCCCACCGCCTTCCAGGCAGTGACCAACACCGGGATCGGCAAAGGCTCCAGCATCGCCATCTACGGTGCCGGCCCGGTGGGCCTGCTCAGCGCGGCCTGTGCGCGGATGCTCGGCGCCGAGCGCATCTTCATGGTTGATCACCACGACTACCGGCTGGCCTATGCGCAGCGCACCTACGGGGTAATCCCGATCAACTTTGATGAAGACGACGATCCGGCTGACACCATCATCCGCCAGACCCCGGGCATGCGCGGCGTGGATGGCGTAGTGGATGCGGTAGGGTTCGAAGCCAAGGGCAGCACCACCGAAACCATCCTGGCCACGCTCAAGCTCGAAGGCAGCAGCGGCAAAGCGTTGCGTCAGTGCATCGCCGCCGTGCGCCGCGGCGGAGTGGTCAGCGTGCCGGGGGTTTATTCGGGCTTCATCCATGGCTTCCTGTTCGGCGATGCATTCGACAAGGGGCTGACGTTCAAGATGGGCCAGACCCATGTGCAGCGCTTCCTGCCGGAACTGCTCGAGCATATCGAAATGGGCCGGCTGACCCCGGAAGCGATCATCACTCACCGCATGTCATTGGAGCAGGCGGCTGAGGGCTACAAGATTTTCGACAAGAAACAGGAGGACTGCCGCAAGGTGATCCTGACCCCGGGCGGCAGTGACATTCCCGTCGCGCAACCCATTGTCGTCGACGGCGAACCTGCCATGTGAGCGACCTGATGCGAGGTGAAGAAAATGGAAATGACCATATTTTCGATTGCCGTGGTGGTGATCGTGCTGTTCGTGGACCTGTGGGCGATCGCCAGTGTCTGGCACTCGACCAAGACCTCTGCGACAAAAATGGGCTGGGCAGTCGTGATCCTGGCGCTGCCCGTTGTCGGATTGGTGATCTGGGGCATCGCCGGCCCGCGCGGAGTGGCCGAACCGCCTACGTCCAAGGAGCACAGCAAGGGCTAGTCAGCACGTGCCGGCACCGCTGATCTGATCTGATCTGCACAGCTCACGTCAGCGGCGCCGTGAATTTGCAGCACGGCCGCCGAACCACGATAGGCGACGGCGTGCTGGCGAACGCGGTCGATCAGCCATGCATCAGTAGACTGACACGGCGCATTCGTCAGCACGCCGCAAACCGTCCACTGCGACCTGCCGGTTGCCACCCTGGAATCCACACCGCTGCGCACAGCCATCCGCTCTGCGCGTTCAGCTTCGCTCCGCCAACAGGAATTCGATCAACGTCGCGGCGCAGGCGTCGATGCCCGCTTCATCGATGATTTCAAAACCATGGGTGTTTTCCGTGGGGATGCCGTTGGCATCGACCCGCTTGACCAGCATGGCGATTTCATCCAGGTGCGCCATGACCCGGATACCGTCATCCGGATGACTCGGCTGAGCCGAGCGTATCAGGCCAATCACGTTGCCGGCCCGGTCTAGCGTGACCTCATCGCAGTGCCGCGCAAGCTGCGCCTGGCACAGGCTGCGCACCTCGTCTTCCTGCCCGCCAGGCCCGTGGGCCAGCAGCAGACGTTCCAGCAGGCGGTGACTTTCACGATCCATAGTGTCCTCTGGGTAAACGGCGAAAAGGCTGTCAGGCAGGCAGCCGTCGCAGGTCTTTTGATAGGCGTAATGGTCGACCGGTTTGCCGGCGTCGAATTCCCTGCCGATGCGTCGCCAGGCCTTCGCACTCGGTGGGTGACCACTGCAGCGCCGATCACGCCGACAGCCTGCGCCGTACGGACAATTACTCGGAACCGACGTGCCTGCTGGCGTTTCTAACGGCAAACCCCGTCATCAAGGACCACTTCCATGAGCCTGAGCACCCCCGAGCAACTTCCAGAGCGTCGTCGTTTCCTGCGCATCACCGGCTCGGCGGTGGCCGCCGCCAGCATGCTGGGATGGGCCGCGCAATCAGGCTGGGCGCAAGCCGCCGAGGGCACTGCCGCGCAAGGCACTGCGCAGCCCGCCGCCGACCTGCCCAAACCGGTAAAACTGCCGGCGATGCAGGAGGATGAAACCGAGAAATCCGAAATGCCGGTGCAATTGGGCAAGGACGGTCGCCTGGGGATCGCCATCGTCGGCCTGGGCCGCTTGAGTCTTGAGCAGATCATGCCCGCGCTGGCGTCGTCGAAACGCTGTCGGGTCACGGCGCTGGTCAGTGGCGATGCACAGAAGGCCCGGCGGGTGGCGGCGATGTACGACGTGCCGGAATCATCGATCTACGACTACCAGAGCTTCGACCGGCTGCGCGACAATCCCCAGGTGCAGGCGGTGTACATCGTCCTGCCCAATGCCTTGCACCGCGAGTTCACGGTCAGGGCGGCGCAGGCCGGAAAACACGTGCTGTGCGAGAAGCCCATGGCCACCTCGGCCGCTGATTGCCAGGCGATGATCGATGCCTGCAAAGCGGCCAACCGGTTGTTGATGATCGCCTACCGCATCCAGTTCGAACCCCTCAACCGGCAGGTCATGGACTGGGTACGCGACGGCTCCACCCTGGGCAAGATCAAGCTCATCGACATGGCCAACTGTCAGAACCAGTCCAGGGAAAACGTCCACCAGTGGCGCCATGTCAAAGCCTTGGCCGGCGGCGGCGCATTACCGGACATCGGCCTGTACTGCCTGAACACCGCGCGTTTTCTGCTCGGTGAAGAACCTCTGGAAGTGTCGGCAAGCCAGTACAGCAGCGAAGGCGACGCGCGGTTCGCCGAGGTCGAGGAAGCCATGCTCTGGCAAATGCGCTTCCCCAGTGGCGTGCGCGTGCAGTGCACCTGCAGCTATGCGGCCTTCACCTCCAAACGCTATCGGGTCCTGGGTGAAAAAGGCTGGGCCGACATGGACCCGGCGTTCGCCTATGAAGGCTTGCAACTCAAGCGCAGCCGGATCGCCCGCGACACCGATGAATTCATCGCCCCGGGGATCGAGCAGATCAGCACCAAGGCGAAAAACCAGTTCGCCCTGGAGATGGACCACTTCGCCGAATGCGTGGTCAGCGGCAAGCAGCCATGGACGCCCGGCGAAGAAGGCTTGCAGGATCAACGCATCATGGAGGCGATCTACGAGTCGGCGCGCGTCGGCAAGCCGGTGCAACTGGCCCACGTCAAGGGTCTGGACGTTTTTCGCGGCACAGCGCCGTCCAAGGCATGAAACCTGCCCCCTGCCGGCGAGCGAGCCCAGCGGTGGCTGCTACGCCGCCCGCCCAGCGTAAACGGCTGAATCTTTTCCAGGCACTGCTATCCACATCAGTGAACATCGCCCAAAGGGCACGCACGCATGAGAGGAATGACCCATGACAACCACGATCCGCACTGTGCTCGGCCTTTGCTGCGTACTGGCGCTACACGGATGCTTTGACAACGACCACAACCAGGACAAGAACAAGGACCAATCCAAGCCTTCGCTGCAGATGCAGCAGAACGACGACAAGAAGTAGTCTGCTTCGCCTTCATTGGCAGTGCTGCCTGAGCACAAATCAGACCGCCCGCACACCGGCTGTGTTGGCAGGCGGCTGGGTAGACGCTCAGGCAGGCGCAGTGATCACTATTTCACACGGGCCTTGTCGACCATCTGCTTGATGGTGCCGGTCGGGATACTGACCAGTGCGTACTTGTCCTGGACTTCGACCCATTGCTCGTCCTTGCCCGGAGCACTCAGGTGACGTTTCTGCCAGTCCTTGAGGGCAAGGCTTTCGCGTTGGTATTCGTCAGGCAGGTTGTCGCCCTCCTTTATCTGTTTGACCCCGGCACCCGGTCTGTCCAGGGTCACGCTCGGCTCCTCGGCGGCATGGGCGAAGCTGCTCAATGCGCAGAGTGCGGCGAATGCCAAGTGCGCTAGATGGTTTTTACCCGTCATCATCAGTCTCCTTGTGAACCTTGAAGGCAGTGGCTGCCCGTAAAAAAACCGGGCCCGATTGCGGCCGTTGATCTATCGACCGAGCCAAGGCTGAAAGTTTCCATCGTTGTGCTTTTGATCGAGCATTCAATGCTCGCGCTGTGAAAATTTCCAGCGTCACAAATTCGCAGCCGCACGCTGGGCGCATCCGGCGTTTCCGGAAAAAAAATGAACGTTTGCTCTCCCCCGCCTCTCCGAATCTAGGACTGCACATGGCGCAAATGCCATCAGACGCTTCAGACCCTTCACAGGAGAATTCAACATGGCGACCGAAAACCAATACGCGATGCAGAATCCACTGACTCAGTACCCGCAGCCCGAATTTCCCAAGCAACCGCAGACTCCGCCCGGCACGGTGCACAAGCTGCAACCGGCCGCCGACCATGGCGAGACCAGCTACAAAGGCTTTGGCAGACTGGCGGGGCGCAAGGCGCTGATCACCGGCGCGGACTCCGGGATCGGCCGTGCCGCGGCGATTGCCTATGCCCGGGAAGGCGCAGACATCGCCCTCAACTACCTGCCCACAGAAGAGGCAGACGCCCGGGAAGTGGTGGCGTTGATCGAAGCCGAGGGCCGCAAAGCGGTGTGCATTCCTGGCGACCTGACCAACGAAGCGTTTTGTACCGAACTGGTTAGCCAGGCGGCGGCGGGCCTGGGTGGACTGGACGTGCTGGTCAACGTGGCGGGCAAGCAGACGGCGGTCAAGGACATCGCCGAGCTTTCAACCGAACAGTTCGACGCCACCTTCAAAACCAACGTCTACGCGCTGTTCTGGGTGTGCAAGGCGGCCCTGCCCCTGCTCAAACCCGGCGCCACCATCATCAACACCGCCTCGATTCAGGCGTATCAGCCTTCCGAAACGCTGCTCGACTACGCGCCGACCAAGTCGGCGATCGTCGCGTTTACCAAAGCGCTGGCCAAACAGGTGATCAGCAAGGGTATCCGGGTCAATGCCGTGGCCCCCGGACCGTTCTGGACACCGCTGCAACCCAGCGGCGGCCAGCCGCAAGAGAAAATCCCCGCCTTCGGCTCGGAAACGCCCATGGGACGTCCCGGGCAGCCGGCCGAGTGCGCGCCGATCTATGTGCTGCTGGCCAACCAGGAGTCGAGCTACATCACCGGCGAAGTGTTTGGCGTCACCGGCGGCAACCCACTGCCGTGAGTGCACAACGCTGCACCCCGACCCGCGACCGAGGCTACATAGCACTGGATCAGTACATTGCCCTGGGAGACGGTCGCTCCGTCGCCCTGTCGGCCACTGACGGTTCGATCGACTGGTGGTGCGCGCCAAACATGGATTCGCCGCCGCTTTTGGACCGCATGCTCAGTGCCGACAGCGGCGGCTATTTCAGCATCACCCCGCGCCAAGCCTTCACGATAGAGCGCGCCTACCTGCCCGAAAGCAACGTCGCCTGCACGCTGTTCAAGACCGCCACCGGGACCGTGCGGATGACCGAATCGTTGAACAGCGGCAATGCCGGGCGCCTGCCCTGGAGCGAACTGGCGCGGCGTCTGGACGGTGTGGACGGCGAGGTGGTTTTTGACATCGTGTTCAAACCCGGCACCCGCGCCGACAGCGTCAGCCCGTGGATCCAGGAGACCGGTCACGGGCCGGTCTTCCATATCAGCACGCTGATGGTGATGCTCAAGGTCAGCAGCCAGGTGGCCGTCAGCCTCTACAGTGACCGCCGGGTAGACGCACGCTGCACGGTCAGCGCCGGTGAACGCGTGACGCTGGCGCTGCTGGCGTGCGACGACGAGCCGTTCGCAGTGCCGACCCTTGAGCAGATCGATGCGCGGATCGAGCTGAGCGACAATGCCTGGCGCGACTGGACCGCCACCTTGGGTTTTAACGGCGACTACGCCGACCCGGTGCAGCGCTCGGCTCTGGCGCTCAAGTTGCTGCTTTACTCACCCAGTGGCGCGATTGCGGCTGCCGCCACAAGCTCGCTGCCGGAAAAAATCGGCTCGGATCGCAACTACGATTATCGCTATGCCTGGGTGCGCGACGCGGCGTACACCATCAAGGCGTTGCTGCGGGTCGGCGCGCTGCAGGAAGCCAAAGCCGCGTTTGCCTGGCTGATCGGTGCCATCGGCAAGCATGGTCCGCGCATGCACGTGTGCTACACCCTGGAGGGCGATCGCGTCGCCGACCTGCAGACCATTCCCTTGTCCGGTTATAAAGACAGCAAGCCTGTGGTCATCGGCAACTCTGCGTTCGATCAGCTGCAACTGAGCCTGTACGGCGACATCCTCGAGACCGCCTCGCTGTTCGTCGAGCGCGGCCACCTGCTGGATGAGTCCACCGCCCGGTTGTTGCACGATCTGGCCGACCAGTGCGCGGACGAGTGGAATTCTCCGGATGCCGGTATCTGGGAGCTGCCCGAGCAGCAGCACTACACGATCTCCAAGATCGGCTGCTGGATGGCTCTGGATCGGGCCAGCAAACTGGCTGAAGCCGGGCAGATCCCCGATGGCAAGGCGCAACGCTGGGCCAGGGAACGCGACCGGATTCGCGACTGGATCGATGAACACTGTTGGTCGCAGACGCTTGAGGCCTACACCCTGCATCCAGGGACCGAACGCCTGGACGCCTCGTTGCTGCTGGCCGCGCGGTTCGGCTTCGAGCGCAAGGACCGGATCGCCCAGACCCGCGACGCGGTGGTCGCGCAGTTGAGCCGAGGGCCGCTGCTGTACAGGTATTCCGGCGCAGAGGGCAAGGAAGGGTGTTTCCTGGCGTGCTCCTTCTGGTTGGTCGAAGCCTATGCCTTGTTGGGGGAACGCAGCAAAGGCCGGCAGCTCATGCAGGCATTGCTCGAGCAGACCATGCGCAGCAACGGCGTCATGGCCGAGATGCTCGACCCGGACACCGGCCTGCCGCTGGGCAACTTCCCCCAGGGCCTGAGTCACCTGACGCTGATCCACGCAGCGCTCGCTTGTAGGGGTGATTGAGGGCGGTTCAGATACCCGCCCTCGCCTACATGCCTTGCGTCTGGCGGCCTAGCTGCGTGTGTCCGGAGAATGAAAAATAAAGGGTGACCCTTCTGTAGCCGTCCGGCTTGCCGGCGGTGGTGATCTTGCGGGCGATACCGCCGGCAAGCCGGACAGCTACAGGGGTCTGGCGGGCGATCTGCTAGGCCCGGCAGGCAGCGGGCCTTGAGGGGCTCGCCTCTGCAGGGCTCTGGCCCGACTGTCAGCCTGCCGCGACGACGGTGATTTCCACCAGCAGATCCGGGGCGGCGAGGCGGGATTCGACCGTGGCCCGCGCAGGCG
Source organism: Pseudomonas sp. NPDC087358 (assembly GCF_044900785.1). Taxonomy (NCBI): domain Bacteria; kingdom Pseudomonadati; phylum Pseudomonadota; class Gammaproteobacteria; order Pseudomonadales; family Pseudomonadaceae; genus Pseudomonas; species Pseudomonas sp. NPDC087358. The sequence continues at coordinate 555,006 of NZ_JBJDOA010000004.1, forward strand.
CATGGCCTTGCGGTGCCCAGGCGTCCCACACTTCATTCATGCCGGCGAAATTGGCCTGGATGTCCGACAGCCAGACTTGCGCGCTGAGAATCCGGGTCTTGTCCAGACCCGCCTTGGCCAGGAAGTTGTCGATTTTCTCCAGTACTTGAGCCGTCTGCCCCTTGATATCCAGGCTGCGGTCGGTGGCGGTCTGGCCGCCGAGAAAGGTGAAGCCGTTGCACTGTACGACGCGGCTCATGCGTTGATTGGTTTCGATACGGGTGATTTCCAGCATGTGAACTCCTCAGTGATGCGCGATGGTTGTAACGGGTTGAAAGTCAGGTGGCGATGTTGCATTGGCGATTGCGCCAAACCGGTCGACGGCGAAGGCATCCAGTGAAATGTCCGAATGCTCGCCGAGAATCTGTTGGGCCAGGCGCCGGCCGGTTCCGGGGCCCATCTGAAAGCCGCTGCCGCAGAAGCCGAATGAATAGCTCAGGTTGCTGGCCTTGCGACTGGCGCCGATGACCGGAAGATCATCGGCGGTGAAGGCTTCGACACCGGCCCAGACGCGGTTGACGCCCAGATGCCTGAGGTGCGGAAACAGATCGGTGACGGTGCGTGCACTGGTGCCGAGCCGGGTCATGTCGACCTCGCCGTGGCGCGCCGGAAAGTCCAGCGAGCCGATCAGCTTGCCGCCGATCACCACGGTGCCGTTGGCGAACTGCTTGAACGACAGCGAGCGACCGGTCGCCCCCAGCACCGGCGCACAGAAAGGCGCGACGCGATGGGTGACCATCAGCATCAGGCCTTCGGGATGGGCCGGCACCGTTTCGCCCACCTGCGCCGCGAGGTCCCGGGCCCAGGCGCCGGCGGTAATCACCAGGTGTTCAGCGCTGAACAGCCCCTTGGGCGTGCTGACCTTCCACTGCCCGGCGCTTTGTTCAATGCGCTGCGCCGGGGTCGCTTCATGCACCTGCACGCCAAGCTTCTCGGCGGCCAGGCGAAACGCGGTGACCGTCTTGTAGGGGACCGCATAGCCGTCGTCCTTGACCCAGATGCCGCCGACCACATGCCGCGCGACCGTGGGAATGATGTCGAACACCTGCTGCTGATCAATCAATACTTCGTGGTCGAAACCCAGCGCCTGCAGTTGCCGCACGCGCTGGCGGCAGTCTTCGAGTTCGGCCGGGTTCTCCGCCAGTTTCAGCTGACCGCTTGGCACAAACCCGCCATCGTCGCCCAGCACCTGCTTGAGGTCATGCCAAAGGGTGCGCGATGCCAGCGCCAAGGGGATTTCCGCCGCATGTCGGCCAAGGGTGCGCACGCCGCCTGCGTTGACTCCCGAAGCGTGCCGGCCGCAATAGTCGGCTTCCAGGACGGTGACCTTGACCCCGCGCTGCGCCAGATGAAACGCCGTGCTCAGGCCATGAATCCCGCCGCCGATCACCAGCACGTCGCCCTCCCGGGGGCTTGACTGATGCGCCGTCGACTTGCTCACCGTCGACTTACTCACCCGCCAATTCCCCCAACGTGATCGGTTTGATCGGCGGACGAATCCGGTAATAGCCGACCTCCGCTGCCGACACCCCGCGCGCCTTGGCAATGACTTCCGTCACGGTCAGGCCACACATGCGCCCCTGACACGGCCCCATGCCGCAACGGCCGAAGGATTTGGCCTGATTAGGCCCGGTGCAGCCCAGGGCGACGAATTGGCGCAGCTGGCCCGCCGTCACTTCTTCGCAGCGGCAGACCATGACCTCGTCCGCCGGAATGCGGTTTTGCTCCTTGGGTTGATACAGGGCATCGAGGAATGGCCGAATTCGAAGGTTGGCCGCGAGCGTTTCTCGCAGCGGGCCGGCTTGCTGATCACGCTCGGCATCAGTGATTTTCCCCAATTGGCGGGCGATCCCCAGCGCCGTCAACTGCCCCTGGAGTGCCGCCGCCTGTGCGCCGCCGATACCGGCACCGTCGCCTGCCACATACACGCCGGGGACATCCATTTCGCCCCAGGGATCGAGCACCGGGCTGAAGCACAGCTGATCGATGTCCCAGTGATGACGGGCACGCAGGGACTGGCTGAACTGGATGTTCGGCACCACGCCTTGATGCAGCAGCACGCAGCGTGTCGCCACCCGTTGAGCCTTGCCAGAGACGCTGAAGGTCAAGGCAGTGGCCGCCTCGCTGCCCTCGATCGCCAATTGCTCGGCACCGGTGTAGTGCGCGATACCGGCGCTGCGAAGGCTGCGCATCAGGTCCAGGCCCTTGCGCAGATAGGGCCAGGCACGCAGTGCTGCAAACAGATGACGTCGCGCGCGCCAGTAATCCTCCGGGCGTGTGGTATCGACCAACGCCTTGATCGGCACCCCGGCGCGCAGGTATTGCCAGCCCAGCAGGTAAAGCAGCGGGCCGCAGCCGGCCAGCACCACCGGTTCGCTTGGCGCAAGGCCGGAACTTTTCAGCAGAATCTGCGCCGCCCCGGCGCTCATCACCCCGGGCAAGGTCCAGCCGCTGATCGGAAACGGTCGCTCCATGGCGCCGGTTGCCAGCAGCACGGCTTTGGCCTGCAAGGTATGCAAGCGACCGTCGCGCAGGTAGCTGACCTGATGGTCGCGGGTCACCTGCCACACCGCTGCGCCTTTTTCATAACGCACCGTGGACGCGCCAAGCGCCTGCGCCAGCACGTTGCCCTGGGCATAATCAGGCCCGAGCATGTCGCGTCGAGACAACGGCGCCAGGGTGATACCACGGTAAATCTGCCCGCCCGGACTGCCCTGCTCATCGAGCAACACCACCTGCAAGCCCAGGCCGGCGAGCGCCACCGCGCCCGACATGCCGGCCGCGCCGGCGCCCACTACCACCACATCGACGCTCGCATGGCTCATGACTGCACCTCGACGGTCTGCACATTCAGCGGTTGGAAAATCAGGTCGCGGGCGCCTTCCTGGGAGCGGATGCGCATGCCTTCACTGACTTCGATCAGGCAGCTCTGGCGATTGGGTACGCCGTCGATTTCAACCAGGCATTCAAAGCACACGCCCATCATGCAGTAAGGGGCACGGGGCGATTCGCTCACCGGCGTGCCGCGAAAGCGGTTGATGCCGGACATCAGCAAGGCAGCGGCGACCGTGCTGCCCGCCGGAACTGTCAGCGCTTGGTCGTTGAAGCTCAGGCCCACGGTGCGCGTCGACCTGACCTCGCTGGCGACCGGTTGAAACAGCGGATCAGTGCGCATGGGAAAACACCTTGTCAGTCAGAAAACGTTCGCCGGCAAACACGCCCAGCTCATCCGGTATGGCGCCGCCCATGATCCACGGCGCGATGCGCAATGCGTGGGCAGCGGCCAGGGTTACGCCGCTGTGGCAGGTCACCACGAAGGCGCCGGGATGCGCGGCCGATTGCTGATAGATGGGGAAGCCATCGGGACTCATCACGCGCAGGGCGCCCCAGGCCCGGATCAGCCGCACATCCCGTAACAACGGGAAGGTCGCCAGCCCGCGTCTGGCGATGGCAGCCAGTACCTCGGTGGAGGTGCTGTCGTCAAAGCCCACCTCCTCCATCGAGTCGCCCAGTTGCACGGTGCCCTCGTCGGTCTGGCGCACGTTGATGGTCGGATAGTCGAGAAACGGTCGTACTCGCTCGCTGACCAGTACCTGCCCGCGATTGGGCGCCACCGGGGCGTGCAATCCCACCTGGCGTGCCAGGCCCGGATTGCCCAGGCCGGCGGCCAGCACAATGCGCGGCGCCACGAAGCGGCGCTGCCCGGCGGTCACCCGAAACTCGCCCGGCGCGCACTCGATGCGATCGACCTGCACGCCGTTGTGAAAGCGTGCACCTTTGGCCTGCGCCGAGGCATGCAGGGCGCGCAGCAACTTCAGGGGATTGACGTGGCCGTCCTGCGGGCTGTAGCTGGCCCCGACCACGGTCGGGCCGATCAGCGGCAGGCGGGCCTTGAGGTCGGCGGCATCGAGCATCTGGAACGGGTAGTCGCCCAGCGCGTCGTGCAAGGTCTGCAAGCGCGACTGGCGTTCGAGCAGTTCTGCATCACTGAAGCACATGTGAAATCCGCCCGGTTGCTTGAGCTGGACATCGACCCCGCTGTCGGCCTGCAGCGCCTGGGCAAGTTCCGGCCAGCGGCTGGCAGAGGATCGGGTCCAGCGTGCGTAATCCGGCAAGTCATGGCCTTTGCCCTGAACCCAGACCAGGCCGAAATTGCCTCGCGAGGCGCGAAACGCGTCATCGCCCTGATCCACCACCACCGTATCGGCGCCGTTGCGCGCCAGCCCGTACGCCACTGCGGTGCCGACCAGCCCGCCGCCGATCACGATCACATCCGACTGCGTGACGCTGTGCGTATCCTGGCTCATTTGCCTTCTCCGATCAGGACCCGGTCCAGCCCGACCAGGCGGTCGAGGACCAGCATCAACAACAAGGTGCCGACGATCAGTACCGTGGAGACGGCAGTGATCAAGGGGTCGATGGTCTGCGATATCTGGTTGTACATCGCCACCGGCAAGGTCGTGGTGCCGGGGGTGGCGACGAAAACGGTCATGGTCAGTTCGTCGAAGCTCTGGATGAAAGCCAGCATCCATCCGCCGATCACGCCGGTACGAATACGCGGCAGGACCACTCGGTAAAACGCCGTCCAGCGACTGGCGCCCAGCGACAACGCGGCCTGTTCGATGTCGCGCTCAAGGCCGATGGTCGAGGCCAGGGTCAGGCGCAACGCATAAGGCAGGACCACGATCACGTGGGTCAGGGTCAAGGCCCAGAGCGAGCCGCCGATGTGTGCCAGCGAGAAAAAGCGCAGAAACGCGATGCCCAGCACCACGGACGGAATCATCAGCGGCGACAGCAGGAAGCCGGTAACGGTGCCGCGCCCGGGAAAGTCGTAGCGGCTGATGGCCAATGCCGCCGGGATTGCCAGCAAGGCGGCGATGGTGGCCGAAGCCAGCCCCAGCTTGATCGACAACATGAAGGCATCGAGCATCTCCTGATTGTCCAGCAGAGCCCTGAACCAGCGCAGCGACAGGCCTTCGGTCGGCAACGAGAGGTAACCCTTGCTGGTGAACGCCATCGCCATCACCACCACCAGCGGTGCAACGATGAAGGTCACGAAGACAGCATGGAAAAGCAGCGAGAAAAATCCGTTCTTGTGCATGGTCGTCTACTCGAACACTTGCTTGAAGCGGCGCTCGGCCAGCTTGCTGCAGCCCAGGATGATGATCAGATTGGCCACCAGCAGGAGCATCGCAATGGCCGCGCCAAGGGGCCAGTTGAGGGTGCCGAGAAACTCATCGTAGGCAGCGGTCGCCACCACCTTGAGCCGCCGTCCGCCGATGATCGCCGGCGTGGCGAACGCCGATGCCGCCAGGGCGAAGACAATGATCGAGCCTGACAGCACGCCGGGCATGATCTGCGGCAGGATGATCCGGCGGAACACCGTCAGGCGTGATGCGCCCAGCGACAGACCGGCCCACTCGACCTGCAAATCCAGACGCTGCAGGGTGGCCCATACCGCAATGACCATGAACGGCACCAGCACGTGGGTCAGCGCAATGATCACGCCGACCTGGGTGAACAGCATCTTGACCGGCTGATCGGTGATGCCCAAGGCCTGCAGGGTGTCGTTGATCAGGCCGTTGTTGCCCAGCAGGATCGCCCAGCCCAGGGTGCGCACCACCACCGAAATCAACAGCGGCCCCAGCACCACCAACAAAAACAGGGAACGCCAGCGTGGCGCCATGCGCGCAATGATGATGGTTTCCGGGATGCCCAGCACCACGCACAGCAGCGTCACCGCCAGCGCCATGCCACCGGTGCGCAGGAAGATGTCGTGGAAGTAACTGTCCTTGAACACCTCCAGGTAATTGCCCAGGCTGTAACCGGGTATCACCCCGGCGGTGTCGCTGAACAGGTTCAATGACAGCACGGCGGTCAGCAGCAACGGCGCCAGCAGCAGTGCGATGAAAACCAGTAACGCCGGGCCGCTGAGAATCCATGGCGCGGCGCCGACCCGTTCAGCGTCATACGTGGCCATGGGCAACCTCCCGGTCCAGCAGTCGCAGGTCATCGTCGGACCAGTCCAGGCCGACTTCACTGCCCTCCTCCGGCGGCAGCGTGCCGAGGTTGGGCTGGGTCATGTGCACCAGGCCCAGGCGGCTTTCCACGGCAATCAACCACAGGTTGCCGAGAAATACCCGCAGCCGGACGCGTCCGCTCAGGCGCCCGCCAGCGACGCTGGTGAGGCGGATTTTTTCCGGCCGGATATAGACGTTGACGTCATTGCCCAGGGAGCGGTCTTCGTGGGGTACGTGCAACAGCGTGTCGTGAACCTGCACATGGCAGCATCGGTCATTGCGCAGCTGTACGGCCCCGGCGAAAGCGTTGGTCTTGCCCAGAAACGCCGAGGCGAATGGCGAGTGTGGCCGCTCGTACGCTTCAAAAGGTGTGTCGATCTGCACGATGCGACCGTTCTGCATGACCGCGATCCGATCGCTCATGGTCATCGCCTCGACCTGATCATGGGTCACCAGGATGGTGGTGATGCCCAGCTCGCGCTGAATCGCCCGCAACTCGATGTGCATCTCTTCACGCAGCTTGGCGTCCAGGTTGGACATCGGCTCGTCAAGCAACAGCAGGTTCGGCCGTATGGCCAGCGCCCGGGCGATCGCCACCCGTTGCCGTTGCCCGCCCGACAGCGCCTTGGGATAACGTTCGCCAAGCCCGCCCAGGCGTACCAGGTCCAGTGCCTCGTCGATGCGCTTGCTGCGGTCGGCCCTGGGCACGCCGCGCATTTCCAGACCGAAGCTGATGTTTTGCGCCACGGTCATGTGCGGGAACAGCGCGTAGCTCTGGAACACGATCCCCAGCCCGCGCTGTTCGGGGCGCACGTGGGTGATATCGCGCCCATCGAGAACGATCCGCCCTTCGGTGGGCTGGACGAACCCTGCAATCGACTGCAGGGTGGTGGTCTTGCCGCATCCGGACGGCCCGAGCAAGGCGATGAACTCGCCATGCCGGACTTCCAGGTTCAAACCGTCAATGGCCCGGAAACTGCCGTAGGTCTTGACGATGCCTTCGAGTGTGAGAAATGCCATTGGCTTGCCACGCAGGCGGGGCCCGCGTCTCCAGGATGGGTTTCGCAAGGATCGGAAATTGCAGGGTCAGCGATCAACGCTCGACGGTGCGATTCCAGCGCGTGGTCCACTCGCCGCGCTGCTGGTTGATGGTGTCCCAGTCGACCTTGATCAGCGCATTGACCTTGTCCGGTCCGTAGGGCATGCGCGCGGCAATCTCCGCTGGCAGCTTGACCGTCTGGTTGACCGGGGCAAAACCGTTCTCCCGGGCCTGGATTTCCTGAACCTCAGGCGTCAGCACGTACTGGATGAAGGCCTGGGCCAGCTCGGACTGCGCGTTGGGGGTGACGCTGCACGCGGCGATCTGCAAAGCGATGCCGCCTTCCTTGGGGTAGATGAATTTCAGCGGGAAACCGGTGCTCTGAAGCGCCACGGCCCGACCGCTACCGTAGACGGCCATGACCACGTCGCCGTTCTGCATCATGCCGTCCATCTCGCCGGGAGCCGAGACCCACGCCAGCACGTTAGGGCCGATTTCATCTTTCAGGGCCTTGAACCCCGGGTCGATGTTCTTCTCGCCGCCACCGCGCAGGCGGGCCATTTCCACCAACGTGTGCAGGCCATAGGTGTTGGTCACCGGCGGCATGCCCAACAACTGCTTGTAACGCGGGTCGGTGAGGTTTTCCCAGGAATCCGGGGCGCTCCAGCCGCGCTTCTTGAATGCCTCCTCGTTGTAGCCGATGCCGGTCGCAACCATGCCGATACCCGTGGCTTCGGGACTCAGGCGTGCCAGCGGGTAAAGATCCTTGTACACCGGCGCGTCGCTGAGCTTTTCACACAGCCCCATCTGCAACGCCTGATACATCGGGCCGTCATCCATCATTGCCACGTTGATCTGCTGGCGCCCCTTCTGCGCCTGCAACTTGGCCAGGGTTTCGGTGGAATTACCCGCCACATAGATCACTTTGACGTCGTGCTGTTTTTCGAAGGCGGGAATGATCTTGCTCTTGTACATCTGTTCGGTCGAACCACCGACACCGGCGACGTACAGCGTCGATTCGGCGAATGCCGGGGCGCTGCTCACGCCGGCAAGGGTCAGGGCGACGGCGACCGCGATGCGGTTCCATGGGGCAAACGGCTGTGCTGCTGAGGACGGTTTGAGGCTATTCACAGACTATCTCCGAAGTGCATGGGGCAGATCGAACAATGCGTCAGTCACCTGGGCGTAAACCCAAGCCATGCATGCACGGTGCATGCTCCAGGCGAATCCATCGCCCGGCGGCGCATCTTCATGTGCGCTATGGGTTGCTGATTCGAGTATTGCGACGGCCTGCTCATATGGTCAAATACGGATATGCGGGTTAGTTATTCATATTTGATATGGAGGGCACTCATGAACCTGAGGCAGATCGAAGCGTTTCGCAGCGTCATGCGTCTGGGCTCGATGACCGCTGCGGCCGAGGTGCTGTACACCTCACAGCCCAACGTCAGCCGGCTGATTTCACAACTGGAACTGAGCACGGGACTGACCCTGTTCAAACGCGCTGGCGTGCGCCTGATCCCCACCCAGGAAGGCCAGGCCTTCTTTCAGGAGGTCGAGCGGGCGTATGTCGGGCTGGACAGCCTCAAGCTATCGGCGAAGAACATCCGCAACCTGGGCACGGGGCGCCTGCGGGTCGCAGCGGTGCCTTCGACGGGCCTGAGCATGATCCCCAAGGCACTCAAGGCCTTTACCGACACACGCCCGGAGCTGACGGTTTCGCTGCACGTGAACTCATCGCCAACGGTGGAGCAATGGGTCAAGTCGCAGTTCTGCGACATCGGCATCGTGGTCCACCCCGGCGACGTCAGCAGCCAGCAGGTCGAGTTGCTGGCGATGATCGCCGCGGTCTGCGTGATGCCGGCCTCGCACCGCCTGGCTGAGCGCGAGCAGATCACCTTCAGCGACCTTGAAGGCGAGACTTTCGTCTCCCTGTGTCATGGCGATGGCACGCGCGCGCTGGTCGACGGCCTGTTCGAGCAGGCGGGTGTCGAACGGCTGATGACGGTGGAGGCGCAATACAGCGCCATCAACTGCGAGATGGTCGCGCTGGGCATGGGCATCACCCTGGCTCATCCACTGGTGGCCAACGATTATCGGCACCGGGATATCGTGATCAGGCCGTTCCGGCCGGACATCCTGTTTCCCACCTACGTCATCTGGCCCGCGGCACAGGCACGCACCCGACTGGCCGAGGAATTCGTACAAACCCTCAAGGACTTCTACCGCGATGCATTCGACGCAAGGTAAGCGCCCCGAATGCCTTGCCAGCCCGACTGCCAAGCGGTCTGCCCTAGTGCAACTTTGCGGCGTTTCTGCTTTGATTGCGCATCGCCAAATTCAACGTCCACGTTCAGCACACAGGTCATATCGATGCGTCATTGGGGGCAGATCTGAAACGTCTTACTCGTGAGCAGCTGGAGGCAGAAGTCATGCGCCTGCGCACAGCCCTGGAGCAGCAGCAGGTCAGCGCCCCGCCGCCTCCTGTCACACCGGCAGCCGCTGCATCGGCGCTGGTGATCGGCGATCGGCGCCATCGCGTGGGCTTCGAAAATCCCGCCGACCCAAGCCAGACCCAGGAACGTTACCGGCTGGCGGTCAGAGCGACCCGGGATGCGATCTGGGACTGGGATCTGCTGGCCGATCATGTGCTGTGGAACGAGGCGCTCGAGCGCGCCTACGGTCACCCGCTGAAAACGGTGGAGACCACCGGCAACTGGTGGATCGCGCAGATTCACCCGCAGGATCAGGCGCGGGTTCACGCCTCGATCCATGCGGTCATCGACGGCGTCGACAGTGCCTGGAGCGACGAATACCGGTTCCGCCGGGTGGATGGGTCATACGCGGAAATTCTCGACCGCGGGCAGGTAATTCGCAACGCCGACGGCCAGGCGGTGCGCATGATCGGTGCCATGCTCGACCTGTCGCAGGTGCGCACTGCCGAATCCGCGCTGCGCCAGAGCGAGGAGCGTTTCAGGACGATTCTGGAAACCATCGACGCCGCGTTCGCCATTGTCCGGGTCAAGTTCGATGCCGACGACCGCCCGGTCGACTACTGCTTCGTCGAGGCCAACCCGGCGTTTGAGAAGCAGGCCGGGGTCAACCTTCGCGGCAAATGGGTGACCGAGTTCGCGCCTGATCTGGAGCCGTTCTGGTTCCAGACCTATGGCCATGTCGCCAAGACCGGGGAGCCGGCCCATTTCGAGAACTACGCCAGCAGTTTCGAACGCTGGTTCGACGTGCGGGCGATCCGTGTCGGCAACCCGGCGGACCGCCTGATTGCCATCTTCTTCAGCGACGTCACCGAGCGGCGCCACGCTCAGGAGCGTCTGCTGGTCAGCGAGGCGGTGGCCCGAGAGAACGTTGAGCGGGTGCAACTGGCGCTGGCCGCTGGCGCCATCATCGGCACCTGGCACTGGCACCTGCCGACCGACCGCTTCACGGTGGATGAAGCGTTTGCCCGCGCGTTCGGCCTGGATCCGGCGTTGGGCCGCGATGGCCTGAGCCTGGAGCAGATCATCGCCACTGTCCATCCTGAAGACCGCAACGGGCTCACGGCTGCGATTGCCGAGGTGATCAGTCGCGGCGGCGCTTATGCGCATCAATACCGGGTACGCCGGGCTGACGGCCTGTACTACTGGATCGAGGCCAACGGCCGGGTGGAATTGGCCGACAACGGCACTCCGCTACGCTTTCCCGGTGTGCTGATCGACGTTGAGGAGCGGCGCTCCGTGGAGCGCGAACGCGACCGCGCAACCGCAGCGCTGCGTGCCCTCAACGATACCCTGGAACAACGCGTGGCCGAGCGTACGGTGGAGTTGATGCAGGCCGAAGAGAAACTGCGTCAGTCGCAGAAGATGGAAGCGGTCGGCCAGTTGACCGGCGGCATCGCCCACGATTTCAACAACCTGTTGGCGGGCATTTCAGGGTCCCTGGAGCTGATGAGCGCCAGGATCGCACAGGGCCGCCTGAACGAGGTGAACAAGTACATCGTTGCCGCTCAGGCCGCTACCCGCCGCGCCGCCGCCCTCACCCATCGACTGCTGGCGTTCTCGCGCCGGCAGACGCTGGATCCGCGGCCCACCGACGTCAACACCCTGATGGTCGGCATCACCGAGATGGTGGAGCGCACCGTCGGCCCCTCCATTGAAGTCCAGACCATCGGCGCAGCGAACCTCTGGTCAACGCTGGTGGATGCCGGCCAACTTGAGAACGCACTGCTCAATCTGTGCATCAACGCCCGTGACGCCATGCCCCAGGGCGGCCGAATCACCATCGCGACCGCCAACCAGTGGCTCGAAGGCGATGCCGCCAGCCTGCTCGATCTGCCCACCGGCGAGTACATTTCGCTGTCGGTCACTGACACCGGTACAGGCATGACGCCGGAGGTGGTGGCCAAGGTCTTCGACCCCTTCTTCACCACCAAGCCCATCGGCCAGGGTACCGGCCTGGGGCTGTCGATGATCTACGGTTTTGCCAAACAGTCCGGCGGCCAGGTGCGCGTGCATTCGCAGGTCGATGAAGGGACTTGCATGTCTATCTACCTGCCCCGCTACCTGGGTCCGGCGATCACTGACGAGGACCCGGCGAGCGACACGCTGGAGCCCGCACCCAAGGCCAGCGAGACGATCCTGATCGTCGACGACGAGCCGACCGTGCGCATGCTGTTGACCGATATCCTCAGTGACCAGGGCTACACCCTGATCGAAGCCGCCGACAGCGTTGCGGGCCTCAAGGTATTGCGTTCCGACGTACACATCGACCTGCTGATTACCGATGTCGGCCTGCCCGGCGGCATGAACGGACGGCAGATGTTCGATGCAGGTCGCGAGGTCCGGCCTGATCTGAAGACGCTGTTCATCACCGGCTATGCGCAGAATGCGGCGATCGGTGATGGCCATCTCGGCGCCGGCATGTGGGTGTTGACCAAGCCGTTTGCGGTGGATGCGCTGACGGCTCGTGTGCGTGAATTAATGAACAGCTAGTGCGCCAGGCACTACCAGGAGCAAATAATGTTACGGATATTGGGCAGAGCATCGTCGATCAACGTACGCAAAGTGCTGTGGGCCTGTGCCGAGATCGGCATCCCTTTCGAGCGCGAGGATTGGGGGAACGGATTCAAACCCACCGACGCCCCGGAGTTCCTGGCGCTGAACCCGAACGCTATGGTGCCGGTGATCCAGGATGGCGACTTCACGCTGTGGGAATCGAACTCGATCATCCGCTACCTGGCCGCGCGCTATGGGGACGGCGCTGTGTACCCCTCAGAGGCGCAAGCGCGGGCGATGGTCGATCGATGGATCGACTGGCAAGCCTCGGAACTCAACAGGTCCTGGAGCTACCCGTTCATGGCGCTGGTGAGAAAATCCCCCGACTATCAGGACAGCCAGGCGTTGGCCGCAGGGTGCAAGGAATGGTCGCGGAACATGCAGATTCTCAATGACCAGCTCCAGGCCACCGGCGCTTATGTCGCCGGACGCGAATTCTCGCTGGCCGATATCCCCATCGGTCTTTCGGTCAACCGCTGGTTCGAAACGCCCCTGGATCACCCCCCTCTGCCGGCGGTAACCGAGTACTACCAGCGGCTGACTGGCCGTGCCGGTTATGACGTGTATGGACGCAACGGCACGCCCTGAAAGATGAATGGCCCAAGCGGCTCAGGCGCTGGCACCGCAAGATTGTTTCCGAATCAAGGATAGTGTTTCTCATAATGTTAGCTAGCTAACGGTTTCGCCAACTGCTAACTTTTTCCTTGTTGAATCCGCCGATTTGACGCTACACCCCAACCGCGTCCCCGTCCGAGATAACGGGAACGCGGTTTTTTTTCGCGCCTGCGTCAAGAGGCCCGGTTTAGTCACGAATGCGCTGTGACAGCTTTGGGCGTTTGACACACGCTGGCCAGCAGCGGCCATTCAGGACAAGCCAACCTCACCGGTGACCAGCAACGGACATACCTGCGCGGCTCGCTCGGCCAAAAGATCGCGCAGCGCCTGCATGTGGCCGATGCGCTCATCCAGCAAAGCGATTTTCTGTTCAAATAATCCAGCCAGCAGGTCCCTGGAGACGCCTTCGCTGTTCCATAACAGCGGCAGATTTTCACCAATCTCTCTCAGCGAAAATCCGAGCTGCTGCGCTAGCTTGATGTACCCGACCAGCTGCAGCGTTTGCTCGGGATAAAGCCGATAACCGTTGGCAGCGCGGTGCGGCTTGACCAATCCTTTCTCTTCATAAAATCTCAGGGCGTCGACTGACACCCCTGTGTGCGCTGCCACTTCTCCGATTTTCATGAATATCCATTCTCGTGTTGACCCTGGACCTAAGACCAGGCTTTAGCCTGCAGGCTCGAACTTTGAGGGGTGGCTATGATCAGCGTAAAGAGAAATCTACATATCGTCCGGGTCAGCGCTTTATACGACCTGATAGTGACCGCGGGCTTCATGACGCCATGGACAGCCTCATGGGTTTTTAAAGCCTTCGCCGCATTAAGCGACGCGCTGGGATTGAACCGAGCAGTGCCGACGCTGGACGTCACCGCCATGCTTTTCGCCAACCTGCTGGGCAGCCTGGTGGTGGTCTGGTCGCTCTGGCGACTTGTGCAACCGAGTCGCAGGATTGGTTTGTACGATGCTTTGGCGAGAACACTGTTCGTTGTCTGGCAACTGTTCGCGGTCGCCCACGGAGCGAGTTTTCTGATCCTCGGTTTCACCTGTTTCGAGGTGGGATTTACCATGGCGCAACTGCTGCCGCTGAACAGCTCGCGCAAGGTTCAAACGAACGCAGGCCGCACGCCTTCGGGTCTTGCCTCGGACTAGAGGGAAGGTGTGCCAGTGCTGCGGCTACCGTGCGCTCAGCTCCAGTCGTCCATCGCATCTTAGAAGAGCCGGGCGCTCGCTGCCATCAGCGTCCAGAGGAACGATCCACCCATGCGTGTGGGAGTCGTAGTGGGCCTTCCCCATCAGGCGACATGACGTGTTTCGAAGGCGTTCCAGAGGAGCTCACCGGCACGTCAGAACCCGCCCGCCTCTATCGCAAACGATTATCGTTTGTGATATTTTGCCGCGCTCGCTTCCCTGCCCTTTGAGGTTGCTTCATGTCCGGCCCGGATCTCAAGGCGTTATATCTTGCCCATCGTGGAGAGATTCAGGATTATCTGGATCGCCGCTTGCGCTGCAAAGAGACAGCTGCCGACCTGACGCAAGACACGTTCATTCGTCTGTCCGAACAAATGAGCCGCACGCCCATCGCTAATTTCCGGGCCTACCTGTTTTCCAGCGCGCGCAATCTTTTCATCGATCACACCAGGCGCCAGGCGCACCGCAAAGGCGAGCCACTGGATCTGCAGACAACCCGTAGCCTTGAGCAATCGACGCCGACGCTTGAGCAAGCGGCTATCGCCAATCAGCAACTGACTGTCTTGAACGATGTGATCCAGAACATGCCTGCGTCCTGTCGCGAGGTATTTTTGATGGTTCGAGTGGAGGGGCTCACCTATATCGAGATTGGCCAGCGCCTCGGTATTCCTTCCAAGACAGCCTACAGTCGCATGGTCAAAGCCCTGGATCTGTTGAAGATCGGTATGTCTGAATGAATACCGTGCCCTGGTTGGAGTCAACAGAACGCCAGCCTTGCAGGCAACAGGTCGATTACAATCAGCCAATTGCCGTCCCCCAACCTGAATTGATCGCCCTATGAGTGCAGAACCCTCGCAACTCACCCCTGCTCCCCGCGCTGATGACATCTCCCATCAGGCCAGCGCCTGGTTTGCGTTGATCCAGGGTGGATCGCCAACCAAGGCCGAGCGCGAGGGGTTGCAGGCGTGGCTCGAAGCGGACCCCAGACACGCCGAGGCTTACGCCCGGCTTGAGAAGTGGTGGGCGGCCTCGGCACTTCTGTTGCAGCCCGGTGTTCCTGCACCCGAGGCTCGGCTGTCGCGGCGGCGCTTTGTAGGGTTCGGGATTGCCGCCAGTGCGGTCGCAGTCACTGCAGGCGCATCGAGCTTTTGGCTAAAAGACATGGACTTGTCCTTTGCCGACATCCGCACCTCGGTTGGGGAACGGCGCACAGTGAACCTGCCTGACGGATCTCGCGTCGACCTCGCCGGGCATTCAGCACTGAACCTGGACTTTGCAGCAGCCAGGCGCTCGGTAGAACTGCTTCACGGCGAGGCTTTTTTCAGCGTTGTGCCTGGCGCCGGTGATGAATTCAAAGTCAGCACCAAAGCGGGCCAGGTCGTTGCCCGCGAAGGCGAGTTCTGTTTGTCGTGCGACAACGCATCAGCGCTTCTGGCAGTCAGCCGAAAAACCGTGGGTGTAGTGACCGCCAGCCAACAGACGGACTTGGGAGAGGGGCTGTCCCTTCGCTTCAGCATCAATCAAACCGGGCCGATCCAGCGTGCGGAGCTCGATCAGATACTGGCGTGGCGCAGCGGGCGCCTGGTGTTCTTTGACAAGCCGCTGCTCAGTGTCGTTGATGAGTTGCGACGCTGGCGCGCAGGGAAAATCTTCATCATGGACGAGCAACTCGCCGCACGCCGGGTCAGTCTGATCCTCAACCTCGACCGGCCTGAACAGATGCTCGATGCGCTCACCAAAGCCCTTGCGGTGCGCGTGGTGCGGTACACCGATCTGGTCACTCTGATGTATCCGGCCTGAGCCAACAAACTACCTGTCCAGGTTTTCTATAGGCCACCGCCTGCATCAGGCGGGCGGTCAGTGCGCTCAAACCCCTCCTGCCAACATCATTCATAAATTGTTCACAGCGCCTTCAGGAATTGCGATAGCTCATGCGTCTTAACCTGACTGATTGGTATTCGCATGTTAGTGCAATCTTAAAGGGAATAACCTGAATGGCAACGCACCACCCCCATGAATCAAAAATCGAAAACCGCTGGCAACGTCATGCCCTAGGCACGGCATTGGCGTGTACGTTGCTCGTCGGTGCGTTGCAGGCTCATGGGGCGTCAGTTGCGGCAACTGCGGCTTCAGTGGAGAAGTTGTCACTCAACATCCCAGCCCAGCAATTGCGTCAGGCGCTGTTGGCGTTCAGTCAACAATCCGGCCAAAACGTGCTGCTGGACGGCAATCTGGATGCCGCCCTTCAAAGCACTACGGTGGTGGGCAACTACTCTGCGCAAGAGGGGCTGTCGAAGTTGCTACAAGGCAGTGGCTATAACTTTTCGCGCACTGATGCGGTGACTGTGTATCTCGTTCCGGCGCACGAGCCACATCCCGGCAGTCAAGTCATCCTGACCCCGACACAGATTCAATATCGCCCCACTACAGGCATCGGTCAGAGTGCCGGTTACCAGGCGAGAGCGGCCTCCAGCACCACCAGGCTGGGCCTCAGCGATAAGGAAACCGCGCAGGCGATCAGCGTCATCACCCGCGCGCAAATGGACGACTTCAAACTCAACAGTGTGAAAGACGCGTTGCGCAGCGCGCCGTCGGTCACCGTCGAGCAGTTCGAGACCGACCGCACAGCGTTTACTTCACGCGGTTTCAAGATTGAAAACTTCGAGTACGACGGCATGGGCCTGCCTTTTTCCGGTGGCGTGCTGGTCGGCGATCAAGACATGACCGAGTTCGAGCAGATTGATGTGCTGCATGGCGCAAACGGGCTAATGAGCGGTGCTGGCGATCCGTCGGCCACGGTCAATCTGGTGCGCAAACGTCCTACCGATACCTTCCAGGCAAGGGTCGACAGCAGCATCGGTGCCTGGGACAACCGCAGGCTGGCTCTGGACGTGTCCGGCCCTTTGACCGACAGCGGCAATGTTCGCGGCCGATTCATCACTTCGCACGACAAGGGTAATTCCTACCTCGACCAGTACGGCCACGAGGTCAACGTGGCGGTGGGCCTGTTGGCGTTCGACCTGTCTGATGCCGATACCCTGACCCTGGGCTTCACCGAGCAGGACAGTTATTCGAACGGGAGCACCTGGGGTGCATTGCCGATCGCCGATTACGCGGGCAATCGTATTCATTACAGCAGTCGCAGTTCCAGCGTCGGTCAGCCGTGGACTTACTGGAACGTCAAAACCCAACGCGCCTTCGCCGAACTGACCCACGCTTTCGACAATGGCTGGGCAGGCACTGTCACCCTGACCGGAATGAGTCAGGACTCCGATACCAAGATGCTCTACGCCATCCCCGCCACTGCGGATGATGCCTACGCCTACATCAACCGCACCACCAGCACCGAACACCAGGTCACGGGTGAGGCGAAGTTGTCGGGCCCTTTCAGTTTTCTGGGCCGGGAACACGAACTGACACTGGGGGCCAACTACGGGCGCACTCACCATGACGAACGTGGGTACTACAAAGATGCGTCGGGTAATCAGATTGTCAGCCTCGCCGACGCACTGGCCGGCAACGTTGTGCAACCGGCACTGAACTACACCGACGAGCTCAATACCCAATTGTTCACCGACCGACAGAAAAGCGTGTTCGCCGGGGCACGCTTGAGCCTGGCCGACGATCTGCACTGGATTGCAGGGGCACGCATGCTTAACGCCGATGGCGATGGCGCCGGCTATGGCTCGCCGCATGATACGCGGGTGCACGGCAAGGTCACGCCCTACACCGGCCTGGTCTATGACCTCACTCCGGAGTGGAGCCTGTACACCAGCTGGACGGAAATCTTCAAGCCACAGTACGTGCGCAGTACCAGCGGCGGCGTGATCATGCCGCTGCAAGGCAAAAGCCTGGAAGCCGGCGTGAAAGGGCTGTTGCTCGACGAACGACTGAGTGTGACCGCTGCGGTGTTCAAGACAGACCAGCAAAACGTCGCAGAACTCACTGGGGAAATCGTCGGTGGTCAATACGTCTATCGCGGAGCGAATTTCAAAAGCCGGGGCATTGAATTGGGCGCTTCCGGAGAAGCCTTGCCCGGCCTTGAACTGGCAGGCGGCTATACCTTCGTGCGGATCGAAGACGACGATGGCGACGAAGCTCGCAAGTACATCCCCACGCATACATTACGGGGCAGCGTGACTTACCGCCTGCCAGGCCTGCCCCAGGCAAAAGTCGGCACTCGCGTTCAATGGCAAAGCGCAACCGAGCTGGACACCAACAGCAATGTCCGGCAGAACGCCTACGCCCTGGTTGACTTGATGGCCAACTATGACGTCGATGCCCACTGGAGCACATCGCTGAACCTGAACAATGTCACCGACCGCAAATACCTGCTGTCGCTGTATCAGTCAGCCGGGTCCACCAACTACGGCGCGCCACGCAACCTGACCGCGTCAGTCACCTGGAAATACTGAGCCTACCCGGACTCGCTGCTGACGTCTGGCGCGCCCCGGGCAAGCCGGCCCAGTCCGGCGAGCACCGCAGTCGAGTCTGTCAGCGCCCCGAAGATGCCATTCTCGACGGTCACCATGTGCAGAGCCGCATCGTGAGCGTACCGGTCGCCGCTGGCGCAGGCGTCAGAGATCGTCAGGCACTGGAAATTTCTATCGCAGGCCTCTCGCAATGTCGTGTGGACACAGACATCGGTGGTGCAGCCGCTGAACATCAAGTGAGTGATACCGCGCGCACGCAGGATGTGCTCGAAATCGGTGTAGGTGAAAGCGCTGTTGCAGGTCTTGTCGATAATGATGTCTTCGCACGCAACGTCGAGCTCTGGAACCAGCTGGAATCCGGGACCGGAGCGCAGCAATACGTCAGTCCCTTCAAGCCCTGCCCGCTTGCGTCGCCAATTCTCGTAGGGAGTCATGTCCGCCAGGTCGGCCCGGTAACCCTGCCGGGTATGGATGACCTGAATCCCGACAGCCCGGCACTGCTTTATCAGACTGTTCACGGTTGGCAGTATCGCTCTGAGCGGCGCCGGGTCGTATCCGTTTTTGGCGAAGTACCCCGTGGTAGACAGAAAGTCTTCCTGAAGATCTATCACCACTAACGCGGTGTGCCTGGCTTGAAGTTGACCGTCGTAGGGATAATCAAAAGGCCGGGCTGTAATCATGGGTTGCTCCTGCGCGTTCGCATCGGGCATCGTTCATCAACGGCAGTCATCTGCGCGTCGTCTCTGCAGCGCTCTGGCTGATAGGGATCACGGATCCGTCAGCATCCAGAGGATCTGTCGAGCGTGGATCCCGAGGCTTTTGCTCGGCATCGTTTCCTTCCTGCACATCACCGGGAAAGGATTCCTCGATATGGGCGGGTGCTGCGCTGCCTTCGGCTTCGGCCATAACCCGGGCCTTTTCCCAGTGCCGCTGGTGTTCTCCTTCTGGCTCTCCTTCCGACTGCCAGATGGAGTATGCAAAATCGCTGATGCGTTTTTCGTCGATGTCCATTTTGTCTGCCCTCTGCTGGACGACGGAGCCGTCACTCATTTTAGATCCGGTCACGACCCCTGCTGTTGCATCAGATTTGCACCACCCATCAGATCACCGGGCTGGCTCCATTGATCGGCCCCGGTTCATTCAGGCCGCCCCAGCCACGGGCAGACAACCCCCGCAGACTACCGGCGATCTGAAATCCATCCCGCGCCGCCTTCACTGTCAAAATCTGCCTTCAGCAACCGGGTCTCCTGCCGATGCAGCCCGCAGCGATGCGCAATTGATCGTTTTCCTTGAAACAGCTCCATGGATCGCACCGGCATGACCAAATCACTGAAATTCAGTCACAAGATTCTTCTGGCGGCCTCACTGGTTGTTGTCGCCGCGTTCTCCCTGTTTACGCTCTACAACGATTACCTGCAGCGCACCGCCATCGGCGATCAGCTCAAGGACAGTCTCAACCAGGTTGGCCAGAGCACGGCCAGCAATATCCAGAGCTGGCTCAGCGGGCGGATCCTTCTGGTGGAGAATGTCGCCGAAAATGCAAACTGGGCGGCGAATGCCCAGACGCAGAACCTGGCCCTCGGTCAGCGCACGCTGCTTTCGACGTTTGTCAGCATCTATCTGGGCAAGGGTGACGGTTCATTCATCACCCAGCCGCCCGATGAAATGCCCGCTGGCTACGATCCGCGCACCCGGCCGTGGTACACCGACGCGATCAGCGCTGGCAAGACCACGCTGACCGAACCCTACCTGGATGCCCTGACCAAGGCTTTGATCGTGACCATCGCGACGCCGGTAAAAGGCGCATCCGGGGTGTCGGGGGTCGCCGGCGGTGACCTGAGTCTGGAGGCATTGGTGAAGATGATCAGCTCGCTGCGGGTTCACGGCGATGGCTATGCGTTTCTGGTCGATGCCAATGGACGCATCCTCGTGCACCCGGACACCTCGCTGGTCATGAAGACGCTGGCCGAGGTCTATCCGGCCTCCGCGCCGAAGCTTTCCAGCGATATCAGCGAGGGCAACCTGGGCGGCAAGGCGCAGATTCTGACCTTTGCTCATGTCGATGGCCTGCCGTCGGTCAACTGGTACGTCGGCGTAGCTGTCGACAGGAATCAGGCGTATGCAGCGCTGAGCGACTTTCGCACCTCCGCGGTGGTGGCCACGTTGGTTGCCGTGGTGCTGATCATCAGTCTGCTGGGGGTTTTGCTCAGCGTTCTTTTGCGCCCGCTGAACCTGATGGGCCGGGCCATGCACGATATCGCCGCAG
Organism: Pseudomonas sp. NPDC087358; assembly: GCF_044900785.1. Classification (NCBI taxonomy): domain Bacteria; kingdom Pseudomonadati; phylum Pseudomonadota; class Gammaproteobacteria; order Pseudomonadales; family Pseudomonadaceae; genus Pseudomonas; species Pseudomonas sp. NPDC087358. Next base: position 575,654 of record NZ_JBJDOA010000004.1, read on the forward strand.
GCGACGGCGATCTGACCAAGCGCCTGGCGATCCAGAGTGAGGACGAGTTCGGTTACCTGGGCAATGGCTTCAATCTGTTCGTGGAGCGTATCCATGAATCGATGCGCGAAGTCGCCTCCTCCACCGTGCAGTTGAATGAAGTCGCGCTGAGGGTGGTGCGTGCGTCCAACGCCTCGATGCTCAACTCCGATCAACAGGCCAATCGCACCAACAGCGTGGCCGCCGCGATCAACGAACTGGGGGCGGCGGCGCAGGAGATCGCCCAGAACGCGGCGCGGGCATCCGATCACTCCAGTGATGCCCGCACTTTGGCCAGTGGTGGGCAACAGGTGGTGGGCGAAAACATCGCCTCGATGACCCGTCTTTCCACCAGGATCAGCGGCGCGACCGGGCAGATCGAGACGCTCAATACCAAGACTGCCAACATCGGGCAGATCCTCGAGGTGATCAGCGGCATCTCGCAGCAGACGAACCTGCTGGCACTCAATGCCGCCATCGAGGCTGCGCGCGCCGGTGAGGCGGGACGAGGTTTCGCGGTGGTGGCGGACGAAGTGCGCAACCTGGCTCACCGCACACAGGAATCCTCGGCCCAGGTCCAGGCGATGATCGAGGAGTTGCAGCTGGGTGCTCGGCAGGCGGTGGCAATCATGACCGAAAGCCAGCGCGAGAGCGTCGAAAGCGTCGGCATTGCCCACCGTGCCGGTGCGAGCCTTGAAAACGTCAGCTTGCGCATTGGTGAGATCGATGGCATGAACCAGTCGGTCGCCACTGCGACCGAGGAACAAACAGCCGTGGTGGAAGCCATCAACGTCGACATCACTCAGATCAACACCTTGAATCAGGAAGGCGTCGAGAACCTTCAGACCACATTGCATGCCTGCAAGGATCTCGAACAACAGTCCGGGCGCTTGAGGCAGCTGGTGGGTAGTTTCCGCATCTGATCCGGGCGTTCATGGCCATCGTCGCGGATGCCTGGCGTCCGGGTCGGGGGCAGCCTGTCAGCAATGACCGACAGCTTGCCCCGCAGCGCTTGCGCCCTGCCCCGTCTGGTTGATACGCCCTCAGTCCGTCGGGGCGTACTGCATCTCTCCGTTGCCAAATGACCAGTCCTCACGTTTCACGTCGATGAGGTTGATCCAGATGTCCTCTTTGCGCAGACCGGTCTTGCGGTGAATGCCCTCGGCGACGGCCTTGTAGAACGCCTTTTTCACTTCAATTGAGCGTCCGGCATTCCAGGTCACCTGAATGAAGACGATGTCGGGGGTGTACGTCACCCCGAGATAGCCCGCGGCCGGGTAGATCAATTCGTCCTTGGCATGGCGGTTGATGACCTGAAAGCGATCGTGTTCTGGAACGTTGGCGGTTTGCACCATCGCGTCATAGACGACGTCGCTGATGGCGGCAACAGTTTCGGGGCTGGTGTGGGCAGCAACGTCAATTCGGGCTAACGGCATCAGGCGGACCCTTCTGGGAAATATCGGTTGAGACCGCCTGCGGTTGGCGGGGCCTGGCCTACCCTAGGCCAATGGCTGGCATTGATCAAACGCAGACTCGTCCGCGCGCACGGCGGCATGACCCATCGCTAGCCAGAACCGCTGTTGCGCCAGCCTGCGACGGGCAGGCCAGCGCCGCTGAAGATGAGCATTAAACCCTGCGAAACTGACCGCACTCCAGCAGCACCGGCGCTTGCTGGAGTCACAGCGGATCGGTCAATCGGCAATCGCCATCTTCAAAGGCTCGGTCAGCAGTTTCGCCCCTGACGGACTCAGGTGATTGTCGTCCAGGTAGTAGTACTGCTTGTCCTTGCCGATCTCGCAGGTGGTCGCGTCACAGAAGTACTGTTTGGTGTGAATCAGGCTCAACTGCCCGCCTTGGGTCTTGCTGTCGAGCAGCGCCCTTTCGTCCTTGTCCCATGCGTCGACGGCGGCCCTGGGCACGTTGTCGCCCAACGCACTGACCACCGCCCGGACATGCCCGAACATCTGGATATCGGGTACCTGCTCAAGAATGTACAGGCGGCTTGCCGGGGTCGTGCGGGCAAAATAGTTCACAGTCGCATCGATGCCGGTAGACACCACTTGCGACGGCGTCAGGCCCTTTTCACCGGTGTCCAGCTGCAGCAGGTGATGCTGCTTCTGTAGCACGTTCTTCTTTTGCCAACCCTGCATGTACAGCGTCCAGCGCCCCACTAGGACTATCTTTTCCGGCGCCAGCCTGGCCACGTAGTCAGCGTATTGCTTGATCTGGCCAGGCTTGTCGCAGTTGCCGCTGAAGCCCATGCCGTCATAGCGCTCCAGCCCCACCAGCGGCGCGCAGCCCATGACCGAGAGAAACATGTAGGTCACGCCGGGTTCTTCCTTGAAGTCATCGATCAGCGGCAATATGTGTGAGTCCCCGAAGAACACCGCGAGCTTGGCGCCGTTGCCGATCTTTTTGCAGACCAGCCCCGGAACGCCAACCTGAAAGTCCGGGCAGTCAGGCACCGTCACGGCCAAGGGGTCTGCCTTGGCGGTGTACAGCACGTTCAAGGTGCCGCCGATTGCCAGCAGCGCAACCATGCTGGCGCCCGCCCATTTGAAAACCGCAGCCCGGGAAACGCGGTTTTTGTAGCGAAACGGCGCCTCGACGTATTTCCAGCTGATCCAGGCCAGCGCAAACACCGCGAGGATCAAGACCAGGAACACTTGTGAGTCGTAAGCCGACAGCTGGAATGGGGATACCCGATACAGGGCGAAAACCGGTTGATGCCACAGGTAAGCGCTGTAGGAAATCAAACCGATTGCCACCATGGGTTTGAACGCGAGCACCTTGCCCGTCAGGCATCTGGGCGAGGCAAACATGATGATCAGGCAGGTGCCCAGCACCGGCACCACGGTATAGAGGCTGGGGACCGGCGTGGCCTCGTCGAACTCGAATATCGAGTACAGCACCATGACGCTGCCGGTGATCGCCAGTGCCGCTTTATAGAGGCTGAATGAAGGGACGGTCACAGCGGGCTGTTGGCGGAACAACAGCATGGCCGCCAATGACCCTGCAAGAAGCTCCCAGGCACGGGTCGGCAACAGGTAGAAGTTGAGCGCAGGGTGGTAAGTAGCGCCCCATTGCGACAACGCCAGTGAAACACCGATAACGCACAGAATGAACAGCGTCAGCCCCGGTTTTTTCAACTTCCAGGCCACCAGCAGAAACAACGGGAAGAAAATGTAGTATTGCTCTTCGACCCCAAGGCTCCAGGTATGCAACAACGGCTGCTCACCGGAAGCGGGATCGAAATAATCGGTGTTTCGCCAGAAAAACAGGTTAGAAGCGAACACCGCAACCGACATGATGCTTCGCCCCAGGTTCTGTATATCGCCGTCCAGCATCCAGGCCAGGGCAAAAGGCACGGTGGCCAGGATCACGAAGAACAACGCCGGCAATATGCGTCGAGCTCGACGCTCATAAAACTTGAGGATCGAGAAGTTACCTTCGGCTATTTCCGCGGCAAGTATCGAGGTGATCAAATACCCCGAGATGACAAAGAAGATATCGACGCCGACAAAGCCGCCCGAAAAGACAGTGAAACCGGCATGAAACAGGATGACCGGCAGCACCGCCAATGTACGGAGTCCGTCGATTTCAGGCCGATAGTTGATCACGCGACCAGAATGCACATGGGTCGATGTCATGGGGGCGCCTTCGTTTGAATATGGAAATTTGAAAGTGTCCTTAAAAGCGCCACTCCCTTCACCGCCACTTCAACATAAAGAACTCCGGGCGCAAGTCAAATTAATGGCTTGAATGTGGGTCGAGATTTGTGATGCTTTTGCGGCTGCCAAATACTTGGCACATTTAGGCGAGCACGTGGAAGATCCCTGTTTTTTGATGCCCTTCTGCTTCTTTTTGCTCCTGTGTCATCGCCAACCGCCATGACCTGGCGTTTTTCGGCATGGTAATCTCGCCTCACTCTTTAACGTGTTGGCGTTGATCGTTACCTTCGATGATGGCCAGAACCAGGAATTGTCATGTCCAGAATTTCCCACTCCGCCCTGCGTCGTAATTTTCGAGAACTGCTTGCTTCAAAAGGGTGTTTCGATACCGCCTCGGTGTTTGACCCCATGTCTGCGCGCATCGCCGCCGATCTCGGGTTCGAGGTTGGCATCCTCGGCGGCTCGGTGGCTTCGTTGCAGGTCCTGGCAGCCCCGGACTTTGCGCTCATCACCTTGAGTGAGTTCGTCGAACAGGCCACGCGTATCGGCCGCGTTGCGCAGTTGCCGTTCATTGCCGACGCCGACCATGGCTACGGCAATGCCTTGAACGTCATGCGCACCGTTGAAGAGCTCGAGCGCGCCGGTGTAGCGGCGTTGACCATCGAAGACACGCTGCTGCCGGCGCAATTTGGCCGTAAATCGACAGACCTGATTTCCATCGGCGAAGGCATCGGCAAGGTCCGCGCAGCCATTGAGGCCCGGGTCGATCCAGAGCTTGCGATCATCGCCCGGACCAATGCGGCGGTGTTGCCCGTCCAGGAAATCATCGAGCGCACCCAGGCCTATGAAAAGGCCGGCGCCGACGGCATCTGCATCGTCGGCATCAAGGACTTCGAGCACCTTGAGCAAATTTCCGAGAAGCTCAGCGTGCCGCTGATGCTGGTGACCTACGGCAACCCCAAACTCAACGACCGGCAACGCCTGGCAGACCAGGGTGTACGGGTGATCGTTGCCGGGCATGCGGCGTACTTCGCATCGATCAAGGCCACCTACGACTGCCTGCGCGCCCAGCGCGAGGTCACCCACAGCACCTCGAACCTGAGCGCCACCGAGCTGACCCATACCTACACCCTGCCGGAAAGCTATGTGGCCTGGGCTGAAGAGTTCATGGACGTCAAGGAGTGAGCTGACAGGCCTGCGCGCCGTCAACCCGAACGCAGCGTCATGGGTGATCGCAACGCGGGTTGTTGCTATGGTGAGCGATGCGTTGCTGATCAACGCCAGCCGAACCCCGCTGTCCGCCAGTGGGGTTCTGTTTTTGCGCCGGACCGACAATGGAGTTGTCCTGACCATGAATACCGCACCCGCTATTACCCTCACCCGCCCCGACGTTCAACGGCTCGAGCGCCTGATTGCCAGCCTGGACGAAGACGCCCCGGGCATTGAAGCCTTGCAGGGCGAGCTGGATCGGGCCGAAGTGCTCGAGGCCGAGCAGATCCCCGCTGGCGTGGTCACGATGAATTCGCGTGTGCACTGTCGCGAGGACATCAGCGGCAAGGACTACCACCTCACCCTGGTTTATCCCAAGGATGCAGGGCCCCAGGGCACGGTGTCGATTCTGGCACCGGTGGGCAGCGCCCTGATCGGCTTGCGCGTGGGCCAGCACATCGACTGGCCGACCCCTCAGGGCAAATCCCTGAGCCTGCAGCTGCTGGCGGTGGAGTACCAGCCTGAAGCCGCTGGCGACCATCACCTGTAGGCCCGGTGCCGCGAATGATCAATCCGACCACGCCGGATGGCCGCTACTTTGTCGTCAAGGAGCAACTATGGCGCTGCTCCAACCCCGCCCTTGACCTGCAGACCCGCCAGCATTGGGTCAATGCGCTGATGGCGGCCCGGCGCGAGGTCAAGGCCGCCAAGGCCTCGGGCGATCAGGACCGGATGAAGGCCGCACGATCCGAAGTCCAGGCGGCCAAGGTCGCCCTGGGTGAGCGAGGCCCGGTGTGGTGGGATGACGGCAGCCCCGACTTCAACCGAAAGCGGGTCGACAACACGCCGTACGCGCACTGGTACCGATCATTGAACGAGCAAGCGCCAGAGCCATGACTCAGCCCTGATCGAACCCACGAAACCAGTCAGCCGCCGCCTCCATGAACAGACACACTTTGCGCGATTGAGCCGTGCGCACCGGGTGGATGGCGTAAAACGAAACCGGCTCGGGTTCGTAGGCTTCCAGCACCGTGATCAGCGTGCCTTCGGCGACGTGGGGCGCGACCTCCCACCAGGATTTCTGCGTCAAGCCCAACCCGGCCAAGGCCCAACTGACAGGCAGCTCGGAGTGGGTCGAGGCCATGGCCCCCTCGACCCTCACCGAGCGCATCTGCTTGCCTCGGCCCAGGCGCCACTCGGCGAAATAATGCGCCTGGCTGTTGAACACCAGACACCGGTGTTTTTTCAGATCCTCGGGCGTCAGCGGGGTGCCCGACCGGTGCAGATAACCGGGACTGGCAACGATCACCCGCCGGGTTTCGAACAGGCAGCGACCGGTGAACTGGCTGTCGACCACCGGCCCGCCGCGAAAGGCGATGTCATAGCCTTCTGCGACGATATCGGTGAAGCGGTCATCCACCGACAGGTGAACGCGGATCTGCGGAGAGTCCAGACAGAACTGCGCAATCAACGGCGCGACATGCCGACGCCCCAGCGGGCCCGGTGCGGTGATCTTCAGGTCGCCACGGGCGACGGTGCTGTCCTGCATGACCGAGGCTTCCAGCGCGGCGATGTCGGCGATGATCCGGGTTGCCTGCTCCAGGTAGCTCGCGCCGCTTTCGGTCAGCACCTGAGTGCGCGTTGTGCGGTTCAGCAACTTCACCCCAAGGCGCGTCTCCAGGCCCTTGACGCGATCGCTGACCACCGAGGTCGCCAGGCCCATTTGCCTGGCGGCGGCCGAGAATCCGCCGTGGCGTGCAACCTCCACGAAAACGGCCATATCAGAAATGTCATGCATGGTTATTGTCCGGAATTATCGGAAAGACATTTCGATAATATGCGGTTTTTCCGCTTGGCGTGGTTGTCGATACTGCCCCTTCACCTCAATGGAAGAAGGAAACGAGCATGCCACTGACTCGCACAATCGCCCCTGTGACCCTGGCTGGGCTCTTGCTGTGCAGCAGCGCGATGGCCGCCGACAGCCACCTGATCAGCACCCAGAAACTGCCTTGGCAGACCGCAGAAAAACTCGCCAGCGAAGCGGTACAGATCTGTGCTGCACAGGGTTATTCGGTCACGGCTGCGGTGGTCGACCCTTCCGGGCACGAGCAAGTCGTGATCAAGGGCGACACGGTGCCGCTGCAGTCGCTGTCAGTGTCTTACCGCAAAGCCTACACCGCGTTTTCCTACGGTCAGGCATTCAACAAGGACAGCACCAGCGAGCTGATCGCAGCCAAGCTCGACGGCCCCAGCAACGGTGCGCTCAATACCGTGCCGCAGGTGCTGTTCATTCCCGGCGGCGTGACCCTGCGCCAAGCCAATCGCCAGGTCATCGGCGGGCTGGGCGTATCGGGTGCGCCAGGTGGCGACAAAGACGAGGCCTGCGCTGTCCAGGCGGTGAAGAAATTCCAGTCCTCTTTTGAATAGCCTGGCAAATCCCCGGAACTCCTGGCCTGCGACACCTTCAATAAATCATGAGCCCGCTCATCCACCTGTTCCACGACAACCCAGGGACAGGTTTTTTTCAGCTGGCTCTGTAACCGGTTTCAGGCCTGGCTCCCCGGGCTTTACCAGAGGAGCAATCAATGTCGAAGTATCCGCTAGCCGCGGGTTTCCTGGCCTCGCTGATCAGCATCGGGATGGCCTCGGTCAGCGTCAGTGCCCGTGCTGAAACAGTGGACAGAAGCCTGGTGCCCGTTGGCTCGGTTGAGGAAGTCGCCGCGTTCCAGGGGCCGGGCCCCTCCGGCATTGTCGTGACCCCGAACGGCCGCACCTTTGTCGGTTTCCCGCGCCATGCCATCGATCACCCGGGAATGACCCTGGGCGAACTGGTCAACGGCAAACTACTGCCTTACCCCTCTGCCTCTGTCAGTCAGCCATCGGCCCTGGCCGATCGTGAAAAGCTGATCTCGGTGCACGGCATGACCCTCGACAGCCAGGGCCGGCTGTGGTTGATCGATGATGGCAAGCGCGCCGGGCATGAGGGGATCGCGCCGGGGGCCGCCAAGGTGGTGGGCATCGATCTGAACAGCAACACCATCGTCGCTTCGGTGGTGCTCAAGGACGCGCTGCTGCAGGACAGCCACATGAACGATCTGCGCATCGATCTGACCCACGGCAGCCAAGGGACCGCCTATGTCGCCGACTCCTCGTTCGGCGAAAGCCCGGCGCTGGTGGTGGTCGATCTTGCCAGCGGCAGGCAGCGTCGGGTGCTGGCAGACGACCCTTCGATCAAGGCGCAGGCCGATTTCGTCACCCAGCTCGATGGCGTGCCCATGCGTTATCAGGGCAACAAGACCGTCTTCCCCCACGGCGGCGTCGATAGCCTGGCGCTGACCGCCGACGGCACGCGCCTGTACTACTCGCCCCTGACCGGTCGCCATCTGTGGAGCCTGCCCACTGCGGCGCTGTCGGACTTCACCCTCAACGACAGGCAGCTGGCGTCGCAGATCCGCGATGAAGGCGAAAAGGTCATGACCGACGGGATGGACATCGACCGCCAGGGCCGTCTCTACCTGACCGACGCCGAGCACCACCAGGTGCTGCGACGCTGGCCGGACGGGCATCTGGAGGTGGTGTTGCGTGATCCTCGGCTGGTCTGGCCGGACGGACTGTTCGTCACCGCCGACGCGGTCTACGTGACGCTCGGTCAATGGGACCGGATGGGCAAGGGTTTCGATACCCGCAGGCCGCCGTATCTGCTGATCCGCACGCCTGTCGATGGCACACCGCAATTTAACGCTCAACCTCAATAACGCTGTTTCTGAAGGCATTCATGACACCTGACACCCGCGTTCCCTCAATCGAGCTCAACGATGGCACCAGGCTGCCGGCGATTGGCTTTGGCACCTACAAACTCAACGGCTCCGAAGGCGTGGAGGCCATGGTCGCGGCCATCGAGTCGGGCTATCGACTGCTCGATTGCGCGGTGAACTACGAGAACGAAGGCGCACTCGGCGAAGCGATCCGGCGCAGCCCCGTGCCCCGGGAAGATCTGCGTATCGCGTCGAAACTGCCTGGGCGCCACTATGCGTTCGATCAGGCGCTGATCAGCGTCGAAGAGTCGCTGTATCGCAGCCAGCTGGACTATTTGGACCTGTACCTGCTGCATTGGCCCAACCCTGGCAAAGGCCAGTATGTCGAAGCCTGGAGTGCGCTGGTTGAGGCGCGCCAGCGCGGCTGGGTGAAAAGCATCGGGGTGTGCAATTTCCTGCCCGAGCACCTGGAAAAGATCATCGCCGCCAGCGGCGTGACACCGGCGCTGAACCAGATCGAGCTGCACCCCTACTTCCCGCAGCACGAACAATTGGCCTGCAACAGCGCCCTTGGCATCGCGACGCAATCCTGGAGCCCGCTGGGACGGGCCAATCACCTGCTCAAGGACCCGGCCTTGCAAGCAATTGCCCAGCGCCTTGGAAAAACCCTGGTGCAGGTCATCCTGCGCTGGCATCACCAACTGGGCGCCATCCCCTTGCCCAAGGCCAGCTCGCCCCATCGGCAGCGGCAAAACCTCGACATATTCGATTTCCAGCTGTCCGCCCAGGACATGCAGAACATCGCGCGCCTGGCCAGTCCGACCGGGCGGACCCATGACCAGGATCCGGCGGTTTACCAGGAGTTTTAACGCCAACGATGGCCGGTGCCTCTGCGCCTCAGCCGGCCAGACGCTCGCGTTGCCCGGTTTGCGATGACGCCAGCGCTGCATCCAGCAACTTGTGCATGCGCACGGCGTCATCGAAAGTGGCCGCGGCGTGGGTGCCTTCTGCGACGTCCTGGGCATGCACGTAATACAACTCCGCCAGCTCCAGCACCGCCGAAGGCAGGTCCGATTGCGGCAGGCGCAGATAATTGTCCGGGATCGGCAAGACCTGCATCGGCAGGTTGTCGCCATGGGCGCCCTCGATCACGTAGTCGTCGCCCACCGCGCCGAATGCCGAGGTGTTGGTGATGCGCAGGTCACCCTCGTGACCGGTGATTTCCATGCGCACCCCTGAGCCATTGCGTTTGCCGCCCTCGATGTGCACCGACACCAGAGCGCCATCCTCCAGCTGGCCGACCAGCACCATTTGATCGGGAGCCGTGGTGTCGAACACCTCGTTGGTCTCCTGGATCGTCACCTTGTCGAACTGGCTGGCCACCAGGCCCGTGACATTCACCGGCCAGCCGGTCGCCGTGAACAACATGTCGAGAAAATGCCCGGCGTAGATCGCGATCACGCTGGAGAAGTTCTCCACCGGCACGGTCCAGCGCAGCGCGTTGGGGCGCAGCGCCTGGAAGTAATTCATGCTCACGTGAATGCGCACTGACCGCACTTTGCCCACGTAGCCCTGCTGCAGCAGGTCTTGCAGATAACGGTTGTGCGGTGCATGCCGACGTTGCAGGCCGACGATGTGCCGTACCCCGGCGGCCTTGGCCAGCAGCGTCAGCTCCTCGGAGGTCGAGGTGCGGGTGGTCAGCGGCCATTCGCAATACACGTCCTTTTTCGCGCTGATGGCCGCACGCACGGCGTGTTCATGCTGTGGCGCGGTGGTGAGCACGATCACCAGATCCACCTGTGGGTGGTTGACCAGATCCTCCAGCGACTCGGCGACATGGGGGATGCCCAGCTCTGCCGCGACCGCCCTGGCGCTTTCCTGGCGCTGGCTGTAGATCGCGCTGATCTGATACTCAGGCAGCAGCGACAAAACGCGGATATGCCCATGCATCGCCCAGTTGCCGATCCCGACCAGGCCAACGCGAATGGGGGTGGAAGCTGCGCTCATAAAAGTCTCCATGAAGAATTGGCAACGAGCCTGAAGTCTAGAGAGCAAGCCTGCGAAGAAAAACAGACCGGACTTCCGAACATTGCGGACAAAATGGCTTAAATTGGCCCACCCATCCCTTGCCTGACTGCTGGAGCTCCAACGATGCTGGACAGCCTTAGCGGAATCACCGCCTTCGTGCAGGTCGCCGAAACCCGCAGCTTCACCGAGGCCGGGCGCCTGCTGGAGATTTCCTCCTCGGCGGTCGGCAAAAGTGTCGCGCGCATGGAGGAACGCCTGGGCGTACGCCTGTTCCACCGCAGTACCCGCAGCGTCACCCTGACTGCCGAGGGCGAGTTGTTTCTGGAGCGTTGCAAACGCATCATTATTGAAGCCGAACAGGCCGAAATCGAGCTGTCGCAACTGGCCGGGTCCCCACGGGGCAAACTGCGCATCAGCGTTCCGCTGCAAAACACCCTGATCTTTCCCCTGCTCTCGGGCTTCATGCAGGCCTATCCGCAGATCGAGCTGGATGTGGACCTCTCCGACCGCATGGTGGACGTGATCGAGGAAGGTTTCGATGCCGTGATCCGCACCGGACAGCCGTCCGACTCGCGGCTGATGGCGCGCAAGCTCGGCGAATACAAACTCGAACTGGTCGCCTCGCCCGCCTACCTGGAGCGGCACGGACGCCCGGTTCATCCGGACCAACTGCGCAATCACGCCTGCCTGCTGCACAAGTTTCCGGCCAGTGGCTCACTGGAGCGCTGGCCAGTCCGGGCGCCCGACGCTGAAAGCGATCCACTGTTGGGTAAGGTCATCACCTGTACCACCACCGACGCCCTGACCCATCTGGCCCTTGAGGGGCTGGGGATTGCCTGCATGGCTGACTTTTCGACCGTGCAGGCCCTGGGCGAAGGCAGGCTTGAAAAGGTTTTGGCCGAGTTCACCGACCATCGCGGCTCGCTGTGGATGCTCTGGCCGTCGAGCCGCAACGCCACGCCGAAACTGCGCGCCCTGATCGACTACTTCAAGGAGCACATTGCCGCCGTGCCTCAGCCCGACGTCAAACCTGCCTGATTGCCATGGGCGACAGGCAGGCTCGATGGGGCTTTACCGATCGTCGATCTCCCTTATCATGCATACCGTCTCGCCGCTCACCCAGTGCAGCGGCCGTTCACTACCACCAGCAAGAGATTGTCATGTCCAGCCAAGACCTCACGTTTTTCCCGGATCCGGATGCCGATTCCATCTCCTCCGACGTCGCCGCCTTTGGCGGGATCATGGTCTCCACCCAAGTCCCGACGCGCGCCGATGGCAGCCTGGAACTCGGTGGCATCACCGAGCAGAGCGAATGCACCCTGCAAGCGCTCAAGGTAGCCCTGGAAGGCGCCGGCAGTTCGATGAGCCGGGTCATGCACCTGACCATCTACCTGACCGACATGGCCGACCGCGCCGCCTTCAACGAAGTCTACAAGCGCTTTTTCGCCAAACCCTGGCCGGTTCGCGCCGCGGTCGGTGTGGCCGCGCTGGCGGTTGAAGGCATGCGTGTGGAAGTCACCGCGATGGCTGCCAAAGGCTGAATGAGCGGCCTGTTTCACCGGGTCATCCGGCGGCTTGGCGCAATGCGTCGCCGCCACCGGGCAGCATGAGGATGCCGGTCGGGCGTTTCACCGCTACAATGCCCGACTTGACCGTGAAGACCCGACTAAAAAAAATGTCCCTACCCAAGCATCACCTCGAATTGCTCAGCCCGGCCCGCGACGTGGCCATCGCCCGTGAGGCCATCCTGCACGGCGCAGATGCCATTTATATAGGCGGCCCCAGCTTTGGCGCGCGCCATAACGCCAGCAACGAAGTCAGCGATATCGCTGAGCTGGTGGAATTCGCCCATCGTTATCATGCGCGGGTGTTCACCACCATCAACACCATCCTGCACGACAACGAGCTGGAGCCCGCCCGCAAGCTGATCCACCAGCTGTACGACGCAGGCGTCGATGCGTTGATCGTCCAGGACCTGGGCGTCATGGAACTGGATATTCCGCCCATCGAGCTGCACGCCAGTACCCAGACCGACATTCGCACCCTTGAGCGAGCCAAGTTCCTCGATCAGGCCGGTTTCTCCCAGCTGGTGCTGGCCCGCGAGCTGAACCTGCAGGAAATCCGCAGCATCGCCGATCAGACCGACGCCGCCATCGAGTTCTTCATTCATGGCGCGCTGTGCGTGGCGTTTTCCGGCCAGTGCAACATCTCCCATGCGCAGAACGGGCGCAGCGCCAACCGCGGCGACTGCTCCCAAGCCTGCCGCCTGCCTTACACGTTGAAAGACGATCAGGGCCGTGTGGTGGCCTACGAGAAACACCTGCTGTCGATGAAGGACAATAACCAGAGCGCCAACATCCGTGCGCTGGTCGAAGCCGGTGTGCGTTCGTTCAAGATCGAAGGCCGCTACAAGGACATGGGTTACGTGAAGAACATCACGGCCTATTACCGCCAGCGCCTGGACGACGTTCTCGAAGACCGTCCGGATCTGGCCCGCGCATCCAGCGGCCGCACCGCGCACTTCTTCCTGCCTGACCCGGAAAAGACCTTCCATCGCGGCAGCACCGATTACTTCGTCACCGACCGCAAGATCGACATCGGTGCCTTCGACACCCCGACCTTCACCGGCCTGCCGGTGGGCATCGTCGAAAAAGTCGGCAAGCGCGACCTGCAAGTGGTCACCCACGAGCCGCTGTCCAACGGCGATGGCCTCAATGTGCAGATCAAGCGCGAAGTCGTGGGTTTCCGGGCCAACATCGCCCAAGCCAAGGGCGAGTTCGAAGAAGATGGCCAGAAACGCTATCGCTATCGCGTCGAACCCAATGAGATGCCGGCCGACCTGTACAAGGTGCGCCCCAATCATCCGCTCAACCGCAACCTGGACCACAACTGGCAGCAGGCCTTGCAGAAGACCTCCGCCGAGCGCCGCATCGGCCTGTCGTGGGAGGTTCAGCTGCGCGAGCAATCGCTGCAGGTGACGGCTACCAGCGAGGAAGGCATCGGCGCCAGCGTGGTCCTGCAAGGGCCGTTCGGCACGGCCAACAAACCCGAGCAGGCGCTGGAACAACTGCGTGACCTGCTCGGCCAGCTGGGCACCACCGAATACCACGCCACCGGGGTCGAGCTGGACGCGCCGCAGGCGTATTTCATTCCCAACTCGCAGCTCAAGACCTTGCGCCGCGAAGTCATCGAAGCCCTGACCAGCGCTCGCGTCGCCGCCCACCCGCGCGGCGGTCGCAAGGCCGAGACCAGCCCGCCACCGGTGTATCCGGAATCGCACCTGTCGTTTTTGGCCAACGTCTACAACCAGAAGGCCCGCGACTTCTACCACCGTCACGGCGTTCAGCTGATCGATGCAGCCTACGAGGCCCATGAAGAAACCGGCGAAGTGCCGGTGATGATCACCAAGCACTGCCTGCGCTTCTCCTTCAACCTGTGCCCCAAACAGGCCAAGGGCGTGACCGGTGTGAAAACCAAGGTCGCGCCGATGCAACTGGTGCATGGCGACGAAGTCCTCACCCTCAAGTTCGACTGCAAGCCCTGCGAGATGCACGTGATCGGCAAGATCAAGAGCAACATCCTGGGCCTGCCGCTACCGGGCAGCGGCGTGCAAGTAGTGGGTCAGATCAGCCCTGAAGACCTGATGAAAACCATCCATCGCGCTCCGCACTGAGGCGATCCGGGGGGGCGTCGCCTTGGCGGCGCCCTCTCCTTTCCTGCCGTCGTCAGCTGGCTACCGCTGACAGCCGGTCGCCGCGAAGAATCAGCGCGTGTGCATCTGCCCACCGGGCGAAGATCATCTGCCCGGCGAGCAGATTCAGACCGATGTAGTCGGCGTAGGGCTTTTGCACCTGCAACTCCAGCCCCTCGCTGCTTTCCAGGTAGAGGTTGACCATTGACCCGACAAACTCCTCGCCGACGACCCGGCAGGCCAGCGAATGGCCCGCAGTGGCGTGCAGCGTCAGTTCGATCTGCTCGGCGCTGATACACACCGATACCTGATCGCCGATCGCCACCGCCCCACCGCCAGCAGGCCTGGCGAGAAACTCGCCATGTTGTGCAGCAAGGCGCACCAGGCCGCTGTCCTCCTGGCCGACAACCGTTGCGCTGAGGATGTTCTTGCCGCCGACGAACTCGGCGACAAACCGGTTATGCGGTTCAAGGAAGATTTCCCGGGGCGAACCGGTCTGTTCCACCCGCCCCTTGCTCATGATCACCACCCGGTCGGCCATGGCGAAAGCCTCGGACTGGCTGTGAGTGACGTAGACGAAGGTGATCCCCAAGTCTTTCTGCAGGCCGGTCAAAACGCCCTGCATGCGTACACTCAGGTGAGCATCGAGGGCGCTCAGGGGTTCATCCAGCAGCAGTATCGGCGGCTCGGTGACCAGCGAACGCGCCAGCGCCACCCGTTGCCGTTGACCGCCGGAAAGCATGCTGATGTCTCGGCTGGCGAACTCCTGCAATCCCAGCCGTTCGAGCCATTCCAGCGACTTGGTGCGGCGCGCGGCCTTGGCCATGCCGCGCATGCGCAAACCGAACTCGACGTTCTCCTGGACATTGAGAAACGGAAACAACGCCAGGTTCTGCCACACCAGTGGGGTGTCGCGCTGCCATGAGTACAGGTCGTTGATGCGCTCGCCATTGAGGCGGATCTCGCCTTCGCTGGGCTTGTCCAGGCCGGCCAGCATGCGCAAGGTCGTGGTCTTGCCGCAGCCGCTGGAGCCCATGATGGCGACGAACTCACCTTTATGGATCTCCAGGTTCATGCGCTCGACCGCCAGGTAATTGCCGAAATGCTTGACCACGTTATCGAATACCACCAGCGGCTGATTCATCAGTGAGTCCTGCGTAAAGGAGTTAAGGGGCGATGACACGGCGGTGTCAGACATCGGCGGGCTTCTTGTGTCGGCGCATCAGCAACAGTTGCGCGAAGATCACCAGGGTCATGGTGGTAATGAACACGATGGTGCCAATCGCGTTGATGGTCGGGCTCACTTGCCCTTGCAGCGTGTTGAGGATGCGCACCGGCACCGTTTCATTAAGCCCCGAGACGAACCAGGCCACGGCGAACTCATCGAACGACACCGCCATGGTCACGAATAACGCGGCAAAGATACTGGGCGCTGCGAACGGCAGAATCACGAAGCGCATCGCCTTCCACTGGCTGGCGCCCAGATTCCAGGCGGCGGCTTCGATGTTCGGGTCCATCTGCGCCAGGCGCATGCGGATCACCGCCATCGCAAAGGGCGCACACATGACGATGTGGCTGATCATCACCGCGTAGATCTCGCCCGAAAGCCCGACGCGGGACAGAAAAGCGAGCATCGCCAGGCCCATGATCACCACCGGAATGGTCGGCGGCAGCAGCGCCAGGGCCATGTACACCGACTTGCCGAAAAACAGGTAGCGAAAGTCGGTGTAGGCCGCCGTGAACCCCAGCACGGTCGAGACCAGCGCCACCACCACCCCCACCATCAGGCTGTTGCCGAAGGCCTGCCAGATGGAAGGATCGGCAGCAATGGTTGCATACCAGTGCAGGCTGAAACCGCCCAGCGGCAGCGACGGGAAGCGGTCGATGTTGAAGGAGAAGACGAAACTGCCGACGATGGGCGTGAAGATGAACACGAACACCAGCACGACAAAGCCACGCAGCAGGACGTTGATCAGCCGATGCTCGTTCATGAGCGCCTCCGGTAGGCAAAACGAACCGAGGCGAAGGCGACCAGCAGCAGCGTCGCGATCATCATCGTGGCGATCACCGCAGCCCTTGGCCATTGCTGGCCTGACTTGGTGGTGTCGGCGATCAGCGTGCTCAAGGTCGGCGGCTGTCCTCCGCCCAGGTACAGCGGGCTGACGAAGTCACCAAAGGTCAGGATGAAGCAGAACAGCGCCGCCACCACGATGCCGATCCGAGCCGCCGGTATCACCACCACAAACACCGTGCGCACGCGACCAGCGCCCAGATTGTGCGCGGCCTCGATCAATGAACGGTCGATGTACATCAGGCTGAACAGCTGCAACAGCACCACCAGCGGCAGACACAGCGTGAAGTAACCGACGTAACTGCCAAACAGTGTATTGAGCATCGGCACCGGGCCCAGACCGAGGTAGCCCAGACCTGCATTGAGGATGCCGTTATCGCTGAGGAACACTTGCCAGGAGTAGGTTCTGACCAGGTAGCTGGTGAAGAACGGGGTGATCAGCAGCAGCACCAACAACTGTTTGCTCGACTCCCGAAACTTGAAAGCAATGGCATAGGCACAGGGCAACGCCACCAGGCTTACCAGTAGGGTCGCCCCACTGGCCATGATCAACGTGTGGGCGTAGGCGTCCCAGAAGAACTCGCGGCCCAGCATGTAACGCCAGTTGAGCCACTCGAACGCCGGCACCATGCGGAAATTGCGCACCTGCCAGAAACTGATCGCCAGCAGGAACAGCAACGGAAACACGAAAAAGATCATCTGCCATATCAGGATCGGCAGCGAGAATCCGAGACCGTACCAAGGGACGGGCGAGCGTCGTCTGCGCAACCGGGCATCCGCTGGGGACTGCTCGGCGCCAGCGTTGAGCGAGCGCGGTAAAGGTGTCTTGAGCTTGTCTGAAATCATCGCGATCTGCTCCTGGCCCGGGCTCATGCGCCTTTGTACTGCGACCAGAAGTCGTTCCAGTCTTCCAGGCTCTGCTGGATCGGCAGTTCGCGGTACTTGATGCGGCCGTCGCGGATGTCATCCATGACGTTGCGCTGACCGATCACCATGCCCTGGCGCTTCGCCTCGGCCGGATCGGTCTTGTTCAGCAGTTCCCAACCGCGCTTGCTGGGGATCAGCGCCGGATAAGCAGCCATTTTCGCCGACTTGACCTGGCCTTCAGGCGAGGTGATGTACTGGATGAACTTCTTCGCCAGCTCAGGGCTGTGGGCCTTCTTGGCGATGCAATAGGACTCGCTCCATTGCAGGCCACCTTCCTGCGGGATCACGGTCTTGACCGGTGCGCCAGCGCGTTGCAGCACGCCGGTGATCCAGTCGCCGATGCCACACATGGCGTGGATCTGGCCGTTCTTCAGTGACGAGAAGGTCCCGCCATAGTCAAAGAACCCGCCGATCTGTCCGCGCAGGCTCATGGTTTTCTGCTGCACGTGCTGCCAATGGGCGGCATCGATGTCGTACGGGCGGCTGTTGCCGGTGAGCAGGCTGATCTGGCCCAGGTTGGGCAGGTGCCAGTCGAAATGCCCGACCTTGCCCTTCAGGCTCTCGTCCCAGAACAGCTCGTAGCTGCGCACGCGGCTCTCGGGGATCAGTTGGGTATTGAAGGCGATGCCCAGAAACCCGAAGCGGATCAGCACCGAATACAGAGTGTCGCCCTGCCAGTGGCCGGGGAAATGCTGGAACTCGGGATAGAAGTCATCCAATGGATAGTCGGCCGGGTTCAGCGGCTCGATGTATTCGGCGGCGTTGAGCTGCTGCACATACTCGGCATCGGAAAG
This sequence comes from Pseudomonas sp. NPDC087358, assembly GCF_044900785.1. Taxonomy (NCBI): domain Bacteria; kingdom Pseudomonadati; phylum Pseudomonadota; class Gammaproteobacteria; order Pseudomonadales; family Pseudomonadaceae; genus Pseudomonas; species Pseudomonas sp. NPDC087358. The sequence continues at coordinate 593,818 of NZ_JBJDOA010000004.1, forward strand.
AATCAGGTCGAAGGTGCCAGGGGGTGATTGCGAGATCAGCCCGAGCATGTTGTCGCCGCCGGTGTAGTACTTGGCGCGCACTTTGACCCCGTACTGCCGCTCGAAATCGGCCACGATGTCCGGCTCGGCATGCCCGGCCCAGGCGAGTATCACCAGCTCTTTTTCAGCGGCGGCGAAACTGCGCAGGGGCAAAAGACCCGACAGCGCCGCAGTGCCCGCCAGCACGCTGCTGCCCTTGAGAAATGTACGGCGTGAAAGCTCGATGCGCTTGCTCATTGGTGTCTCCCCGACTGATCGAAAGGTGCCCTGCCGTCAATTCCCTGTGGTCTGCCTGCTGTCGCTCCCTGTCGACGTCGATTGCAGCAGATTGCCATCGGTTTTTTTTGTGCATACCCGACCTGTGCTATCCCAGACCCGCCCCATTGGCCTGGCCGGGGCAGTGACCGCAGAGGCCCGAGCACAGTCAGGGAATTTGTCAATTAGGGGTCGGAAACGGACAACTGCAAGGGCATGCGATCTGATCGAATCCATCTACACGGTGCCGTGCTTGCTCAAGACGGGCAGCCGTGAACCACACACGAACAATTGAAGGTGCAGCTTGTGAATGAAAGCGTCGTGATTGGAGAGATGACCTGGCCGGACTATGCACGCAAGGTCATGACCGGCTGCCCGATCTTCCTGCCGGTGGGCGCACTGGAACAACACGGCCATCACATGTGCATGGAAGTGGACGTGCTGCTGCCGACCGCGATCTGCAAGGCGGTGGCACACAAGGTCGACGGCCTGGTGCTGCCGGCGCTTGCCTATGGCTACAAGTCGCAGCAGAAGTCAGGCGGCGGCAATCACTTTCCGGGCACCACCAGCCTGGATGGCGCCACGCTGACCGCCACGGTGCAGGACATCATCCGCGAACTGGCCCGCCACGGCGCGCGCAGGCTGGTGATGATGAACGGTCACTACGAGAACTCCATGTTCATCGTCGAAGGCATTGACCTTGCGCTGCGCGAACTGCGCTATGGCGGCATCGATGACTTCAAGGTGGTGGTGCTTTCCTATTGGGATTTCGTCAACGATCCAGGGGTAATCGAAAAGCTCTACCCCGACGGTTTCCTGGGTTGGGACATCGAACACGGCGGGGTCTTCGAAACCTCGCTGATGCTGGCGCTGCACCCGGACAAGGTCGATTTGAGTCGCGCCGTCGATCACCCGCCGGCCACCTTCGCGCCTTACGACGTATTCCCGATCATCCCCGAACGCACCCCGGCATGCGGCACGCTTTCATCGCCCAAGGGCTCAAGCCGCGAGAAAGGCGAGCTGATCCTGGAGGTCTGCGTGACCGGTATCAGCGCCGCCGTGCGCGAGGCATTCAGCCTCCAACAGTAAAGCTGCAGCGCTGTACCACACCGACTCCCGCTAGCCCTTCATCGCGCCATCAATAATAAAAAGGGTTCATCACATGTCCAGCAGCTCCAGTCTGTCCCCAGGTCTCAAGCAGCGTCACGTCACCATGCTGTCCATCGCCGGGGCCATCGGCGCCGGGCTGTTCATCGGCTCAGGCCATGCCATCGCCTCGGCCGGACCGGCGGCGATCCTGGCCTACATACTGTCCGGCACGCTGGTGGTGCTGGTCATGCGCATGCTCGGTGAAATGGCGGTCGCCTCGCCGGACACCGGCTCGTTCTCCACCTACGCCGAGCGCGCGATGGGGCGCACCGCCGGTTTTACCATCGGCTGGTTGTACTGGTGGTTCTGGGTGCTGGTCATCCCCATCGAGGCGATTGCCGCCGCGGCCATCCTGCATGCCTGGTTCCCGGCTATTGAAACCTGGCAATTCGCACTGGCAGTCACCGGCCTTCTGACCATCACCAATCTGTTCAGCGTGGCGCGTTACGGCGAGTTCGAATTCTGGTTCGCCATGCTCAAGGTCATCGCGGTACTGGGCTTCATCGCTCTGGGCGGCCTCGCCCTGGCCGGTGCATTGCCGGACACAACGGTCAGCGGCGTGCTGGCATTGAGTCGGGATTTCGGTGGTTTCATGCCCAATGGCCTGTCGGCTGTGATCGGTGCGATGCTCACCACCGTGTTCAGCTTCATGGGCACCGAAATCGTTACCATTGCCGCCGCCGAATCGAAGAACCCTTCGAAACAGATCACCCGGGCGACAAACTCGGTGGTCTGGCGGATGGGCATTTTCTACATCGTGTCGGTGTTCCTGATCATTTCCATCGTGCCGTGGAACGACCCGATGCTGATGCAGGTGGGCTCCTATCAGCGAGCGCTGGAGCTGATGAACATCCCTCACGCCAAGCTGATCGTCGACATCGTCGTATTGATCGCCGTGGCCAGCTGTCTGAACTCGGCGATCTACACCGCATCGCGCATGGTCTACTCGCTGAGCAGGCGCGGCGACGGCCCTCGCCTCCTGCAACGCACCTCAAACACCAGCGTGCCGTGGGTCGCGGTGCTGGCAAGCACCGCCGTGGGCTTTTTCACCACCGCGCTCAACTACTTTGCCCCTGAGCACGTGTTCTCCTTTCTGCTGGCCAGTTCCGGCGCGGTGGCCCTGCTGGTCTATCTGGCCATTGCAATCTCTCAGCTGTTATTGCGCAGGAAGATGCAAGCCGCCGGTCAGCCGATTGCCTTCAGGATGTGGTTGTTTCCCTGGCTCAGCTACCTGGTGATCCTGTCGATCCTGAGCATTCTGGCGGTGATGCTGATCCTGCCGGAACACCGTATGGAGGTGGTCGCAACCGGCGCGCTGGCGTTGTCCATCGTGTGCATGAGCGCAATCTTTTCCGGCAGGAAAAACACTCAGCGTGACACCGAACTGGCTTAGCCAGCGGTACTGATCCACAGCGTGTCCGGGGTGACCGGCACGCTTGACGTTTCACCTCTTTCCGGCCGCCCCGCACCACGGAGCAGGCCGGTTTTTTTGCTTGTGATGTTTGTGCCTGTGGCACGGGCTGCGGGTGTAAGATCTTGCCCAGCCCCCTGAAATCAAATGATGTTGCCGATGTCGGCGAATGACGCAGCGCGCGTCACTGTTGCAGCTGAGGAGCGGTATTGATGGCGGAACCAAAGGCGACGATCCCCACTGCGGGAAGTTCGGTCAATCAACAGCAGCCCACCAAAATCATCGGATTTCTGGTCATTCCCAACTTCACCACCATCGGTTTCGCCTCCGCCGTGGAAACCTTGCGCATGGCCAACCTGGCGGCGCGCAAACCGCTGTTTCGCACGCTGATCATCGCCGCCGACCTGGAGCCGGTGGCCGCCAGCAACGGCATGCGCGTGCTGCCGGACTATTCGATCGGCAATGCACCGAAGCTGGACATGCTGTTCGTGGTCGGCTCCAACCCTATCGTCTCCAACCACAGCACGCGTCCGCTGCTCAACTGGCTGCGCAGGCTGGCCCACGACCAGGTGCCGCTGGGCGGGATCTGCACCGGCAGCCATCTGCTGGCCCGGGCCGACCTGCTCAAGGGCTATCGCTGCACGATTCATTGGGAGGACATCGAGGCACTCAAGGAGCGTTTTCCGGGGATCATCATTTCCAACCAGCTGTTCGAGCTCGATCGCGACCGCTACACCTGCTCCGGCGGTGTGGCGTCGATGGACATGACGTTGGCATTGATCGCCCGAGAGCCGGGTGGCCGGGACATCGCCGCGCATGCGGCCGAATTGCTGCTGTGTGATCGGGTTCGCGGCGCCCAGGAACGCCAGCGCGTGCCCTTGCGCCAGAAACTGGGGACCTCGCAACCCAAGCTCAGCCAGATCGTGGCGATCATGGAGGCCAATCTTGAAGAGCCGGTCAGTCTCGAAGAGCTGGCCAGCCTGAACGAGGTGTCGGTGCGGCAACTGGAACGCCTGTTCCACAAGCACCTGCAGCGCACCCCGAGTCAGTATTATCTGGAACTGCGCCTGTCCCGGGCCCGGCAACTGCTGTTGCGCAGTGAGTCGCAGGTGCGGGATATCGCGCTGGCTTGCGGGTTTATCTCACCGGCGCATTTTTCCAAGTGCTACAGCCGCTTCTTCGGTGTCTCGCCCATCGGCGAGCGTAAGCAGGTGGCTTCATTGCATTGATCGACCTGGGGCTGCGCTGCTGCCTACGCAGTACCAGCGCTCGCCCGCACACCCCCAATCGCCTCGGCTGAGGGACCCGCCGCAGGCGAACCGGCTCTACCGTTGGGCAGAGCCGCTCCCCCCTCAATCCTGCAACGCCTTGTGCGCCGTCTCCCGGCTCATCAGCATGGCGATCAACGCCACAGCCGCGGCTGCCAGCAGATACCAGGCCGGGGCCATCTTGTTGCCGGTCAGTTGAATCAACCAGGTGGCAATGAACGGCGCGGTGCCGCCAAACAACGCGTTGGCCAGATTGAAGCTCAAGGCAAAACCGCTGAATCGCACGCGGGTGGGAAATATCTCGGCGAGAAAGCACGGCAGCGTGCCGTCGTTCATGGCCAGCATCACCCCGAACACGATCTGAATCGCCAGTATCACCAGCAACGGCTGGTGGTCGAGCAGGCCGAACAGCGGAAAGGTCAGCCCCAGAAACAACACCGATGCGATCAGCAGCATGGTCTTACGCCCGAAACGATCGGACAGCGTGCCCATGAGAAAAATCAGCCCTATGTAGGTGGCCAGCGACACCGTGGACGCCAGAAACGAATCGCGCTCGCTCATGCCCATTTCGCTGGACAGGTAGGTGGGCATGTAGCTGAGCAACAGGTAGAACGCCACCGCGTTCAGGCAGGTGACGCCAATACCGATGAGCACGCTGCGCCGATGCACTGTCAGCAATTCACGCACCGGTGCCTGGGTGCCACCCTCCTTTGCTTGCAGACGCTGTTCCATTTCCAGGAATTTGGGCGTGTCCTGCAGGCTCATGCGAATGTAACGCCCGACCAGACCGAAGGGCGCCGCCAGCAGAAACGGCAGACGCCAGCCCCAACTGTGCAGATCCTCGACGCTGAGCCACGCATGCAAGCCTGCGACAAACAAGGCGCCGAACAACAGCCCCGCAGCGGTACTGGCCGGCACGATGCTGGTGTACAGACCGCGCTTGCCTGGCGGTGCATATTCGGCCAGGAATGCAGCCGCCCCTGCGTACTCGCCCGATGCCGAGAAGCCCTGGAACAGGCGGATCAGCAACAGCAATGCCGGCGCCCACAGGCCGATGTAGTTGTAGGTCGGCAGAATGCCGATGCAGAACGTCGACACCGACATGATCAGGATCGACCACGACAAGGCGCTGCGCCGGCCATACGTATCGCCGAAATGCCCCCAGACCAGTCCGCCCAATGGACGCACGATGAACGACAGGGCAAACACTGCAAAGGTGGCCAGCAACCCGGTGGCCTTGTCGGTTTGCGGGAAAAACGTCGAGGCGATGATCGTCGCCAGATAACCGTAGGCGGCATAGTCGAACCACTCGACGAAGTTGCCCATGAAGCTGGCACCGGCAGCGCGGCGCAATGCCTTGCGCTCGGCACTCTGGTCGCGTTGGACGTCGATGGAGGTAGGGACGCTTGTGGCTGGAATACTCATGACGGATACCCTCTATTGTTGTACTTGGCAGGGTGAAAAGTCAGGAAACGCTGCGCGTCTGGGCACGCATGCGAGAGGTTGGAAGCAAAGCGCCGCACGGTGGGCCCGTGCGGCGCTATTTGTCACTTTCTGATGATGTTGTGTTCGGGGCCATACGGGAATTTGGTGATGTTTTCGCCACCCTGCTCATTGACGATCAGGATGTCGTGCTCGCGATAGCCGCCTGCGCCCGGCAGCCCCTCGGGCAGCATGATCATCGGTTCGATGGACACCACCATGCCGGGTTCAAGCACCGTGTCGATGTCTTCGCGCAGTTCCAGCCCGGCCTCGCGGCCATAGTAGTGGCTCAAGGTTCCGAAGGAGTGGCCATAACCAAAGGTGCGGTACTGCAGCAAGTCATGTTCGAGGAATATCTCGTTGAGTTGCAGCGCAATGTCGCAGCAGCGCATGCCTGGTTTGATCAGCTTCAGACCGGCCTCATGCACTTTGACGTTGACCTCCCACAGGCGCAGGTGCTCGTCGGAGCAGTGATCCAGAAACAGCGTGCGTTCCAGGGCGGTGTAATAGCCGGCGATCATCGGAAAGCAGTTCAGGCTCAGAATGTCGCCCTTGTTGACCTTGCGCGAGGTCACCGGGTTGTGTGCGCCATCGGTATTGATGCCCGACTGGAACCAGGTCCAGGTGTCCATCAGCTCCGAATCCGGGAAGGTGCGGGCGATTTCGCGGACCATCGCCTGGGTGGCGTGCAGCGCCACTTCGTACTCAGGCACCTGATCACGCAGCGCTTCGACGATCGCCGCGCCGCCCACGTCGGCGATTCGGGCGCCCTGACGGATCACGGCGTGCTCTTCGCTGGATTTGATCATGCGCATGCGCATGCACGGCGCGCCAATGTCTACCAGTTCGGCCTGCGGGTAACGGGCGGCCAGCTTGTCACGGTTGAGCAGGTTCAGGTGGTCGTACTCCACGCCGATGCGTCCCGCCTTGGGCAAGGCTTGCTGGATGGCGACGAAATAATTGTCACGCTGCCAGTCGGTGTAGACGATGTTCTCGGTCCCGGCCGTGCGCCGCCATGGCTGACCGCCGTCGATGTTGGCACTGATCGAGACCACGCTGTCCTGGGTCACCACCAGTGCATAGGGCCGACCGAACGAGCAATACAGAAAGTCGCTGTAGTAGTTGATGTTGTGATAGGAGGTGAAGACCGCCGCATCGATATTGTTCTGTGCCAGATAGGCGCGCAACCTGGATTGGCGATTGGCAAATTCCTCGACCGAGAACGTGGGTTTGACCTTTTCGCCGTTCTTGATCTGGATGGTTTTCGGCATTTGCATGTCTTCTATCCTTCAGTGATTGAGCAACAGTGCGCGCCGTTTCATCGGGCCGCTGGAGATCATTCGAACAGAAGCATTGCGTGGCTTTTTGCGTGAATCCGACCTGTAGTTGACCAGATCCGCTGTGCTCGAGACGCTGCCACGCCGGACGCACGCAGAATGCAAAATGCCTGCGGCAAACGCTTTGACAGCCGCTTGGCGAAGGCATTGAGCAAAACCTGGATTGGAGAATGCAGTAGGTCAGAGCAAGGGTTGCGCAGGTGCCAGCTCTTCACGGGGGTGCGCACCGAAATACTGGCGGTAGCAACGAAAGAAGTGCGGCACCGAGACAAACCCGCATGCCTGCGCGATGTCTACCATCGAGCCCTTACCGGCCTGCAACAGCTGACGCGCCTGTTGCAGTCGCAGGTCCAGATAATGCCTGGACGGCGTGCAGCCCAGCTTGCTCTTGAACAACCGCTCCAGATGCCGGCGAGAGACGCCCATGCGTTCGGCCAGTTCATCGATGCCCAGGGTGCGGGCCAGATGCTGGTTCATCAGGGTCAAGGTCTGCTGCAGTTTCTCCGGCGCGGTATGCACCGATTGCATCGGCCGGGTCCGGCGCCGGGTGTGCCGGGTCATACGCAGCAGCAGACTGCGTCCGTGGGTTTGCGCCAGCAATTGATGCATCAGCCCTTGCACGGCCTGCGCGCCGACGCAGGTCAGGCGACCGGCATCGATGCAGAAGGGGGCCGGCACCGGCTTGAGCCTGGCGAAACCGGCCAATGCCCATGACGGATCGGGTTCTGGCAGGCTGCATTTCAGGTTGTCCAGCTCCCCGAGTCGGGCCAGCAGCCAGCCTGCTTTGCCCAAGGCTCCCAGGCCAACGGGTTGCGCCGCCCAGTGTTGCAGGTGTCGGCTCACCTCTGCGCAATCGCCGCTGGCCTGCAGGTCGTCAGCGGCGCAGAGGATCAACACATCCAGCGGTTGCGCCCGTTGCAGTGGCGCGGTGGCGGTGCTGATGCCGTTGCTGGCTTTGAGTGGGTGCCCGTGAAGGCTGAGAATCTGCCATTGGCAAACGGCTTGGCCCGCTGTCTCATTGGCCAGACGCAGCGGTTCCAGCGCGTTGGCCAGCGAATAGAAGTCGAATGCCTCGGTCAACCAGAAGCCGATGCGTAACACCGTCGGTGCCTGGCGGCGAGCCTCGGTCAGTTGCAGCATGTTCCCTCTCCCCGTGCAGACCCTACCAGGCCCTGTGGGCGCGGCCTTTAATGGTCCGATTCTCAGGGCAACGGGTCTGGCGCAGGTGTCTGGATTCGACCTGCGATTGTTCACTGCCACCACGTTGCACAGCCTGGGTCATGGGTTGACCGGCAAACCCTGCCTGCACCGTTACCGACGCGCCAGTTCGTGTCGCGTACAGCCTTCGTAATAGACCTGTCTGACGTTTTCCGGGCGCATGCGCGAGGGGCTGTCATAGGTCTGTTCGGTGATACCCAGGGCACTCATGCGCATCCATTGCTGGGGAAAGTGTCGAGCCTGGAGTTTATTGCGCGCGCCATACAGGGTCAGGCCGGCGAGTTTGTACTGCTGCGCGGTACCGGCGATCCCTGCGCCCCAGGTGCAAAGGTCGCGTTGGTTCTTGCTCAGGTCTCGTGCAAACGTAAGAGTCGAGGTGCTCGTCAGTACACAGAACACCAGAACAATCTTGATAGTTTGCATGCAGATCCTTGCCTAAATGATTGATAGGGCGATGATTCTGCCGTCATTGCAATGCGCCGGGGGCCAGCAAAAGGCCTGCTTTCGCGCTCAGGCGACGAGTGACACGCGATGCCCCGGCAAGGATGCGCGTCAGGCACTCATCGAGTAACCAAAGCCAACGCCGCCTGCTACCTTGTAAGATGAGCGTTGCCGGTGAACCTTATCGCCCGATGACCGGTCGATAGTTGCACCTCTGACCAGCTCCATTCACCGCTTGGGCGCGTGGATCTGGCTGGCTTTATTTCCAGAAGGACCGTTCATGATCCCAATTCAACGCATCGCCTGGCTCAAAGCATGGGGCGCCCATGGCTTCACGGCCACCGGCGTCGTCCTCGCTTTCCTGGCGACCATTGCCTTGTTCGATAACCAGCCCAAGGCCTGTCTGTTGTGGCTGGGCATCGCCCTGATCGTGGACGGTGTGGACGGCTCGCTGGCACGCAAGGTCAATGTGCAGTCGGTATTGCCGCATTTCGACGGTTCGGTGCTGGATCTGGTGATTGACTACCTCACCTATGTGTTTATCCCTGCCCTGTTCATCTACCGGTACATCCCGCTGCCTGAATACACCCTGCTGCTGACCACCTCGATCATCCTGGTGTCGTCGCTGTTCTGCTTCTGCAACACCGAGATGAAAAGCAAGGACAACTACTTCCAGGGCTTCCCGGCCGCCTGGAACGTGGTCGCGTTATGCGTTTATATCCTCTCGCCTGCGCCGTGGCTGACCTTTATCACCGTGATCTGCCTGGCATTGCTGACCGTGACCCGGATGAAGTTCCTGCACCCGTTTCGTGTACGTCGCTTCATGCCGATCAACATTGCAGTGACCAGCATCTGGTTTCTGTGCAGCTTCCTGCTGGTGATCAATCACCCGTACAACAGCCCGCTGGTGCTCAGCGTGTGGCTGGCAATGTCGGCGTACTTCCTCGGCATCTGCATCTGGCGAACCTCGCTCGAATGGATCGACAAGGCGCGCTTCTGAAGCGCGCCCTGCACCCCACCCTCCTCGTCACCGAGCCACCGCATTCGCCAGCAAGCCGGCTCCACAACAGCGCGGCTTGCTGGCGGTATCGCCCTCTGGTCACCCACCGCCGGCAAGCCGGACTGCTACAGCAGGCCCGCCGTGGCCGGGCAGGCACAGCAAGACCTGTGTCAGGCGATGTAGCTCAACGGCAACTGGGTTGTCGATTTGATCTGCTCCATGGCGAAGCTTGAGCTGATGTCGGTGATGCCGGACACCTGGATGAGTTTTTTGTAGACCGCGTCGTAGCCTGCGATGTCCGGCACCACGATACGCAGCATGTAGTCGGTATCGCCCGCCATGCGATAACACTCCACCACCTCGGGCAGGGTCGCGATCTGGTCGTGAAAGCGGGCCAGCCATTGGGCGTTGTGCTGATTGGTGCGAATGGCCGCGAACACAGTCACGGCGACGTTCAACTGTCCCGGATCGAGCAGCGCCACGCGGCCGCGAATCATGCCCTGCTCTTCAAGTTTCTGCACCCGGCGCCAGCAGGCGGTACTGCCCAGGCCGATGCTGTCGGCAATTTCGGCGATGGGGCGGGTGCAGTCGTGCTGCAGAATGCTGAGGATCGCTTGATCGAACTTGTCCATGGTGCTGACTGCCGTGCCGAACTAAAGAGCGTTATCGCCCGAAGCGATAAAGATATGCCGGATTGCTCACTGCGCGAAACCATATTCTTTAAAACGCGGTTGATGGAGAAAATAAATCTATAAACGGCCCACTGGGACGTCGATTAATCAATTTTTTTTCAGCGCCGCGCTTGTAGTATTTACCGCATTCACAGACCGCGCGGATTTTCCCATGAGCACCCTTCCCTGTTACTTCGATTACGCAGCCACCACGCCTGTCGATGAGCGTGTCATCCAGGCCATGGTCACTTGCCTGGGTCGTGAGGGCACCTTCGGTAACCCCGCGTCCAACTCCCACGCTTACGGCAATCAGGCCCGTCAGGCGGTGGAACTGGCGCGGCGTCAGGTCGCGGAACTGATCGGCAGCGACGCCGACGGGCTGGTCTGGACCTCAGGCGCCACCGAATCCAACAATCTGGCGATCAAGGGCATCGCGCAAAGCGCCCACGGCAAGCGCCGCCACCTGATTACCAGCACCCTGGAGCACAAGGCGGTGATCGACACCGTTCGCCAGCTGGAACAAGCCGGCTTCCCAGTGACCTGGCTTGAGCCTGACAGTCAGGGCCTGATCCAGCCCCAGGCCGTTAGCCAGGCATTGCGCGAAGACACGCTGCTGGTGTCGCTGATGCTGGTCAACAACGAACTGGGCACACTCACCGACATCGCCAGCATCGGCCAACGGGTCCGAGAGCATGGCGCGCTCTTGCACGTTGACGCGGCACAGGGCGCCGGCAAAGTCAGCATCGACCTCAAGGCGCTGGCGGTGGATTTGATGTCGTTCTCAGCACATAAGACCTATGGTCCGAAGGGCATCGGCGCGCTGTACGTCGGTGAGCGCGCACGCCCCCTGCTGCAGGCGCAGATGCACGGCGGAGGTCATGAGCAGGGCTTTCGTTCCGGCACCCTGGCCACTCACCAGATCGTCGGCATGGGTGCGGCGTACGCACTGGCCAGCGCCGAGATGACTGAGGAGGTCGAGCGTATCGGTCGGCTGTCGGCGCAACTGCGTGACGGCCTGTTGCAGCTTCCAGGCGTCAGCCTCAACGGCGACCTGCAACAGCGCGTTCCTCACACGCTCAACATTTGCGTCGACAAGCCGGGTTTCAACGCCATGAGCCTGTCCGGCGAGCTGGCGGTGTCTTCGACCTCGGCCTGCAACTCGGCCAGCAGCGGCGCGTCCCACGTGCTGCTGGCACTGGGATTGACCCCGGCGCAGGCCGGCAGCAGCCTGCGTCTGAGCCTGGGGCGCTACACACAGGGCGCCGATGTGGAGAAAGCCATCGCAGTGATTGCCGCACGCCTGAACAGCCAGCCGGCCACGTTTTGGTGATCTGGTCTGCCGAACCGCGCTTGAGTAACCTCTGCAGGTGACTTCAGGGAAAGTAACCTTCAGGGGTTACTTTCCAGATAATTTCAGCACCGCCAGCCCGACGGCAATACTGACGGTGAAGCTCACCAGGGTGCCCAGCAGCACGTATTCGCTAAGCGGCCGCTGTTCGGCACCCTTGATGTCGTTGAAGCGCAGGATGCTTTTGGCCGTGAGTAGAAAGCCGATGGCTTCCCATTGTTCCAGCAGGACGAAGGTCAGGATCAGCATTCGTTCCAGATAGCCGATCCAGGTGCCGGCTTTTTTCAACGAATCCCTGCTGCTCTCCTTCACGCCCTCCACGAATGGGGTCAGCACCGCGCCGATCAGCGCCGACGCCGGACGCAACACCAGCACATAGGCCAGCAGGACCAGCAGGTTATGCGCGCTGAACAGTCCCTTGCCCAACTCCCCTGCCCAGCCCCAGTAGCCTTCAGCGCTGAGCCAGATGGCCGTCAGGGCGACCACCTGCAATGCCGCTTGCAGGACGAAGGCGAATCCCGATCTCCACTTGCCGACGAGGCCGCGGATCAACGCCCAGCACAGGGCAAAACCCATGGTTGCACAGATTGCGGCAAGCAGGCGCCGGTCGAACCCGTACATCACCCCACCGACCGCCACCCCTTGAGCGATGGCCATCAGCACCGTAGCGGTGACAAGCTGCCGATGACCGCGCTCGCGCCAGCGAGAATACAGATGATCCAACAGCATGTTGAGCAGGATCAGAATCAGCAGCATTACCGAGGCATCACGCATTCTCCAGCTCCGACATCCAGTCCCGCGAAGCGGCCAGGTAGCGATCCAGCAGCCGTGCCTGGCCCCGTTGCAAGGCTTTGTTGATCGCCACCCGCGACTTGCCCAGGTTCTCGGCGATGCTCTGCTGATCGCCGGTGCCCAGCAGATGCGCGTAATAGGCCTGAGCCTCGACCACGGTCCACTTGTCGAGCGTGGCGGCAACGAACTCGGTCACCAGTTGCGCTGCACGCAGCAGCGAGGCGTCCTTGCTGAATAGCCCAAGGCTGAGCTTTTTCATGCCATCCAGGCCCTGACCGGAAAGTACGAACGCTTCGCCGTAATCTCGCCCGGCCGTGGCGGGTCCCACGCCGATTGCGATACGCGCATCCCAGCGCTCACCTTCCGGGCTGGCGGCAATGAGGCCGGCGCGAATCGCCAGTGCGCATTCGAATCCTTGCACTGCCTGCGTGGGCACCACCTGAAAGCCATCGCCACGATAGGTGTCGCTGCTCAGCCGGTAATGGGCGTTCAGGGTCGTCAGCACGGTCTGCAAGCCGTCCAGATACGCCTGGGTATCGGACACGCTCTGCGAATGCATGAGATCGCCGGTCAAGACAGCCTTGATGGTCATCGAACAATTCCTTGAAGCCATGGCAGGGGTGACGTTCACTATAGGGCACATCCGCTGGATGTAACCTTAAAAGGTTACTTTTTTGAATGTAACCTGTAGAGGTTACTTCGTCGGCAGCGACTGCAGCCAGTGATTCGCCCTCCAAGTCTCTGGCACAATCGCCCATCGCATTTTTCGAGATCGACAGCGCAATGGACCTGAACCGCGTTTACCACCGCCTCAATACCGGCAGCAAGAAGTGGAGCCAGTACCCTGAAGACGTGCTGCCGATGTGGGTGGCAGACATGGACTTTCCAGTGGCCGAGCCGATCATGCAAGCGCTCAAGACACGTCTGGAACATCCGTTGCTGGGGTACTCCACGGCCCAACAAAGCCTGCGCCAGACGTTGGTGGCGCACCTGGCCGAGCGCTACGGGTGGAGCATCCAGCCGCAGGACCTGGTGTTTCTGCCCGGCGTCGAGCCCGGGGTGAACATGGCGCTCAACGCGTTGTTGCCCGCTGGCAGTGGCGTCGTGGTGCAGACACCCAATTACGCACCGCTGCTGGCAGCCCCCGCGCACTGGAACCTGCCACGCATCGACCTGCCGTTCCAGGCGCACGCCAATGGCGAGTACGCCACTGACATCGTTGCTCTGCAACAGGCGCTGCCAAAGGCCCGCGCCCTGTTGCTGAGCAATCCGCACAATCCGCTGGGCAAGGTGTTCGAGCCTGAGGAGTTGCGCGCCATCGGCCAGGCTTGCGTGCAGCACGATGTGCTGATCATTTCAGATGAAATCCACGCGGACATTCTGTTCGACGGTCGTCGCCATACGCCCATCGCCTCCCTGAGCCCGGAAATCGCCGCCCGCAGCGTAACGCTGATGTCGGCAAGCAAGGCGTGGAACATCGCCGGCATGAAATGCGCATTTGCCATCGTGCCCAACGCCGAACTACGTCAGCGTTTCAATGCCGGGCGCCTGGGCCTGGTCGACAGCGTCAATGCCTTGGGGCTTGAGGCCACGCAGGCCGCTTATAGTCAGGGCGCGCCGTGGCTGGCCGAAGTGATGGCGTACCTGCAAGACAACCGCGACTACCTCGCCGATGCCGTCAAACGCCGATTCCCCGGGGTGCGCATGAACCTGCCGCAAAGCACCTATCTGGCCTGGCTGGATTGCTCGGCACTGGGCCTTGCCGACCCGCAGCGGTTTTTTCTGGATGAAGCCAGGGTAGCGCTGAGCGCCGGCCTTGAGTTTGGTGAGGCGTGCGGGCAATTCGTGCGCCTCAACTTCGGCTGCCCGCGGCCCATGCTGGAAGAGGCGTTGGCGCGCATGGAGCGCAGTCTGTCCAAGCGAGGCTGACCCGCCATCGCTGGAAGTGGCGAGGACTGCAGCGCCGGGGTGCAGCATCCGGCGCAGCGACGAGACCGACCGGGGCAGACAGCTGTGCCCCGGTCAATCGTCATGCCTCAGTAACCCAGCGACAAGCCGGTGTTGCGACGCGGGTCGTTGGCGCCGTAGAACCGATTCTTGCCGACCGGCTCGCCACCCAGTGACGGCGCGCCGACCAGGATCGCTGCCAGGTGGTTGGCATCCTGGGGACCGGCAAACTTGTGACCCCAGCTTTCCAGAATCTTCTGGGTATCGGCACTCACTGCGAAGTTTTCCAGGTTGGTAGTCTCCGGCATCCACTGCTGGTGGAAGCGTGGCGCATCGACTGCCTCCTGGATGTTCATCCCGTAATCAATGACGTTGAGCATGGTCAGCAAGGTGGCGGTGATGATCCGGCTGCCGCCTGGCGTACCCACCACCATCACCGCTTTGCCATCCTTGGTGACGATGGTCGGGCTCATCGACGACAGCGGCGTCTTGCCCGGGGCGATGGCATTGGCTTCGCCCTGGATCAGGCCGTACATGTTCGGGACGCCGACCTTGGAGGTGAAGTCGTCCATTTCATCGTTGAGGATGACCCCGGTCTTGCTCGCCATCACACCGGCACCGAACCAGTCGTTGAGGGTGTAGGTGACCGAGACGGCGTTACCCCACTTGTCGACGATGGAATAGTGGGTGGTGTTATTGCCTTCGTGAGGCGCGACGCCCGGTTTGATGTCCTGCGACACGCCGGCCTTCTGCGGCTCGATGGCGGCGCGCAGTTTTGTTGCGTAGTCCTGATTGAGCAGATGCTCGATCGGATTCTTCACGAAGTCCGGGTCGCCGAGATAGCTGTTGCGGTCAACGTAGGCGTGACGCATCGCTTCGATCTGGTAATGCATGCCCTGGGCCGAGTGATAACCCAGTTCCTTCATCGGGTAGCCTGCAAGGATGTTCATGATCTCGCAGATGACCACCCCGCCGGAGCTTGGAGGCGGTGCCGAGACCACGTGATAGCCGCGGTAGTCACACTCGACAGGCGCCAGCTCGCGGGTCTTGTACTTATCCAGATCGGCCTGGACGATGATGCCCTTGCCGGCCTTGCTCGAATCGACGATGGACTTGGCCACCCAGCCCTTGTAGAACCCGTCGCTGCCCTTGGCGGAGATTTCCTTGAGCGTCCTGGCCAGGTCTTTCTGTACGAGCTTGTCACCGACCTGCAACGGTTGTCCCTTGTTGAGGAAGATCGTGCCCAGATCCTTGGCGTCGGCCTTGAACTCGTCGGTGGCAGTGTGCAGCAGGTCGACATCCCCCTGTTCCAGGGCAAAGCCGTTCTCGGCCAGCTTGATTGCCGGTGCCATGACCTGCGCGCGTTTCTTGCTGCCGTATTTGCTCAGCGCCATCTCCATGCCGGACACCGTGCCGGGTACGCCCACCGCCAGATGGCCCTTGGAACTCAGGTCAGGGACAACGTTGCCATCCTTGTCCAGGTACATGTCGGCGGTGGCCGCTTGCGGCGCCTTTTCGCGAAAGTCCAGAAAGGTCTTGCGACCATCGGCCAGCTGGATGGTCATGAACCCACCACCGCCCAGGTTGCCCGCCGCCGGGTAGACGACCGCCAGTGCATAGCCCACGGCAACTGCGGCATCCACCGCGTTGCCGCCGGACCTGAGCACGTCCACGCCAACGTGTGTCGCCAGATGCTGGGCGGTGACCACCATGCCGTTTTCGGCGGCGACCGGCGCCACGGAGGCGGCGTATGACGTAGAGAAAGCAAGCGTAAGCGCCGTCGCGATCAGCGACTTGGCCAGGGGTTGGTACTTCATCGGTCGACTCTCTTTTTTCTTATGAATGTGGAACAGCTTCGATTCAGCCAGCGATCAATCTGCTACTGCACCAAAGTAGCGCGTAGCGCAGAACTTACCAGTCACATTTCAGGATATTTCACGATAAGTGCGTATGCGGGTAATCTTGGGACTGCGCGCTGAATGAAAGCAGTCTCGATGACCAGGTCGGGCGCGCAGACAACGGACGTCATCGATTCACTGACAAGGCCTGCCCCTGGTGAGAACGCCCCTCTTTGCCGTACGTGAATACTGATGGCCAGAACCTTTCGCTCACTGGCCGTCTACAACTTCCGCATCTGGTCCCTTGGCGGGATCGTTTCCAACATCGGCACCTGGATGCAGCGCACCGCCCAGGACTGGCTGGTGCTGACGCAACTGACCGAACAGAATGCCACCGCCCTGGGCATCGTCATGGCCTTGCAGTTCGGGCCGATGTTGTTGCTGCTGCCCGTCAGTGGCTTCGCCGCCGACCAGTTTGACCGGCGCAAACTGCTGATCGCCACGCAACTGGGCTTCGCCTGCTCGGCGCTGGGCCTGGGCCTGTTGACCGTCACCGGACACGTGGCGTTATGGCACGTCTACCTGTTTGCACTGATCTCCGGCTGCGTGGCCGCCATTGATGCCCCGGCACGGCAGACCATTGTCTCGGATCTGGTGGACGAGTCCTACCTGAGCAACGCCGTGGCGTTGAACTCACTGTCGTTCAATGCCGCGCGGATGATTGGCCCGGCGGTGTCCGGGCTGTTGATCCCGCTGGTGGGCAATGGCTGGGTGTTTCTGCTCAACGTGCTGACCTTCGCCGTGATGATCGCTTCACTGTGCCGGCTGCGCACCGCCCAGATGCATGTGCACCAGCGCCCTCCCCGCGCCCGGGGCCAGCTGGTCGAAGGGTTTCGCTATGTCTGGGCGCGCCCGGATCTCAAAGCCATTTTGCTGATGCTGTTTCTGATGGGCACTTTTGCGCTTAATTTTCCAATCTTCATTTCGACCATGGCCGTCGGGGTGTTCAACGCCGACTCCACGCATTACGGCTTGCTGACCTCACTGATGGCGGTGGGCTCGGTCACCGGCGCCCTGCTCTCGGCCCGCCGCGCCAGGCCTACGCCGATGCTGCTGTTCTGGGCCTGCGCGGTGTTCGGGACGTGTTTTCTACTGGCGGCGATGGTCAGCAGCTTCTGGCTGTTTGGCCTGCTGCTGTTCGTGCTGGGGATTTCGGCGCAGACCTTCACCACCTCGGCCAACAGCATGGTGCAGCTGTCGACCGAACCCATGATGCGCGGTCGGGTGATGGCGATTCTGCTGGCGACCACGTTGGGCGGGACCCCGGTGGGTGCACCGATCGTGGGCTGGGTGGCCGATCTGTTCGGCCCGCGCTGGGCCATGGGCATCGGCGCCGCCTCGGGGCTCGGCGCAGCGCTGGTGTGGTTTGCCTATCAGCGTCGCGCCAGGGTGCCTGCAGCGGCTTGAATCGCGGCCGGCGGCAGGGGTTTGCGGGTGCGCAGGGTCCACAGCAGGATCACGCCCACCACGCCTGCCGCCGAGAGTGACAGCATCCCTGCGCGCGGATCGGCAGTCCAGATTTCCATGTTGGCCTTGAGCATCGGCGCAACGAAGCCGCCGATGTTGCCCAGCGAGCCGATCAGGGCGATGCCCCCGGCGGCCGCGACGCCGCCCAGATAGCCGGTCGGCAAGGTCCAGAACAGCGGTTGCACGGTCACGAAGCCTGCGGCGGCGAAGCAGAACGACAGCAGCACCAGCGGCAGGCTGGCGAGCAAGGTCGAGGCGGCGATCCCCAGCGCGGCCATGCCCAGCATGCACATGGCCATGGGCAGATGGCGCGCGCTGCGGTCGGCATAGCGCGTCACGAAGAACATCACCACCGCCGCGCACAGCCATGGAATGGAAGTCAGCATGCCGACTTTCAGCCCCACCGTGGTACCAAGCAGCTCTGCGATGCGCGTCGGCAGGTAGAAGATCACGCCGTAGACGCTGACCTGCACGCTGAAGTAGATCAGCACGAACTTCAGCACTCGCAGGTTGCGCACCATACCCAGCAGGTTGCGCGGGCCATGGTCGAGCTTTTGCTTGTCCTCGGCCAGCAACTCGGCACTGAGCGCAGCTTTCTCTTCGGCGCTCAGCCAGTGGGCGTCCTGCGGTTTGCTCTTGAGGTAGAACAACGCGACGATGCCGACCACCACCGCTGCCAGCCCTTCAACCAGGAACATCCACTGCCAGTTGGTCAGC
This sequence comes from Pseudomonas sp. NPDC087358, assembly GCF_044900785.1. Taxonomy (NCBI): domain Bacteria; kingdom Pseudomonadati; phylum Pseudomonadota; class Gammaproteobacteria; order Pseudomonadales; family Pseudomonadaceae; genus Pseudomonas; species Pseudomonas sp. NPDC087358. Next base: position 612,258 of record NZ_JBJDOA010000004.1, read on the forward strand.
TTGAACACCCCGTGCATTTCCAGCAGCCAGCCAGACAGCGGGCTGCCGAGCATCAGCGCGAACGGCAGGCCGAAGTAGTAGATGCCGATGGCCTGGCCACGGCGGCGGGCGGGAAACCAGTAGGTCAGATAAAGAATCACGCCGGGCGAGAAGCCGGCTTCGGCGACCCCGAGCAGAAAACGCAGCACATAGAAGCTGGTCTCGCTGTGGGTAAACATCATGGCCGCCGAGACCAGGCCCCAGGTGATCATGATCCGGCTCAGCCAGACGCGGGCGCCGACCCGATGCAGCATCAGGTTGCTTGGCACCTCGAAAATCGCGTAGCCGATGAAGAAAATCCCCGCGCCCAGCGCAAAGGCTGCGTTGCTCAGGCCCAGGTCGGCCTGCAGCGCGGCCTTGGCGAAGCCGACGTTGGAGCGGTCGATCATCGCCAGGGCGAACATCAGGGCCAGGAACGGCAGGAGTTTCCATCGGCATTTGGCGATGGCGCTTTCGATAGCCGCTGCGGCGGCTGTATCTGCTTTTATTGTCATTGTTATGCCCGTCAGGAGGTGTGTATCTGGATGCCAGCCGAAACTAGACCAGACGCCTGATAATTCCCAATGACAAATCTTCAGTAATTGATAGCGGGCGGTTATCGCAAAACGCCAAGGGCTCTGTAGCAGTCCGGCTTGCCGGCGCTGGGGTTGTCGAAGACGCTACCGCCGGCAAGCCGTGCTGTTAAAGGGGCGTGAGGCTGCGGCCGGATTCAGAACCAGCGGTCGTTGCGCTTGCGCCCGCGGGTCAGGGCCGGAAGGATCAGCCCGAGCAACAGGCCTGCGCCGGCGATGCTGCCGCCGTAGACCATGTAGCGCATCAACACCTGGTTGTTCTCGTCGCCGAGCTTGGCCTGGGTGGCACGCAGCTCCGATTGAGCATCGGTCAGTTGCGCATTGAGATCTTTGCTGCGCGATTCCAGCTCATCCACCAGCTTCTTGCGCGAGTCCAGCGTCTCCTGCATGCCCTGCACCTTGGTTTTCCAGTCGTCATCGATGGTCTTCAACTGGGCACTGAGGTCAGCGACCTGCTGGGTCAGCTGCGGCAGACGCTCGGTCTGGCCCGGCACATCCTGAAGGTCGGCGGAGGGAATCCACACGGTGTCGCCCGAGTTGCCGCGCACCTGGCTGTAGTCGCCCTGGGTGTTGAGCAGCTCCACCTTCTGCCCCGACTTGAGCGTGCCGACGATGCGATAACCATCGGTGGGACCGCTGCGCACGTAGGTGCTCAGGGTGTCATTGACCCAGCGGTCCTTGCCTTCAGCCTGAACCTGGCCTGCAAGGCCGACGGTCAGCAGGGTTCCCAGCAGGCCGGCACTGAGCAAACGGCGTCGAGCGCCCGGCAGCTGGGAGGAATGGGTAGCGCAAACTGGAACTGGACGAGTTAGAGACATGGGGGATCTTCGACAAATAAAAAAGAAAGGCCAGATGGTCGGGCCACATGCAATGGACAAAAGCCTGATCGGCAGCGACGAGTCGAGCGCTGCCACTGCCGGGAACAGGCGACCGCGCTGCAAAAAACACCGGGGCCTCGTGACCCGGCGTACGGCGCGCGCAGTGGTCAACAGACCGTTCAAACGGTCTCAGGTTCATTACTGGGGGGTGACGTTCGTCAGGTGATGGATCGAGCATGCAGGAGTTCTCCAACAGTCCGGTTTGCCAGCGGTGGCGGGCGCATGATCGCCACCGCCGCCAAGGCGGACTGCTACAGACCGGGTTGCGCCGAGGATGATCCTGCAAAAATGGCGGAAGGCAGCCGGAGTCGAACCTGCCCGGGAACGGCTGCCGTCCCCAACCGGGTTTGAAGCCCGGCCGCGCCACCGGGCGCGATTGCCTTCCATGATCGATCAGACCCTGGCGTCAGCCCCGGGCATTTGCGCCAGGGCGTTGTCCGGCCTGACCCGGCGCTGATTGCCCAGGCGCCGGGTGAGACCGATGCGGTCGAAAAACTCGAGAATCTGGATACTGCGTTTGCGGCCGATGCCCAGCCTGTCGCGAAATGCCGCGGCCTCGATCACCGGGTCCGCAGTGGCCAGTTGCAACAGCATAGCCACCATTTGCGCAATTGTGGATTGGAGATAGAACAGATCGCGCACCACCTGATGCACCTGGCCGATCCGCGCCAGCTTGCGCAGCAACAAGCGCAAGCGGGCTTCAGCCACCCCGCTGGCCGTGGCAAGGTCGCGCACCCACGGTGGGTCGAACCGGGCCTGCTGCATCAGTGGCTCAAGGCGTTGCCACAGCTGCGCATCCTCCTCATTGAGCTGCACCTGATGCTCCGGCAGATGAAGCCACGGCCCACTGCTGGCCATGGCGTCCCGTGCCAGTAGCTCGTCGATCAGTGCGATGAACGCCGGGCGCTCCAGCACCATCGCCGCGAAGCGCCGCAGCCGGTCGCGGTCAGGGCCCAACTGATCGGGCTCCTGTTCATGAAACCGCGCCAGATGCTGCAACAGCGAGGATTGCAAGGCCCGCCAGCGCGCCTCGCTGAGCAGCAACGGCCCCTGGCGGGTCGCGATGAGGCGGGCATCGGCGGGCCAATGCCAGGTGTCGCGCAAGCGATTGAACTGCCGCTCCAGACGCTGTGGATCCAGGCCGCTTTCGCTCTGCGCAAGCAAAGCTGGCAGCGCCTGCTCCAGGCTGTCGGCATCGGCGAGGATCGTCAACTGCGCCAGTCGCTCGCTGCTGCGCCTGTGCCGCGACGGCGCGAACGGGTCCAGCACACGTCCACCGCCCAGGGTGCGCTGGGCACTCTGGTCGCGTAGCACCAGCCGGTCGCCGTGCAGTGCATGCACCGGCCCGTTGAGCAGCAGTTGGGCGAACATGCGTGCGCCGGGAAGCAGATGGGTGCCTTCGAGCAAAGCCACACGGGCGGTTACGTCTTGGGTACCGATATACACATGAACCGGGCTGAAATGCGCGAACGCCCGCGTTTCGCCGGCCAGCAGCTGCAGATCGATGTCGATGCGCCGGGTGGGTGAAAACAGCCAGGGTTCCAGCAGCCATTCGCCCCGCTGAATTTGCGCCAGGGCCAGTTTGTCCGCGCTCAGATTCAGCGCCACTCGCTGGCCGGCAGACGCCTGTGCAGCGCTATGGTTCTGGGCATGCAGACCGCGTACCCGCACCGCTTTGCCCATCTGACCGAGCAGCAAGGTATCGCCGACGCTGACCTGCCCGGCCAGTGCCGTGCCGGTCACCACGATGCCAGCACCGGACACACTGAATGCCCGGTCGATAGCCAGGCGAAAGGCGCCACCCTCGCTGCGTTGGCTGACCTGGTCCTGAGCCGCCAATAGCGCCTTGCGTAATGCGTCGATGCCGTCACCGCTCAGGCTCGACACTTCGAACTGCGCCGCACCGGCGTATGCGCCTGAGTGGAGCAAGTGGCTGATCTGGCTGCGAACCTGCCGCACTGAAGCAGACTCGACCCGGTCACACTTGGTGATCACCACCAGCAGTTGGCGGATGCCGAGCAATTGGACAATCGCCAGGTGTTCGCGAGTCTGCGGCATCACGCCGTCGTCGGCGGCGACCACCAGCAGCACCAGATCAATGCCCTGGGCGCCAGCCAGCATGTTGTGAATGAAGCGCTCATGGCCCGGCACATCGATGAAACCGGTCAATGGCGCATCCGGCTCAAGAGGCGCGTAGAGGAAACCCAGGTCGATGGTGATGCCACGTTCACGCTCTTCGCGCAGACGGTCGCCAGCCTGGCCCGTGAGGGCTTCGAGCAATGCAGTCTTGCCGTGATCGATGTGCCCCGCGGTACCGACAATCACCCGGGCTCACCCTGCCAATGCAACTGATTCAACTGGCCGACCCAGCTCGGCTCATCGTCCAGCTGACGCAAATCGAGCCACAAGGCATCGTCATCGATGCGCCCCAGCACCGGGATCGGCAAGCTGCGCAAACTGGCCTCCAACGCATGCAGCTGACGCCCGCGAAGCTTTTTCGAGACGATCGGTCGTAAACACAACGCAGCGCTCGGCAGGCGCGCCACCGGCTGGCTGCCACTGCCGATCATGCCAAGGCTTGGAAGTACGGCAACACCCCAGCCCTCGCCCAGTACCCTGGCCAATAACGGTCGCAGGCGCTCGGCCTGGGCGAGGATTTCGCCCTGGGGACGGGTCAGCAACCGCAGGCTGGGCAGGCGCAACGCCAGTCGGTCAGGATCGCGGTACAGGGTCAACACGGCCTCGAGGGCTGCCAGGGTCAGTTTGTCCACACGCAACGCGCGCTTTAGCGGGTTTTTCTTGATCCGGGCAATCAGCGCCTTGCTGCCGACGATCAGGCCAGCCTGGGGGCCGCCGAGCAATTTGTCGCCGCTGAAGGTGACGATGTCGGCGCCGTCGGCCAGGGTCTGGCGAACAGTGGGTTCGGCCGGCAGGCCCCAGCGCGTGAGGTCCAGCAGGCTGCCGCTGCCCAGATCTTCGAGCAGCGGCAGTTGGTGTTGATGGGCAATGCGTGCCAGCTCTTGGGTCGGCACGCTGGCGGTGAATCCCTGGATGCTGTAATTGCTGGTGTGCACGCGCATCAACAGGCCGGTGCGCGGGTTGATCGCCGCTTGGTAGTCCTTGGCGTGGGTGCGGTTGGTGGTGCCGATCTCATGCAGCTTGACCCCGGCGCGGGCCATGATGTCGGGGATGCGAAATGCACCGCCGATTTCGATCAACTCGCCCCTGGAAATGATGCCTTCCTTGCGCGCGCTCAGGCTGTTGAGCGCCAGCAGCACGGCGGCGGCATTGTTGTTGACCACGGTGACGGCCTGAGCCCCGGTCAGTTCGCGAATCAGCCCTTCGATGAGGTCGTCGCGGTCGCCACGTTTACCAGTGTCCAGGTCAAACTCCAGGTTCAGTGGGTAGCGCGCAGCCGTTTGTATCGCCTCGATGGCTTCCTCGGGCAACAGCGCACGGCCGAGGTTGGTGTGCAGCACCGTGCCGGTCAGGTTGAACACGCGCCGCACCCTGCTGCGATGCTGCATCGCCAGGCGCTCGGCCGCGCGGCCCGCCAGTACTTCGCTGCCAAGCTCGATGGCACTGGCCTGGCCCTGGCGCGCCGCATCCCGCAGGTCATCGAGTAGCTGGCGCAGCGTCGCCAGCAGCATGTCGCGGCCGTAACGGTCGATCAAGGGCTGGCAGGCGGGATGACGCAACAGGCTGTCGACAGAGGGTAAGCGCGGCGGGATCGAAGCAAGGTTTGCGGGCATTCATTGACTCCGAGGGGTCGGTACGCATTTGCCGACTGCGACACGAATCGTTGTAGCCGTCCGGCTTGCCGGCGGTGGCGTCCCTGAAATCGCTGCCGCTGGCAAGCCGGACGGCTACAGGTGCAAAGGTGTGTCAGCCGGCTGGCGCGCAATCAGAGGATGGCGAAACTGAGTGTAGACCCGGATCTCAATCTGCCCCCGGCGCCAGCATCAGGTTCGGGGCGATGCGCTTGATGCCCTCGATGTCCAGGCGCATGTCCAGCGCAAGGCTCGCCAGGTCGGCCGACAACGGCTCGGCGTCGGCATCGTTTTCCAGGTAGATCTGCTTGAGGTAGCTGTTGCACCCGGGACACACCTCGGCGCGCAACGGCGCCTTTTCCACGGCCACACGGTCGTCGTCCAGGCTCACATACTTCAGGCCCTTGCTCTGCTCGCAATACACACATTTGACCCGCACCACGTGCCACTCGCAGGCGCACAACGAACAGGCCAGATAACGCAGGCCGTTGAACGCGCCACGATGGCGGATGACCCCGGCCATGGCCGGTGAACCACAGGCCGGGCATTGACTCAGGTTATCGCAGGGTTTGAGCGCCGCCTGCGGCAGCTTCAACAACCAGTAACTCCAGGCTGCCTGCAATGCGGCCCCCAGAAACGGCACCAGGGCCGCCGGTACCCCGGCATATTGCCCGCTGAGCAATGAGATCGCCCAAGCCTTGCGCTGGCCCTCCCCGGCGCTGCGAAACTGCAACAGCGCGCTGTGGATTTCCACCTGTGCCGGCGGCGTGTAGCGATCGAGCAACGCTTGCAGAAAGACCTGCCAATGGATCTCGCGCACCAGGCTGTCGGCCGCCAGCGGTGGCAAGCCGTGCTCGCGGCACAGCGCCAGGCGCTGGCTGTCCGGCGCCCAGTCGGCGGGTGGGTGGTCGAGCAAGTCCTGTTGCACTCGGCACAGGCTGGCGATCAGGCGCAGGTAATCGGCCAGCGCATGGCCCTCGGCGAGTTTTTCCAGACGCGCGCCGCGCAACGCAAACACATTGGCCGGCGCAAGGTAGAGAAACGGCGGCGAACTGGCCGCCGCTTTGATCTGCTCAGGCTCGAGAATCTGACTCAAGGCGTCATCCTTTCTTGCTGACACGGGTGGGCACGCGAGGCGGCGGCTGTTCGTCGACGATCTTGCGATACCACAGTTCATGATGTTTTTTCGCCCAGCGCGGGCTGACCCAGCCATGCAGCATGGCGCCCACCGAACCCTTGATCCAGATGCCGGCGTAGATGTGCACGATGATGCTGACGATCAGCACGAACCCCGCCAAAGCATGCACCAGCGCGCCAAGGCGGATAACGCTGATGCCGAAGTACTCGCTGAAATAGGCACGCCAGATCACCACGCCGCTGATCAGCAAACCGAGCATGCACAGCAGCAAGGTCCAGAACAACAGCTTCTGCCCGGCGTTGTACTTGCCAATCGGCGGCACGCCTGCTTCGGAGTTGACCATCACCCGATTGATCCGTCTGAGCCACAGCCCATCGTTGCGGATGAACAGGTTGGCGCGCCAGAAGCGGATCACCAGGCCAAAGAAAAACACGAACATCGCCACGCCCATGAACGGGTGCAGGATGCGCGTCCAGGGCCCGCCGCCAAACAGGTGGGTCAGCCAGAACATGGCCGGATGAAACAATGCCAGGCCCGACAGCCCGGCCATGAAGAACAGAATCGCCACCAGCCAGTGATGGGTTCGCTCATTGGCGTTGTAACGCAGAATGGTCTTGCCCGGCTCACGGTTATCGCTCATGGCCGCCGCTCCCCTTCAGGTCCCGGTTCGTTCGGGTCATAGACATGCACCGCCGGATCGACTTGGTGCACGCTCGGGTCCCTGGCATGTCCGGGCATGTCCTCTTCGCGTTCAAGCGGCTCGCGTTGAGGGCCGATCCTTACGTAATGGAAGAAGCCCGCCAGCACCGCCACCCCCATCGCCAACAATCCCAGCGGTTTGCTGACGCCTTTCCACAACCCCACCAGCGGGCTGATCTGCGGGTCCTTGGGCAAACCGGCATACAGCCTGGGATCGTCGGCGTGGTGCAGCACATACATCACATGGGTGCCGCCGACCCCGGCCGGATCGTACAGCCCGGCGTTATCGAATCCGCGGGACTTGAGGTCCACCACCCGCTCGGCCGCATGCACCTTCATGTCTTCCTTGGTACCAAAGACAATCGCGCCGGTCGGGCAGGTTTTCACGCAGGCCGGCTCCAGCCCTACCGCCACCCGGTCCGAACAAAGAGTACATTTGTACGCCTTGTGGTCTTTTTGCGAGATGCGCGGAATGTCGAACGGGCAACCGGTAATGCAATAACCACAACCGATGCAGTGATCCTGATTGAAATCGACGATGCCGTTGGCGTGCTTGATGATCGCCCCGGGGCTGGGGCAGGCCTTCAGGCAGCCGGGGTCTGCGCAATGCATGCAGCCGTCCTTGCGAATCAGCCACTCAAGGTTGTCGTCGGCGGTCTGGTGCTCGGTAAAGCGCATCAGGGTCCAGGTCTGGGCGCTCAAATCCTGCGGATTGTCATAGGTGCCGTGGTTGTGACCCACCTCATCGCGCAGCTCGTTCCACTCCGAGCACGCGACCTGGCAGGCCTTGCAGCCAATGCATTTGGTGGTATCGATCAGCTTGGCGACTTCCTCCAGCTGCCTGACCGACGAGGGCACCGTGGTGGTGGCGGAACGGGCAATGATGTCTTGGATGGCCATCAGATTTTCTCCACGTTCACCAGGAACGACTTGGATTCCGGGGTCTGTGAGTTGGCGTCGCCGAGAAACGGCACCAGCGTGTTGGCCAGATATCCGTTGCGCGTGGCGCCGGTGAAGCCCCAGTGGATCGGGATGCCGATCTGATGCACCACCTGATTGTTCACCTGCAAGGGTCGAATGCGTTTGGTCACCACCGCCACGGCCTCGATGAACCCACGCTTGCTGCTGACCCGCACCCGGTCACCGGCAACGATGCCCTTCTCCCTGGCCAGCACCTCACCGATCTCCACGAATTGCTCGGGCTGGGCAATGGCGTTGAGGCGGCAGTGCTTGCTCCAGTAGTGGAAATGCTCGGTCAGCCGGTAGCTGGTGCCCGCATAAGGGTAGTCCTTGGCCACGCCGAGCGATTCCCACACCGAATCGAAAATGCGCCCGGCGGGGTTGCTGGTCGCCTGCTTGTTGTTCGGGTGCAGGGGGTTGATGCCGATGGGCGTTTCGAACGGCTCGTAGTGTTCGGGGAATGGCCCTTCGTTCATCTTGTCCACGGCGAAGAACCGCGCCACGCCTTCGGGGTTCATGATGAACGGGTTCATCCCCGCTTCCGGTGGCGAGGTGACGACGAAATCCGGGACATCGGTGCCGGTCCAGATTTTGCCGTTCCACCAGATCAGGCGTTTCTTCGGATCCCAGGGTTTGCCCTGTGGGTCGGCAGAGGCGCGGTTGTAGAGAATCCGCCGGTTGCTCGGCCAGGCCCAGGCCCAGCCCTGATGCTGATGCATGTTATAGGGGTCACTGTTGTCGCGACGCGCCATCTGGTTGCCGGTTTCGGTCCAGCTGCCGCAGAAGATCCAGCAGCCTGAAGCGGTGCTGCCGTCATCCTTGAGCTGGGCAAATCCGGCCAGCTGCGCGCCACCCTTGACTGCCGCGCCGGTGGCATCGGTGAAATCAGTGGTGGCGGCGCCGTTGATCTCCTTGGCGATCTCTTCGGGCGACGGTTCTTCCTGCACTTTGTACGGCCAGCTGAGTTTGAGCAGCGGTTCGGCGTAGGCACCACCCTGCTCCTGATAGCGCTTGCGCAAACGCAGGAACAGCTCGCTCATGATGCGGATGTCGGTGATCGCCTCGCCGGGCCCTTCGGCCCCCTTGTAGTGCCATTGCAACCAGCGACTGCTGTTGACCAGCGAGCCATCCTCCTCGGCAAAACAGGTGGTCGGCAGGCGAATGACTTCGGTCTGGATGTCTTGCGTGACCACATCGTTGTAAGGCCCGACCTTCTGCCAGAACTCCGAGGTTTCGGTGGCCAGGGGGTCCATGATGACCAGCCACTTGAGACGGGCCAGGGCTTTCATCACGCGGTTCTTGTCCGGCAATGCGGCAATCGGGTTGAAGCCCTGACAGATGTAGCCGTTGACCTGGCCCTGGCCCATCATGTCGAACATCTTGAGGATGTCGTAACTGGCGAAGTCCAGCTTGGGCAGGTAGTCGTAGCACCAATTGTTTTCGGCCGTGGCATTGGCGCCGTACCAGGACTTCATCAGGCTGACGTGGAACTTGCTGTAGTTCTGCCAGTAAGACAGCTGACCCGGACGCAACGGTTTTTGCGTGCGCGTGGTGATGAAGGCGTTGTAATCCTGCTCGCCGTCCATGGCCAGGGTCAGGTAGCCAGGCAGCGAGTTGGACAGCAGCCCAAGGTCGGTCAGGCCCTGGATATTGGAGTGGCCGCGCAAGGCATTGACCCCGCCACCGGGCATGCCGACGTTGCCCAGCAGCAGTTGCACCATCGCCGCGCTGCGAATGATCTGCGCGCCTATTGAGTGCTGGGTCCAGCCCAGTGCGTAGAGGATGGTCATGGTCTTGCCCGGCGTCGAGCAAGTGGCGATCTCTTCCCAGATCTTCATCATCTGCGCCTGGGGCATGCCGCAGGTCAGGCTGGCGATTTCCGGTGTGTAGCGGCTGTAATGCTGTTTCATCATCTGGTACACGCAACGCGGATCCTGCAGCGTTGGATCGACCTTGGCGAAACCGTCCTCCCCCAGCTCGTAGCCCCAGCCGGACTTGTCGGTATAGATGCGCTTGGCGGCGTCGTAGCCACTGAAAATCCCGTCCTCGAAGCCATAGCCGGCTTTGACGATGAACGACACGTCTGTGTAATTGCGCACGTATTCGTGCTGGATCTTGTCGTTGGCCAGCAGGTAGTTGATCAGGCCGCCCATGAAGGCGATGTCGCTGCCGGTGCGGATCGGCGCGTAATAGTCGGCCACAGAGGCGGTCCGTGTGAAGCGTGGGTCGACCACGATCAAACGGGCCTGGTTGTGCGCCTTGGCTTCGGTCACCCATTTGAAACCGCAAGGGTGCGCTTCTGCTGCGTTGCCGCCCATCACCAGGATCAGATTCGCGTTGGCGATATCGGTCCAGGTATTGGTCATGGCACCACGGCCGTACGTCGGGGCAAGACTTGCCACCGTCGGGCCGTGTCAGACACGCGCCTGGTTATCGAACCCCAGCATGCCGGTCGCGCGAATGATCTTCTGGGTCATGTAACCGGCTTCGTTGGAAGCCGCTGACGCTGCGAGAAAGCCCGTGGTCAGCCAGCGATTGACGGTCTGGCCCTTGTCGTTCTTCTCGATGAAGTTGGCGTCGCGATCGGCTTTCATCAATTCGGTGACGCGGTCCAGGGCCTGGTCCCAGGAAATTCGCGTCCACTCGTCGCTGCCGGGTTTGCGAATCTGCGGGTATTTCAGACGGCCCGGGCTGTGAATGAAATCCAGTAGGCCCGCGCCTTTGGGGCACAAGGTGCCGCGGTTGACCGGATGGTCGGCGTCGCCTTCGATATGGATGATGCTTTGCGCCACGTTTTTCGCGGCATCGCCCTGGCTGTACATGATCAAGCCGCAGCCCACCGAGCAGTACGGGCAGGTGTTGCGGGTTTCATGGGTGTGGGCGAGCTTGAAGTGGCGTATCTGCTCGGCGAAAGCCGGCGTGGGCGCCATGCCCAACGCCGCCAGGCTCGAGCCTCCAAGGCCGATCGCGGCGACCTTGAAGAACTGCCGACGGTTGAGGTCCATCGTGCACTCCTGATCAGGGGAATATTCCCGGTACGTTGCCGGGAGTTGTTCGATCACGGTGTCGACGCCATAACGCCGACCTCTGAAATTCTAGACCAGATCGCCGGCACCGCCATGAAACTGGATGTGTATTGGTCGCCGCCAGAACAGACGCGATGGACGCACTCTGTAGCAGCACGCCTTGCCGGCGGTGGCGTACTTGGGAGCACGACCACCGGCAAGCCGGACTGCTATGCGATTGTGCTTATGACTGTTCTGCCTGCGGTTTCAAAATCACCACACCCAGTGGAGGCAGGTTCAGCGACAGGGATGCCGCCTGGCCGTGGGCCTTGATCTGCTCAGCGGTCACGCTGCCACCGTTGCCGAAATTCGAGCCTGCATAGTTCTCGGCGTCGCTGTTGAGCAGCTCGGTCCACTTGCCGGAGAACGGCACGCCGACGCGATACCCTTCCCTTGGCACTGGCGTCAGGTTGGCCACGACCAGCACCGGCTCACCCTCCTTGCTCCAGCGCAGGTAGGCATAGACGCTGTTGCCTGCGTCATCACCGATCACCCACTGGAAGCCCTGGGGCTGGCAGTCCTGGTCATGCAACGCTTTTTCCGAGCGATACAAGCGGTTCAGATCGCCCACCAGCGAATGCACGCCTTTATGGTCGGCATATTGAAGAAAGTGCCAGTCCAGCTCAGTGTCATGATTCCATTCGCGCCATTGCCCGAACTCGCAGCCCATGAACAGCAACTTCTTGCCAGGATGCGTCCACATGAACGCAAGATAGGCACGCAGGTTGGCGAATTTCTGCCAGCGGTCGCCGGGCATCTTGTCGATCAGCGAATGCTTGCCGTGGACCACCTCATCGTGGGAAATCGGCAGGATGAAGCGCTCGGACCAGGCGTATACCAACCCGAAACTCAGCTCGTTATGGTGGTGCTGACGATGGATCGGATCCTGCTCGATGTAGTGCAGGGTGTCGTGCATCCAGCCCATGTTCCATTTGTACGAAAATCCCAGGCCGCCTTGTTGAGTGGACTGCGAGACGCCTGGCCAGGACGTCGACTCCTCGGCAATCACCAGCGCGCCAGGCGCTTCTATGGCCACTACGTCGTTGAGGTGACGCAGGAAGTCAATCGCTTCCAGATTTTCACGACCGCCATAACGGTTCGGCACCCACTCGCCGGCCTTGCGTGAATAGTCGCGGTAGAGCATCGATGCAACAGCGTCGACGCGCAGACCGTCGACGTGAAAGTTCTTCAGCCAGTGCAGACCCGAGGCGAGCATGAAGCCGTGCACTTCGGTGCGGCCCAGGTTATAGATCAACGTGTCCCAGTCCTGGTGGAACCCCTCTTGCGGGTTGCCGTACTCGTAGAGCGCGGTGCCGTCGAACTGCGCCAGACCGTGGGTATCGGTGGGAAAATGCGCGGGCACCCAGTCCAGGATCACGCCGATTTCCGCCCGGTGACAGGCGTCGACGAAGGCCGCGAAGTCTTCTGGCGTGCCATAACGTGCGCTGGGCGCAAACTGCGAGAGCAACTGATAGCCCCAGGAGCCACCGAACGGGTGTTCCATGATCGGCATCAGTTCGATGTGGGTGAAGCCCAAGTCCTTGATGTACGGAATCAGGTTGTCAGCCAGCTCATGCCAGTTGTAGGGACGGTCCGGCTCGTCTTCCGCACCGTGATGCCACTGCCAGGACCCGGCATGCAACTCATAGATCGACAGTGGTTGATGAATGTCATGCCGGCCGGCCCGGGACTGCATCCAGTCGTTATCCTGCCAGTCGAACTGCAACGGCGCGGCGACTTTGGAGGCGGTGTCAGGCGGCAGCTTGGTCGCCAGGGCCATGGGGTCGGCCTTTAGCGGCAAAATGCCGTGCTGGCCAAGAATCTCGTATTTATAGGCCTCACCCGGCTGTAAACGCGGAATGAAGATTTCCCAGACGCCCGAGGGATGACGTACCCGCATCGGATGCCGACGCCCGTCCCAGCTGTTGAAGTCGCCCACCACCGATACGCGGCGGGCGTTGGGTGCCCAGACCGAGAAGCGCACGCCGGCGACACCGTCGACCTCCACCACCTGCGCGCCCAGCGCACTGCTCAGGTCACGGTGGTTGCCTTCGGCAAACAGGTAAAGGTCCATCTCGCCGAGCAGCTGACCAAAGCTGTAAGGGTCCTCGGTGATCTGCTCCCCCGTGGCCCAGCTGATCTTCAACAGGTACGGTTCGCGAGCAGGGAAATGCCCGGCGAAAAAGCCGGGTTTGTCGGTCATGGCCAGTTCACCCAGATCGCGCTGGCCATCGCGTGATAACACTCGCACACCCAGCGCGTTGGGCAGGTAGGCACGGATCACCTGACCGTCCTTGCCGTCGCTGTGCGGGCCGAGCATGGAGAACGGGTCACGGTGTTCGGCGCGGATCAACGCGTCCATATCGCCGGCGCCGGGCAACAACCCCTGGTTGCCTTTGCCGAATTGGTCAGACGCACTCATTTTCATTCTCCATCAGACAAGTCCAGCAGCCCGCGCAAGCCTTGAAGCGGAACCGACAACCAGGTCGGCCGATTTTCGGCCTCGTAGGCCACTTCATAAGCGGCTTTTTCCAGGGTGAACAACGCCAGTGCGGCGGCTTCCCCCTTGGGATCTTTCCAGGCGTGGGCAACGGCGGCGGTGGCTGTGTTGTAGCCCTCGAGAAACGCCTGTCGCGCCTGGGTCAAATAAGTCTGTGCAACATGTTCACGTGCCGCCGTAGCCTCCTTGGAGGTGTCCGCGCTCTGCGCATTGCGCATCGCCATGGCGGCAGCGTAGTCGAAAGAACGCAGCACACCACTGACGTCTTTATACGGGCTGTATTTGGCCCGACGCTCCTGCAGCGGCCTGGCCGGTTCGCCTTCGAAGTCGATCAGGTAAGCATCGCCCTTGACCACCAGCATCTGCCCCAGGTGAAGATCACCATGGACCCGTATACGCAACCCGCCGACCGAACGTTTGGCCAGGCTTTGTACCTGTGCCAACAGCGCCTTGCGTTTACCCAGCAGTTCACTGACCAGTTGCTGGTCTGCAGGTTCCAGGGTATCGCGATGCTGTTCCAGTAAATTCAACGCGCGCTCGACTTGAGCCGCTACGCTTTTGGCCGAAGCCTGACTGTCCTTGACGCTGGTCACTTCGGTGGCGAAGTCCGGGTTGTCGGTGGGCGCGCTGAGCACCACGTGCATTTCACCCAGGCGCTGACCGAGCAAACCGGCGAAATCCTTGAGTTCCAGCAGCGCGTTGGCGTGCTGTTCAAGGGTCGACTGACCGCGGGCCATTTCATCGCGCACGGCGCGTTCAAGGTTGTTTTGCGTCCATTCCCAGGCATCGCCCTGATTGCTCAGGTAGCCCTGGGCAATCATCAGCAGATTGCTTTGACCGTCACTGTCGACCCGCACCACCGCGCCGAGCAACGGCGAGATGTGCTGATACCCGGCTTCGGTGAGATAAGCACCCATTTCCAGCTCCGGGTGGGTCCCGGCCGCGACCCGGCGAATCATCTTCAGCACCAGCGCCTTGCCCACTACCACCGAGCTGTTGGATTGCTCGGCGGACAGATACCGCACCTCGGACTCTTCATTCAGGCCCAGCGGGGCCAGTTTCGAACTCTGTTGAAAGCGCAACTCGCCATCGCCAACAGGCAGCACGGTCTCCTCGTGCATGCCCTTGATCACGGCACGAATGAACGGCTCCAGCGTGAAGGCGTCAGTGATCAACCCCACCTGCCGTCCGCGTCGCACACGCGCCAGAGCCAGCTGCTGCGGCAGGGCACTGCTGATGTCGTCTTCAGGCAGCAGGCCGAACGGCAGCTGATAGCGCACCACTTCATCGCCCGAAGTGACCTCGATTTCGCTCAGCAAGACCGGCCGCACCGTGGTGCCAAAACGCACCGCGTAAGCGATATGGACCTTGTCCAGCGACTTGCCTTTGCCGGCGAACCAGCGACGCTTGGGCAGGTAAGCGGCGAGCGAGTTCTGCTCCATGGTCTGGCGCAGGGGTTGTTCGAGCAATTCTTCAAGCCGTTGCTTGAGGACCAGGGTCGGAAAGTCCGGCAGGCTCTGGGCCGGTTCGACGTGCCAGCTGGGCATTTGATTCTCCGCCGCCAGCAAGAACCAGTAGAAGCCGTAGGGCGGCAACGTCAGCAGGTAATTGAGCTGGCCAATGGGTGGAAAGGCGCTGCCGCCGAGCATCTCCACCGGTACCGTACCGGCGTACTGCGACAACTCGAGTTCGGCAGCCTGGGAGGCCGCCGAAACGTTGGCGACGCACAGGATGATTTCGTTTTTACCGTCAGCCCCGGTGTATTCACGGGTGTAGGCCAGAATCCGCCGGTTGCTCGGCGACAGCATCTTCAGCGTGCCGCGACCGAAGGCCTTTTGCTGCTTGCGCACGGCAAGCATGCGCCGGGTCCAGTTGAGCAGCGAATGCGGGTCGTGATCCTGCGCCTCGACGTTGACCGACTGATAGCCGTACAGCGGGTCCATGATCGGCGGCAGCACCAGACTCGCCGGGTTGGCCCTGGAGAACCCGCCATTACGGTCGATGGACCATTGCATGGGCGTGCGCACACCGTCGCGATCGCCTAGGTAAATGTTGTCACCCATGCCGATCTCGTCGCCGTAATACAGGGTCGGTGTCCCTGGCATGGACAAGAGCATGCTGTTGAGCAGCTCCACCCGGCGACGGTCACGTTCGAGCAGCGGTGCCAGACGGCGACGAATCCCCAGGTTGATCCGCGCGCGCCGGTCAGAGGCGTAGTAGTTCCACAGATAGTCGCGCTCGCGGTCGGTGACCATTTCCAGGGTCAGTTCATCGTGGTTGCGCAGGAAAATCGCCCACTGGCAGTTTTCCGGAATTTCCGGGGTCTGGCGCAGGATGTCGGTGATCGGGAAACGGTCTTCCTGGGCCACCGCCATGTACATCCGCGGCATCAGCGGGAAGTGAAACGCCATGTGGCATTCGTCGCCATCCTTGCCCTTGCGGTCGCCGAAATACAGCTGGGTGTCCTCAGGCCATTGATTGGCCTCGGCCAGCAACATGCGGTCGGGGTAGTTGGCGTCGATTTCGGCACGGATCTGCTTGAGCACGTTGTGCGTCTCTTGCAGGTTTTCGTTGTTGGTGCCGTCGCGCTCGATCAAGTACGGAATGGCGTCCAGGCGCAGCCCGTCGATGCCCATGTCCAGCCAGTAGCGCATGACTTCCAGGACCGCTTTCATCACCTGCGGATTGTCGAAGTTCAGGTCCGGCTGGTGCGAGTAGAAGCGGTGCCAGAAGTACTGCCCGGCGACCGGGTCCCAGGTCCAGTTGGACTTCTCGGTATCAAGAAAGATGATCCGCGTGCCGTCGTATTTCTGGTCGTCGTCCGACCACACGTAGAAATCCCGGGCCTTGGAACCCTTCTTCGCCTGTCGCGCCCGCTGGAACCAGGGGTGCTGGTCGGAGGTGTGGTTGATCACAAGCTCAGTGATCACCCGCAAACCGCGAGCATGGGCCTCGGCGATGAACCGCTTGGCGTCGGCCATGGTGCCGTAGTCGCTGTGCACGCCGCGGTAATCGGCGATGTCATAACCGTCGTCGCGGCGCGGCGATGGGTAGAACGGCAGCAGCCAGATGGTGTTGACGCCCAGTTGGGCGATGTAGTCGAGTTTGGCGATCAAGCCCGGAAAGTCGCCAATCCCGTCATCGTTCGAATCGAAGTACGACTTCACATGAACCTGGTAGATCACCGCATCCTTGTACCAGAGCGGGTCGTCGATAAAGGCAGCGTTCCGGGGTTTCTTCGCCATGACCACTTCCTTTGAGTTATTGATTTGTGGCCTTGATGCGCCAGATGCCGAACGGTTGGTATGAGGGGTCTATGCGCATCCACTGGGTTTTGCCGTACCAGGTCCAGGAGTGACCGGTCATGAGGTCTTCGCCCAGCGTGGCGGCGTCGTCCGGCAGGCCCATCTCCCACAGCGGCAGTTCGAAGTACGCCTCTTGAACGTTGCGCGGATCGAGACTGACAGCCACCAGGATGAAATTGCTGCCGTCGGCACTGCGTTTACCGAAGTACAGAATGTTGTCGTTCCAGGCGGTGTAGATACTCAGCCCCAGATGGGTCTGCAGCGCCGGGTTCTGCCGGCGGATACGGTTCAGCTGGGCGATTTCGGCAATGATGTTGCCTGGCGCGGTGAAGTCCCGCGGACGAATCTCGTACTTCTCCGAGTCCAGATATTCTTCTTTACCCGGCACCGGCGCCGATTCGCACAGCTCGAACCCCGAATACATCCCCCACAGGCCCGAGCCCATGGTCGCCAGCGCCGCCCTGATCAGAAAGCCCGCGCGGCCGGAGTCGTGCAGGAAATGCGGGTTGATGTCCGGCGTGTTGACGAAGAAGTTCGGCCGGTAGCACTCGCGCCACGGCGACTCGTTGAGTTCGGCGAAGTACTCGCTCAGCTCGGCCTTGGTGTTGCGCCAGGTGAAGTAGGTGTAGCTCTGGGAATACCCGACCTTGCCCAGCCGAGCCATCATCGCAGGCTTGGTGAATGCTTCAGCGAGGAACATCACGTCCGGGTGCTGGGCGCGAATGTCGGCGATCATCCACTGCCAGAACGGCAACGGCTTGGTGTGCGGATTGTCGACGCGAAAGATCTTCACGCCCTCCTCGACCCAGCCCAGCACCACATCACGCAATTCCAGCCACAGGCTGGGAATGGCATCCGGCGCATAGAAATCGACGTTGACGATGTCCTGATATTTTTTCGGCGGGTTTTCCGCGTAGCGAATGCTCCCGTCGGGGCGCCACGAGAACCAGCCCGGATGCTCCTTGAGCCAGAGGTGGTCTTGAGAACACTGGATGGCGAAGTCCAGGGCGATCTCCAGGCCGTGCTCGGCAGCCGCTGCCACCAGCTTGCGAAAATCTTCCCGGGTGCCCAGTTGCGGATGGATAGCATCGTGACCACCCTCGGCACTGCCGATCGCATACGGGCTGCCCGGATCATCAGGGCCGGCCTCAAGCGAATTGTTTGGGCCTTTGCGGTGGGCGCGGCCGATCGGGTGAATCGGCGGGAAATACAGTACGTCGAAGCCCATGTCGCGGATCATCGGCAGGCGGCCATGGACATCGTTGAAGGTGCCGTGACGCTTCTTGTCGTCGGTGATCGAGCGTGGGAACAACTCGTACCAACTGGCGAACTGCGCCAGTTCGCGCTCGACATCCAGCGGGTACTCGAGGCTGCGGCTCAAGAAGGCATGGTTATCGGCCTGGGCCATGATATTGGCGGTTTCGCTGTGCAGCAGCAGCGCCACCTGGGCTTCGGGCTCGGTGTTCTCGCCCAGGCGCTGCAACAGGCTGTCGATCTGCCCGCGCAACTCATGCTGGCTGCGCTCGGCGGCGTGCACCAGGTGCAGTCGGCCTTCCTCTAGCTCCAGGCCAATGGAAACACCGGCAGCGTACTTTTTCTCCAGCTCGTAGCGGTAGCTGGCGAACTGGTCGATCCAGGCTTCCAGGCGGAAGACATAGCGGCTCACCGAAGTCGGGGTGAACTCGCCGATCCAGCTGTCATTGCCCAGCTCGCGCATGGGCGCCTGCTGCCAGTCCTGCTCATTGGCTGCGCGGAAACGAATCCGCACCGCCATTTTGTCGTGGCCGTCGGCAAACACCTTGCTGGTGACCGTCACCGGCTGGCCGATGATCGCCTTGGCCGCAAGCTGCCCGGCGTCGATCACCGGATGCGTGTCTTCGATCACGATGCGCGGCAACTGCAAGGCCTGGGTCAGGGGTAAAGGCTGGGTCGGGTGCGGAACATCGGTGGCCAGGGAATCCGGGCCGTATGGCTGATCAGCAGTCACATTCATCGAGCATCACTCCTCACGCCCCAGGGACGCTCCTTGTAGCAGGTCCGTAATGAGTCCATTGCGTCAACGTTTCATCCATGGCAGATAGCGACGCATGTCGAGACAGATGCCCTGTCCGAGAGTGGCCGCATAGGTTCCGAACGCCCGCCCCGGTGAAAAGTTCAAAGAGCTTGCATCGCGCAAAATCGATCCAGTGCCAGCTTAGCCGCCGGCACGATGTTCACCGGCAAAATGTGCCGAATCATTCAAACGCGGCCGCTGTCCAAGCCTGGGAGCGCGTTGAAAGCCCGGTACTCCTGCCTGTTCGAACCTGCGCTGAAGGAAGGTGAAGCAATGAACATTCCCATTCCCGCAGAAACGCCCGATCCAATGATCGATGACCCTGCCCTGCCCATGCCCAAACCTGACGAAGAGCCGCCACCCACCATGCCGCCGGTCATCGAGCCACCCAAGGGCGATCCTCCCAGTCAGGAGCCGCCGGCCATCCTCAGTGACGAGTTTGCCGAATAACCTGCCCTGCCATGGAGCAAGCCCTGAGCAGGCCAGGTGCGCTCAGGGCTGGTGTGAATCGCCGCCGGTATTGCGTTCGGGGTCTTTTTCCTTGTTATGCGGTGGATCGAAGCGTTCCACGATCAACGGCATCAGGCTGAAGATGCCCAGCGCCAGCACCGTGCTCAGCACCGCTGTCGTTTCCCTTCCCATCCCGGCTGCGATGCCAATGGCGGCCGTCATCCACAGGCCGGCCGCGGTGGTCAGCCCCTTGACCTGAGCGGTGTTGAGCTGTTGTCCCTTGAGAATGGTGCCTGCGCCGAGAAAGCCGATCCCGGCGACGATACCCTGCACCACCCGGCTCAACGCCGCATCGTCCGCCCCGGCCAGGCGCGGCACCAGCACGAACAGCGCTGCGCCCATGCACACCAGCATGTGGGTGCGTACCCCGGCCGCCTTGCCCTTGTGTTCACGCTCAAACCCCAGCACCCCGCCGAGCACCGCAGCAATGACCAACCGCACCGTGACCCGGGTCAGTTGTGCGGCATCGGTGATGTCCGAGAATTCGGACTGAAGGGTCTGGACGACTTCCTGCCACCAGGCGTTCATGGTCATTCCTTTTCTTGAAAGCGTCATTCGGTCAGTTCAGCAATGGACCGCGACGCCTGGCCGGAGTGCTGCGTACCCTGTGTCGGAAGGCGGAAACAATGATCGGCCGATGCAGTCCCACCCATAACAGCCCGTGAAGGAGTACGACCATGCCTCTTGAATTCGACAGCACCCATCAGCATTGCAGCGCCGTGGTGGACGGAGTTCAATGCCGCAGCGCAGTGACCGATGTGCAGATCACCACCAACGACGACACCCACATGTCGCAAGCCAACATTGGCGGCCAGCAGGTGCCTATCACCGAGGCAGAGGCTGATGCGCTGACGGTGTACAAGGCCCGTGATTTGCGGCATCACACCATCGGCGTCGAGCCTGGGGAAGACTCACCGGTGATTTGATTGGCCGACCCTTTGGCCGGGAAAAAAATCCAGTTGATGCAGCGAAAGGCTGGCGCTTCGCGCCAGATCGTCGGCAAGGTGGAGCGCCACCCCGGCGGACTCCCACGCCCTCCGGGCAGAAGCGGTCGGCATCTGCAGTCCTGCGGGTAGAAGCGATCACCTCTCTTGCGCCGCCTGCTTTTGATTCTGGCCAAAGGCCGTGGGAGCTTGGCTTGCCAGCGATCTGCCGGGCACCGGCAGTAGAATCAGGCCACTCGGTGTGTCAGGTGCATACCCTGCACAGGGTTTGCTGGCGCTTCGCGCCAGATCGTCGGCAAGCCGGACTCCCACGCCCTCCGGGCAGAAGCGGTCGACATCTATCGCCTTCCGAACAGCGGTGATCGAAATCTATGGCATCGCGCCGCCTGCTTCTGATTCTGGCCGAAGGCCTGAACTGACCCCAAAAAGTTGGACGGTCTATTGCCAAACGCCGCGAGACTGAGCCCTGTAATCCACAGGACTCAGCCCACCGAGCTTCGCCTTGATTCGGTCATGATTGTAGTAACGGATGTATTCGTCCAGGCCCGCTTTCAGTTCTTCTATGCTTTCAAAACGGTTGAGATAGAAAAACTCAGACTTCAGTGTCCCGAAAAAGCTCTCCATCGCCGCGTTGTCCAGGCAATTACCTTTGCGCGACATGCTCTGTTTGATGCCTCGATCCGCAAGCGCCTTTTGGTAGCGAGGCTGTTGGTATTGCCAGCCTTGATCTGAGTGAAACACGAGCTTGCCCGGGCCTTTCAGGCGTTCGAAGGCTTTGTCCAGCATGTCTGTGACCAAGGCAAAACACGGACGGGTAGCGGTTTGGTAGGCGATGATCTCGCCGTTGTACAAGTCCATTACAGGCGACAGATAGAGCTTCTTTTGCTCCACCTTGAACTCGGTGACATCCGTCACCCATTTCTGGTTGGGACGTTGGGCGACGAAATTCCGCTCAAGCAGGTCCAACGCTATTCTGCCGAGCTGGCCCTTATAGGAACTGTATTTTTTGGGACGCACCAGCGATTTGAGGTTCAAACGCTCCATCAAGCGTTGAATCATCTTTTCGCTGACCGATTCCTTTTTTTGAAGCTGCATGGCGATGCGCCGATAGCCAAATCGCCCCTTGTGCAGGTGATAGAGGTCATGGATCCTGCCTTTCAGCGCAGCATGTTTGTCAGGTTTCTCCAGCGCACTGACCTGATAATAGAACGTGCTGCGCGCCAGATTGGCCAGCTTGAGCAGGCCGTCCAGAGGAAATCTGGACCTCAACGCCATTATGGTGAG
>NZ_JBJDOA010000005.1:0-1647 GCF_044900785.1 Pseudomonas sp. NPDC087358
GATAGACATGGCATGTTCCTTATGGAGTCGAGAGTTTCAAGTCAGTAATGGGTTAGCCGCTGCGCCCTGTTGTGCGCTTGTTGGCTGGCTTGGGAGTAAATCTACGGACAAATCGAACCAGGAACAATTAGGTGAAATAGAGACTCATTGTTTCTATTTGCGGGACATTGCACCTTTCAGCATCCCTGCAATGAGCAAGGCGCCGATAGCGTGAGGTTGGCGAGGGGGTGTGCAGCGGATTTGTTAACGATTGGACGCAGCGGGCTCGGTGTTCAAGGTCTGCGCCAGGAAGTCGGCAAAGGCCCGCGCCGCCATGCGCGTCGTCCGGCCCAGGGGGAAGTAGGCGTGAACTGGCAGTTCGGCCATTTTCCAGTCGGCAAACAGCTGCACCAGAGCGCCGTTGGCAATCTCCACCGCGCATGCCCAGGAGGTGGTGGACGTCAGGCCCAAGCCACCGGCCGCGGCTGCCAATGCGCCAGCGGTATCGTTGGTGGACAGTTGCGGATGGATATCGACAGCGGTGGTCTGACCGTCGCGTTCGAACTGCCAGGAGGACGCTTGTGCTCCGGCTGGCCCGCCGACGATCCGGTGACCGCTGATGTCCGCAGGGGTGGCAGGTGTTCCGTGCCGGGCCAGGTAATCGGGGGAGGCGACAATCACTCGACACATTGTGCCGATCTGCCGGGCGGTGCCTGCCAGGTCGGGCAGGTTGCCGACGCGGATGCCGATATCCACCGCTTCCTTGACCATGTCTTGCCAGCGGTCCTCGAGCAACAACTCCAGGTGCAGCAGCGGATGACGTTCGGTGAACGCCGACAGCCGCGGCATGACCACGCGTATGCCCATGGTCGAGGGCATGCCGACTCGCAGCAGACCGCGCAGTTCTCCGGTTTCGCGCACGCTGTTTTCGGCATCGTCGACGGCGGCGAGGATCGGTTCCATACGCGCCAGGAACTCCATGCCCGCCTCGGTGGGTACCACCGCCCGGGTGGTGCGTGAGAGCAGCCGCGCGCCCAGGCTGGCTTCGAGCTCGGCGATCATTCGCGAGACCTGCGACTGCGCCAGGCCGCTTTCGCGCGCGGCCGCAGAAAAGCTGCCCAGACGTGCTACGCGGGTGTACAGCCTCAAGCTGAGCAGATCTTTCAGCGCCATGGAGTGTCCTGTCAGCCGGAGAATGTCGGGGGAAGGGAATGCAGCGCTGCGCGCAGGCGCAGCGATCACCATTCGATCGAGACAAATCTTAGCCCAATCGGCCGGCTGGCGGTCCTGGCAAAGCCAAAAGCAAGCCGGGCTGCTACAGGCGATGCTTCGGCCAGACTCAAAAAATACGGCGTGCCGCAACCCTGCTTCTGCCCGGAGGGCGCCTGAGCCTACTGCCGGTGCCCGGCAGATCGCCGGCAAGCCAGGCTCCCACGCCCTCCGGGCAGAAGCAGAATCGGGTGCGGCGCACGACCGGGGCGTCTGATTCTACTGCCGGTGCCCGGCAGCTCGCGGGGCAAGCCCGCTCCTACAGATTTTCGGCCAGATTCAAAAAATACTGCATGCCGCAACCCTGCTTCTGCCCGGAGGGCGTGGGAGTCCGGCTTGCCGACGATCTGGCGCGCAGCGGCAGCAAACCCTGCCAGCGCGGCGTGCCTGACACGACCG
>NZ_JBJDOA010000005.1:1744-365312 GCF_044900785.1 Pseudomonas sp. NPDC087358
GCAATCCTGCTTCTGCCCGGAGGGCGTGGGAGTCCGGCTTGCCGACGATCTGGCGCGCAGCGGCAGCAAACCCTGCCAGCGCGGCGTGCCTGACACGGCCGGGGCGCCTGATTCTACTGCCGGTGCCCGGCAGATCGCGGGGCAAGCCCGCTCCTACAGATTTTCGGCCAGATTCAAACATCACGGCATGCCGCAATCCTGCTTCTGCCCGGAGGGCGTGGGAGTCCGGCTTGCCGACGATCTGGCGCGCAGCGGCAGCAAACCCTGCCAGCGCGGCGTGCCTGACACGACCAGGGCGCCTGATTCTACTGCCGGTGCCCGGCAGATCGCCGGCAAGCCAGGCTCCCACGCCCTCCGGGCAGAAGCAGAATCGGGTGCGGCGCCCGACCAGGGCGCCTGATCCTACTGCCGGGCGCGGCAGCTCATTTGCGTGCAAGGCAGGGGGTTTCAGCCTCGTGCGGGGCGTCTGGCGAGGGTCTGGCTGGGGTATTCCAGGAACAACGCGCGGTAGGTTTCGGAGAAACGACCCAGATGCCAGAACGAATAACGCATTGCCACTTCCGCCACGTTGGTCTGCTCGGCGCTGGCTGATAGCAGGTCCTGACGAGCCAGGTTCAGGCGCCGCGAGCGCAGCCATGCGCTGGGGGCTATGCCGACACACTGGTTGAACGCGCTGCGCAGTTGCTGGAACGAGGTCCCGGCGCTGTCGGCCAACTGCACCACGCTGAAATTCTCGGTCGGGAAAGCACTGACCATCTCGAACACCCGTTGCACCATCTTGCGTTGGTCGCGCAGCCGCAGGCTGGTGCCCGACAGCCGGGCAGGGGCGGACTGGTCGAGCACGTACAGACAATCATCGATCAGTTGGTCGCCCAGGTGGCTCGCTGCTTGGCTGCCAGGCTGTTGCGTCATCCGGCTCAGCATTGTGCTCAGCCAGCCACTGAACAGCGCGCCGTGGCTGGAGGTGAGCGGCGTCAGCAGCAGGTCTTCGAAGGTGCGATGCAGATGCCGTGTGCCGAGGGATTCCTGTCTGATGACCACGGCGATTTCCCGGTAATTCTCGGGGGTGATCCACAGGTTCTGGGTGCTGGCATCCAGCAGGTACAGCGCGCGGTCGGTCATGTCGAAGCTGAACACCAGGGCATCGCTGGGCGCCTGGTAGTACTGCTCGATGCGGGTGTTCATGTGCTCTTCGTAGACTTGCACATTGCCAAGTTCCGCCTCGACCAGACGCCCCTTGAACTGCCCGGCGGACATCTGCGCGTAATGCAGGCGCCATCCGGTGTCGGATTTTCCCTGCTGATCGGCGGCGACGGTTTCGAATACCTTGACCGACATAAATGGGCGCTGTTGTGGTGAGGTGCGGGCACCATAGCAGTCGGCTCGGGCAGCGAGCAACACGGCCGCGGCCTGATCTGCACGCACCGAAATGAGGCGCTGTTGCCGCGCGAAAGTGGATAGACCGACGCCCTGTCGATCTTCCAGCATAGGCGTCAGCACAGCGCCCGGGCCGCCGCCCGTTGCGCAACCATCCGTCGCAGACGGCAGAGGCCCCATGGACAGCAGCGTGAAAGACCCACTTGCCGAGTGGTTGAAAAGCTACGGCATTACCGAAGTCGAATGCGTGGTCAGTGACCTGACGGGCATCGCCCGCGGCAAGATCCTGCCGACCAACAAGTTTCTCAACGAGCACGGCATGCGTCTGCCCGAAAGCGTGCTGCTGCAAACGGTGACGGGCGATTACGTCGACGACGATATCTATTACAGCCTGCTTGACCCTGCCGATATCGACATGACCTGCCGGCCCGACCCGCAGGCGGTGTATGTGCTGCCGTGGGCCATCGAACCGACCGCAATGGTCATCCATGACACCTTTGATCGCTACGGCAACCCGATCGAACTGTCACCCCGCAACGTGCTGAAAAAAGTGCTGCAGCTGTATGCAACCCAGGGCTGGCAACCGGTGGTAGCGCCGGAAATGGAGTTCTACCTGACCCAGCGCTGTGCCGACCCGGACCTGCCGCTGCAAGTGCCAACGGGCCGCTCGGGGCGCCCGGAAAGTGGTCGGCAGTCGTTCTCCATCGAGGCTGCCAACGAATTCGATCCATTGTTCGAAGACGTCTACGACTGGTGCGAAGCCCAGGGGCTGGACCTGGATACGCTGATTCACGAAGACGGCCCGGCGCAGATGGAAATCAATTTCCGCCACGGCGATGCGCTGGACCTGGCCGACCAGATCACCGTGTTCAAACGCACCATGCGCGAGGCCGCGCTCAAGCACAATGTGGCCGCGACGTTCATGGCCAAGCCGATCACCGACGAGCCGGGCAGCGCCATGCATCTGCATCAGAGCGTGGTCGACATCAAGACCGGTCTCAGCGTTTTCAGCACGCCTGAAGGTGAGCCGAGCACGCTGTTCCTGCAGCATATCGGCGGCTTGCAGCGTTATATCCCCGAGGTGCTGCCGCTGTTCGCCCCCAATGCCAATTCGTTTCGTCGCTTCCTGCCGGACACCTCGGCGCCGGTCAACGTGGAGTGGGGCGAGGAGAACCGCACCGTGGGTCTGCGCGTGCCGGCGTCCAATGCCCAGGCGCGCCGGGTGGAGAACCGTCTGCCGGGCGCCGACGCCAACCCGTACCTGGCCATCGCCGCGAGCCTGCTGTGTGGCTACATGGGCATGATCGAAGGGTGCGATCCCAGCGCGCCGGTGCAGGGCCGTGGCTATGAGCGCCGCAGTCTGCGCCTGCCGCTGACCATCGAGGATGCACTGGAGCGCATGGAAGGCAGCGCTGCGGTACGCCGCATGCTGGGCGAAAAATTCGTGCAGGGCTATGTCGCGGTCAAGCGCGCCGAGCATGAGAACTACAAGCGCGTGATCAGCTCGTGGGAACGCCAGTTCCTGATGATGAGCGTGTAGGCGCAGCAGTCTTTTCCATTGACGTTGGGGGCACCATGAAGTCGATCGCATCCGCGCTGTTTCTGCCGGTTATACTCGCCGGCGCAGTCACTCAGGCACACGCCGAAGGCAACACCGTGAAGATTTACAACTGGTCCGATTACATCGGTCCCACGACCCTTGCCGATTTCCAGAAGGCCACCGGCATTGCCCCGACCTATGACGTGTTCGACTCCAACGAAACCCTGGAGGGCAAGTTGCTTACAGGGCGCTCGGGCTACGACGTGGTGGTGCCGTCGAACCACTTTCTCGGTCGTCAGATCAAGGCCGGGGCGTTTCAGAAGCTCGACATGAGTCAGCTGCCCAATGCCAGGAACCTGAACCCTGAGTTGATGAAACAGCTGCAGGCCAACGACCCTGGCAACCAGTACGCAGTGCCCTACCTGTGGGGCACCAACGGCATCGGCTACAACGTCGACAAGGTCAAGGCGGTGTTGGGTGTCGACAGCATCGACTCGTGGGCGGTGCTGTTCGAACCGGAAAACATGAAGAAGCTGCAAAAGTGCGGGGTGTCGTTTCTCGATTCGCCCGATGAAGTCTTCCCGGCCGTGCTCAATTACATGGGCATTATTCCGCGCAGCGAAAACCCCAAGGATTACGAGCGAGCCACCGCCAAGCTCAAGGCCGTGCGGCCTTACATCACCTATTTCCACTCCTCCAAATGGGTGTCGGACCTGGCCAATGGCGACATCTGCGTGGCTTTTGGTTACTCCGGTGACGTGCTGCAGGCCAAGTCCCGTGCAGAGGAGGCGAAGAACGGCGTGAACATCGCCTATTCCATTCCCAAGGAAGGCGCCAACGTCTGGTTTGACATGCTCGCCATACCCAAGGACGCTGAACACCCTGCGCAGGCGCTGGCCTTCATCAACTACCTGCTCGACCCGCAGGTAATCGCCAAGGTCAGCGAGGCGGTCGGTTATGCCAACCCTAATCTTGCCTCCGACAAACTGATGAGCACCGACATTACCGGGAACCTGTCCATCTACCCGAGCCAACAGGTCAGGGACAAATTCTATATCTCCTCGGAACTGAGTCCCGCGACCCTGCGCCTGATGACGCGCAAGTGGACCGACGTCAAATCCAATCGTTAAGGAAAGCCTCATGCCTGCTGCGCTGCCACACACCGCTTCCTACTACGCCGCCTCGGTCGGCCCGGTGCCTGAGCGCGCCTCGCTCGATACCCGCGTCAGCGCCGACGTTTGCGTCATCGGTGGGGGGTTTACCGGGGTCAACACGGCGTTGGAACTGGCTGAGCGCGGCATGTCGGTGGTGCTGCTGGAGGCCCAGCGCATCGGCTGGGGCGCCAGCGGGCGCAATGGCGGGCAACTGATTCGCGGCCTGGGGCACGACGTCAGCGCTGTCGGGCGTTGGGTAGGCGAGGAGGGGGTGCGTTATCTGCAGCAGGCGGGGACCGAATCGGTGGATATCGTCCGCCAGCGCGTT
Source organism: Pseudomonas sp. NPDC087358 (assembly GCF_044900785.1). Taxonomy (NCBI): domain Bacteria; kingdom Pseudomonadati; phylum Pseudomonadota; class Gammaproteobacteria; order Pseudomonadales; family Pseudomonadaceae; genus Pseudomonas; species Pseudomonas sp. NPDC087358. The sequence continues at coordinate 6,144 of NZ_JBJDOA010000005.1, forward strand.
CAGAGCCACGGCCTCGATTGCGACCTGCGCTGGGGGTATTGCGATCTGGCCAATACCGCCAGGCACTGGCAGGGCCTGCAGGATGAGCTTGCGGCCTTGACCGCTCAGGGTTATCCGCATCCGCTGCGTCTGGTGGAGAAGGATGCGCTGCACGAGGTGGTCGGCTCGCAAGCCTATGCCGGCGGGCTGATCGACATGGGGTCCGGCCATCTGCACCCGCTCAAGCTGATTCTGGCCGAGGCGCGGCTGGCTGAGCAAAAGGGTGCGGTGGTGTACGAGGCCAGCCCCGTACGCCGCATCGTGCATGGGTCGAAGGTGCAGGTGCTCACCGATCACGGTCAGGTGACGGCCAGTCATGTGGTCCTGGCGTGCGATGCGTTTTTGCAGAAACTCGAACCGGCGTTGACCGGCAAACTGCTGCCGGCCGGCAGCTACATCATCGCCACCGAGCCTTTGGGGGCCGAGCGTGCGCAGTCGCTGATCCCGCAGAACATGGCGCTGTGCGACCAGCGCGTGGCCCTGGATTATTACCGGTTGTCCGCCGATAACCGACTGCTGTTCGGCGGCGCCTGTCATTATTCAGGGCGTGATCCTGCGAACATCGCCGATTACATGCGGCCGAAGATGGAGCGGGTTTTTCCGCAACTCAAGGGGGTCGGCATCGATTTCCAGTGGGGCGGAATGATCGGCATCAGCGCCAATCGTTTCCCGCAGATCGGTTACCTGCCCAAGGCCCCCAACGTGTACTACGCCCAGGGTTACTCAGGGCATGGATTGAACGTGACTCATTTTGCCGCAAGGATCCTCGCCCAAGCCATCGCCGAGGGTGACAGCCGGGCGGTAGAGCTGTTCGCCAAGGTCCCGCACCGCACCTTCCCGGGCGGCGAGCTGCTGCGCTCGCCACTGCTGGCGTTGGGGATGATGTGGTATCGGTTGAAGGAGCTGGTTTGAAAAATCCGTGGCGTGGCTTGTGTCTTGGCCGCATCCGCACGAGCTGGCGCGCAGCGGCAGTAAACCTGGCCAGCGCGGGGTGTCTGAGAGGATGAGGATGCCTGATTCTACTGCCGGTGCCCGGCAGCTCGCGGGGCAAGCCCGCTCCTGCAGGTTTGGCGTGCGCGGCGGATCCAAGGTGTGACCACAACGGTGCCCGGCGCAGTTCGACGGTACGCCCGGTCGTACCGATGAAAATGAGAACCAAAAAAACCCGCCAACCTGGCGGGTTTTTTGTGTTCAATCCGGCGTTACAGCTCTTTGACGGTGCGCACCTGATCCTTGTTGATGCGCGTCTCTTTGCCGTCCAGCTGCTTGAACTCGTAGAAACCTGATTCTTCGTCGTACTTGGGCGCGTCCGTGGCCTGGATTTCGCGCCCGTCGTTCAAGGTGATCACAGTCGGCGAGGAGCAACCGGCAAGGGAAGCAAGGCCAAGTGCAAGCAGGAAGGCTGCGGGAAGGGTCCGTTGGTTCATTACTGTGTCTCCGAGAGTCATTCTTTGTGTAGTAAGGGTTCTGACGCGGCGGTTGTCGGCAAAGTTCCATTAAACCTTGCCCGCACGCTCACGCCTTGATGAAGGTCAACAAGTCCGGCGTATTGAGGTTGGCCAGGCGCGGGTCACCGGCGGCGCATTGCAACGCCACCGCACCCAGCTCGGCCATGGTCCGGCGGGGGCTGCGCTGGCCCTGCTGCCAGTGTTGTTCGAAAACCCGGGCATGTACCGTAGGGATGCAGCACAGCAGCGGCTCCCATTGCTCGCCCTGACGAACCATCGCCGGCTTGGACGGGTGGGCGGCGGCGGTACGGCGCAAGCCTTGCAACAGTTCCAGGTCCAGCAACGGCGTGTCGCACGGCACGACCAGCAAAAAGCCATGGCGGGCCACCGCAAGCCCTGCGCGAATACCGGCGTAAGGCCCGGGATAACCGCTCTCGTCGTCTTGCACCAACTGGTCGGCGAAGCGCGCGTACTGCTCGCGATTGCGGTTGCAGGAGATGATCAAATCGTCCGTCAGCGGCCGGGTCAGGCGATACAGATGCTCGATCAGCGGCTCACCCTGCCACTCGATCAAGCCTTTGTCGCGCCCTCCCATGCGCAGGCCCTGGCCACCGGCGAGCAGCAGAATCGAGCAGGGGGCAAGGGTGTCGGCAACAGTCATGGCGAACTCGGTCAGCGCGGCAAAAAGGAGTGCTGTGATATAACACCGCACTGTTTCCCCTACAACCGGACCTAGCCGATGAAAGCCAAGGCTGATGCACCTTTTGTGCCGTTGAACATTGCCGTTTTGACTGTCAGCGACACGCGCACCTTTGAAAATGACACCTCGGGGCAGATGTTCGTCGATCGCCTGACCGCCGCCGGTCACGGGTTGATCGAGCGGGTATTGCTCAAGGACGATCTGTACCGGATTCGCGCCCAGGTCGCCACCTGGATTGCCGATGATCAGGTACAGGTGGTGCTGATCACCGGCGGCACCGGCTTCACCGGCCGTGACAGCACCCCGGAAGCGGTGGCCTGCCTGCTGGACAAACAAGTGGACGGTTTTGGCGAGTTGTTCCGGCAGATTTCGGTGCCGGACATCGGCAGTTCGACGATTCAGTCGCGCGCGCTGGCAGGCCTGGCCAATGGCACGCTGGTGTGCTGCCTGCCGGGCTCCACCAATGCGGTGCGCACCGGCTGGGACGGGATCCTTGCCGATCAGTTGAACAACGCCTTCCGCCCGTGCAATTTCGTGCCGCACCTGAAAAAAGCCGAGCCGTGCGCAACCCGTGGGTGAGTATCGATGAGCCAACCTGACATACGCGGCCTGCTGGCGGTGGAAGAGGCCATGGAGCGCTTGATGCGCCTGGCCGAAGCGGCGGCCATCAGCGAGCGCGAAACGGTGACGCTGGCCGATGCCCAGGGGCGGATTCTCGCCGAAGACCTGATTTCCACGCTGGACCTGCCGCCCTGGCCCAACAGCGCCATGGACGGTTACGCGTTGCGCGTGGCCGACTGGACCGGCGAGCCATTGCCGGTCAGTCAACGGATTTTCGCCGGCCAGGCGCCGCTGCCTCTGCAGCCAGGCACCTGCGCGCGGATCTTCACCGGCGCTCCGGTGCCTGAAGGCGCCGATTGCGTAGAGATGCAGGAAAATGCCGAAGTCCAGGCTGATCAGCGTGTGCGTTTTGTCGAGCCGTTGAGCGTGCAGCAGAACATCCGGCCCAAAGGCCAGGAGACCACGGTCGGCGACAAAGTGCTGGATGCCGGCACGGTGATGACGCCGATCGAGCTGGGGCTGGCTGCGACCATGGGCCTGGCCCGGCTGGAAGTGGTGCGACGCGCACGGGTTGCGGTGTTGTCCACGGGCGATGAACTGATCGAGCCTGGGCAGCCGCTGGGGCCCGGACAGATCTACAACAGCAATCGCGTGCTGTTGTGCAGTTGGCTCAAGCGTCTGGGCTGTGAGGTGGTTGACGCTGGCATTCTTGCCGACGATCTTGAAAAAACCCGCGCTGCGCTGGGTGCGCTGGGCGACGTCGACCTGATCCTGTCCACCGGCGGCGTATCGGTGGGCGAGGCGGATTTCCTCGGCCACGCATTGCGCGAGGAGGGCGAGATTTCGCTATGGAAGCTGGCCATCAAACCGGGCAAACCGCTGACCTTCGGCCACTTTCGCGGCGTGCCGGTGATTGGCCTGCCAGGCAACCCGGCATCGACCCTGGTGACCTTCGCGTTGCTGGCCAGGCCCTACCTGCTGCGTCGGCTGGGCGTGCAAGCCGTCAAGCCCCTGCAGTTCAAGGTGCCGGCGGGTTTTGTCTGGGACAAGCCCGGCAATCGTCGCGAATACCTGCGCGGGCGCATCGAGCAGGGTCGTCTGATCGCCGATCGCAATCAGAGCTCGGGTGTCTTGCGCAGTGCGGCGTGGGCCGATGGTCTGATCGAGGTGATCGAAGGCACCACCGTCGCGCAGGGCGATCTGCTCAATTTCATCCCGTTGAGCGAGGTGATGGGCTGACCAGCGGTTGGATCCAAGTCGGGTGGCTGGGCTAACCTCAAGGCGTGTCATGACAAGTAGGCATCCAGTATTTGCCTTGGAGTATTGTTATGCAGCCTTTGCGCGTTGCCTGTGTGATCCCGACTTACAACGGGCGCAGGGAGCTTGAGCGACTGCTCGATTCCCTGGCGGCCCAGACCGTGGCGTTCGACACCCTGATCGTCGATTCCAGTTCCACTGATGGCACGTGGGAGCTGGCACGGGCGCGTTGCAAAGACGCCGTCCAGATCCAGGGCACGGACTTCAATCACGGTGGGACCCGGCAGATGATGGCCCAGACCCACCCTGGTTATGACGTCTTCGTGTACCTCACCCAGGACGCCTATCTCGAAGACCCCCGCGCGGTAGAGAACATTCTTGCGCCGTTTGAAGACCCGCTGGTGGGGGCCGTCTGCGGCCGGCAGTTGCCGCATCTGGATGCCACCGTGTTGTCCCAGCACGCGCGCTGGTTCAACTACCCGCCGGTATCGCGAATCAAGAGCATGGCCGATGTTCCGGAGCTGGGGATCAAGGTGCCTTTCATGTCCAATTCCTTTGCCGCCTATCGACGCGACGCGTTAAGCGCCGTGGGCGGATTTCCCCGCCATGTGATTCTGTCCGAAGACATGTATGTCGCGGCAAAAATGCTCTTGTCGCACTGGAAAGTCGCCTATCAGGGCTCGGCCGTGTGCCGCCACTCGCACAACTACAGCCTGCGCGAGGAGTTCCGGCGCTACTTCGATATCGGGGTGTTCCAGGCGCGCGAGTCATGGATTCACGCCCGCTTCGGCGGCGTGCGCGGAGAAGGCATGCGCTACGTCAGATCGGAACTGGATTTCCTCGGACTGCGCCGTTGGTACCTGTGGCCGGCCTCCTTTCTGCGCAATGGCCTCAAGCTGCTGGCGTTCAAGCTCGGTAAGGAAGAGGCGCGGCTGTCGCGACCCTTGAAGCGCCGTCTGGGGATGTACAAGCGCTTTTGGGACAGTGAGCATGCTTGAGGTGCAGCAGACCCTGTGCATGCGGTCTGCCTGATACGGCCAGGGTGTCTGGGTTACTGCCGGTGCCCGTTTCAGCTCGCGGGGCAAGCCCGCTCCCACAGGCCGAGGATTTCGACCGGCCCCGGGCAATGGATGAGTTTGGCTCGTTGCACAAAAAAAAGCTGAGAGTGGAAATCAGGCGTTTTCATCAGGCGCCGGGGAGCAGACAATCGTTCCGACATTTTCCAGAACAACAAAGGGCAGGTCATGCAAAAGCCTCTGCAAGGCATTCGGGTCATCGAGCTTGGGCAGCTGATCGCCGGGCCGTTCGCGGCCAAGATGCTCGGCGAGTTCGGTGCCGATGTGATCAAGATCGAGCCGCCGGGCACCGGTGATCCGCTGCGCAAATGGCGCTTGCTGCACGAAGGCACCTCGGTGTGGTGGGCCGTGTCATCGCGCAACAAGCGCTCGGTGACCCTGGATCTGCGTGAGCCCGAAGGTCAGGAGGTGGTGCGCAAACTGATCGCTGAAGCCGACGTCCTGGTCGAGAACTTCCGCCCTGGCACGCTCGAGGGCTGGGGGCTTGGCTGGGCAGAGCTGCACGCGCTGAACCCGAAACTGGTGATGCTCAGGGTCTCGGGTTATGGCCAGACCGGCCCCTACCGGGATCGTCCCGGCTTCGGCGTGGTGGGCGAGGCCATGGGCGGTCTGCGGCATCTGTCGGGCGAGCCGCAGCGCACCCCGGTGCGGGTCGGTGTCTCCATCGGCGACTCGCTGTCGGCGCTGCACGGGGTGATCGGCGTGCTGCTTGCCCTGCGTCACCGCGATCAGCACGGTGGGCAAGGCCAGCAGATCGATGTGGCGCTGTATGAGTCGGTGTTCAACATGATGGAGAGCCTGATTCCGGAATACTCGGTGTTCGGTGCCGTGCGCCAACCTGCCGGCAGCAGCCTGCCGGGTATCGCGCCGTCCAACGCGTACCGCTGCCGCGATGGCCGCTATGCACTGATCGCCGGCAATGGCGACAGCATCTACCAGCGCCTGATGGCCTTGATCGAGCGGCCTGACCTGGCAGCGGATCCGGCATTGGCGCACAACGACGGGCGAGTGCAGCAGGTCGAGCTGATCGACGCGGCAATCAGCGCCTGGGCGGCGAGCCTGGATCTGGACGATGTACTGGCCAGACTCACCGCCGCACGCATTCCCGCTGGCAAGATCTACGACGCCGCCGACATCGCCAGCGATCCGCACTATCAGGCGCGGGACATGTTGCTGGCCAGCCAGCTGGATGACGGCACCCCGGTGACCCTGCCAGGCATTGTGCCCAAGCTGAGCAGCACCCCGGGAGGCGTCGAACGCCCGGCACCGACCCTGGGTCAGCACACCGACGAGGTACTGGCAGCGCTGGGTATCGACTCTCGGCAGCGCGCAGCCTGGCGTGAGCGTGGGCTGATTTGAAACCTGTCTGGAGGCAACCCCATGATTGATCATCTGGACCATCTGGTACTGACCGCGGTCGACGTCGAGGCCACGGTGGATTTCTACACCCGCGTGCTGGGCATGCAATTGCAGCGCTTCGGCGACGGGCGAATGGCATTCAGTTTCGGCAACCAGAAAATAAACCTGCATGAGCGCGGCAACGAATTCGAGCCCAAGGCCCATCTGCCCGTGCCTGGCGCGCTGGACCTGTGTTTCATTGCCTCGATCCCGCTGGAGCAGGTCATCGCCCGGTTGAGCGAGGCGCAGTGGCCGATCATCGAAGGGCCGGTTCTGCGCACCGGCGCCACCGGGCCGATCCGCTCGGTGTACGTGCGCGATCCGGATCTCAATCTGATCGAGATATCGGAAGCGGTCTGATGAATGTGTGTGTCCTCACGCCCCTGCAGGCCGAGGCAAGCCCGTCCGCCTTGCCAGCAGCAGCGCCCTTGAACTCGCTACTGCCGGCAAGCCGTGCTGCTACAGATTCATGGCGTCTGTAAATTATTCACACCCACGAAAAGCCCCGTAGCAGCCCAGTATGAGGGTCAGCTGTCAAGGTTGCGCCAAGGCTTGAGCCACAGCGCAAGCCAGGCCAGTAACGCCGCTGCGTAGGCGCAACTCAGGCCCAGTTGCAGCCAGATATTGCTCAGCGGATGCAGGACTGTCGCCGCGAGCAACATGACGGCCGTGCCGAACAGCCACTGTTGACGCCAGGGCAGTTGCTGCAGCAGTTGTTGACGGCGCATCAGCAGCAAGCCGGTGAGAATGGCGCCGCACACGGCGGCCATGGCGATACCGATCAGGCCAAAAAACCACGGCAACACGGCCAGCAGCAGTGCGTTGAGCAGGCTGCCGGTCAGCTCGCACTTAAGCGGCAGGCGTGTGTCGCCCGCCGCGTAGGCGTAGCGCGCCAGCAGGGCGTTCCAGGCGCCGAACATCAGCGGCACCGCAAACCATGCCAACAGGCCGGGCAGGGGGCTGTCGATTGCCTGATTGGGCAGCAGCAACGTGACCAGTGCCCCGGCAGCGCCGATCAGGCCGGCCACCGCAGGCACGGTCAGCAAGGTGGCGCTGCCCAGGCCTTTGCGCAATAAAGCCAGGCGCTGGTCGCCCTGACTGCCGCTCATCAACCCCAGCAGCACCTGGTTGAGGCTCATCAGCGCAATCAGCGGCAGATTGATCAGCTTGCGCGCCAGGTTGACCCAGGTCACCGCGCCTTCGCCCAGCATTGAGGCGACCATGCGCTCCAGCAGCGCCAGGCCCTGACTGGCCAGGTTGCTGCTCAGCAGCGGGCCGATGCGTTGCAGCAGTTCGCGGCCGGCACCCGGAGCCCGGGGCACCCGCCACGGCCGCCAGCCATCGCGCAGCAGGGCCGGAAGCAGGGCTGCGGGCATCAGCAGGCTGCCGAGCAGGCAGGCGCTGGCAAGCCCGGTGGGTGTTGCCTGATGGCGCATCAAACCCAGGTAAAGCAGGGGCGGCAGGTTGAACAGCAGCGAGCCCAACCCGGCCAGCACGAAGCGTGCGCGGGCTTGCAAGGGCACGCAGAGCAGGGCATGCAACAACAGCCCTGGCGCCGACCAGGCCAGCCACTGCAGTGAGCTGGCGGCCTGGGCGTAACCGGCCTCATCCAGACCGGGGCCGATCACCCGCACCCACAGCGCTGAGCCGGCGCTGAGCACCACGCTCAAACCCAACCCACATAGCAGCAGGCGCGGCACCAAGGCGCCCAGCCAGTCCTGCTGCGCCTGGGCGCTGCGCTGCTGATACAACGGCAAGGCGGCGGCGCTGAGCAAACCGGCGGCCAGGGCCATGCGCAACGCTTCGGGCAGAAACAACGACACCAGAAACGCATCGCTGCGCCCACCCGCGCCCCAAGCGGCGACCAGCAGCCATTCGCGGGCGAACCCTGCCGCCAGGCCGGTCAGGGTGGCCAGGGTCAGCCATAGGGTTGAGCCGAACATGCAGGCGCCTTCAGTGGAACAAAGTGAACAGGCCTTTGCCGCCCACTTTGTAGTTCAGGCCACGGGCACGCTCACCTTTGATTTCGGCATTGGGCCCGCTGACGATGGCGTAGGCCGGGATCGGTTTGGACACCACCGAAGCGCCGCCCACCACCGCGCCCTCGCCGATGTCGGCACCAAAGGAGAGCAAGGCGCGACTGGCGATCCAGGCATAGTCGCGGATGTACACCGGCCCGCCGACCGCCCAGAACTCCGGCGCCTTGAGGTCATGGCCGCCAGCGATGACCAGTACATGCGAGGCAATCGTCACGTGGTCACCGATGAACAGCCCACCCCGTGCATCGAGCTGGCAATGCCAGCCCACGGTGCTGTCTTGGCCGATGCGCAATCCATCGACGCCGAGGATTTCGGTGTTGCGCCACACCGTCGAGCCCTTGCCGATCTTCGCCCCGCCGATGCGCAGCCAGAGCAAGCGCAAGGTGTGGCTGGGGATCTTGCAGATTAGGATGTTGTAGGCCTGCTCCCAGGTGCGCAACATGCGGTCGCGCAGGGTCGGCCAGTTGACTCCGTAGAGCGGGATCAGGGCGCCGGGCGTTTCCTTGGCCAGCAGGCGATAGAAGCGCCTGGCCAACGGCGGCTCGATGCGCGGCTCGATGTTCAGGTAGCTGATGAAACACATCGTCTTGTCCTTGATCGGCGTTTCAAAGCACACCTCGTTTTCCAGCATCCAGTCGTAAGTGCTTTCCAGCTCCTGGAGGCTGACCCCCATCTTGTGGGCGTACTCGGGCAACGCCTGGCGCAGGTCATGTGAGTGCATCATGCGGTGTTTCATGGTCGTTCTCCCGACTCGGATGCAACGCCTGGCGTGAGTTGCTGCAAACGCCGGGCTTCATGCAGGTTAAGCCCAAGCAGCAGCCAGAACAGTGCGATCAGCACCATGGTGAAGCTGAAATAGTGGTCGAAGATGCCACTGAGCAACGCCGCCATGACCCCGCCGCGGCTGCCGAGCCATAGCGCGGTGTCGCGATTGAGCGTCACCGCATCGTGGGGCAGTCGGCTTTCTTTCCACCAACTGACGGTCACCGCGACGAACAGCAGCATCCCCGCAACCCCCAGTTTGTAGATGTAGTTCAGCCACAGGTTGGAAATGCCCCACAGACCGGTGCCCGGCACCGGTGGATCAACCTTGAAGCCGATTCCCAGCGGGAACATGCTCATCGCCTCGGGAAAGTGCGAATACTCCAGAAACCGCACTGCGGTGCTCGCGTCGTCATTGGAAAACAGTCCCAGCAGGCGTACCTGCAGCGGAGGATAGAGCATCAGCAGCAGGGCACCGAGAACCCCCGCGGCCATGAGCATCCGTCCCACGTAGGGCACCCGACGGCGTGCCATCCAGCACATGACCAGCAGCAGGCTCACCAGCGCGCCGCGTGAGCCGGAGAACAACAGACCGGCCGCTGCCAGCAGGGCCACCGCCAGGCCCAGCAGACGCACCGCACCTTGGCGCGTCATGCCTATGCAAAAGGCCAGCGGCAGCAGCATGGCCAACGCACCCCCGGTGATATTGGGATGTGTCCAAGGTGAGCCCATGCGTGTCGAAAAGCCGCTCAGCCCTTCGTTGAGGGTGTCCAGGTTGCTGTAGCCCAGGCCGCCAATGATGGAAATGATCGCCGCCGAATTGCCGTTTTTCAGGTACACCGGGATCGACAGCAACAACAGCAACAGCGTGCCCAGCAGCATCGCGATGATCATCTGCTCGCGGGCTTTGACGTCGTCGAGCAGGCGTGGCACCAGAAACAGCGGTGATAAATTGAACAGCCAGCGCACCCAGTTGATCGGTCCGTTGCCCTGGGCATCGACCGTCAGCTGTCCTGCCACGAAGGGCAAGGCACTGAACAGCATCAGCGCGATCAGCCAGCGTTCGGTGCGCAACAGATTCAGCGGCGCGTTGTAGAGCGCGAACATGCGGTGTGCCAACAGGCTGGCCCAGACCAGCATCAGCAAGGCTTCGGACACCGTGGTGCGAATGCCGATCTGCACCGTAGCGTAGGGCAGGAACGTGGCCAGCAGGCCAAACAGCAGCAGGCCTCGCAGGGGGCGGCGGATGATCGTCACCGCCGCCGCGACGCCGATCAGCGCTGCGGTGACCTTGAGCGCCGGCAGCACCCACACCAGCAGGCCGAACAGCAGCGCAATCAGCACGCCAGCGGGCATCGCCAATGGCATCAGCGCGCCTCCTCGAACAGTTCATCGAACATCTCGTTGAAGTGGCGCTGAAAGGCCTCGACGCCGAAGTTGCTCGCCCAGGCTTGCGCGGGGCCTGGATCCTCGGGCCCGGCCGTGGACAGCACACCCATCAAGCGCACCAGCGCGCCAAGGTCGGTTGGCGAGAAGCGTGGGCTGTCTGGCGGGGTCACTTCATCGAGCGACGAGCCGCTGGCCACCGCGACCGGTGTGCCGACGCTCAGGGCTTCGATCACCGGCAGGCCGAAGCCCTCGCCGCAGGACGGTTGCCACAGGCGCTCGGCCTGCCGGTAGACGTGGTGCAGCTCGCTGTCGTTGATCCCGGTCAGCGCGTGCAGCCCCGGCGCGTTGCGCTGGGCACTGTTGAGGCAGTCATTGCCACCGACCAGCAGCAAGTCCGGGGTTTTCCCAAACTGTCGACGGGCGATCTGCCAGGCCTCGACGAAAAACGGGATGTTCTTGCGCGGCTCGCGGGTACCGACGCACAGCCAGTAGCGCTCAGGCAGCGGCGTGGCAGGAGCGCGTGCTTGATCGGTGAAGCCCTCCACCACGTGCGGCATGACGCGAACCTTGCTCCGGGCATGGGGAAACAAGCGCACGGTTTCGTCGGCGGTGAACTGTGACGGCGTCCAGATGCGATCGGCCAGTCGCACCGAATGGCCGATGGAGAGCCGGTCGCTCAAGCCGTAGATCTTCGCCTTGAGCCTGGAGCCATGGTGGTTGTTCATGGTCAGCTGAAACAGATCGTGCAGTTGCAGGATATAGCGCATGCCGGGCGGTTTACGGCCGATGGGCAGGCCCATGTTCATGTTGGCGATGTACACCTGGATTTGCGCATCGCGCAGCGCCTGGGGCAGAAACAGGGCCTCGAAACGCAGACGCTCTGGCAAGCGATGAATACCGTCGAGCGGTGTTGCCCAGTCCGGGCAATGGGCGATCCTTCTGATCGGGTGCTGCTGGGGCGCAACGCTGAACAATTGCAGCTGCACCTGCGTATTGGCGCGCAGCGCCTGTTCCAGGGCGATGTCCTGGCGGCCGATGCCGCTGTTGGGAAAGCCCGTAGCGGGACGGTAATCGAGTCCTACACGCATACCTGAACGTCCTTGTGCTGGTGAACCCGGGAGTAGATGCCTTCCAGTTGCGTGGCGGACACCGACCAGTCGTGATACTGGCGCACGTAGGCGCGTCCGGCCTCGCCGATTTTCGCCAGCTGCGCCGGTTGCTCGATGGCCCCGGCGAGCAACTGCGCCAGGCCTTGCGCATCCTCGCAGCCCAGATAATGCGTGCCATTGTCTACCTTCAGGCCCGAGCAACCCTGGGCGGTGGTGACCACTGCCAGGCCTGCGGCCATCGCTTCGAGGACCTTGAGCTTGGACCCGCCACCCTGACGCAGCGGAGCGAAAAAAATCGCGGCTTCGTTCTGCACCGTGCGCAGGTCCGGGACGAACCCCAGCCAGTCGATCCGAGGATCGGCCCAGCGCTCGCGCCAGTGCTCGGGCAAGGCATAGCCGCCGATGGTCAGACGCACCAGCGGGTCGAGCCGCCAGACCCTGGGCATGATGTGCTCCAGGGCCCATTGCACGGCGTCCAGATTCGGCCCGTATTCGTAGTTGCCGATGAACAACAGGCGCCGGCTGTAGCGATCCGGGCAGACCTTGGCGTAGTAGTCGCAATCCACGCCGTTGACCACCAGATTGGTCGCTCGGGAAGTCAGGCGCGCCAGGCCCTTGGCGTCGTCTTCGGTGACCGCGATCAGCTCCGAGGTCTGCGCCAGCACGCGTTTTTCCCAGCGCCGGTAACGCCATTGATCGAAGCGGGTGAAGGGGCGTGCCCAAGGCGGAAATTGCAGATAGCTGGCCGCGCCCAGCCCCGATTCGAGGTTATGTTCGGTCATGATGAAAGGCTTGCCGGCACGGCGCAGCGGCGCTTCGAACGGCTGGAAGCTGTAGCTGTGTTCGATCTGGATCACGTCCCACGGCTCCTGCAGCAGCGCCTCGAATGCCTGCGCCAGTTGCGCTGAAAAACCGTTGGCGCTGGCCAGCATCGGCGGGCGCGCAAAGGCCACCGCGAGCAGGGTCCGCACGCTGCGCAACGGCCGTCGGGGAACCACGATCAGCCGTTCCAGCCAAGGCTCCAGCGCGGCACGGGTGGTGTCGTCCAGTTCGGTCTTGGACTGCACCAGCAAGGTGATGCGATGGCCGCGCGCGGCAAGGTTGCGCAGCAGATGATATTCGCGTGTCTTGCCACCGCTGGTGGTGGGCCAGGGCAGGTAGGGCAGTGTCCAGAGAATGCGCATGGCTATGGATTCCAGACCAGGATTTGCAAGGTGGGTGTCAGCGGCACATCGACACCCTTGGCATTGCTCAGCTCGTTATGGCTACCGGACAGAGGGTCGTAGAGCGTCGCGCTCTTGATCCCCGGCAAGTTCAGGTGCGCGCCGCTGGCGCTCCAGGCCATCAGCAGGTGCGAGCCGTCCGGGCGGTTCCAGGCGATGGCGAACAGATCCTCAGGCACCGCCGTGGCCGCTGGCGGGTCGGCAGGCAGCAGGCGGGGTCCGGTGATCTCGAAAAAATGCCTGAGCGCGTTGTAGACCGGCTTGGGCTCGCCTGCCAGATCCAGCAGACCGTAGCCGCGATCCCGCGCGCTGGCACGCTGGTCCAGATCAGTGAGGTTGAACAGGAAAATGCGTTGATAATCCAGCGTGCTCATCATCGCCAGGCGGCGCAGGGTGTAATCGGCCTGGCCGTCGAGGCCGATGATGTGCTGCATTTCCACCGGCCCGCTGTAGCTCGACCAGCCCCATTCGGTGGCCCATACCTGGCTCACCCCGGCATCGTGCAGACTCTTGTTCAGAGCGTTGGCGCGCACCAGGAAATCCCGGTCGGGCACCGAGTCGCCCTCAGGGTATTCGGAGTACGGGTGATAGGCCGCGATGATGTTCTGGCTCGCCAGTCCCTGGTCCACCATCGACTGCAACATGTAGCCGGTCGAGCCGCGCATCTGCCCGTAGTAGGCCACGCCGGCGGTGACGATGGCTTTGTCCGGCAGCACGCTGCGAATGGCGGTGGCGGTGGTGGTCAGCAGGTTGTAATAGGCCACCGGGTCAGCTTGCGGCAGCCAGATGATGTTCGGCTCGTTCCACACCTGCCAGTGGCTGACCTGCGGATAATGCTGGGCCAGGGCGGTCATGCGCTCGGCGAACAGCGTGTCGTCCTGCGGCGGATATTGGTCGGCATTGCTGGCACCCTGGGGCGCGCTGCTGGCGTAGGTCGCCGAACCCACCAGATAGGCCACAGTGTTGTAGTGGTGCGTTGCTGCGCTGTTCATCGCCGCGTCCAGGTCGGCAAGGTTGTATTGGCCTTGCGCCGGCTCCAGGATCGGCCAGTGCAGGGTCCAGCGGATCCAGTTCAGACCCAGTTGATCGAGCCGGGTCATCTGCTTCTGGTAGGTGTCGGGGGTGAAGTACTGGAACTGGACATTGACCCCCAGAAAGTCTTTCCAGGTCACCGCCCGTTGCCCACGCAACACGGTCTCGGCCTGCACTGTCGCACTGCCCAGGCACCCGACGCAGGCGCTCAGGACGGCCATGGCCAGTAACGCTTTACCCTTCATTCAATGCACCTCGCAAGCGTGTTGAAACAGTTGCTGGAAGCGTTCGGCGGTCAGGTTCCAGACCCTCTGGCGCCCGAGTATTGCCGCCTGATCGGCCCAGGTCTGGGCCAGCTGTGGCTGCTCGCACAGACTCGCCAGGGCCTGGGTCAGGGCCTGGACGTTGCCTTGCGCATAGATCAGGCCGTTGCCGTGGGACACCTCTTCGGCAAACGAGCGGGCATCGGAGGTGATGGCTCCGCGCCCGCAGGCGGTGGCCCATGACAGCGCGCCGCTGGTGCCGCGCAGCTGGCCGAGGATCTTCAGTTTGCTGGACTCGCGATACGGCAGAACCATCACATGATGGGCCTGGATGACATGCGGGATGTCGCTTGCCGGCAGGTCGAGGTGCCAGCCGATCAGATCACTGAGGCCCAGCTCGCGAATGCGCTGGCGCAGTTGCTCCAGGTAACTGCCGGATGCACCGAAGGCCATTTCCGGCTCGCTGCCTCCGGCCAGGGTCAGGCGTACGCGCGCACGCAACCCGGGTTTTTCCACGAACAACCGCGCCAGTGCCTCAAGCAGATCCTCGATCCCCTTGCCGCGATAGATGAAGCCGAAATAAAGCAGTTTCAACGGACGCAAAGGCGGCAGCGGCAGTGGCGCAATCGGCAGATTACCGTGGGCGATCACGGCCATCTGTTCCTGCCTCAGGCCCATGCGTTGTTGCAGGCAACGATTCCCTGTCTGGGTCAGGGTGATCAGGCGGGTCATTTGCCGCGCCAGTTGGCGCTCCTCATGCAGGCACAACGGATCGGCCAGCACCGTGGCGATTTCCGGCAGCGGCGAGCGCAGCGAGGCGGCCAGCGACAACGGCCATGGCAGCGCCTGGCGGCGCCAGACCAGGCGTTCCGGATCGTGAACCGTGGCCGTCAGCGGCAAATGCGGGAATCGCTGGCGCAGCGCTCGCAGCGCATGAAACTCGGCCAGGCGGCCGCCGCCGATTTCTGCGTGCACTAGGTTGATGCCTTGCCAGTCCGCCTCGGCCACGCGCTGACGGGCAGCCTGTGGGTCGTTGCCGATGCCTTGCAGCGGCGTTCTGACGCGTACGCCCAGATCCTCCAGCGCCTGTTTGAGGTGTCCGGCGTAATCGGCGATGCCGTTCTGTTCCGGCGGCAAGGGGGCGAGAAGGGCGATCTGCATTTAGTGCTGGCTCCGGTAACGGGCGAGCCAGGTCAGCACTTTTTCCGGGATTTCGAAGCGCCGGCGGTTGAGGATGATGCCGTCGACATGCTTGAACGCGGTAGACAGGGTCGCCACTGCGTTCTGCAGCTTGGGCACCGTGGACGTTTCGGCGCGGATGACCAGCGCGATGAGATCGGCATCGCGCAGATGGATGAAGGCTTGCTGGTTGATGTAGAAGTCCGAAGCATCGATCAGCTGGATTTCCCCAGGCTCTGCGGGGCGACCATCGCCCACCCGAACCCTGTGGCCAAGCTCGGCAAGCAGGTCTCGCAGGTGCTCGACCACGAACGTCACACCTTCGCCAGCGTGTGCCGAGGTGATGCCGATGCTCAATCCCCGGTCGGCCACCTGCTTGAGTGGCAAGACACTGTACAGGCGGTAGAGGCTGGCGGTGAACGCGCTGCGATGGTGGGATTGCTGGGTGCTCAGATCCTGCAGGCTGGTCCATACCGGCACGCCGAATTTTGCCTCGATTCCGTCGCCGTCGTGTATGCGCTGGTCCAGCAGGTAGAACAGATACAGGGCCAGCAAACCGACGCCCAGGCTCAACGGAACCGCCACCAGCAGCAACATCAGACTCTTTGGAAACACCTTGGCGGGGTTGAGGGTGGCGGGCTCGATCAGGGCGATATTGCTGATCTGTTTGTTGTCCAGCTCGCGGTCGATGCGCGCCTTCTCAAGGCTGTCGGTGTACAGAACGAAGTTTTTCTCCTCGCTGTCCAGTTCGTTTTGCAGGCGTGAAAACTGCGGTTCGAGTCCCAGGGCCTGCTGCCGGTCTTTTTCCAGTTGCGCCAGCTGCGCGTCCAGTTGCTGCAGCTGGATCAACAGCCGGGTGTAGCTGGCCTGCTGATCGTTGAGGATGTTCTGCAGGCGGGTGAACAGCGGATTGGGCGCGATGTTCTCGGTGCGCTGAACCGTCGCGTTCTGGCTGCCCCAGAGCTGCTTGAGGTTGCTGATCTCGCTGTCCAGGGCCTTGACCGGAGGCGCGGTTTCCTTGAACGAACGCAGCATTTCCTGACGCTCGACTTCCTTGCTGTTGATCCGGTTCTGCAGGTCCTGACGACTGGGGTTGAGCGCCAGTTCCTTGCCCGAACTGATCAGCCGTGCCTGCTTGTTGATCTGCTCCTGAATCTTGTCGATCCCGGCCTTGGTCGAGGCGATGGAGCGCGCGGTGTTATTGCGTTCGGTGCGCAGGTCGTTGAGCCCCTGGGCAACGTCGGCCAGGCGTTGTTTGATGCTGACGGTGCCCACCTGGTCGAGCAGGGTCTGGATCTTCTGCTTGTGATCGAGAATGTTGGTCTGAGTGTCCTTGACCTCTTGCTCATAGAAGGCATACAGACTCACCCGGCTCAGGGTCAAGGCGCGCTCATTGCCGTATTGCTGGATCCAGCTGCGCAACACCGCCTGGGCAATGTGCGGATCGTTCCAGGTGAAAGTCAATTCCATCACCGAGGAGCCGGGCTCATGGCTGGCCTTGAAGTTCTTTTCCAGCTCCTCGGCCAGACGCTCTTCGGCGGAGCGTTCCTCGACCAGGCCTACCAGCTCGAATGCGCGACGCACGCCGCTGACGATGCCGTGCAGGATGGCGTTCGGCGCGTTCTTGAGCGTGTCGATAAACCCCGTTGGCTCTGGCCTCTCGGGAAACGCCTCAAGGTACTGTCGCGCGACCTGGCGAATGATCGGCCGACCGCTGAGCATCCGCTCCTCGTCCAGCAATGGATCGCGCACCGCGCTGGGCATGGAGATCGACTGTCGGTCGGCAAGCTCGATCGGCACGGTGCTGGTGTCGCGGCCGGGCTTGACCAGCAGCAGCGCCGTGGACTCGTAGCGGTTGGGCAGCAGGAATGCCCCCAGCACGATGATCGCGAACGTCGCGACCACGGTGATTTGCACTTCACGGCGAAAGATGAAGAACAGACGCAGCAGATCGCGAAAGGAGCGGATGCTTATCATATCGGTGTCCCTTCCGATTAATTGGTGTCGCGCAGGTTGTAGTTCACACCGAAACCCAGGGATTTGGAGAAGGGGATCAGCTGATTGAAATACAGGTTCACGCCATCGATCTTGTCGCCCACCGAGGATTTGGGCACGAACACGACATCTCCGCGTTGCAGCAGCACCGGCGCGGTCGGTCCCCCGTTGCCGGCGAGCAGCAGCTTGCTGTAGTCGAAGAAATAGGTCTTGTAGAGCCCGTCGTCGCCCTGACGCAGCAACGCCACCAGACGCGCATCGGCATCCGGGTTGATGCCGCCGGCGCCCACCAGCGCCTGCTCCAGGTTGGTGACCACCGAGACCGGCAGATTGGTCGGGTTGCGCACCGCGCCGCCGACGTACACCACGTTGCTCGGCGCCTGGCTGATGTTGATGGTCAGGGCGGTCTCCCGGTAGACCGGCGCCAGCTTGTCTTCCAGCACCTCGATCAGCTGTGGCACGGTCAGGCCCGCGGCCTTGACCGAACCGATATAAGGATAGGAAAAGGTGCCGTCGTTGAGCACCGGAAACAGCGTCAGTTCGTAGATCGAGTTGGCGGTGAAGGCCGAGATCGACGGCGCCTCGCCGGTGTTGCGCACGATACGCAAGGTGTCGCCGGCGTGGATGCGTTCCGGCGGCAGGGGTTTGCCGGCCAGTGCCCGGCCGGCATCCTGCGCGGCCTTTATTTGCGCCGCCTCGGGCACGCCGATCCGGGCGGGTGTGTTGCAGGCACACAGCGTCAGCATGCTGGCGAGCAGCAATAGGCGTGTCATTGGTCCAGAACTCCTGTCATGCATGAATACGGCTCCCTTGCGGGTAAAACAATCATGTTGGCGGTACTGCCAAATCCAATGTCAGGGGTGTCGCGGTGTGGCTGTGGGAGAGATCAAATGCCTCGCGGTGCCGCGCATTATTGAAATCAGCCGCGATGCAGGCGGCTGTATCGGTCAGGTTTTCGGCGCGTCCGGTACGCGACCGTAGACATCGGTAAAGCGCACGATGTCGTCTTCGCCCAGATACTCACCGCTCTGTACCTCGATCATCACCAGGTCGATGACCCCCGGGTTGACCAGGCGGTGGGTGTGGCCGGGTTTGATGAACGTCGACTCGTTGGTGTCGAGCATGAATTCGCGTTCGCCGTTGGTGACCCGGGCCATGCCGCTGACCACGATCCAGTGCTCGCTGCGATGGTGATGCATCTGCAGCGACAGCGAGGCCTGAGGCTTGACCACGATGCGCTTGATCTTGAAGCGCTTACCTTCCTCCAGCACCGTGTAGGTGCCCCATGGACGGGTCACGGTGTTGTGCAGCAGGTAGGCGGGGTGGCCCTGACGCTTGAGCTCCTGGGCGATGATTTTGACTTCCTGAGTGCGCTGGCCGTCGGCGATCAGCAGGGCGTCGGGGGTGTCGATGATGATCAGGTTGTCCAGGCCAACGGCGCCGACCAGACGCTTTTTGGAGTCGATGTAGCAGTTGGTGACATCCTGCAGCACGACCTGCCCGTTGCACTGATTGCCGTTTTCGTCGGCCGGCACCAGTTCGCGAATCGCCTGCCACGAGCCGATGTCGCTCCAGCCAAGTTCGCACGGCACCACCGCGACTTTCTGCGAGCGTTCCATCAGGGCGTAATCGATGGAGATGTCCGGCACCAGGGCGAAGCTGGTCGCGTCCAGTTCCATCTGCTTCTCGTGACTGCCTTCCTTGCTGTTGCACTGAGCCAGACAGTGGCGCACGGCTGCCAGCACATCGGGGGCATGGGTTTGCAGTTCGTCGATCAGCACGTCGACACGCATGCAGAACATGCCGGCATTCCACAGGTGCACCCCGCTGTGCAGGTATTCCTGGGCAGTGGTAGCGTCTGGCTTTTCGACGAAGCGCGCCACCTGGTAGGCCTTGTCGCTCAACGCCTGGCCTCTTTCGATATAACCAAAGCCGGTTTCGGCGCGGCTGGGGATCAGTCCGAACGTCACCAGCCAGCCTTGGTCGGCGATTGTCCGCGCGTCTGCCACGGCCTCGTTGAACGCCGCCGCATCGCCGATCAGCTGATCGGCAGGCAGGATCAGCAGCTGTGCGTCGTCGCCATGATGGGCTTGCACATGCAGCGCGGCCGCGGCGATGGCCGGCGCGGTGTTGCGGCCGAAGGGTTCCAGGAGGAAATCCAGGTAGAGCCGGTTTTTGTTGAGCAGCCGGTAGTCATCGACGGTGCGGAAATACACTTCACGGTTGGTCACCGTCAGCAGGCTCTGCACGTCTTGCAGACTGCTGGCGCGGTTGAAGGTTTTTTGCAGCAGGCTTTCGCCATCGGGCAAGCGCATGAACGGCTTGGGCATGGCCTCACGGGAGACCGGCCACAACCGGGTGCCGGCACCGCCGGCAATGATGCAGGGAATAAGGGTGCCCATCAGTAAGCCTCGCGAGAGAAGAGCACTGCCGGAACAGTGCGCAGAAGAATGTACAGATCGAACCAGACCGACCAGTTTTCGATGTATTCCAGATCGAATTCCACTCGCTTTTCGATTTTCTCCACCGTGTCTGTCTCACCGCGAAAGCCGTTGATCTGAGCCAGCCCGGTGATGCCCGGTTTGACTCGATGACGCGAGGTGTACTCCTTGACAGCTTGTTCGAACAGAATGCCCGCAGCCTTGGTCGCCGTGGCATGTGGGCGCGGCCCCACCATCGACATGTTGCCCGCGAATACATTGAACAGTTGCGGTAACTCATCCAGGCTGGTCTTGCGGATGAAGCGTCCGACACGGGTGACCCTGGCATCACCCTTGACAGTCTGTTGCTCGGCCGTGGCGTCGGCTTGATGAGTGTGCATCGAGCGGAACTTGCACACCGTGATCAAGCGGTTGTTGTAACCGTAGCGCTTCTGCCAGAACAGTACCGGCCCGCGCGAATCCAGCTTGATCGCGGCGGCGATCAGCAACATGACCGGCGACAGCAAGGCAATCGCCAGGCTCGACAGGACCATGTCTTCGACCCGCTTGAACAACGGCGACCAGCCGCGCAAGGGAACCTCCGATGCATTGAACATCGGCAGGCTGGCGACCTCGGTGATGCGGTTGTGGGCGTGCCTGAAGGCGACCATGTCCGGCACCAGCAGCACGTTGACCGGGAACCGCCGCAACTCTCGAATAATGTGGTCCATGCGGTTTTCTGCCGACCAAGGCAGGGCGACCAGCACTTGAGTGACCCTTTCCTCACGGATCAGGGTTTCCAGATCACGGGTATTGCCCAGCAGCGGCAGATTGGCCATGGTCTTGGGCATGCGGCCAATGCGATCGTCGATGAAGCCCAGAACACCGGAGCGAATGTCCTGGTTCTGCAGCATGTACTCGGCCAGGCGCTGGCCATTTTCGGTCGCACCGAGGATGACCGCCTTTTGCAGGAAAAATCCGCGGGCCATGAGACGCTTGAAGATCAGCAGCAACAGCACCCGCTCGACGCAGAACATCAGCAGGCTGGCAGCGAACCAGATCATCAGCTGTTCCTGAGTGATGTAGTGCAGCAGGCCCATGGTCTTGTGCATGAACAGCAACACGCAGAACGCCGAGGACCAGACGAACAGGATCATCTTGAAGCGCGAGCGGTTGCTGAAGATGGTCTCCGAATACACCCCGAGCGCCTGGAACATCAACACGCACACCACGCCGAACAGCACCAGCATCATGACGTAGCTGTCGGGGGTCTCTGGCGTGTGGTGTTTCCAGAAGGCAAGAATCAGGATGCCGGGCAGCACGGAGGTCAATCCGTGGACCAGCCTGACGCCGAACAGAAAGTATTCGATCAGGCTGGTGCGTGTGAGCATAAGGCTATCGACTGGCTGCAGTCGCATAAAACGTCCTCACATCTTCGATCCATGAATCCATGACTGACCTACCCGCCCGGCATCCTGAGGGTAAAAGTCAATATAATGACTTTATTGCAGGAAGCTTCAAGATAAGCCAATTATTTGTCGATTAAGCACTCTCTTGATGTGCATTTCAATCCCACCGATGAGAAAAACTCCTGTTTGTTCCCAAGCGGTGCAGGACTAATTCGAATGCAGATCAGTAAAACCCCCAAATGAGTGCACGGTTGTGAGTAAAGCCCATGAAACACCTTCCGTCATGGCGCAAGATTGCTTCAGCGAAGGGTCGTGGACCCGATTGAGGTGTTATACCCGCCATGGCCCTAGATGGGATCCAATGAATGCGGGGCGTTCAGCGACCGTTCGACGCGAGAAAAAAAATGCTTCGATGGCTTTTTTTTCCCGCTTTGCGGTCAACATCACACGCAACGAATCGCACAGGCGGGGGCAGGGATATGACAGAGCGCAGGGCATTATTGATTCTTCATGGCAAGCAGGCGCTCAACGAGAACGTTCGCGCTGCCGTCCAGCGCAAGCGCAAGCACGGCTGGACGCTGGATGTGCGATTGACCTGGGAGGCCGGCGACGCCGCACGGCTGGTGACTGAGGCGCTGGCCGCCGGACACCGGCAAATCATCGCAGGCGGGGGAGATGGCACCCTGCGTGACATCGCCGAAGCGCTGGCACTGGCCGAAAGTGACGCCAGCCTGGTCATTTTGCCCTTGGGCACGGCCAACGATTTTGCCCGTTCGGCGGGCGTGCCGCTGGAAATCGAGCGGGCGCTGGACCTTCTCGACGTGCCTGCGCGCACCGTTGACATGGGCTCGGTCGATGGCCAGCTGTTCCTCAACATGGCCACCGGCGGCTTTGGCAGCCAGGTCACTGCCAGTACCTCGGAGGACCTGAAAAAGGTCCTCGGTGGCGCGGCTTATCTGTTTACCGGTCTGTCGCGTTTCAGCGAGCTGAAGACCGCCTACGGCGAATTGAGCGGGCCGGATTTCCACTGGCGTGGTGATCTGCTGGCCCTTGGCATCGGCAATGGCCGACAGGCGGGGGGCGGACACCCGTTATGCCCGGAGGCGCTGGCCGATGACGGACTGCTCGATATCAGCATCCTGCCCGCGCCCCAGGAAGTGGTCGGCACCCTCAAGAGTCTGCTCGAAGGCGGCCTTGGGATCGACAACCTGTTCGTTCGCGCCCGTCTGCCATGGGTGGAGCTCAAATCCGCGCAGGGGCTGGACATCAATCTGGACGGTGAACCCCTGCGCGGCGAGAGTTTGCGCTTCGAGGCCAGGCCTGGCGTATTGCGCATTCACCTGCCGGCGCACTCGCCGTTGCTCGGACAGGCGAACAGACTTGCCTGAGCCTTTAGCAGTCCGGCTTGCCGGTGGCGGCGGCCTTTAAATCGCTGCCGCCGGCAAGCCATGCTGGTACGGGGAGTGCGGTGACTTTCAGTCGCAGATCGCTGTATCAATCATCCAGACTGATGATCTGCTCTCTCACACAAAACAACACCAGGCCCGCCACATCGAAGATCTGCAAACGCTTCATGATCTGTGAGCGGTGGGTTTCGACGGTCTTTACGCTCAGGCTCAGGCCGTTGGCGATTTCCCGGGTCGATTTACCCCGCACGATCAGGCGCAGGATTTCCAGTTGGCGCGCGGTGAGATTATGGTTTTCTACCGGCTCCGGTCTGCTTGACTGCGCGCTGACCAGCGCTTGATTGATCACTGTGTGGGCGATGGCCGGGCTCAGGTAGCGCTCATCGTTACGCAAGGCATCCAGCGCCTGTTCGATCTCGGTGCCGGTGGCGTCCTTGAGCAGATAGCCATGCGCGCCGCCTTCCAGGGCGCGCATGATCAGGTGCGGGTCGGTGTGCATGGACAGGATCAGCACTTTGCTATTGGGCAAGGCTCGGTGCAGACGCTCCAGCGCGTCCAGTCCGTTGCTGTCTTTCATGGAAATATCGAGCAGGATGATGTCCGGCTCAAGCTCCAGGGTCATCTCCAGCAACCGCTCGCCGTCGGCCGCTTCGCCGATGACCTGATAGCCGGGAATATCGCTGACCAGCGCGCGAACACCCGCGCGAATCAGGGCGTGGTCGTCGACCAGAAGAAGGGTGCAGGTCATGAGTGCTTTCTTATCTCAGCGCGTTCGCGGGCGCGGGGCGCCCAGGGGAACAGGGCGCGGATGTGGGTGCCTTGACCGGCTTCGCTTTCGACGGTCAGTTGCCCGCCGAGCAATATCGCCCGCTCGTGCATGCCGGCCATTCCGCGCTGGCCTTGCTGGCCGGGATTGTCTGCCGGGGTAAAGCCGTTTCCGTCATCGCAAATGTGCAGCGCCAGCCCCTCGGGACGACGCTGGATACGCACCAGCAGGTTTTTCGCCTGGGCGTGGCGCAGCATGTTGGTTACGGCTTCCTGGGTGATCCGGAAGGCCGCCACCGCCATTTCTTCGGGAATGCCCGCCAGCCGCTGCTGGCACTCAAGGCTCCAGAGAATGGGCGTGTCGACCAGCGTGCGCAGAAGATGGGCGCGCAGACTGGCTTCCAGCCCAAGACTGGTCAGTTGCCGGGGATTGAGAATGGCCGAAACGTCGCGCACCTTTGCCAATGTTTCATCGAGTATGTTGTTGAGCATGCTGCAATGCGGCAGCAGATCCGGCGCAGCCCGTCGTTGCAGCCAGTCACTTTGCAGTTTGGCGGCCGTCAGCATCTGACCGATATCGTCATGCAGTTCACGGCTCAGGCGGTGACGCTCCTTTTCCTGAACCTGGAGCATATGATCGGCCAGTTCCTGAGGTTGGAACTCAATGGTCCGGTCGGGGCGGCTCATGCAGTAGCCCAGACTTAGGAATGCCAGTGCATTGAGCAGTGCCAGTTGCCACGGCTGGCCGATGGCAAACAACCAGGCGCCGGTATTGCACGCCATTGTCGCCAGGCATGACACCGCTGCCCATCGAACCGCTTTGTTCGAATTCATGGGCCGTAACTTGGAGGTCTTGTTGCTGCCATGCATAGCGGATGAAGCCGTCGGGTAAATGTTGCGGATGCCTGAAACACATGAGGCCAGGCTGCTTTCGGAGGTCAACAGCGCGCATGCGCCTGTTGACCTTTTACCTGCGTAGAAAAACCAGGGTCGACTTAATGGCAACTGGATATGCAGTGAAGACTTGTCACTTTCCTTCGCGGCGGCAGATCTTACCTTAAATAGCGAGGCAATTAAGCCTTAAGTGTGAATAAGGGCTTATCGATAACTGTCTGGTTAGTCAGGAATAAGTTCTGGAACGATGGTGCTAAAGTATGGCGGCATAAACCGTTCACACTACCCGCTGTGCACGGCTGAACTTTTGCCTGTGGGTTGCCAAGTTGCGCTGCAACAGCGCGTCACGTCCATGTCGCAATGGATAATTAGCAGGGCACAGAAGGGTCGATTTGTCGTTTCAGGTAGCCCGCCACGGCGCTGGTGTCGGTAGCCAGCAGGGGCTTACACCTGACCGGCGCCCAGCGGACCGGGGTGTCCTTCCACGTTGATATCCGGATGGCTGAGCGTGCGCCTCACTGGCCATTCCACGGCGCTTGCCTGGGTGCTTTCGACGGCGCCGATACCGCAGCAGCAGCCGAACTGCTCGAGCAATTGCTGTTGCTCGGTTTCATCAAGAGGCAGTAACCCGGTCAGCGGATCGACCAGTTCGATCTGCCATGACAGCAGTGACAGGCATTGGCGCAGGGACGCCAGAGCCCTGGGCTGCAGGCGCCCGGCAGCGCTGGCGAAGTACAGCAGATAGCGCAGTTGCCGAGACAGCCCGGCAATAGGCGCAACGCAGGCAGCATCGGCGCGGCCGGCGATCTGCTGCAGCGCTCCGAGCAGGCATTCGATCGCATCCCTGTCATCACTGATCAGTTCCAGATGACTCAGGCATTCATCCGCACGGCCCATGAGTTGGTGAGCGTGGCTGAGAAAATCACCGTGCAGTGCATGCCATTCATTGCCGTTCAGCATGTGGAATCTCCACTCTTCATGGACTGCGATCCGATGTCGCAGCGGGCGAGTGGCCCAACGTTAATGTCGAAGGCAATTAAAAGTCTGTAGGGCATTTCTGAATGTTGTTGATTGTTTGCAGTCGACTCGATCCGGTCGTATGCAGTGCCCCATGCGGCAGCCCGAACTGTCACGTCGGTTATCGCTGCTTTGACGGGGGGATCGAGGGATTCCACGAACGCGACCACGTGTCTGACTCCATTCATTCAATGAGAATGGCGTCACAATAATGGCTAATAGAAAGCACGAATATCAGGTTTGCCCTGATTGTGATTAAGGAATACCCCTAGAACCTGCAATAGGTTGCAGCAGCGACTAGGCAAAGAGCCACTACTGATGTGACGGTGCAGCCGGCGGGATATGCGTCAGTTAAGCATGATGTTAATGTGATATCAATGATTGCCGCAGGGCATGTTTATTGTCATTAAGGTCTGCACCGGCGCTGCCGATAACGGGTAAGCGGACTCACTAGAACCCTGCTCCAGGAGCAACAGATGGCTGGCATTCTCGACACAGTAGACCAACGTACACAGCTGGTGGGTGAGAACCGCCTGGAAATCCTCATGTTCCGCCTGGCCGGTCGGCAACTGTTCGCGATCAACGTGTTCAAGGTCCAGGAAGTGCTGCAGCTGCCCAAGCTGACCCTGATGCCCCAACGCCATCCGTTTGTCTGCGGTGTGGTGAACCTGCGCGGCCAGACCCTGCCGGTGATTGACCTGTCTCAGGCGATCGGTATGCGTCCTTTGGTACCGGGTCCTGCGAGCACCATCATCGTCACCGAGTACAACCGCTCGGTGCAGGCGTTTCTGGTGGGCGGCGTCGATCGCATCGTCAACATGAACTGGGAAGCCATCCTGCCGCCGCCGACCAGCGCAGGGCGCCAGCATTACCTGACCGCCATCAGCAAGGTCGACGATCAGTTGGTGGAGATCATCGACGTCGAGAAAGTCCTGGCCGAGATCGTCCCCTACAGCGCCAAGGTTTCCCGCGAGAAACTTGAAGACCCGGTGCTGGAACGGGCCCGGGGCCGCGAGGTATTGCTGGTCGACGACTCCAACGTTGCCTTGTCGCAGTTGCGCGATACCTTGTCCCAGTTGGGCGTGAAGATGCATGTGGCCCGCGATGGTCTCAAGGCGCTGAACATGCTCAAGGCCTGGGCCGACACTGGCGAGGTCATGACCGACAAACTGCTGATGGTGTTCACCGATGCCGAGATGCCGGAAATGGACGGTTATCGGCTGACCACGGAGATCCGCAACGACCCACGCCTGCGTGGCCTGTACGTGGTGCTGCACACGTCCCTGTCGGGCAGTTTCAACGAGTCGATGGTCAAAAAGGTCGGTTGCGACAACTTCCTCTCCAAGTTCCAGCCGGACAAGCTGGTGGATGTGGTGCGCGAGCGCTTGATGCTGGATAACTGATCAGGCACGGTTTCGAGCCCCTCGCTGTATGGAGGGGCTTTTTTGCATCTGTACCGATCGTTGGTGTGGCCGCTCGTATAAAGTGACGCCCTTGTGCTCAATCACTTCAAGGACGCGTTCATGCATCTCAGTGCGTTGTATCGGTATACCCTCAAGTCCTGCAAGGCCGAACCGCTGCAACAGGCCAGCTTCGATGAGCTGGGGCTGAGCGGCGACCGACGCTGGATGCTGGTGGATGAGAGCAACGGCCGATTCTTTACCCAGCGCGCCTTGCCGCACATGTCGCAGTTGTCGGTGTCATGCAACGCCAATGGCGGCGTGACGCTGTCGGCGCCTGGCCTGGAGGCGCTGGATGTCCCTGTTCCGCAAGACCTGGAAGCGAACCTGCGCGGTGTCACGGTCTGGCGCGACACCTTGCGTGTGCCCGATGCCGGAGACCAAGCCGCGCGTTGGGTCAGCGAATTCATCGGCAAGCCAACCCGCATGGTCCATGTGCCAAAGGAACGCGCCCGCTGGCTGCCGTCAGGCTACGGTACGGTCGAGGACAAGGTGGGTTTCGCTGATGGTTTCCCGCTGCTGCTGATCGGTCAGGCGTCGCTCGACGATCTGTCGACCAGGATCGGTCGCCCGCAAGAGATGCTGCGCTTTCGCCCGAACCTGGTGGTGGAGGGCGCCGAGGCCTTCGCTGAGGACGGCTGGAAGCGCATTCGCATCGGTGATCTTGAATTTCGCCTGCTCAAAGGCTGCTCGCGCTGCATCCTCACCACCATCGACCCCGCCACCGGCGAGCGCAACGAAGACCGCGAGCCGCTGAGCACGCTCAAGACTTATCGGGAGAGGGAAGGCGAGATCTGGTTCGGGCAGAACATGGTCAATGACGGGCCAGGTGTGCTGGAAGTCGGGATGAAGGTCCAGGTTCTGGAGTGAGGCTTGAGCGCTTCAGAGAGTGCTCGGGGCATCATCCTGATGGGGTCCCGAATGTCCTGTAGTCGTTCAGCCTGCCGACGGTGGCGATCTTGAATACACCAGCGCCGGCATGCCCAGCGGCTACAGAACTGCGCAGTCCTTAGAGATCATCAAAGAACCGCTCGTGCCAGTCCACCAGCGGCTGCGGGGCGTTGAGCTTCTGGCCGTAGATCACCGCATAGGACAGCACGTTCTGCACGTACTGGCGGGTTTCGTCGAACGGAATGCTCTCGACCCAGACATCAAAGGCCAGGTGATTCGCGCCTTTGAGCCATTGCCTTACGCGCCCGGGACCTGCGTTGTAGGCTGCCGAGGCCAGCACCCGATTGCCGTTGAACTGCGCATGAACCTGACTCAGATAGGCCGCACCCAGCTGGATGTTCTTGTCCGGATCGAGCACCTGCGCCGGCGAGGCCAACGGAATGCTGAACTTGCGCGCGGTCTCCTTGGCCGTCGCCGGCATCAACTGCATAAGGCCACTGGCGCCGACCCCCGAGCGAGCGTCGTCCATGAAGGCGCTTTCCTGGCGCGTGATGGCAAACACCCAGCTCGAATGCAGGCCGCGGATCTGGGCTTCGCGCACCAGGGTGTCGCGATGCGCCATCGGGAAGCGGATGTCCAGGTCATCCCAGTATTGGGCCTGGCTGATGGTGCGGATGGCCGGGAAGTACCAGCGCATGTCGTACGCCAGCTTGGCCTGGGCGACCATCTCGTCACGGCTGAAGCGACGGGTCACGTGGTACCACTCGCGACGGCCGTTGACCACCTCGCCGCGGTCATAGAACTCCAGCGCCCGGCGCACGCCCGGGGTGTTGCGCACCTTGTTGATGGTGGCCTGGCTGAGCGGCAGCGGCTTGTTGTTGAGCATGTAAGGCGTCTGCGTGCGGTCGGCCGCAAGGAAACCGTAGAAGTCACGCTCCTTCGATACGCTTTTGTACAGCGCTGGCAACAACGGGCTGTTGGGCTGCGACAGCTCCAGCGAGCGGGCTTGCCAGTAGCGCCAGCGATTGGTCGTGGCCAGATCCTGCGGCAAGCGGCGTGTCAGCTCGTAGGCGTCGTTCCAGCGGCCCAGACGCAGCAGCAGGCGCAGGCGCCATTCAGTGACCGTGTTGTCGCGCAGGTCCGGGTCGTACCTGGTCATTATCTCCAGCGCGCGGCCATCGTAGCTGCGGGCCAGGGTCAGGCCGATTTCCTTGGCGATCTGGACTTGTTCTTCGTGGGAGAAACGCAGCACCGGCGAGTAACTGTCAAGCAGCTCCATGGCGCGCTGCGGATCCTGCTTGGCCAGACGCCGCAGCCCCAGACCCACCACGTCGGACATGGCTTCGTCGGCGGGCATGAACTGCCCCTGGTTGTTGACCATTTCCGGCTTCTGCGCGACGGCAATCAATAGCCGTCCTTGTGGCGCGAGGGTGGTCATGCTGTTGACCAATTGATTGGCCAGCGCGTAGTTGCGTGTCTGAGCCGCGAGCTTGGCGCGCTGCCAGCGTTTCTGTTCGGTCAGCTGGCCTTCGACTGCCCACTGGGTGAAGAAGGTGTCGCAGGCGGTTGGCAGGGTTTTGCCGGTCATCCAGATCTTTTCGGCGTTGGCGTAGCCTTCAGAGCGCAGGTTGTGGCTCAGCTGGTAGGAGCCATAGAGGCAGTCGAGCTCGACGAAATTGAGTTTGGGGTCGTAATACTGGACGAACGGTTGCCAGTCACCCCGCGAAGCCAGCAAACGCAACCAGCGCAACTTCATGAAATTGGCTTGGGGCAGGTCGCCGTGATCGGCGAAGAACTTCTCGACTTCCTCATTGCTCGCGGTATTGAGCCGAGCGGTCAGTTCGTCGTAGGCCAGATAAGGCTCCAGCGGATAATCGGCCAGCGCTGAGCCGTACATGCGGTAGGGGCCCGCATCGCCCTTGGCCAGGGCACGCTTGGCTTGATCGTAATAGTCGCGTTGGGTGGTGATATCGACCGCTTGGACGGACTGGGCGGCAGTGGCCGACAGAAGCAGGCAGGACAAAAGGCTGAACAAACGACTGCGCATGAGACTTCCGTGCAGATGAACCGTGAAAAGTGCCGCTAGCTTAGCCTGTTGCCCGCGTGGGTTGAAGCGTTGGCTTGAGGGTGGTCACAGATGGAAACAAACGGTGGTTGTTTTGGGTTCGGGCCTGGCGTGTTGATCCGTCCTCTTGGGAGTTGCCGATAGGGCTTTGGCTAACGCCAGAGCTATTTCGCCTTCGGCAAGTTGCTTGAAAGGACCCCAAGTAACCAAGGGCCCTGGCTCCCGGTTTGGTCCCTCCTTCGTCGGGATTGGGCCGGGCGGCGTGAATGGCGGCGGGCCCGACAAACGCCCGCGGAGTGGGATATACACCCGACCCCGATCCCGGCATGAACCCCCTGTCATCGAATCCCCCAACCATCGACCAGGTATCTCAGGTAGAATGCGCCCCCGGTTTTTGGAGAAGCTCATGACCCTGCTCAAATTCAGCGATGTGTCCCTTGCGTTCGGCGCCATGCCGTTGTTGGACAAGGTGTCCTGGCAGATCGCCCGTGGAGAGCGGGTCTGCATCATCGGCCGTAACGGCACTGGCAAATCCAGCATGTTGAAGCTGGTCAGGGGCGTTCAATTGCCCGATGACGGCAACGTCTGGCGCGCGCCGGGCCTGAAGATCGGCGAGTTGCCCCAGGAACTGCCGGTGGCCGATGGGCGGACCGTGTTCGACGTCGTGGCCGAAGGTCTGGACGGCGTGGGTGCGTTGCTCGCCGAGTACCATCACCTGAGCCAGAACATCGTCACCGCCGAAGACCTCGACAAGCTGATGCACGTGCAGTCGGACCTCGAAGCCCGTGACGGCTGGCGCCTGCAGCAACTGGTCGACAGCACGCTGAGCCGTTTGCAACTGCCGGCCGACAAGACTCTCGCCGAGTTGTCCGGCGGCTGGCGTCGTCGTGTGCTGCTGGCCCAGGCCCTGGTCTCCGAACCCGACCTGCTGCTGCTCGACGAGCCGACCAACCACCTGGATATCGGTGCGATCGCCTGGCTTGAAGAGGCCTTGAAGGAGTTTCAGGGCGCCGTGCTGTTCATCACCCACGACCGTTCCTTCCTGCAAAACCTGGCCACGCGCATTCTTGAACTGGACCGCGGCGGCCTGATCGACTGGAACGGCGACTACGCCAGCTTCCTGGTGCACAAGGAGGCGTCACTGGCGGCCGAAGAAACCGCCAACGCTCTGTTCGACAAGCGCCTGGCGCAGGAAGAGGTATGGATCCGTCAGGGCATCAAGGCCCGTCGCACCCGTAACGAAGGCCGTGTGCGCGCGCTCAAGGCCCTGCGGGTCGAGCGCGGCGAGCGTCGCGAGCGCACCGGCAAGGCCAATATCCAGCTGGATACCGCTGACAAGTCAGGCAAGCAAGTCATGGTCCTGGACAACGTCAGCTTCGCGCATCCAGGTGGTCCGATGCTGATCAAGGACTTCTCGATGGTCCTGCAGCGCGAAGACCGCATTGGTCTGCTGGGGGCAAACGGCACCGGCAAGACCACCTTGCTCAAGCTGATGCTCGACAATCTCCAGCCCACCAGCGGTAGCGTGGAAGTCGGTACGCGCCTTGATGTGGCGTACTTCGACCAGTTGCGCCATCAGCTGGATCTGGAAAAGACCGTTATCGACAACGTTGCCGAAGGGCGCGATTTCATCGATATCGACGGTCAGAGCCGTCACGTGCTCAGCTACCTGGGCGACTTCCTGTTCAGCCCGCAACGTGCCCGCACGCCGGTCAAGGCGCTGTCAGGTGGCGAACGTGCGCGGCTGTTGCTGGCCAAGCTGTTCAGCAAGCCTGCCAACCTGCTGGTGCTCGACGAACCGACCAACGATCTGGACGTCGAGACCCTCGAGCTGCTTGAAGAGGTGTTGCTGACGTTCAAGGGCACCGTGCTGATGGTCAGCCACGACCGGGCATTCCTCGACAACGTTGTTACCAGCACCCTGGTGTTCGAGGGCGAGGGCAAGGTTCGTGAATTCGTCGGTGGTTATCAGGACTGGTTGCGTCAGGGCGGTTCCCCGCGTTTGCTGGGCGTAAGCGACAGCAAGTCGGGCAAGGCCGAACTCAACACCGCCGTGGTGGCTGCAGCGGCGCCTGCTCCGGCAGCGGTTGGCGAAGCGCCAGTGGCCAAGAAGAAGCTCAGCTACAAGCTGCAGCGTGAGCTGGAAGCATTGCCGGGTGATATCGACGCCAAGGAGCAGCAGATCGCAGCCGTTGAGGCGCAGATCGCCGATGCGGGTTTCTATCAGCTTGCGGCGTCCGAAACCGCCAAGGTGCTTGCCTTCCTTGAGCAGTTGAATAAAGAGCTGGACGTGCTGGTTGAGCGCTGGGCTGAACTGGACGAGTGATTCGTTGAGTCGGTTGCAACAAAAAGCCCGAGCCCCTTCAAGGGCTCGGGCTTTTTAGTACAGCGCCGGCACCGCCGTTTGCTGTGGCGTTTGCAGCGGCCTAGTCGACGCGCTTGACCAGACGCACCGCCAGCACGTCACACGGCGCGCCGTGCAGTACGTCATTGGCTGTAGAGCCCAGCAGCAATGACAGGCCGTGGCGGCCATGGCTGCCGACGACGATCAGATCCACGTGGTTCTCCTTGGCAAGGTTGTGGATTTCCTGACGAGGCTGGCCGTAAGTCAGGTGACTGTCGCCGGTTTTCACGTCAGGGTATTTGAGTTTCAGGGCTTCGAGTTTCTCCTTGGCTTGATCGAACTGCTGCTGTTGCAGTTGCGAGAGATCCATAGGCACGTCGCCGCCAAAGGCCATGGCCATGGGTTCGACGATGTGCACCAGTGACAGCTTGGCGTGGGTGCCCAGGGCCAGGTTGATGGCTTTTTTGATTACCGGATCGCACTCTTCAGTGAGGTCCACGGCTACCAGGATATGTTCATAGGACATGGGATGTTCCTTCTGAGGTCTGCGATGGTTTTGATTATGGCTCTTTTCACGCGCCTCATGGCACGCCGATGTGTTTTGCGCGCCGCTACCTGCGGCGGGGGCATACACATATGACGGTGTGGATAGTGCTGTCAATCATTGCCGTGGTCTTGAGCCCTTTGGTATGGCTTCGGCCATCGCGTTCCCAGAGCGGTCGGATGGCCATGCGCATGGAGGCGCGGCGCATGGGGCTGGCGATGCAGTTGATTCCACAGGACTGGCCGCACTGGCTGCTGGTCCAGCCGCCAGGTACATGCGCGCAGTACCATCATCCGCGCCGCGCACGCGAGCCAGACACCTGGGTGTACTGGCAGATGTCTCCCGGGCAGTGGGTCAACCAGTGGCGCGAGCCCTGCGAGGATGCGCGTTTGCTGCCGCACCTGCAGACCCTGCCGGGCGACGTCTACAAGATCGAGGCCGGCAGGCAGCTGATTGCACTGTATTGGGCAGAGAGAGGCGAGACCGAGGTGTTACAGCGCATTGGCGCAGTGCTCAAGGCGCTGGCTTAACGACGGGATAACGCCCTGAGCCGAATTCCAGGCATTAAAAAGCCCGATAGCAACATCGGGCTGGGGTTGGCCAGGCAGGCCGTAATAGGTGATGCTTTGCGGTGCAATACCGCAAAAGACGTACTAAATCGTTTCACGTTGAATCCCGAAAACGAACCGTCTTGATGCGCAGTGCGCTGAATGTAGACCTTATTGGTGCATTTGTCTGCTGCGGATCCAATTATTTCTCGAAATTCTGGCGCCGGTCGTCGCTTCCCGCATACGCCTGCGCCTTGCCTGCGGTTGCCGCAATCATCAGCTTGAATGCTCGCCTATCAAAAGCGTGTTTTACCTGCGTTTTGCCGGTTTTGCCCGCTGTCGGGTGAATTGACAATTGCTGGAATATGCCTGAAGGTAGGCGCACCCAAATCAAACGGGCGTATGAATTGAGTGTTTGCCGCAAGAACACTCTGACAGACGCTCGAAGCGTGTCGACGGGGTGCCTGGCGTTTGGTGTGCGTATCGACGGAAACGTCGTGTCCTTCGCCGGATTTCAGCGTCTGACGCGTATTGTTCAGCTTCCATATCGTGGAGATCAGTTGATGATTTACGAAGGTAAAGCCATCACGGTTAAGGCTCTTGAAAGTGGCATCGTCGAACTGAAATTCGACCTCAAGGGTGAGTCCGTCAACAAGTTCAACCGCCTCACCCTCAACGAGCTGCACCTGGCTGTCGAAGCCATCAAGGCCGACGCCTCGGTCAAGGGTGTCATCGTCAGCAGCGGCAAGGACGTTTTCATCGTCGGCGCCGACATCACCGAATTCGTCGAAAACTTCAAGCTGCCGGACGCCGAACTGGTCGCCGGTAATCTTGAAGCGAACAAAATCTTCAGTGCCTTCGAAGACTTGAACGTGCCGACCGTCGCTGCCATCAACGGCATCGCGCTGGGCGGCGGCCTGGAAATGTGCCTGGCAGCGGATTTCCGCGTCATGTCCGCGACCGCCAAGATCGGTCTGCCGGAAGTCAAACTGGGCATCTACCCGGGTTTTGGCGGCACTGTGCGCCTGCCACGCCTGATCGGCGTCGATAATGCCGTTGAGTGGATTGCCTCGGGCAAGGACAACCGCGCCGAAGACGCCCTGAAAGTGGGCGCCGTGGATGCCGTTGTCGCGCCTGAAAAACTTCAGCAAGCGGCCCTTGAACTGCTCAACCGCGCGATTTCCGGCGAGTTTGACTTCAAGGCCAAGCGCCAGCCCAAGCTTGAAAAGCTCAAGCTCAACGCTATCGAACAAATGATGGCTTTCGAAACCGCCAAGGGTTTCGTCGCCGGTCAAGCCGGTCCGAACTACCCGGCGCCGGTCGAAGCGATCAAGACCATCCAGAAAGCCGCCAACTTCGGTCGCGACAAGGCGCTTGAAGTCGAAGCCGCCGGTTTCGTCAAACTGGCCAAGACCTCTGCCGCGCAGAGCCTGATCGGTCTGTTCCTGAACGATCAGGAGCTGAAGAAAAAGGCCAAGGCGTACGATGAAATCGCTCGCGATGTGAAGCAGGCCGCTGTACTGGGCGCCGGCATCATGGGTGGCGGTATCGCTTATCAGTCGGCTTCCAAAGGCACGCCGATCCTGATGAAGGATATCAACGAGCACGGTATCGAGCAGGGTCTGGCCGAAGCCGCCAAGCTGCTGGTCGGTCGCGTTGATAAAGGTCGCATGACGGCGGCGAAAATGGCCGAAGTGCTCAACGGCATCCGTCCGACCCTGTCCTACGGTGACTTCGGCCACGTGGACCTGGTGGTCGAGGCTGTCGTCGAAAATCCAAAGGTCAAGCAGGCGGTCCTGGCTGAAGTGGAAGACAAGGTCAAGGAGGACACCATCCTGGCGTCCAACACCTCGACCATCTCTATCACCTTGCTGGCCAAGGCCCTCAAGCGCCCGGAAAACTTCGTCGGCATGCACTTCTTCAATCCGGTGCACATGATGCCGCTGGTGGAAGTGATTCGCGGTGAGAAATCCAGCGAGCTGGCGGTCGCCACCACCGTTGCCTACGCCAAGAAAATGGGCAAGAACCCGATCGTCGTCAACGACTGCCCGGGCTTCTTGGTCAACCGCGTGCTGTTCCCGTACTTCGGCGGTTTCGCCAAGCTGGTCAGCGCCGGTGTGGACTTCGTGCGCATCGACAAGGTCATGGAAAAATTCGGCTGGCCGATGGGCCCGGCCTACCTGATGGATGTGGTCGGCATCGACACCGGTCATCACGGTCGTGACGTCATGGCCGAGGGCTTTCCGGACCGCATGAAGGATGACCGCCGTTCGGCCATCGACGTGCTGTACGAAGCCAAGCGCCTGGGCCAGAAGAACGGCAAGGGCTTCTATGCCTACGAGGCCGACAAGAAAGGCAAGCAGAAGAAAGTTGCCGATCCGTCGGTGCTCGAAGTGCTCAAGCCGATCGTTTACGAGCAGCGCGAAGTCACCGACGAGGACATCATCAACTGGATGATGATCCCGCTGTGCCTGGAAACCGTGCGCTGCCTGGAAGACGGCATCGTTGAAACCGCCGCCGAAGCCGACATGGGTCTGGTCTACGGTATTGGTTTCCCTCCATTCCGTGGCGGCGCGCTGCGTTACATCGATTCGATCGGTGTCGCCCAGTTCGTTGCCCTGGCTGACCAGTACGCTGATTTGGGCGCGCTGTACCACCCGACCGCGAAACTGCGTGAAATGGCCAAGACTGGCCAACGGTTCTTCGGTTAAGCGTCCAACACTTGAGCGAGAGTGAAATTTTATGAGCTTGAATCCAAGAGACGTCGTGATTGTCGACTTCGGTCGTACTCCGATGGGCCGCTCCAAGGGCGGCATGCACCGCAACACCCGCGCCGAGGACATGTCGGCGCACCTGATCAGCAAGCTGCTGGAGCGCAACAGCAAGGTTGACCCGGCCGAAGTCGAGG
Organism: Pseudomonas sp. NPDC087358; assembly: GCF_044900785.1. Lineage (NCBI taxonomy): Bacteria > Pseudomonadati > Pseudomonadota > Gammaproteobacteria > Pseudomonadales > Pseudomonadaceae > Pseudomonas > Pseudomonas sp. NPDC087358. The sequence goes on from NZ_JBJDOA010000005.1 coordinate 42,285, forward strand.
ACGTGATTTGGGGCTGCGTCAACCAGACCCTGGAGCAGGGCTGGAACATCGCGCGCATGGCGTCGCTGATGACCCAGATCCCGCACACTTCGGCAGCGCAGACGGTCAGCCGCCTGTGCGGCTCGTCCATGAGCGCGCTGCACACCGCAGCCCAGGCGATCATGAGCAACAACGGTGACGTGTTCGTCATCGGTGGTGTCGAGCACATGGGCCATGTCGGCATGATGCACGGTGTCGATCCCAACCCGCACATGTCGCTGTATGCCGCCAAGGCTTCGGGCATGATGGGCCTGACCGCTGAAATGCTCGGCAAGATGCACGGCATCACCCGGGAAGCGCAGGACGCCTTCGGTGTGCGTTCGCACCGTCTGGCGCAGCAGGCAACCGTGGAAGGCAACTTCAAGGACGAAATCATCCCGATGCAAGGGTATGACGAGAACGGTTTCCTGAAGATGTACGACTTCGACGAGACCATCCGTCCCGAGACCACCCTGGAAAGCCTGGCGGCCCTCAAGCCTGCCTTCAATCCAAAAGGTGGTACCGTGACCGCGGGTACGTCCTCGCAGATCACTGACGGTGCGTCGTGCATGATCGTCATGTCCGGCCAGCGTGCCATGGACCTTGGCATTCAGCCGCTGGCGGTCATTCGTTCGATGGCAGTGGCCGGTGTCGACCCTGCAATCATGGGTTACGGTCCGGTTCCGGCAACCCAGAAAGCTCTCAAGCGCGCAGGTCTGGGGATCGCCGATATCGACTACTTCGAGCTCAACGAAGCGTTCGCCGCACAGGCCCTGCCAGTGCTGAAAGATTTAAAAGTGCTCGACAAGATGGACCAGAAGGTTAACCTGCACGGCGGCGCTATCGCTTTGGGTCACCCTTTTGGTTGCTCGGGAGCGCGTATTTCCGGCACATTGCTCAACGTCATGAAGCAGAAGGGCGGCACCTTGGGTGTAGCCACCATGTGCATCGGCCTGGGCCAGGGCATCACAACGGTCTTTGAACGCGTCTGACTGATGTGAGTGTGCAAGCCGGGGCCAGGTGCCCCGGCTTTTGTTTTTCTCAAGAAATGTTTTTTGAATTTTTTTTGCGTCGATTCGTGAGGTCCGCAGCATGCCGCTACAGCCAGGTCTCTACCGCCATTACAAAGGTCCCGAGTACCGTGTTTTCGGTGTCGCCAAGCATTCGGAGACTGAAGATGAGGTGGTGTTCTATCAGGCCCTGTATGGCGAATACGGGCTTTGGGTGCGCCCCTTGAGCATGTTTCTGGAGTCGGTCGAGGTTGACGGCGAGCAAGTGCCGCGCTTTGCTTTGGTTCAGGCCGAACCTGATCTTTTTTCAAGGTCGTGAGGGGAGACCTTGCAGTAGCCTGTGCTTGACCTCACCTTGAAGCCACTATATATAGCGGGGCCTTGACGGCTCCAACGTCTTTTTTCTCGCATTAGGAATTTTCCGATCCATGGGCAAATCGCTGGTCATTGTGGAATCCCCGGCTAAGGCCAAGACCATCAACAAGTACCTGGGCAACCAGTACGTGGTGAAGTCGAGTATCGGCCATATCCGAGACCTGCCCACCAGCGGTTCGGCGAGCGCCGCCAAAGAGCCTGCTGCCAAGCGCGGCAAGACCGCGTCTGAAGCGCCTGTGCTGTCGCCCAAGGAAAAGGCCAAGCGCCAGCTGGTGGCGCGCATGGGCGTCGATCCCGAACATGGCTGGAAAGCCAAGTACGAAATCCTTCCCGGCAAGGAGAAGGTGATCGAGGAACTGCGCCGCCTGGCCAAGGATGCCGACACCATCTATCTGGCAACGGACTTGGACCGCGAAGGGGAAGCCATTGCCTGGCACCTGCGCGAAGCCATCGGTGGTGACGACAACCGCTACAAGCGCGTGGTGTTCAACGAGATCACCAAAAAAGCCATCCAGGAAGCCTTCTCCAAGCCGGGCGAGCTGGACATCGATCGGGTCAACGCCCAGCAGGCGCGGCGCTTCCTCGATCGCGTGGTGGGCTACATGGTTTCGCCACTACTGTGGCAGAAGATCGCCCGCGGTCTTTCGGCTGGCCGCGTGCAGTCGGTTGCCGTGAAGCTGGTGGTGGAGCGTGAGCGCGAGATCCGCGCGTTCATTCCCGAAGAGTACTGGGAAGTGCACGCCGATCTGGGCACTGCCAAAGGCGCCAACGTACGTTTCGAAGTCGCTCGTGAAAAAGGCGAGGCGTTCAAGCCGCTGAACGAAGCCCATGCCATGGCGGCCCTGGAAAAGCTCAAGGCTTCGTCCTACAGCATCGCCAAGCGTGAAGACAAGCCGACCAGCAGCAAGCCGTCGGCGCCGTTCATCACCTCCACCCTGCAGCAGGCAGCGAGCAACCGCCTGGGTTACGGCGTGAAGAAAACCATGATGATGGCCCAGCGTTTGTACGAAGCGGGCTACATCACGTATATGCGTACCGACTCGACCAATCTGTCGGCCGACGCCGTGGAAATGGCGCGCACTTACATCGAAAGCGAATTCGGCAAGAAGTACCTGCCCGAGTCACCGATCGTCTACAGCAGCAAGGAAGGCGCGCAAGAGGCTCACGAAGCGATTCGTCCCTCCGACGTCAATACCCATCCGAGCAAGCTCACCGGCATGGAACGTGACGCAGAGCGCCTGTATGAGCTGATCTGGCGCCAGTTCGTGGCCTGCCAGATGCCGCCTGCGCAATACCTGTCGACCACCGTCAGTGTGGCTGCCGGCGATTTCGAGCTGCGCGCCAAGGGCCGCATTCTCAAGTTCGACGGCTACACCCGGGTGTTGCCGCAGATGAGCAAGCCTGGTGATGACGACGTGTTGCCGGACATGGCCCAGGGCGACAACCTGAAGCTGATCAAGCTCGACCCGAGCCAGCACTTTACCAAGCCGCCTGCGCGTTACTCCGAAGCGAGCCTGGTCAAGGAGATGGAAAAGCGCGGTATCGGTCGTCCTTCGACCTACGCTGCGATCATCTCGACCATTCAGGACCGTGGTTACGTTGCGCTGCACAATCGCCGCTTCTACTCGGAAAAAATGGGCGACATCGTCACCGAGCGTCTGTCTGAAAGCTTCTCCAACCTGATGGACTACGGCTTCACCGCCGGCATGGAAGAGAACCTTGACGACGTGGCCCAGGGCGAGCGCGACTGGAAAAACGTGCTGGATGAGTTCTACGGCGACTTCAAGAAGAAGCTGGAAGTGGCCGAAGCCAGCGACAGCGGCATGCGTGCCAACCAGCCGGTGATGACCGACATACCGTGCAAGGTGTGCGGTCGTCCAATGCAGATCCGTACCGCGTCCACCGGCGTGTTCCTTGGCTGTTCGGGCTATAGCCTGCCGCCCAAGGAGCGCTGCAAGGCCACCGTCAACCTGACCCCGGGTGACGAGATTGCCGAAGACGATGAGGGCGAATCCGAATCCCGCGTGCTGCGTGGCAAGCACCGCTGCCCGATCTGCAGCACGGCCATGGACGCTTACCTGCTCGATGAAAAGCACAAGCTGCACATCTGTGGTAACAACCCCGATTGCGCAGGCTACGAGATCGAAGAGGGTACGTACCGGATCAAGGGCTATGAGGGCCCGAGCGTCGAGTGCGACAAGTGTGGCGGCGAGATGCAACTCAAGACTGGCCGCTTCGGCAAGTTCTTCGGCTGTACCAACTGCAAGAACACCCGCAAGCTGCTCAAAAGCGGTGAGGCGGCGCCGCCGAAGATGGATCCGGTGAAGATGCCGGAGCTCAAGTGCGAAAAAGTCGACGACACCTACATCCTGCGTGACGGCGCTTCGGGATTGTTTCTGGCAGCTAGCCAGTTCCCGAAAAATCGTGAGACGCGTGCGCCTCTGGTACTGGAAATCGTCCCGCACAAGGACGAAATCGATCCCAAGTATCACTTCCTCTGCGAGGCACCGAAGAAAGACCCTGATGGCCGTCCGGCAGTGATTCGTTACAGCCGCAAGTCCAAGGAGCAATATGTGCAGACCGAAGTGGACGGCAAGCCTACCGGCTGGCGCGCGTTCTACGATGGCGGCACCTGGAAGGTCGAAGACAAGCGTTGATCGCTTCGTTCTGATGCGCGGGCGGCTGGCGAGCGGCTGCGCTTTGCGTTAAAACAGTCCCTCGGTGTGCAGCGGTGCATCGAGGGATTTTTTTGCCTCTGGCTTGCTCGTTCAAATTTCATTGATGTGGAGGCCACTGTCATGGCACACGAACTCTATACCCGCACCAATCAGAAGATCTTCTTCGCCGGGCTTGCGCTTGAAGCGATGGCCAAAGCGTCGGTGAGCCCGGCGATGAACGCACAGGGGCTTGAACAGGCCGAGCGTGAATCCGCGGTGTTTCATCTGTATGGCGCGTTGTTGGGGCTGTGCCACGAGATCGCCGGATTCTATCGTCTGCCTCAGGCCAGTACGGCGCGTGCCGAAGACCTGCTGACTCCGAAAATGCTGGAAGCGATCGCCATTCCCGAGATGGCCGAGCTGGTGGAGCTGGCGCAGCATCGTGAAACCTGGCTCGCGCAGTTGTTGGCTTCCTATAACGCCTTGTTCCTGCCACCTCGAGCTCCGAAAAAGCCCAAGGGTGACGTGACCCAGCCATTGATTATCGCGGTGGGCGCGCAGGAAGAGGTTGAGGTGGCAATCACGCGGGAGGAGATGGAAAGCTGGCGTCAGCAGCTCAAGAGCCTGGCCATTCGCTTTCGGGAGGGGTTGAGCGAGTGTTGATGCAGAGTGATCGATGGACTAGGGACTGAGACATCAGGCTGTTACAATGCCCGCCTTTCGTGGAGAACTGTCCTGATGCCAACCTCTTTTCTGGAAATTGTCGAGCTGCCTGACGGCCGCATTGAGCTGCGTCGCGCCGAGGATGAAGGGTCTCTGGTGACCTTGAATTTCTCCGAAGACGCCAAGTCCTTCCTGCAAGGTCAGCACGTCGAGGTCGCCAAGGCGATGCTCAGCGTTGGCGTGCAGATGGCCGGTCGCCTGGCTGAAGGCGAGTTGACCAAAGAAGAAGAGGGGCCACGGGTCCTGCATTGATTCAACTGATCCTGTTCGGGATCAGTGTCGTAGTTCTGTCTCTGGCGGCTTCTTTCCATCAAGAGGCCCGGATGCAAATCTCGTTACTGACGTGTTGAGTCTGCTCAGGTGTTCAGCCCAGGCGGATGTTGAGACTTTGTGCGTCGCCGATGCGTGCCGCGCTGATCAGCTGCTGGCGCGCGCCACTGGTAATCGGGTTTATCCAGCTGACCACTGTGTGGCTGCGGCCCAGGCGCAACGCCTCCCGGGTGAGTTCCAGCGCGCTCTGTTTGCCTCGAGGATGCATCAGGATAATGCGTTCGCGGTTCAGGCCTGCGTCGCGCAACCAGGCTTGAGTGACGCTCGATGGCGGGGCGATCAAGGTCAGCCAGCGGTCGTTTCTGTCCTGGCTCAAATCACGCAGGATGGGAGCCAGCAGGTTCAGGCAGTTTCCGGCAGCGCCGCGCAATGACAATTCACTGAAGACTTCTGGTTCGTTGTTCCAGGGCGTTTCAACGACTTCGTCGAGAACCGCTACCTGCAGCAGAGGAACCTCGAGCATTGGCACGCCAGGTGCCATGAATGCTTCGAACAGCGGCAGTTGTGCATGTTGTTGCGGTGTCTGTGGGAACTGCATAAACGTTCTCCTTAGCGGCGAATCACGCCGACGCTCAGCCCTTCGATGACCAGATCCTGATCCTTGAGGTTGACTTCGATGGGGGCGAAATCCGGGTTTTCGGCAAGCAACCAGACCTTGCTGCCTTCACGCTTGAAGCGTTTGACGGTGACTTCATCGCCAATCCGGGCAACCACGATCTGGCCGTTGCGGGCTTCACGGGTGGTATGCACTGCAAGCAGATCGCCATCGAGAATGCCGACGTCCTTCATGCTCATGCCATGGACGCGCAGCAGGTAATCGGCACTGGGGTGGAAGAAGGCGGGGTTGATGGCCAGCGACTCTTCGATATGTTGCTGGGCGAGGATCGGCGCACCGGCTGCGACTCGACCAATGATGGGCAGGCCGCTGTCCTCGCTCTTGGCTTCGAAGCCTGGGATGCGGATGCCGCGTGAAGCGCCCGGGGTCATTTCGATGGCCCCTTTGCGCGCCAGCGCTTTCAGATGCTCTTCGGCCGCATTGGGCGATTTGAATCCGAGCTTTTGAGCGATTTCCGCACGGGTAGGCGGATAGCCGTTGTCTTCGAGACAGCGTTTGATGAAGTCCAGAATCTCGGCTTGGCGTGACGTCAGTTTGATCATGTGCATCGCTCTGTCTTTTTATACAGTGACTGGGATTATATACAGTGATCGCGTCTTGGCAATCCTCCTTTTTACAAGGCGCCCGCAAGCGCCATTCGCCGTACGCTGCGGGTTTGTCACAGGACGCTCTGACAGCCACGGTTTATATGGTTAAATGGCGTGACTGATCAGGCAGAAAACGGACAGTCAGGGTTGACATGCAGTCGGCTGAAACGTATGTTTCAAACAAGTGTTTGTCAGGCGAATCACCATGGCTCAGTCGGAAACAGTTGAACGAATTCTCGATGCTGCGGAGCAGCTTTTCGCAGAAAAGGGTTTTGCCGAAACGTCGTTGCGGCTGATCACCAGCAAGGCATCAGTCAACCTTGCTGCGGTGAACTATCATTTTGGCTCCAAGAAAGCGCTGATCCAGGCCGTGTTCTCACGTTTTCTGGGGCCGTTCTGCATCAGTCTCGACAAGGAGCTGGAGCGTCGCCAGGCCCGGCCCGAGCACAAGCCTTCGCTGGAAGAACTGCTGGAAATCCTCGTCGAGCAGGCGCTGGTGGTGCAACCTCGCAGCGGCAATGATCTGTCGATTTTCATGCGCCTGCTGGGCCTGGCATTCAGTCAGAGCCAAGGGCATTTGCGGCGTTATCTGGAGGACATGTACGGCAAGGTGTTCCGCCGCTACATGTTGCTGGTCAATGAGGCCGCGCCGCGTATTCCGCCCATCGAGCTGTTCTGGCGCGTGCACTTCATGCTCGGTGCCGCGGCGTTCAGCATGTCCGGCATCAAGGCGCTGCGGGCGATCGCGGAAACCGACTTCGGCGTCAACACTTCGATTGAGCAGGTCATGCGCCTGATGGTGCCGTTTCTGGCCGCCGGCATGCGTGCCGAAACCGGCGTCACTGACTCGGCGATGATCAGCGCCCAACTCAAGCCTCGCAGCAAAAGCCCGGCGCCAGCCCCCGCCAAGGTCTGACGGCCTGGCAGACGGGTGCCGAGCATTTGCATCGCACCCGGCGATCCCTCACCATGCCGCAACTGAGCAATGGTTGTTGAAGGATCTTCATATGCGTTCTGGCCTGCAAGGCTCCCTGATGGTGGATATCGCCGGTACCTGGCTGACATCCGAAGACCGCCAGTTTCTGCGCCAGCCCGAGGTGGGCGGCCTGATCATTTTTGCGCGCAACATCGAATCCCCTCGGCAGGTTCGCCAACTGAGCGCCGCCATTCGGGCAATTCGTCCTGACCTGCTGCTGGCGGTGGATCAAGAGGGCGGGCGAGTGCAACGACTGCGTCAGGGCTTCGTGCGCCTGCCAGCAATGCGTGCCATCGCCGACCACCCGAATGCCGAATTGCTGGCCCGACAGTGTGGCTGGCTGATGGCGACCGAGGTGTTGGCGGTAGGCCTGGACCTGAGTTTCGCCCCTGTGCTGGATCTGGATTACCAACGCAGTGCAGTGGTGGGCAGTCGCTCATTCGAAGGCGACCCTGAGCGCGCGGCATTGCTGGCTGGCGCGTTCATCCAGGGCATGAATGAAGCGGGCATGGCCGCCACTGGTAAGCATTTTCCGGGGCATGGCTGGGCCGAGGCTGATTCGCATGTGGCGATTCCCAATGACGAGCGCAGCCTGGAGACCCTCCGTGCCAATGACCTGGTGCCGTTCGCGCGTTTGAGCAAACAGCTGGCGGCAGTGATGCCGGCGCACGTGATTTACCCGCAGGTCGACTCCCAGCCAGCAGGCTTTTCGCGCCGTTGGTTGCAGGACATCCTGCGCGGCGAACTGGGTTTTGACGGGGTGATTTTCAGCGACGATCTGTCCATGGCCGGCGCGCATGTGGTGGGCGACGCCGCCAGCCGGATCGAGGCTGCCTTGACTGCAGGCTGTGACATGGGCTTGGTGTGCAATGACCGCGGCGCTGCCGAACTGGCATTGACGGCCGCGCAGCGAATGAAAGTTACCCCGGCTGCGCGTCTCGCCAGGATGCGCGGGCAGGGTCTTGCGACCACCGAATATCGCCAGCAGCCACGCTGGCTGGCAGCGCTGAGTGCCTTGCGCGCCGCACAATTGATCGATTAAGGATTTGCCATGACTGTTTACGCAATTATCGGCGGCACCGGCCTGACGCAACTCGAAGGCCTGACGATTCGTCAGTCGCTGCCGATGAACACGCCTTATGGCGCGCCCTCCGGCGAGATCCAGATCGGTGAATACGCCGGCCGCGAGGTGATGTTTCTCGCCCGTCATGGTCACCCGCATCGCCTGCCGCCGCACAGGGTCAACTATCGGGCCAACATCTGGGCGCTGAAGCAGGCTGGCGCTCAGGCGATTCTGGCGGTCAATGCGGTGGGCGGTATTCATCCTGACATGGGCACCGGACATTTCTGCGTGCCGCATGATCTGGTGGATTACACCAGCGGTCGCGATCACACCTTCTTCGCCGACGATCTTGAGCAGGTCACGCACATCGACTTCAGCTACCCCTACAGCGCGCCACTGCGCGCCCGCCTGATTGATGCGCTGGCCGCCGAGGGCTGTGCATTCAGCGATTTCGGCGTGTACGCCTGCACTCAGGGACCGCGTCTGGAAACCGTGGCCGAGATCGTCCGGCTGGAGCGCGACGGCTGCGATATCGTCGGTATGACAGGCATGCCGGAAGCCGCGCTGGCGCGCGAGCTTGAATTGGAATACGCCTGTCTGGCGCTGGTGGTCAACCCGGCTGCGGGCAAGTCCGCAGCGGTGATTACCATGGCTGAAATCGAGCAAGCGTTGCATCAGGGGATCGACAAAGTCAAAGCGACCCTGGCGCGGGTGCTTGGCGCGGTCTGATCGTCCAAGGCTGCAGGGGCCGGCAATCGGCCCCTTGACAGCATCCCGACTTCAGCGTGAAAGCAGTTGCAACCATCCGTGTTCATCCTGCGTCACCCTGTAACCGTCATAGCTGTTCAGCGACGGGTGCGCGGTTTCGATAGCGTGCTTGTGCGCCGCGGTGATCACTACCACTTTTGCCCCGGCCGCTTCGGCGGCAGCGATGCCAGCAGGCGCATCCTCGAAGACCAGGCATTGATCGGGTTTGACACCCAAACGCTCGGCCGCCAGCAAAAAACAATCCGGGGCCGGCTTGCCGTGCTCAACGTCTTCGGCCGCGATCACCAGCGCTGGCATTGGCAAGCCTGCGGCGACAATCCTGCGCTCGGCCAGGCGACGCGGCGCTGACGTGACCACTGCCCAGCGGCCTGCTGGAAGCATGCGCAGCAGTTGAGCGGCGCCGGCGATGGACACCACACCCTCGACATCGTCGATTTCAGCCTGGGTGAGCAGCGCCGCCTCATGCTCAGGATCAACGCCTGGCAGATTCAACCCTCGCACGGTTTCGACGCAACGCACGCCGTGAATGGTCGGCAGGAATGTCTCGACATCCAGGCCCTTGCTCAAGGCCCATTTCGTCCACACGCGCTCGGAGGCGGCGATTGAGTTGGTCAGCGTGCCGTCCATGTCGAACAGAAAGGCGGCGAATGAGTGTTGATCCAGCATGCCGTTGTCTCCTTCAGAATCACCATTGACCCGATGCTAGCACGCGATCTGTCTGACAGCGCGGCAGGCAAACGCTTGTGTCCTGGGCCTGCGTCGGCTGGACGGTCATGGCACACCACTGTCCGGGGGCTATCGTTTGGTTTCAGGAGTCACACTTATCGGATGAGGTCAGGACCATGAATACCAGCGATCTACTCGAGCAACTGTTGCGTGCCAGCCAAGGCACAAGCACGCAGCAAGGCACCGGTACTGGAGCGCAGACCGGGCAGGGTGGTCTGGGCGGACTGCTGGGCGGTTTGCTGCGCGGCGGAGCCTCCTCGGGGGCAAGCGGCGGCGGTCTGGGCGGATTGCTGGGAGCAATCCTGGGAGGTGGTTCGACAGGCAGCGTGGCGGGCGGCGCGCAGACGCGTTCCGGCAGCGGCAGCCAATACGCGATGCTGGCGTCGCTGGGCATGATGGCTTTCAAGGCCTATCAGGCCTGGCAGCAGCAACAGGCATCGGCGCCGCAGCAGGCGGCGCGCACGGTGGATCAACTGGCCGGGCCCGAGGCCGAGAATCACAGTCATGCGATCCTGCGCGCCCTGATCGCGGCGGCCAAGGCTGACGGCAAGGTTGACGAAAAGGAGCACCGGATCATTGCCGCAGAGCTGTCGCGCCACACCGATGATCCGGCCCTGCAGCAATGGATGGAAAATGAGCTGGGCAAACCGCTGGATGCGGTCGAGGTCGCGCAGCAAGCCAATGGCGAGCCTGGCATGGCCGCCGAGATGTATCTGGCCAGCGTCCTGCTGGTGGACGATCAGCAGGACGCCGAGCGCAGGTACCTCGATGAGCTGGCTGCGGCGCTGCACATCGACGCTCAACTGCAGGTGCATCTGGAGCAGCAAGCCAAAACCGATGTGGCCTGAGGTGCCACGGCCTACGCTTTGTCTTGAGCAAAAGTCAACGGCACTTGGTTCGAAAAGTTGTCCACGGAAAACGTGAATATCTCTGTGGATAACTGGCTGTAAGCCAACAAATGCAAGGCCTTACTCGCAATGGTCGTTTAATGATCAGTTTGTCCAAAGGCCCGGAGCGAGCGGGCCAATTGTCAGAAACCTGTTCAGTGGAATGCGCCGCTGAACGAGGTGTCGATCACACTCTTGATGTCAAAGGCCTTGGGCAGTGCCCCGGTCTGCAGCAGAAAATCGGCCGTGTCTTGATAATCCCTGGCGGCGCCAGGATCGACCGCGCCGACGCTCATGTCAGCTTGCCCGATCCAGTGCCGCGACACGGCCTGATCCAGATTGGCCCTCTTGGCCCATAAATCGGCATACGCTTCCTTGTTGCCCTGCACCCAGCTTCGTGCTTGTTGCAGACGTGTGAGGAAGTCGGCGATGGCCGCGCGCTTGGGCTCGATGGAGCCTGCGTTGGCGGCAATGCTCGACAGACCGGGCATCAGGCCGCGGGCGGTGATGATCGGTCGGGCGCCTGAGAACACCTGTTGCTGCGAGATGTAGGGTTCCCATACCGGGAAGGCGTCAATGCTGCCCTGGGGCAGTGCGGCAGCTGCGTCGATGGGCATCAGTTTGACGAACTGCACATAGTCTTTTGGCAGTCCGGCTTTCTCCAGTGCGCGCAGGGTCAATTGCTGGCTCCAGGCGCCGGGCCAATAGGCCACTTTCTTGCCTTTGAGGTCTTCGATGGTTTTCGCTGGCGAATCCTTGGGCACCAGCAAGGCAATGGTGTCCAGGTTTTGTCGCGATACCCCGATCAGCTTCACCGGTGCGCCCTTGGCTGCCAGGAAAATAAACCCCGAGTCGCCCAGAAAGCCCAGGTCAAGCGCTCCGGCTTCCAGGCCTTCAGCGACCGGTGCCGCCGACTGGAAATGCTTCCATTCCACGGTGTAGGGGGCGTCCTTGAGCACGCCAGAGGCCTCTACCGAGGCGCGGACGTTGTAGTAGTTCTGATCGCCCACCACCAGGGTAACGGGAGCGGCGGCATGCACCAGCGGGGTGAGCAGGGCCAATGAGGCCAGGCCATGGCGAATAAAGCGCGAAAGGGTCATTCAAGCGTCTCGGTGAACGTCGGTCAGGAGGGGGAGGTGCCGACATCAGAAGTTGAGGCGAACAGGATGGGCCTGAACGTGGACTCAAGATTGCAGGGGATGTGCCATGACGGGGCGACGGCGTTCACTGGCGTTTAATGGCTCATTGGCCGGGGGGCAGGCACTTTCTCTCGGCTGACACGCTTCGTGGCAGGCAGGTGTACGCGCAAGCGCGTGGGAGGGGCTGTACCTGAGTCAGCAAACTGCGTATTGGCTGTTTCTCGGTGAACAGTTCCCGCGCGGGGGGCGCAGGACCGATAGGCGGGAGGTCAGGTCATAGGCCTGACATCGCGCCGCCGATACGTGGGTTAAACGTATCGGCGGGGATGGGTCATTCAGGTCTGCTTCGGCAAATCAGGATTCCGCCCACTCCACATCCGTCAGGCCAAGTTGTTCGGCTTTGGGCTTACTGACTTTCGGCACTTTGTCCGAACGGTATTTCGGTATCTGCCCAAATCCTGCGTCCACCGATGCCCAGTGCCAGGCGGATGCATTGTCCATGGCCTCGGCGCTGATGTAGAAGCTTTTGTATTTGCCATGCAGCAGATAATCGATTCTGAAGTGCTTGTACTGTCCCACTCTTGCGAACCTCCCTATCAGTCGCTCACATTCCACTGAGTCGCTGTCACGCGGAAAATTCACTCGAAATAATGCTTTTACTACCAAACGGTTAGGAGTCGTACAGAACGAATGGATAGGATGGTGCAGATGTGAACAAATGGATGGTTCACGCGCCGTTGCCAGATAACTAAGAGCAGCCCGGCATTGCGTAGTTATCTGGCCGGCAAGTGCCAGATAACCCACGCTGTGAAGCTGGACTGCTCTGAGTGTTTGTCAGTGGCGGCTTATTTACTCAGGAACTTGAACACGGTGGTCTGATTGTAAGCCTTGCCCGGATCCAGTCGTGTTGACGGGAAGTTGGGCTGGTTCGGCGAATCCGGGTAATGCTGGGTTTCGAGGGTGAAGGCGCCCCAGTGAGGATAGATTTTGCCCGCCTTGCCCTTGACCGTGCCGTCGAGGAAGTTACCGGTGTACAGTTGCACGCCCGGCTCGCTGGTGAACAGCTGCAGGCGTCGCCCGGACTTCGGATCGACCACATCGGCGGCCAGTGCCGACACCTTGCCCTTGGTGTCCAGCACCCAGTTGTGGTCATAGCCGCCTTCGTTCGGCTCGGCGAATTTCAACTGCTCATTGTCCTCGCGAATCCGTTTGCCGAACGCAGTTGGTTTGAGGAAGTCCAGCGGTGTACCCGCCACGGGCGGCAACTCGCCGGTCGGGATCAATTTGACGTTGACCGGCGTGTAGTGCGATGCCTTGACCATCGCCACCTGGTCGAGGATGTCACCGTTGCCCGCACCCGCCAGGTTGAAGTAACTGTGGTTGGTCAGGTTCAGCACGGTCGGCTTATCGGTAGTGGCGTGGTACTGAATGCGCAACTCGTTCTTCTCGTTGAGGCTGTAGGTCACCTCGGTCTTGAGGGTGCCCGGGAAGCCCATCTCGCCGTCCACCGACACGTAAGTCAGCTTGACCCCGACCCACCCTTTGTCCTTGACCTGCTCGGCTTTCCATATCTGCTTGTCAAAGCCCTTGGTGCCGCCATGCAACGCGTTGGTCTTGTCGTTCTGCGGAACCTGATACGACTTGCCGTCGAGGCTGAACTTGCCGTCCGCCAGGCGGTTGCCGAAACGGCCGATGGTGGCGCCAAAGAAGGACGTGCCGTGCAGATAACCGTCCAGGTCGTCAAAACCGAGCACGACGTCTTCGGCCTTCTTGTGCTTGTCCGGCACCAGCAGCGACTGAAGCGTGGCGCCATAGGTGATGACCGTGGCTTGCATGCCCAGACTGTTTCGCAGGGTATATTTTTCAACCGCCGTGCCGTCCGGCATCTTGCCGAAAGCAGCATGTTCGCTGGACAGTCCGGCGGCGTTGACTTGCAGTGCCGCAGCCAGCAGTGACAGTCCGATAGCAGGGATCAGCGTCTTCCTCATTGCGTCCTTCCTTTTGTTGTTATGGATACAGCCGTTTCTGTAGTAGTGAGCTTGCTCGCGATGCGGTTCCGGGCATGGACCTCATGTCGCCGGGTCCTGGGGTATCGCGAGCAAGCTCACTCTTGAATTGGTCATACTATTCATCAGGCAAAAAAACGATTTATCGATTTATAGAGCAAAAATTCTCGATTTAAAAATAAATTGTAATACTATTTACCCAAGTTCAAGCTTGCGTCAGTCGCCGGTCAGGTTTAGCCCAGGTTTTGCAGGTTGTACAGGCGTTTGACACTCAATCGTATGATGATTAGCCTCGAATCGCGGAAAACACCGCGTGAAGGGGCGGATGACATGAGCAACAGTTTTCACGCGTCGACTGTAGACCGTCTGGGGGCCTGGATTGCTCAAGGCAGTGTCGGGCCGGGACAGGCGCTTAAGGTCGAGGCGGCATTGGGTGAAGAGTTCGGGGTCAGTCGCACGGTGATTCGCGAAGCCATCAAGACATTGGTGGCCAAGGGCATGCTGGAAGTCGGGCCGAAGGTCGGCACACGGGTGTTGCCGGTGCGCAGCTGGAACCTGTTCGATCCACAGGTGGTTGGCTGGCTGGCGGCCAAGGGTTTGCCGGAAAGCTTTGTGATGGATCTGCTGGACCTGCGGCGCGCCATCGAGCCGATGGCCGTGCGCTGGGCGTGCGAACGGGCGACGCCGCAGCAGATTGTCGAGATCCAGGCGGCCTATGTGCAGCTGGCGGCCAGTGTGGCGGACAAGGGTGACTACAACCACGCCGACCAGTGCTTTCACGAGGCGGTGCTGGCGGCCAGTCACAACCAGTTCATCGAGCAGATGCTGCCTGCGCTGGGTGCGTTGCTGGCGATTTCCTTCGAGGTGTCGTCGGCCGTGCCGGGCGAGCTGGGTCGCACGTTGCCGCTGCACAAGGATCTGGCCGACGCCATCGCCACACGCGATGCGGGCCGTGGGGTCTGGGCCTGCATGAGCCTGATCGAAAACGCCAGTGAGGTGATTTCCCGCTCGCTGGCGCAGTGACGACGGAGCAGGGCCGGGCGAGCCGGTGTCGCCGCTACAGTGATGAAGAAACAAGATGGCTGAACACTCGACAACAATAAAAAACAGGACATCGTGATGGATTGGCAACCGGTCTGTGACCAGCGATTCAAATTGGCCGAAGGGCCGTTCTGGGATGCTATCCAGGGCAGTTTGTACTGGGTGGACATCGCCGGATTCCGCGCACTGCGCCTGCATCAGGGCCAGGTGCGGCACTGGCAGTTCAACGAGCCAGTGTCTGCTTTCATTCCCACCATTGCGGGCGATGCGCTGGTGACGTTGGCCAGTGGCGTATACCGCCTGAACCTCGAATCCCACGCTGATGAGCCGGCGCTATCCTTGTTGTGCGTGGCCGACCCGGTGACAGGCAACCGCGCCAACGAAGCGCGCTGCGACAGCCGGGGCCGACTGTGGCTGGGCAGCATGCAAAACAACCTCGACGCCCAAGGCGCTGACTTGCCGCTGGAACGCCGATCGGGTGGGCTGTTCCGAGTCGACGGCGACGCGCAGGTCACGCCGTTGCTGCAAGGACAAGGCATCGTCAACACCCTGCTCTGGGCCGATGACGACAGCACGCTGCTCACCGCAGACAGCCTGGACGGAGTGATTTACCGCTACTCGATTCAGGCTGATGGTGCTCTTGGCGAACGGCGCATTTGGGCGGCCAGGCATGTTCGCGGCGTGCCAGATGGCTCGGCGATGGACGCGCAAGGCTATGTCTGGAATGCACGCTGGGGCGGCCATTGCCTGATCCGGTTCGCCCCGGATGGCAGTGTCGACCGGATCGTCGAAGTACCGCTGAGTCATCCCACCAGCTGTGTATTCGGCGGACCTGACATGACGACCCTGTTCGTCACCAGTGCCAGACCTGCCAGCGACGCGCTGGAACTGGACGGCTGTGTGATCAGGGTTGAAACCGGCATCAGAGGGTTGGCTTCGAATCGCTTTGCAGGTTGAGCCTTTACTGCAACAAGGGTGTGACACTCGGTTACATAGACGTCATTGATAATATGATATGACTGTTTTCAGTCGTACGGTCTGCGATGCGAAAGCACGCGCAACTGTCACGACATCCACTGCTGGACGCTGTAGCTAGTCAATAAAAATAAGGAGTTAGCTATGTTGAGTCGCCACGGGATTCGTTCCCTGTGCTGTGCCGCTGTTGCCACCGCCATTGTCGGAATGAGCGGCGGCGTCACTGCTGCCGATAAGGTCAAGATCGGCTTTCTGGTCAAGCAGGCTGAAGAGCCCTGGTTCCAGACCGAATGGCAGTTCGCCGAAAAAGCCGGCAAGGATCACGGCTTTGAAGTGATCAAGATCGCCGTGCCTGACGGCGAGAAGACCCTCACCGCCATCGATAACCTGGCCGCCAACGGCGCCAAGGGTTTCGTCATCTGCCCGCCTGACGTATCGCTGGGCCCTGCCATCGTCGCCAAGGCCAAAGCCAACGACCTGAAGGTCATGGCAGTGGATGACCGGTTCGTCGACGCCAAGGGCAAGTTCATGGAAGACGTGCCGTACCTGGGCATGGCCGCATTCGAAGTCGGTCAGAAACAGGGCGCGGCCATGGCCACTGAAGCGCAGAATCGCAAGTGGGACTGGAAGGAAACCTACGCGATCATCAACACCTATAACGAGCTGGACACTGGCAAGAAGCGCACCGACGGTTCGGTCGATGCGCTGAAGAAGGCCGGTCTGCCAGACGACCACATCCTTTTCACGGCGCAGAAGACCCTCGATGTCCCGGGCAGCATGGACGCTACCAACGCCGCCCTGCCTAAACTGCCAAGCGGCGCGAAGAACCTCATTGTCGGCGGCATGAATGACAACACCGTGCTCGGTGGCGTACGCGCGACCGCAGGTGCCGGGTTCAGCCCGGACAACGTGATCGGCATCGGCATCAACGGTACTGACGCTATCGATGAGCTGAAAAAAACCAAGAGCGGTTTCTTCGGCTCGATGCTGCCAAGCCCGGACAAAGAAGGCTACAACACCGCCCTGCAGATGTATGAGTGGGTGACCACCGGCAAGGAGCCGGCCAAGTACACCGCCATGGACGACGTGACCCTGATTACCCGCGAAAACTTCAAGGAAGTGCTGACCAAGATCGGTCTGTACAAGTAATCAGCGGCTCATTTCGGCAAGCCTGATCCGTCAGGCTGACATCCGCAAGGCCTCGCTCCACACCGTTGGGTGGAGCGAGGAGGAGGTGGTTCATGCAACAGGCATCGGTTCAACTACAGCAGTCCAGTGGCAGTTTGCGCTTCAACGGGATCGGCAAGACCTTTCCCGGTGTGAAGGCATTGTCGGACATCAACTTCGAAGCTCGGCCAGGCAGCGTCCATGCGCTGATGGGCGAGAACGGCGCGGGCAAGTCGACGCTGCTCAAGATACTCGGCGGCTCGTATCAGCCCAATAGCGGCGACCTGCAGATCGGCGATCAACGCCTGGCCTTCAAATCCACCGCTGACAGCATTGCAGCGGGCGTTGCGGTGATTCACCAGGAGTTGCATCTGGTCCCGGAAATGTCGGTCGCGGAAAACCTGCTGCTGGGGCATATGCCAAACCGTTGGGGGATGGTCAATCGTCGGGCGATGATGCGCCGCGCCCGCGAACTGCTCAAAGGCCTGGCGGACGAAATCGACCCCGCGACTCGTCTGGGTGACTTGTCCCTGGGCCAGCGGCAACTGGTGGAAATCGCCAAGGCGATGTCGCGCAATGCTCACGTCATTGCCTTCGATGAGCCGACCAGCAGCCTGTCGGCGCGCGAAATCGACCGTCTGATGGCAATCATCGTCAAATTGCGCGACGAAGGCCGGGTCATTCTTTACGTGTCGCACCGCATGGAAGAAATCTTCCGGGTCTGTGACGCGGTCACGGTGTTCAAGGACGGACGTTTCGTGCGCACCTTCGAAGACATGGCCGACCTGGACCATGACCGCCTGGTGACCTGCATGGTCGGTCGCGACATCCAGGACATCTACAACTACCGCCCACGCCAGCATCAAGGGCCGAGTCTGCGGGTTACCGGCCTGATGGGGCCTGGTATCCAGGAACCGGTGAGCTTTGCGGTGCAGAAGGGCGAAGTGCTGGGGTTTTTCGGGCTGGTCGGTGCAGGCCGTACCGAGTTGTTTCGCATCCTGTCGGGGCTGACCCGCAGTCAGGCCGGGACGTTGCAGCTCGATGGCAAACCGCTGAGCCTGAAGTCGCCGCGCGATGCGATATCGGCCGGGATCCTGCTGTGCCCGGAGGATCGCAAGAAAGAAGGCATCGTGCCGCTGTCCAGTGTCGCCGAGAACATCAACATCGGCGCGCGGCCCCGGCATGTGCACCTGGGTTGCCTGATTCAGGGACGCTGGGAGCGCGACAACGCCCGGCATCAGATTCGCGCGATGAACGTCAAGACGCCTTCGCCGGAACAGCAGATGCTGTTTCTCTCCGGCGGCAATCAACAGAAGGCCATCCTCGGGCGCTGGCTGTCGATGCCGATGAAGGTCCTGTTGCTCGACGAGCCTACTCGCGGCATCGACATTGGCGCCAAATCCGAGATCTATCAGATCATTCATGACCTGGCCGCCGACGGCATCGCGGTGATTGTGGTGTCCAGCGATCTGATGGAAGTCATGGGTATTTCCGACCGCATTCTGGTCATGAGCGAAGGCGCCATTACTGGCGAGCTTTCTCGCGATGAGGCCAACGAACAACGGTTGTTGCAACTGGCATTGCCGCGTTCGCGCGGCTGACATCTGGTCACGACAGTGAAAAATAAAAATGAGGTGCGTATGTCTACTGAATCCAGCCTGACGGCTCCCCGCCAGGGCATGAACATGCGTCGATTCATCGACGACTGGGCCATGCTCCTGGCTGCACTGGGCATCTTCGTGCTCTGTGCCTTGCTCATCGACAACTTCATGTCGCCCCTGAACATGCGTGGCCTGGGTCTGGCGATCTCCACCGTCGGCATCGCCGCCTGCACCATGCTGTTCTGCCTGGCGTCCGGGCACTTCGACCTCTCGGTAGGTTCGGTGCTGGCCTGCTCCGGGGTCATTGCCGGGATCGTCATCCGCGACACCGACAGCGTGTTTCTCGGGGTCTCGGCGGCGCTGGCCATGGGCCTGCTGGTGGGCCTGATCAACGGCATCGTCATTGCCAAGCTGCGCATCAACGCGCTGATCACGACACTTGCGACCATGCAGATCGTGCGTGGCCTTGCCTATATCTTTTCCAACGGCAAGGCCGTCGGTGTAGGCGATGAAGCGTTTTTCGTGTTCGGTAACGGCCAGCTGTTCGGCGTGCCGGTGCCTATCCTGATCACGGTCGTATGTTTCGTGTTCTTCGGCTGGCTGCTCAACTACACCACTTACGGGCGCAATTCACTGGCCATCGGGGGCAATCAGGAAGCCGCGCTACTGGCCGGGGTGCATGTCGACCGGACCAAGATCATCATCTTCGCCGTGCACGGGCTGATCGGTGCGCTGGCCGGGGTGATACTGGCTTCGCGCATGACCTCCGGCCAGCCGATGATCGGTCAGGGCTTCGAGCTGACAGTGATTTCGGCGTGCGTCCTGGGCGGCGTATCACTGAGCGGCGGGATTGGCATGATTCGCCACGTGATTGCCGGGGTGTTGATCCTGGCGATCATCGAGAACGCAATGAACCTGAAGAACATCGACACCTTCTATCAGTACGTGATTCGCGGCACGATCCTGCTGTTGGCAGTGATCATCGACCGGATGAAGCGGCGTTAAGAACGGTTCGTCCGCCGCTGGCGTCTGATTCTGGCCGCAGGGCGGAGGAGCGCGGCTGGTCCCGCGAGCGACGGGGAATGCGTCGTAAATCGGCCACCTCGGTGGGGCAGGCAAGACGGGGGCGTCAGGTTTCACGACGACTCCGTCGCCGATCGCGGGACCAGCCACGCTCCCACGCCCTGCGGGCCGAAGCATCCGCCAGTGTTGATCGTTCCCCCACGCACCTACACGCACCTACACGCACATCCCAGTAGCAGCCCGGCTTGCCGGCGGTGGCGATTTTGAGGGCCTCACCGCTGGCAAGCCGGACTGCTACGGGGGGCCGCACACGGGCATTTGTTTCTGGCCGCAGGCCGTGCTGCTAAGGCAGTGACAGGTCAATCGCGCATCAGGCGTCAATCGCCAGCTTTTGCTCAATCCAGCGGGCGAAGGCCAGGGTCGCGGTATCGCTCAGTACTGGCCCGATCACCTGAATGCCCAAAGGCAATCCCTGCGGCCCGAAGCCCACCGGCAGATTCAGACTGGGCAACCCCATCAGGCTCCAGATGCGCGAGAACATCGGGTCACCGGTGCGTTCCAGGCCTTGCTCGGCTTCACCGCAGGCGCTGGGGGTCATCAGCAGGTCGTAATCGGCGAAACCACGTCCCAGCTGGTGCCTGGCCGACGCCAGCTGTGCGCGGTGTTGCAGGGTGTGTTCATAGGTGATTCGCGATCCGCGCTCAAGCATTGCCTGAAGCCGTTCGCTCAATAGCTGCGGATGGTTCAGGCGCTCATCAGCCAAGGCCTTGAACGCCTCGGCGCACATCACCTCATCATGCGCCTGGCTCAGGGCACAGACCGCCTGGGTCAGGGTCACGTCCACCAGATGCACGCCGGCCTCGTGCAATCGACCAACAGTGGTCTCGAACGCTCGCTGGGCCGCCGGGCTGGCGCTGTCCCAATGCGCCGTGCGGCACACGCCAATGCGTGGCTTGCGGTCGTCGGGCAGCTCGCGCCACTGTGGGGCGTTAGCCATGACAGAGGCGAGCAACGCCACGTCTTCGACGCAGCGACCGAACGCTCCGACCGTGTCCAGTGACTCGCTCAGGCTTTTGACTCCAGCGCGGGGAATCAGGCCGAAGCTGGGCTTGAAACCGACCACGCCGCAATAGGCTGCCGGACGAATGATCGAAGCGGCGGTCTGGGTGCCCAGCGCCAGTGGCACCATATGCGCCCCGACGGCCGCCGCCGAACCGCTGGAGGAGCCACCGGGGGTGTGCTGATGGTTATGCGGGTTGCGGGTCGGGCCAGGGGTGAATGTGGCGAATTCGGTGGTGACAGTCTTGCCCACGACAATCGCCCCGGCCTGGCGGCACAGGGCGACTGCCGCTGCGTCATTGACCGGCTGATGATGCTGGTAAATCGGCGAGCCATAGCCCGATGGAAAATCGCGGGTGTCGAACAGGTCCTTGACCCCCAGCGGGGGGCCATGCAACGGGCCGCGCAGAGGGCCTTGATCCAACTGTCGGGCGAGCTGCATGGCGCGTCCGGCGTCGTACTGGCGCCAGGCGAGAATGTCCGGTTCATGGCGTTCAATGCACGCCAGGCAGGCCTGGAGCAGAGCCTGAGCGGTCAGCTCGCGACGCTGCAACAGTCGAGCGGCAGCGCTGGCGGTCAGTTGGGTCAAGTCATGGGAAGAGAGTGGCACTGGGCTGTCCGGCTGGTGATCAGAACTGAAGATCATGCCGTAGGCGTTGCGCCGTTGTACACCGCTCGACCGGTGATCAAGCGAGCTTCGACGTCACGAAGATCAGACGCACCGAAGCCTGGGCGAACGCCTGGGTTTCTGAGCGGATCGTGTCGAGTTCGGTTTTGGCGACTTCATCATGTGTATGGCTGGCGCGGGTTTCAATCAGCAGCGCGACCTGATAAAGCGCATCGATCAGCTCATGCAGATTCTGATGTAACTGATGGGTGGCCTTGCCCAGGTGCTCGGCTCTGCCCCCGGAGCGCGCAGGCAACAGAGCGGTGTCGGGTTCAAGGTCAGTTGCCAGTACGCGCAAGCCCGTCAATACATAGTTGATATCCACGCCAGCCTTGGCGATACGCAGTAGATAATCGGCTTTCGGTGAACGTGCCCCACTTTCATAATTACCTTGTGCATTGGTTTCCACTCCGCCAACAGAGCCCAGTGCGCTTTGTGACAACTTCAGGCGATTGCGTTCCTGTCGCAGTCTTTGACCGATCCCTGTCATGTGTTTCTCCTCGATATTGCTGCTGACAGCGCTGACGCTCGACGTTTGGCGCGGATACGCAATGGGTACGACACAACTATTATGAAGAGTTGCAAATAATTCATTAAGTCATACTAATTGCTTGGCGCCGCATTGGGCGTCTGTATCTTTAAATGTAAAAATGAGTATCGGATCCAATTGTGGAACATTCAATTGACTATTGGAAGTATTAATTAAACATCCGTTTGATTCGTGCACCTGGTGGCGACCCGACCATTGAATTCGCAAGATTTTCGCGCGTAGCAGCTCGGGCGCTGGGTAGGGCGGACGCCGTATGGGGCGTCCGCGACACCGCAGGGTTCAGGAGGGGCAGCGGGAGGAGGGTTGACGCGCCCAGTTGCTGGCGGTCTTGGCGATGGTGTCGGCCAGGCTCGACACGGCTTTTTGATGGGCCAGCACCAGATTTTCCATGCCAAGTCCGGCGGGCTGACGAATCACGCTGCTGCAGGTCAGGTTCTGGCGCTTGTCGCCGCTGCTTCGCAGGCTCAGATTCCACACCACGTCGATCAGCGCGTACTGGCCCAGTACCGACTCGAAGCGCCGCACATCCGTGCGGATCGACAGCACCGGTTCGTCGGACTGCTTGGGCAGGCCCGCCAGGTCGCGGGTGCCGAAGCGGCGTTCCAGTTGCCCGGTCAGGGCATCGTGAAATTCATCGCCCAACGGGGCGCCCCAGCGCTCGTTCTCCAGAATCGCCAGGCTACCGTCGCCCTGTCGCACCACCAACGGCGGCTGGTCCACCTGGACCGGCATGAGCACCGCCTGCATCTCGAACTGAAACGGCGCCTGCGTTGCACTGGCCCGTGCCTGAGTGGCCGGAGCGATCAATGTGTAGTAATGCGTCGGGGTCGACGCGCAAGCGCTAAGCCCCGCAGCGCAAGCCAGGGCCAGAAGGTGGGTACGCACTGTCATTGCACAGGCTCCGGGGCAATTTCACGGGAAGAGGACGAACCTTTGTATGAGCCGGGCGCCGCATCGCCGGAGCGACCGCGGATAAGCGATTCAGGGTGGCGACTGAGGAAGTCGGTCAGCACCCGCACCGAGCGTGCGGTGCGCTGCACTTCATCCATCGCCTGGCCCAGTTGCTGGCGTGCCGGCGAATCATCGGAGAACGTTGCATTGGCAGTGCCCAGGGTTTTCTGCGCCTGCTGCAAGGTGCCGCGCATCTGCGGCAAGACCTCGCCATTGACCTGCTTCATGGTTTTCTGCAATTCGACCAGGCTGCCGTTGAGGTTGGCCGCCAGTTCGTCGATGGGGATTTTCCCCAGTTTGTCGACGAATGCCTGGAGTTGTTCCTGCAGCTTGTCGAAGCTGCCGCCCACGGTCGGAATCTCCAGCGGGCGTGCCTTGGCGTTGTAGGCGATCTTCGGCGCCTTGGGGTCGAAGTCCATGGCCACGTACAGCTGGCCCGTGAGCAGGTTGCCAGTGCGCACTTGCGCCCGCAGGCCACGTTCGACAAAGCGACCGAGGATTCGTGAGGTCTGCTCTTCGGCATCACCGCCGCCGGCCTGCTCCTTGAGTTTGTCATTGGCCGCGCCCAGACGCTGTGGATAGATGACCGCGCCAACCAGCCCGGGGAAGGAACCGGTGGCCGGGTCGTAGTCCAGGTCAACAGAGACCACGCGGCCAATGTTCACCCCCAGAAAATCCACCGGCGCGTTGACCACCAGGCCACGCAGCGATTGATTGAAGCGCATGCGGATGTACTTGGGCTCGCCATCGGGAGGCGCCAGCGCGGTGGCCTGGTCTTCGAACAGCTTGAACTGCGCGTTGCCGTCGGCGGGCTTGGCATCGGGGCTGTATTTGGGCTCGCGAAACGCGATACCACCGGAGACGATCGAGGTCAGCGACTGGGTCGATACCTTGAGGCCCGCGGCGCCCAGGGTCACGTCAACGCCACTGGCGTTCCAGAATCGCGAATCGGTGAGCACGTAGTCATCGTTGGGCGAGTTGACGAAGATCTCGATGTCCACTCCCTTGCCGTCTTTGGCCAGTTCATAAGCCACCACCTGACCCACCTGGATGCGCCGGAAGTACACCGGCGAGCCGATGTCCAGCGAGCCCAGATCGTCGGTGTGCAGGATAAAGCGCTTGCCTCGCTCGCCAAAGGTCACCGGCGGCGGGGTTTCAAGGCCGGTGAAGTTCTTCTCGGTCTTCTCCGAGCTGCCCGCGTCGGCGCTGATGAAGGCGCCGGATAACAGCGTGTCGACGCCGGAAATACCGTGGGCACCGATGCGCGGGCGAACCACCCAGTATTGCGTGTCGGCACGGGTGAACGGCGCTGCGGACTGGTTCAGTTCAATGGTGGCCAGAATGTGCGTGCGGTCATCACTCAAGGTAATGTCGGTGACCGTGCCGATCACCACGTTCTTGTACTTGACCTGAGTTTTCTTGGCCTCCAGACCTTCGGCGGTGAGGAAACTGACCACTACCTTGGGACCGACGTTGAGGAAATCATGGATAACCATCGACAAGCCGATCAATCCGGCGACGATGGGCACCAGCCAGACCAGTGAGATACGCGCCTTGCGGGCCTTGACCTGCGGTCGCCCCGGGGTCGGGACAGACGGGGATGGGGTGTTATCTGACATCTTCAACCTCTGCGTCCCAGATCAACCGGGGATCGAAACTCATGGCGGCAAACATCGTCATCACCACCACCAAACCAAAGAACAGGATGCCCAGGCGCGGCTCGATGGTGCTGAGCCCGCGAAACTGGACCAGTGCCGCCACCAGGGCAACCACCAGCACGTCGAGCATCGACCAGTAGCCGATCAGCTCGATGAATCGATACAGCCGCGCACGCTCACGCATCGCCCACAGGCTGCGGCGCTGACAGGTGATGAGTAGGGTGCCGAGCACCAGAAACTTGATGCAGGGCACCAGTACGCTGGCGATAAAGATCAATATGGCGATGTCCCAGGAGCCGCCTTCGGCGAATTCGATGACACCGCTCATGATGGTGTTTTCGCTGGCGCTGCCCAACAGCGTAGTGAACATGACCGGCAGGATATTGGCTGGAATGTAGAAAACCAGCGCGGCGATCAGAAATGCCCAGGTGCGCGCCATGCTGTTGGGTTTGCGGCGGTGCACGGCAGAGTCGCAGCGAGGACACTCGTGGGCGTCCTGCGGGCACACGTAACTGCACACATGGCAGAGGGTGACGTTGCGCTCGCGCGCGAAGGGGATGCCATTCATTGGGCTTCGACCCCCAGCTCGTGCCATAGCCTGCGGATGTCCTTGCCGGCGATCAGCACGATCAACACCATCAGCATGGCCATGGCCCACAGTCCTACACCAGGATGCACATCGAGCATGCCCGCCAGCTTGATGATGGCCACCAGGATCCCCAGCAGGCAGACCTCGAGCATGCTCCAGGGCCGCAAGTGCTCCAGCGTGCGCATGCAGATCTTGAAGCCGGGGGCGATTTCGTTGCGGTGGGCGTGAACCAGCACCCAGAACAGCAAGGCGATCTGCAGGGCCGGGGCCAGGATGATCGCCAGCCCTGCGACCAGGGCGATCAGGGTGATCTGCCCCTGGGCCAGAGCGTGCACCGAACCCCACAGCGTCACTTCGTTGTGCAGGCCCTGCATGCTGATGCTGATGACCGGAAACACGTTGGCGAAGATGAACAGAATGCCGGCGGCGATGCTCAGCGCCAGCAACTGTTCGATGCTCATGCGATGTCCGCGGTCGAGCACGGCGGCGCAACGCAGGCAGTAGGCCGACTCAGCCTTTTTCAATGGCTGGGCCTGATAGAGCGAGTCGCAGTGCTCGCAGATGATCCACTGTGCCGGATCATCCTGAGGCGTTGAGTTGTCGGTCATCGGTGCCGTCGTTGAGGAAGTGGAGATGTTCACGATAGTCGTGCTTGCGGCAATGACCTGCCCGACGCTTGGACCGCAGCAGTGGATGTCTGCGCGCAACAGGGATTGCAGTGACGTCTGGCTGAAGTCATGAACAGCACGCTGATGAATTCGATTGAAACATTGACCACAATGCCAGCATCCGGTTCGGTGTCGGTCAGGCAGTGTGGGAGAACAGGCTGAAATCTTCTCACGTCTGCTGTAACGCTCAGCAGTGAGGTGTTGCGCCATGTGTCGCGGCAAACGCGACAAGTGTAGCGCGACATCAGCGGTTGCGCTCGCCGCGATGGTGATAAGTGCCTGAATAACAAAAGTTTGCCAGACGATGCACAGCGTTTGCTTCTTTGAGTATTTGACCGCAGGCGGGATTGTCACAGGCCGACCGCATTCGCCAGCAAGCGGGCTCCCACAAATCCGCAATGTGTCAGCCAGGACGTGGAAATCACCGAACCATCGTACAGATTCCCCGAAGAGTCCGCCGGGGTGGCGCTCCACCTTGCCGACGATCTGGCGCCAAGCGCCAGCAAGCAGCACGGGCATGACCGCTCGAGCAATCCATTAGCCATCTACCGACTGTCCAGACACAAATCGCTCCGACCGGTGCAGCCAGAATCAGCTCGCAGGCCCCATCCCTCTCACATTGGACAGCCTGCACCGGCAACGACTAGGATCGACGCCATCTGCCAAGGTCGACGGAGTACTGCGATGCCTGCGTGGCGCAAGATCAGTTTGTGGATGGATCAGCTCGATGAGCCGTTATCGCCCCGGGCGTCGTTGCAACAGGACATTGACGTCGACGTGGCAATCATCGGCGCCGGTTACACCGGCCTCTGGACCGCGTATTACCTCAAGCACCACGCGCCCCATCTGAACATTGCGATCGTTGAGGCGCAGACCGCAGGTTTCGGTGCCTCGGGCCGCAACGGCGGCTGGCTGATGGGCGCACTGCTGGGTGAGGACCGCATGCTGGCCGGGTTGTCGGCAGAGGATCGTCGGGCGTGCTACGACTTGCTGTTCGACATACCCGACGAGGTCAAGCGCGTCATCGACCGTGAAGGTATCGACTGCGACTACCGCAAGGGCGGAGCGTTGTATTGTGCGGCGCGTTACCCCGAGCAGGAGCGAACCCTGCGCGAGTATCTCGAAAAACTGTACAAACAAGGCCTGACCGAAGCCGATTACCGCTGGTTGAGCCCGGACCAGTTGGCCGGGCAACTGCGCATCGCCAAACCCTATGGCGCCATTCATTTCTCGCACCTGGCCACCCTGCAACCGGCGAGACTGGTGCGCGGGCTTGCGCGAGCGGTCGAGCGCATGGGCGTGGCTCTCTACGAAAACACCCCGGCCAGCGATTGGCGCGCAGGACAAGTCACCACCGCCCACGGCCAGATCCGCAGCCGCTGGGTGGTTCCCGCCGTGGAAGGATATGCGGCGACCCTACCGCCATTGGGTCGCTACCAACTGCCGGTGCAAAGCCTGATCGTCGCCACCGAGCCGCTGCCTGCGCACGTCTGGGAAGAAATCGGCCTGAACCAGGGGCAGGCGTTCGGTGAAAACAGCCGGCAGGTGACCTACGGCCAGCGCTCCATGGACAATCGGCTGGTGTTTGGCGCACGCGGCGGTTATCAATTCGGCGGTCGTCTGCGCGACAACTTCGAACTGACCAACAGTGAGGTCGAGTTGCGTCGTTATCTGTTCGGCGAGTTGTTCCCGCAATTGAAAGACACGCGCATCACCCATTCATGGGGCGGCAACCTGGGAATGTCCCGACGCTTTCATCCGCACATGCTCATCGACCGCGGCAACGGCATCGCCCTGGCGGGTGGCTACGGCGGCGAGGGGGTCGGCGCGAGCAACCTCGGTGGCCGGACCCTGGCCGATCTGATTCTGCAACGTGACACGCTGTTGGTGCGCCAGCCCTGGGTCATTGATCAGGGCGGACTGAAAAGCCTCAAGGCCTGGGAGCCCGAGCCATGCCGCTGGCTGGGCTACAACGCAATCATCCGCAGCTTCGTCAATGAGGATCAAACCCTGGCCAATCCCTTGACCCCGGCCTGGCGCCGCAAGATCGCCGGCGGTGTGGCGGACTTCATGGAAGGCTTGATGAAATAGCCCACTGCCAAGCCCGCTGCGCCTACTGGTCGCGGTTGGGCTTGCGGCAATTCCCTGTTCATATCCCCAGTGAACCGAGCAGCCATCTGCTAACGCCATTCTGGCAATCAACCCCCCATTTCAGCCATCCCCGACGGTCGTCAACTGTCATTTCTGACAGTAGACAGACCTCCGGTTCGCTCTCAACCTGTTCATGCCTGCCGTGCGCCGTGGGCTGTGCAAGGCCGTGAGTCCAGGGACTCACTTAGGTAAACCAACGAAACACCGCCGAGGTTATCCGGCAGCGGATGCCCGGCTTGTATCCAGGGAGATGGATCATGACCACCGAAAAAACCCACCACCCGCTGGGCATCGACCCATGCGACCAACAGAGTCACCCGATTTTCAATGCGACCACCCAGAAGTGCAACGTCGTGGACACCCGCACGGGGCTGTTCGAGGTGTACGTGCCGCTACCCAAGATCACCGGCAATGCAGGACGAGGGCCGGTGGTGGATCTTGGGTTGTTTTATACGCCGGTGGTCAATAACCATGCATGTCTGGGAGACGGCTGGTCATTCGCGTTCAGTTTTTATAATGAGAAGTTGAAGCAGCTGACGTTATCGACTGGCGAGGTGTTGGGCTTTGATAGAACTCAGGGCGGCATCGAGGTGAGTTCAATCTCTATCAGGGTCCAAGGTCCTGATACAATTAAGGTTGTGTTGGCCAATAAGAGCTCTGAAATTCTAAAAAAACTGGAAGGCACCGAACTGTGGATGCCCGTTACACTCGCAACGCCTCAAGCTCACAAAGTAAAAACGCCTGAAGCTCACAAAGTAAAGTTGCGTTGGCAGGCTGTGGAAGTCGGCAAAGGTCACTACGTGCGATTGCGCGAAGTCAAGGACAGTGCTCGTACGTTGGCGCTGATTGAATACGATGAAGTGGGCAATGATAGCTCGCGTAAAGTCCGCATCAAGTTATGGCCGGATGATGAAGAGCAGCTTGTGTATGAACTAGAACAAACGAACTACGCGCTGCGTTCGATCAAGCTCCCCGGTCACTCGGAAGTGAAACTGGGTTACGACGATCATCCCGATTGTGGCTGGTTGCTCAACCATATCGAGACGTTCGAGGGGGTTAAGGAATCAGTGACCTATGCAGCGAACGGGATCAAGTTTGCCGATGAGAAGCTGACCAGGCTGCCCGCGGTCGGCAGTCACACGCTTAAGCCTCTGGGCGAAAATGCCGTAGATGTTGTGACTACTTACCGCTATTTTCCAGCTGACAAAGATGCGAGTTGGGCCTACAAGACGGCAATGAAACAAGGGGGGAATGCGACGACCATCTATTACGGTAAAGACTATTCGGTGGTCAAGGAAGAAGAACAAGAGGGGGGGTGCACATTAAATACCTCTTATGAGATGGAGAGCAAGGACACAGGATACAGAAAGATAAAAAAGCAATACGTCAAGCCCGTCGATAATCCAGCCGAACCCAAGCGGGAGGAGACTCAGAGGACTACGTGGAAGTTAGGCAAGATAAGGGCTCGCTTAACTGCTAATCGAGAATCCTTATATTTCGTTACGGGTTCACGTACGCCGAACAAGGTTAATTTGTTAACTAATTCGTTAACTAAACCGACGTTGTCCTACTTTGATTACCGGAAGTTTAAGAGGTTCAAGGTCAAGCGAGAGCTTAGTGATGATGAGTTGCTAGATGCACGCATCAAAGAGTTCTCAAAGAGGATGGGAAAAATCCCGTCGACGAGGATGGGAAAAATCCCGTCGACATTTTTGCCCGGGCTGAAAGATGTGTTTACGGGGATGTCCGAAACTGTTCACCTTACGGCGGAGCTGACGCGGCGAACTGATTCAAACAGGCCTGCCATGCTGAACTGTACCGAGCTCAACGACTGGCTCAAACCGAAGACGGTTGCCTTATGTATGAACCATTCCGGTGTCGGTGACCCGAGCTGGATCACGGTTTCTCATACCTATGACTCAGATCCAAAAGCTGCCAAATGCAGCTACGGGCGGCTGACAGGGTCATGGCAAGGAAATATCCAGACCAAGTACCACTATTCTCTCGATGGCACAGAATTGACGGTGAAGACCACCCAAGCTATCGATAAATCGAGCCGGGAAAGTTCGGAAACGTGCAGCATCTTGAGCGGCCGCTTGATCAAGCAAATCGACGTGGTTGGCAATGAAACGCGGTATGAATACGACGATGTTGGTCGGCTGAAAAAATTCATCCAATGTGCACAAAGCGCGACCTATAAACAGGCCACCGAGTACCTCTACCCCCGTACCGGTCGCGTGGAATCGATCGAACCCAACGGCCAGCATCGCGCGACCGAGGACGATGGTCAGGGCAACGTGCTCGCCGAGTATGTCAAGGATTCGGCCAGCGCCCAGTGGCGGCAAATGCTCAAGGTCGAGTACGACGCGCAGGGTCGAAAGTCCAAGACCACGCAGTTCGACTATGACGCAGACGGCAAGCAAATGAGCGAGACCTGCGTACTGACCTATGACGGCTGGGGGCAGGCGTACAAACAGGAATTCAGCGACGGCAGATGTCTGTTCAACGAGTATGACCCGGTCACGCTGACCCGTCGGGAGTGGTCGGGCCTTGCGGACAACGTGACGCGTAAGGTCACCACCTACAACGAGGACGGGTCGGTCGCCAACATTGCAATCGGCGATGCGAGTCAGGCCTTCGAATACACCCATGCCTTCCAGATCGCCAGGCACGTCACCAATAACGAGCAGGAAATTCGGTACAGCTATGATGCCGCTGGCAGACCGTTGACCGAGAGCCATGGCAGCTGTAATCCAGCAGCCAAAGCAGGAGAACCATTCACTCCGGACTACACATACACCTACGAATACCCCCAGGATGTAATGATTCGCGAGGCCAGCAAGATCAGTTTTGATGGCCATGTACTGGGTGAGCGAACCTTTGACGCTTGGGGTCGGGTGACCTCATTCACTCGGGGCGGTGTGACCGAGGACTTCACCTACCAAGGCGGCGCTTCGGTCCCCAGCACCCGCAAGGTGGCAGATACCACCCTCGCCTATACGTACATCCCTGAGCTGGGTAATCAGATCCAGAGGATCAGCACCCCTCAAGACCAGACGCTGAGCAAGACTTTCAGCTACCTGCATGGCGCTACCAGAGACTCGTCGGTCAGTGAAGGCGAACAGTTGCTAGCGTCCAGGCATGACCTCAATAAGCACGCGACCCTGCGACGCGCCACGATAAACAAGAAGACAACTGAGGTGCAACGCAGCTTCAGCCCTGCAGGCCGGTTGTTGACTGAGACCGATCCGGCTGGCAGGAGGATCAAGTACACCTACGACGCGAAGGGGCAACGGACGAAGGTTGAGGTCGACCACAAAAAAGTGGCCAGGCATACCTACGACAAGGGACTGTTGAGCGCAGAGGAGGTCAGTCATGGCGAGGACAGCGTCAAACTTTCCTACGAATACGATCCCTCGACCCAGCAGGAGACGACGCGCACGTTTACCCTTGAGGGAGCCTTCTCTTTGAAACTGCAACGCAAGTTTCGGGCTGACGGGAAACTGCGATCAATCTCGTTATCGGACGCCAATACAAACCAGACCCTTGGTGCCCATGAGTATCATTACTCCCCCAGCGGGCGCTTGACCTGTTGCACCAGCAGCGGCATATGGCAATTCAAGACCCCGGAGGGCGATGCCGTTGGCCAGCAGGACTTCGTTTACGACGGCCTGGGCAACGTGATCAGTTGCGTCACAACCTTTGGCAACGAACATAACACCAGCACCTACACCTACGACTCGAGCAAAGGCTATCGCCTGATCAAGGTCGAACATACTCATCAGGATTACAGGAAAATAATGCGACCCTGACCTACGACAACGCAGGCCGGGTCACTCGCGACATCAACGGCAAAACCTACGAGTACGACTGGCTCGGGCGGCTGACCAGAGCCGGTTCGCGCTATTACACCTACGATCCGGATGATCACCTGGCCGGCAGCTCGGCACAGGCCGCTAAACCGGCGCACCGTCTGCTGTATGAAGGCTTCACGGTGCGTGGCGAATATCCGGTCGATGGCACTAACAATAGCCGTTATGTGAACCCCGGCAGTTCAGCCTGTCAGGTTCAGGTCAACAAGGCAGGCAACGACACCCGCCACTTGCTGACCCTGTGCGACGACGACGGCACCGTGCTGGTCAGTTTCGACCTCGCCAGTCGTGTCGTGCGCCATCACGCGTACACCGCTTATGGCGAACATGATTCCGAAAAAACAGGTACGTTGCATGGCTTCAACGGCGAATACCTCGACGCAGAAACCCAGGCATATCCGCTCGGCCACGGCTACCGCTGGTACTCCCCGCAGAGCATGCAGTTCCAGGCACAGGACAGCCAGAGTCCGTTCGACGACGGCGGGCCGCATGGGTATGGCTATTGCGATGGTGATCCAGTCAATTACAAGGATCGGAGCGGACACTTCAAGCGGCGGCGCAGCCACTGGGACATCAGTAGAAGCGAGCCGCAGCCCGTGAGCTTGGGTAAACTGGGCAGGATCATCAGCGCAGTTCTCTGGGGGGCTGTGGGTGTGTTGGCCGCGATCATGACCGGAGGCGCGTCACTGCTACTCACCGGCATCGCGATTACCTTGGCGGTGGCCGCCACGGCGCTGGCGGTTGCCACGGAGGCGCTCGCCGATAGCAATCCCGAAGTAGCCAAGATCCTGGGCTGGGTGTCGGTTGGAGTCAATCTGGTGGGTGGCTTGGGCTCGATGGCGACGAAGGCCTTCAGTCTGGCAGGCAGGCTGGGGCGGTCAGTCATACGCGTTGCTCACCGACTGACCAGCAAGATGAACGTAGCGGTACAGCAGTTCAGGCAACAAGTCGCACGTATGATTTTGCGAAGCCCGGGTGCCTCACGTTGGTCCTCATGGGCCAAGCTTGCCACCTCACGCCGGGCGGGCAGTATTGCCGGGGCCGCCAGCGTGAAGTCGGCGCAGGCGATGACCGACGACCTGGCCGAAGCGTTCAAAGCGTTCGAGTTGGGCGACGCCGCTACCATGGTAGGTTGTCTGACGGATGTCGCGGACAACGCTGGCGCGTTCGAGGAGGACAGCACAACGGAGTGGGCTAACGGCAGTGTCGGTGATGCGACGGGGTTGCCATGGGGCGACTTCGAGCTGGGTCGATATCATGCAGCCCCTGCATCCGGAGGACGACGCTTCGTGGCCCGCCTACTGCTCGGATAACATCCGGAAGGTCTTCCAGGTACCAGCGCGCCCGGCCATCCATCGTCGTGCCCTTGATGGATGGTTACCCGGGAGCCTCGGCAAGCAGGGCGCATTGGTCAGCGCCATTCTCTGGGCCGGCATCGGCCCCCGAGCCTGATCATGACCGGCGGGGCTATGCTGGTCGTGGCTGCGGTCATGGACGAACAAGAATCTCAACAGCTGGACGCGGCTGCCATGGGGAACGTTCGGTATCGGCCGTGGCTGATGACCGAGGGTTCAGATCCCTCTTTGAAAATGCCTGAGGCAGGCATGAAAAAGACCCATCAATAGAGGATGGCTGTCGCAGTGCAGTTCATTTCATCAGGTTTGGTGAAATGCCTGCGATGGCCGCCTCACTCCTCTCAGGCTCCTATGCCTGGCGCAACGCTCAGGTTTACAGCCTGGCCCAGAACGCCTCGGCAAAATCACTCAACGCCAGGCTCGGCCTGAACAGCCGGATCTCCATGGGGATGTCCCACTGCTCGTCCAGCGCGCGCACCAGCTTGCCGCTGGCGATCTCGGGCTCTGCCAGGGTGGCGGGCAGCCAGGCGAAGCCTTTTCCCTCCAGCGCCATCGACAACAGGACCGCCGCCAGATGCGAGCTGAACACCGTATGCAGGTCCGGCGGTTGCAGCGCTTTGTGCAGCCGTGCGCTGACGATCCGTCCCAGCCCCGATTCGGCGGTATAGCCCAGCAGGGACAGGGGCGCGGGGTCGGCAACCGGCTCTAGGCGGTGGGCGCACAACGGTATCAGCAGGTCACTGCCCACCACTTTGGAGTGGAAGGCTTGCGCGGCGAACTGCGGTGGCACCTGCGGATGCTGATGGCAAAGCAGGAATTGCACTTCGCCGCTCAACAGCATCTGCTCGCAGACCCGCATGTTGTCCGAATGCAGGCGAATCGCCTCGATCGGGCTGGTGCGTTCCGCGGCCCGGATCCAGCCAGGAAAGAAGGTGAACGACAGCGAGTGAGTGGCAGCGAAGTGCAACGTGCGCGCTTGTTTTCCCGCCACCTCGCGGGCCTCCTGACGCATCTGGTAGAGGCGCCGGGTCATCTCCTGGGCGCTGCCGAGCATGTGCTGTCCGGCATCGGTCAGCGTGGCGCCCTGGGTGGTGCGGTCGAACAGATCGACCCCGACCCAGGTCTCCAGCGCGCGAATCCTGCGGCTGAACGCCGGTTGCGTAACGTGACGCAATTGCGCGGCGCGGGAAAAGTTGCCGCTTTGCGCCAGTGCGTTGAAATCTTCCAGCCAGACCAGTTCCATCGTGATGCCGTCCGCGCATTGAGTGCCGCGTTTTTAGCATTGGCCGCGGCGCAAGGTCCAGCCCTAGAGTGAGCCCATTACCCGCTGCGCCTTTTGACCCCAGAACAACAGGAGTGAACCATGCGTATCGTCGACATCCGCGAGAAAACCGTTTCCATTGCCTCGCCGATTGCCAATGCCTACATCGACTTTTCCAAAATGACCTGCTCGGTGGTCGCAGTGATCACCGACGTGATCCGCGACGGGAAACCGGTGATCGGCTACGGCTTCAATTCCAACGGGCGTTACGGGCAGGGCGCGCTGATGCGTGACCGTTTTCTGGCCCGTGTGCTGGAGGCCGACCCTGAATCGCTGATCGACCAGGCCCACGACAACCTGGACCCGTTCGCCATCTGGAAGGCCCTGATGACCAACGAAAAGCCCGGCGGTCACGGCGAACGTTCGGTTGCGGTCGGCACTATCGACATGGCGGTGTGGGATGCGGTGGCCAAGATCGAAGGCAAGCCTTTGTATCGCCTGCTGGCAGACCGTTATCGCGATGGGGTGGCCGACGACAAGGTCTGGGTCTATGCGGCGGGCGGTTATTACTACCCCGGTAAGGATCAGACCAAGCTCAAGGCCGAGATGCAGAGCTATCTGGACCGTGGTTATGACGTGGTGAAAATGAAGATCGGCGCCGTGCCGCTGGACGAAGACCTGCGCCGGATCGAAGCGGTGCTGGAAGTGGTGGGCGATGGCCAGCGTCTGGCGGTGGACGCCAACGGTCGTTTCGATTTGAAGACCGGGATTGCCTACGCCGAAGCGATCAAACCGTACAACCTGTTCTGGTACGAAGAAGTGGGCGACCCGCTGGACTACGCACTGCAAGCCGAGCTGGCCAATCACTACGAACTGCCGATGGCCACCGGCGAAAACCTGTTCTCCCACCAGGACGCGCGCAACCTGCTACGCCATGGCGGGATGCGCCCGGATCGCGACTTCCTGCAATTCGACTGCGCGCTGTCCTATGGCCTGGTGGAATACCTGCGCACCCTGGACGTGATGAAAGAGCTGGGCTGGTCGTCGCGCCGCGTGGTGCCCCACGGCGGCCACCAGATGTCATTGAACATCGCCGCCGGCCTGCACCTGGGTGGCAACGAATCCTACCCGGACGTGTTCCAGCCCTTTGGTGGTTTTGCCGACGGTATTCGTGTCGAGAACAGCTTCGTCGGCCTGCCGGACATCCCGGGCGTGGGTTTCGAAGCCAAGTCCGCGCTGTACGCGGTGATGCGTGAACTGGGCGAGGGCTCGTAGAGACATCGCTGTTGCCCTGTAGGAGTGAGCTTGCTCGCGATAGCAGCCTGTCAGGCGCCCTGGCTGGCGCAGACAAATCGCGATCGCGAGCAAGCTCACTCCTACACCGTCGTCACGAGGAAGCAGTGAAATTGCGGCGATGAACGCGCGTTCTATGGTCCCTGCCTCGTTAGTCGCCCCTGGCGCTCAAGCGGCGGATCCAGCCCGCGTCGTAAAGCCGCAGGTCTGAACCGCCAGGGCTGGCTGACGTTCAATTCCCACTGGCGGCTCGCCCTTGCGGTTACAACTCGCCTGCGTCTGCGGTGGTAGACTCGCGCCACTTCAGACGAGGAGCGACACACGTGCGCAAGATGGCAATGATGGTGGCGGTATTGATGCTGGCGGGCTGTGATGGCGGCAAACCGGCGCCGACCACGAAGGGATCGACCCCGGATGCGGTCGCGGAAGCACCGACCCCGGCTTCGCCGCAATGGACCATTCGTGTCCATCTCAAGGAAGCCCTGAGCGACATGACGTATTGGCTGGTCGAACATCACTATCCCTCGTACGTGGTCAAGGTCGAGGGCAGGGAAGTGGTGATGATCGGGCCGTTCGACTCACAGGACGTTGCCGAAAAGGCCAAGACCGATATCGACGCTGCACTGGTCAAGGGCCATCGCCTGTCGCAACTGGAAGTGATCGCGCCCAAACCCTGATCGCGGGCTGTGCGATGTCAGGCGACACATCGCCGTGGCTGTGCCACCCTCAGTTCACGCGCTTGAATACTCGGGCGCGTGAACCGGGAATCGCCGTTATGGACGAGATTCAACGCCTCAGTGAGTTGCTGACCGCCAATCAGCGTTACGAGGAAAACAAGCATCAGCGCTTTCATGATGATCTGACGCAGTGGAACGCCAGCATCGACGCGCTTTATCAGCGGGTCGAGGACTGGCTCGCGCCGGTGGTCGAGGCAGGGCAGACGCGCTTCGAATACGAGCCGCATCTGGCGCAAAGCAAAGGTTATCCCGACGAGAACTCACCCTTCCGGACCCGCCGCATGGGGTTCTTTCTGGCTGCCCATCAGGTGGCGTTCGTGCCTGATGCCATGGGGCCCAAGGGGCAGGTCAGTCTCTCGGTCAGCGGGTTGAGCCTGCACGGGCAGGAGAAGTACAGCCTGCAACTGGAGCCTGGCCATCGCGACTGGATGCTGAAGAAGACAGTGGGGGTCAAGGACTCGGAGCCGCTGGCGTTTACCGCCGATTACTTCGGTCGACTGCTGCAGGGCGTGGTGCCGCAGCGTCAGGGGTGAATGGTTCCAGCCGGGTACGCTTTTTAGCAGTCCGGCTTGCCGACGGCGACGCCGTCAGGATCGCCACGGCCGGCAAGCCGGACTGCTACAGCTGATCAAACCAGTTCCTCAAGCGCAATCAGGGATTGCGGCAGTCGTCTCAACGACGGCCCAGCAGCAACCCCACCACCAGGCCAAACCCTGCGGAAACGGCAACGGTCTGCCAAGGGTGGCCGCCGATGTAGTTTTCGGTGGCTTCGACCGCAGGCTTGGTGCGATCACGCGCGCTGCCGACTGAATCAAGCGCCTGCTTGAGCTTCAGGCTCAGTTGTTCACGCACTGTTTCCGCCTCGTCGCCGACCAGCGCAGCGCTGTCCTTGAGCAGTTTGTCGGACTCTTCGATGAGGGCCGCCAATTCGCTGAATGCCTGATCCTTGATCTGTTCGGCGGCGTTCTGGGCAGCAGTTTTACGAGCCATGGCTATTTCCTTTCAATTGATAAACGCAGTGAGCAATGGAGTCCTGCGGGTCCGGAAAAGTTGCAGGGTATTTCCAGGGGCGGATAAAAAGTGCGACGAATGTGATCGGGCGCAGGATCTCTGGGGTGTAAGATGCTGACGCTTTTTGACCGCTCCCCAGCGGTGACCAAGCGTTTTGTTTCAGACACAGAGGTAGACGTCATGAGTTACAACCTGGCCAACAAGTCTCTGGCCGAGCGCGCCGAAATCGAGGACGAGAAGTCCCGTCTGTTCGACCTGTGGCAGAGCAACCTGGGCAAGGCCAAGGGCGAAGCCGCCCGGCTGATGGGCGAGCGCGGCAAGCGCAAGGGCAAATGGTCGGAGTGGGTACGCGGCGAACTGGACGGCATGTCACCGCCCGAATACGCCAACATGGTCCGCGCCGAGGTCAATCGCCTGG
This sequence comes from Pseudomonas sp. NPDC087358, assembly GCF_044900785.1. Classification (NCBI taxonomy): domain Bacteria; kingdom Pseudomonadati; phylum Pseudomonadota; class Gammaproteobacteria; order Pseudomonadales; family Pseudomonadaceae; genus Pseudomonas; species Pseudomonas sp. NPDC087358. The sequence continues at coordinate 80,213 of NZ_JBJDOA010000005.1, forward strand.
TGGCTGCAGCCCGAGGCTGAGGATCAGGCGCTGACCTGAACCAGCGCCTCGATGGCCTGCCTGTACACCTTGCGGCAGGCTCACCAACTGCCGCTTGCCGGTTGCGGCAGGTTCAGGGTCCCGCTGTCCTGAAAGCGCATGGTGCCGAACAGCCCGCCTGCCAGCTTGCCGTGCAACTCATAGGGCAGGTTGTCCAGACTCTGCTGCTCGGTCAGGCCCACCGCCTGGCGCAACGCGGCAAACGCCGAGACCGTCACCGGCACCGTCAGCACGCCTTCGGAAAACCGTGTAATGGTGCCTTTCTGGTCGCTGACCCCCGATGCCAGCAACTTGCCGTTGACGTCCAGGTTGAGCGCCACCCCGTCATACTGGATGTCCGTGTCGTTGGGATTCTGCAGGCGCAGTTTCACTGCGAAACGAATCTCCAGATCCTGTCCGGGCAGCGGTTCGATACCCACCACATTGATGTTCAGCGGATCACGGTTGGGAAACAGCGCGCAGGCGCTCAACGCCGCGAACAGCAGGCAGGCGAGCAGGGTTCGGATCGGGCGTAGCGGCATTCGACAGGCTCCAGTTGCGCAGGCGTCGGGGCGCCAGTGCGCCCCGTTTTTATCAGCCTAGCGGTTCACTGTGCGACCGCCCGGGCGGGCAGAGGTTCTGTTTCGCACGCTTGCGCAGGGTCCTGCAACACTTTCAAGGTCGAGGCTTCCGGATCGAACTCGGTCAGTTCATCCTCGACGTGCTCCTCCGGCAGGAAAATATTCAGCACGATGGCGCAGAACGCGCCGACGGTAATCGGCGATTCGAAAATGTTGTGCAGTGCCTTGGGCAGCTCGCGCAGCACCTCCGGCACCGCTGCGACACCCAGGCCCATGCCCAGCGAGATGGCCACGATCAGCATGTTGCGCCGATGCAAGCCGGCTTCGGAGAGGATTTTGATCCCGGCCACCGCCACCGTGCCGAACATCAACAGGGTCGCGCCGCCCAGTACCGGCTTGGGCATCAACTGCAGCACCGCACCAACGATCGGGAACAGTCCGAGCAGCACCAGAATCCCGGCAATGAAAAACGCCACGTAGCGGCTGGCGACACCGGTCAACTGAATCACCCCGTTGTTCTGGGCGAAGGTCACCATCGGCAGGCTGTTGAAAGTGGCGGCCATCGCTGAGTTCAGACCGTCAGCCAGCAGACCTGACTTTATCCGGCGGATGTAGATCGGTCCGCTCACCGGCTGCTGGGAGATCATCGAATTGGCCGTCAGGTCCCCGGCGGCTTCCAGCGGCGAGACCAGAAAGATCACGGCAATCGGAATGAAGGCCAGCAGATCGAAGGAGAATCCGTACTTGAACGGCACCGGGATGCTCATTACCGGCACTTGCGGCATGTGTGCAAAATCCACCCGGCCCAGGTACCAGGCCACGCCAAAGCCCAGGGTCAGGCCAATGATGATTGCGCTAAGGCGCAGCAGCGGGATATTGAAGCGGTTGAGCACCACGATGGTGCCCAACACCAGCCCAGCCAGTCCAAGATTGGTCGCCGAGCCCAGGTCCGTGGCGCCGAAGCCGCCGGCCATGTCGGTCATCGCAACCTTGAGCAGCGACAGCCCCATCAGGGTGATGATGGTGCCGGTGACCACGGGCGTGATCAACTTGCGCAGCTTGCCGATGAACTGGCTCAGGGCGACTTCCACGAACGCTGCGCAAAAGCACACGCCGAAGATCGTTGAGAGGATTTCCTCGGTGCCGCCACCGCGACTCTTTACCAGAAACCCGGCGCTGAGTATCACGCTGAGAAACGAGAAGCTGGTGCCTTGCAGACACAGCAGGCCAGAACCCACAGGGCCGAATCGCTTGGCCTGGACAAAGGTGCCGAGGCCGGAAACGAACAGCGCCATGCTGATCAGGTACGGCACTTCACTGTCCAGTCCCAGCACGCTGCCGACGATCAGGGTAGGGGTGATGATGCCGACGAAGCTGGCGAGCACGTGTTGCAGAGCCGCGAAGATTGCAGCGGTAAAGTGTGGCCGGTCGTTGAGGCCGTAGATCAGGTCTGATCGGGTCGATGCCGGGCGTGACGGGGTGGTGCCTTGCGATGGGGTCATGGTTAGCCTGCCAATTGTTTTTATTAGGTCATGGGCTTTGCAGTTGACGCTGGCCCGGCCTGTATACAAAAGCTGTCTATCAGGTCAGGTTTTGCGACTCTACAACATGTCGACACATGGAAAAACAATTCATTTGTAAATTGTGTACAAAAATTCGGCATGGGCGCGGCGTGGGGGCTGTAGGAAAAAGGGCGCGCAGGATGCCAGAAAAATCTACGCTGGTCTGCGATAGGCGCTTATTCTGTTGCCTGTGAACCTTGATTCGCCAGCGGGCGTCCAAGCCCAGGCCGGTATTCGGGAAACCAGAGACGACGGGTTCAACTCTCGACAAGGAGGTTTCAACTGGGGTGTAACGACTTTCATGAGCACTGCACAGCAATTGCCGTTGACTGATCTGCAAATCGCGCTGATTTCCCGGGCATTGGCCGATCGCAGGCGATTTCAGATTCTCACCCAGATCAGCGCCTCGACCGAGGCCGTGCCCTGCGCCGAACTGCTCAAGGCGCATCCTGTCAGCGCCGCCACCGTGTCCCATCACACCAAGGAACTGGAACGCGCCGGGCTGATCGCCACCCTGCGCGAAGGCAAATACGCCAGCTTCCTGATGCAACGCGACGTGCTGCATGCCTACGCGCAGCAATTGCTGCAGTTCTGCTGAGCCGTCATCAGGCATCCGCACCGGTGCTGAGGCGTACCCAGCCGCGGGCCGAGCAATGCGTCTATCCCTGCGATGTGCGCCTGTGGCCTGTGGCTTGGGCCAGATCACCACCCTCAACCTGACCTTGACCATTGCCGGCATATGCCCGTAAATTGCCCGGCCTGCCTTTATTCATTCTCCCGCCTCAAACAGGCGCACCCGGAGCTTCCTTATGTACCCAGACGTTCAGCTGTACATCGATGGCCAATGGCGAGCCAGTGAAGCAGGCCGCACCCTGGCGGTGATCAACCCGGCGACGGGCGAGACCCTGGGCACCGTCGCCCACGCCGACATTGCCGACCTGGATCAGGCCTTGGCCGCTGCCGAACGCGGTTTCGAAACCTGGCGCAGCACCCCGGCCTACGATCGCTACAAGATCATGCAGAAAGCCGCCAACCTGCTGCGTGACCGCGTTGACAATATCGCCAGCATCATGACCCAGGAACAAGGCAAGCCGCTGGCCGAAGCGCGGATGGAGACCCTGGCGGCGGCTGACATCATCGACTGGCTGGCCGAAGAGGGCCGCCGCGCCTATGGCCGCCTGGTGCCGTCGCGCAATGCATCGGTCGAGCAAAAAGTCATCAAGGAGCCGGTTGGCCCGGTGGCGGCATTCACACCCTGGAACTTCCCGATCAACCAGGTGGTGCGCAAATTGTCCTCGGCGTTGGCCGCCGGTTGCTCGATCATCGTCAAGGCGCCGGAAGAAACCCCGGCATCGCCGGCCGAACTGATCCGTGCGTTCATCGACGCAGGCGTGCCGGCCGGGGTCATCGGCCTGGTCTATGGTGACCCGGCGCAGATCTCCAGCTACTTGATCGCGCACCCGACCATCAAGAAAGTCACCTTCACCGGGTCCACGCCAGTGGGCAAGCAACTGGCCGCATTGGCCGGGCAGCACATGAAACGCGCCACCATGGAGTTGGGCGGTCACGCTCCGGCGCTGGTGTTCGACGATGCCGATATCGACCTGGCCGCTCGCACCCTGGCAGGCGCCAAGTTCCGTAACGCCGGGCAAGTCTGCGTCTCGCCGACGCGCATCCTGGTGCAACGCGGGGTGTTCGACGCGTTCGTCGAGAAATTCGTCGGCCTGACCCATGAAGTGAAGGTGGGCAATGGCCTGGAGCAGGGCGTGACCATGGGCCCGGTGGCCAATGAACGCCGCATTCCGGCGCTTTCGGCACTGATCAAGGACGCCTGCGACAACGGCGCCACACTGCATCTGGGCGGCAAGACCATCGACGGTCCCGGTTATTTCTTCCAGCCCACCGTGCTTAGCGGCCTGACCACCGCAATGCGCATCATGAACGAGGAACCGTTCGGCCCGGTGGCGCTGTTGGTGCCGTTCGACACTGTGGAAGACGCAGTCAAGGAGTCCAACCGCGTGCCATTCGGTCTGGCCTCCTACGCCTTCACCCGCTCGATGAAAACCGCGCACATCCTCAGTACGCGCATCGAAGCCGGCATGTTGTCGATCAACCATCAAGGCATCGGCCTGGTGGAAGTGCCATTCGGCGGCGTCAAGGATTCCGGTTACGGCTCCGAAGGCGGCACCGAGGCTATCGAGGCCTACCTGAACACCAAGCTGGTGACGGTGTTCAATCTGTAAGGCGCTACGTTTGAAACATGAAGCCCACCCTCAGGTGGGCTTTTTTGTGTCTGAGTACCAGCGGTTTTCTGAGTCAGCCAGTTTCCCGTAGCATCCGGCTGGCTGGCGGTGGTGGTCCTGAAGACGCCCGCCAACAAGCCGGGCTGCTGAAAAAGCATGCTCGGGCTGGATGCCGATTGGCTGAACTCTGCGCTGGCAGCCGGACTCTGAACCCTCAGATCACTCCCGATCTGCGCGGCAGGGGCTGGATATGGCTATCACGGGCACTCAATCAGCAGCGGAGCATGCCAGAGGCCGCTTGTTCGAGACCGATCTGCCGTCGCGTCTGGACCGGTTGCCATGGGGGCGCTTTCATACCTTGCTGGTGTTTGCGCTGGGCATTACCTGGCTGCTGGACGGGCTGGAGGTGACACTGGCCGGAGCTGTGTCCGGGGCGTTGAAAGAAAGCCCGGTGCTGCGCCTGACCAATGCCGATATCGGCCTGGCCGGCGGCGCCTACATCAGCGGCGCCGTGCTGGGGGCATTGTTCTTTGGCTGGCTCACCGACCGTCTGGGGCGACGCAAGTTGTTCTTCATCACCCTGGCGCTGTATATCAGCGCGACGGCGGCCACCGCGTTTTCGTTCAGTCTGTGGAGCTTCATGCTGTTTCGCTTTCTCACCGGCATGGGCATCGGTGGCGAATACACGGCGATCAATTCAACCATTCAGGAATTCACCCCTGCGCGGTTTCGTGGGTGGGTCGACCTGACCATCAACGGCACGTTCTGGATCGGCGCAGCGCTGGGCGCCGGGGGTTCGATCGTGCTGCTGGACGCCAGCTGGGTAGGCGGGGATCTGGGTTGGCGCCTGTGCTTCGGCATCGGCGCGGTCTTGGGCCTGATCATTCTGTTGATGCGCCTGTGGTTGCCCGAAAGTCCGCGCTGGTTGCTGATCCATGGTCAGGCCGAGGAGGCGAGGGTGATCGTGGAGGGCATCGAAAAGCGCCTGCGCGAACAAGGCCATGAGCTGAGCGATCCCGTCGGTCCGCCGTTGCGCCTGCATGCGCGGGATCACACCCCGTTGCGGGAGATTTTCGACACCCTGTTCAACACCTATCGGCAACGCGCCTTGGTCGGGCTGACGCTGCTGACCGCCCAGGCCTTTTTCTACAATGCGATCTTCTTCACCTACGCCTTGGTGCTCACCGAGTTTTACGGGGTGCCGTCTGCGTCGATTGGCTGGTACGTATTGCCACTGGCGCTGGGCAACTTCTGCGGGCCGCTGTTGCTGGGGCGGCTGTTCGACGTGATCGGCCGCAGAATCATGATCAGTCTCACCTATGCAGTCTCCGCGGTGCTGTTGAGCATCAGCGGCTACCTGTTCGAGCAGGGGCTGCTCGACGTCACTCAACAGGCGATCGCCTGGATGATCATTTTTTTCTTCGCCTCGGCGGCGGCCAGTTCGGCCTATCTGACGGTCGCGGAAACCTTCCCGCTGGAGATCCGCGCGCTGGCCATCGCCGTGTTCTATGCCTTCGGCACCGCGCTGGGCGGGATTGTCGGCCCGACCCTGTTTGGCGAGTTGATCGACAGCCATCAGCGAGGCCCGGTGTTTATCGGCTACCTGATCGGTGCAGCCTTGATGCTGCTGGCAGCGGCGGTGCAGGCGATCTGGGGTGTCTCTTCGGAGCGCAAATCGCTGGAGCAAGTGGCGCGGCCGTTGTCGCAGGCACATGATTGACAGCTGACCGTTGACCGTTGACCTTTGGTGTTGGTGTTGGTGTTGGTGATGGTGTTGGTGCTTCTGCCGAAGGCGTGGGAGTTCGGCTTGCCGACGATCTGGCGCGAAGCGCCAGCAAACCCTGCCAATGCTATGCCTCTGACCCACCGCGCCGCCCGATTCACTGCTGGTACCCGGCGGATTGTCAGTAAGCTGGACTCCTACGGCTTTCGGCCAGAATCAACAGCTGGCGGCGCAATCGCAATACAGCTTGATCGCCTCTGCCCGCAGGGCGTGGGAGTGCGGCTTGCCGACGATCTTCCGGGCTCCGGCAGTAAAACCATGCGCACCGGCCGGTCAGACGCACCGCATTTACAGGATTTGCTGCCGCTGCATGGGTCAGTTTTGTTCAATACCCCGCAGCTACCACCTTTTAATCTCTCCCGACCTATTGAACGGAGAGTTACCCTGATGAACCTGATGATTTCCATGGCGGCGTTCGCGCTGGCTGCGTCCATTTCGCCCGGCCCGGTGAACGTGGTGGCACTCAGCAGCGGGGCGCAGTTCGGCCTGGCGGCGAGTCTGCGCCATGTCATGGGGGCTACTGTCGGCTTTGTGGTGCTGTTGATCTTCACCGGATTCGGCCTGCACCAGGTGCTGCAGCAATACCCCATGCTGACCGACATGATTCGCTGGGCGGGGATGGCGTTTCTGGTGTATCTGGCCGCAAGGCTGGCGCTGGACGACGGTCGCCTGAACGTCGACCGCCCCACGCGTCGGCCTGCCTTCTGGCACGGTGCTGCAATGCAGTGGCTCAACCCTAAGGCATGGCTGGCGGCGGTGGCGGGGATGGGGGCGTTCGTGGCCGGCGGTGAGGCCCAATTGATCGGCTTGTTTGCCCTGATCTACTTCGTGGTCTGTTATCTGTCGGTGGCGTGTTGGGCTTACGCCGGAGCGTTTCTCGGCCCTTGGTTGCGCAGCCCTCAGCGCATCCGCAGCTTTAACCGCAGCATGGCGGCGCTACTGGCCGGGTGTGCGGTGTCGCTGCTGTACGTCTGATCACTGGCGGTACTGGCCGGGCGTTGCCGCCAGATGTTTCTTGAACGCTCGCTGGAAATGCGCCTGGTCGGCAAAGCCGCTGCGCTGGGCGATATCGACGATTGCCTCGCCATCACGCAGTTGCGTCTGCGCATGCTGGATGCGGCGGTTGATCAGGTACGCGTGAGGCGTCATGTGATAGTGCTGCTCGAAGGCGCGGATCAGATAGGCCTCGGACAGATTCGCAGCCTGGCAGATATCCTCCAGCCGGATCGCCTGCAGGTAGTGCTCGTCGATGTACAGCGCGGCGCGGCTGACCTTGAGGTTGACCTTCTTCAACGGCTGGTCAACACCGCCCAGCCGTCGTTGCATCAGGGTGAAAAAGACGATGGCCGCTTCGTGCTTGTGCAGTGATTCAAGCGCCGGGTCGATCAGGGTTCGATGCAGGTCCAGCAACCCTGCGAACAGCTGCGGGTCGGTACTGGAGGTGGCGGCAAGGGCGCGAAACCCTTCGACGCCGCAGGCCTGCTGAACCCGCCCCAACCACTGTGCATCGACATACAGCATCACGTATGACCAGGGCTGGTCGTCGATCGGGTTGCAGGCATGAACATCGCCGGGATTCATCAGCACCACGGTGCCGGTGCTGATGGTCTGACTGCTTTTTTCGTGCAGATAGGTGCTGTGTCCGGCCGTGATGGCGCCGATGGAAAACACTTCATGGGAGTGGCGTGAATAACACACCTTGCGGCCATCGGCGATGGAGCGGGCCTCGATGAACGGCAACTGCGCCTCTCTCCAGAACACCGGTGTCTGTGCAGGGTTCACCGGGCTCTGGAGGGTCATGTCGGGTCAGCCTTTGCTGTGCTTGCAGCTGTGGAAAATGTCCAGCGCAGGCTGGTATTCGGAGGTGTTGACGCCGAGCAAGCCTAGCACCGAATGAAACATGTAGTCATGGCTCAGGTCGGGCTGGTTCTGCTTGGCGGCCAGGCAACTGCGGTCGACGCTGGCATCTGCCAGGGTCGAGTTGCCGAACCACATGACCATCGGCACATGGGTCTGCGCGCTCGGGGCGATGGCATAGGGCGCGGCATGCAGGTAGATGCCGTTTTCACCCAGCGACTCGCCGTGGTCGGAGACATAGATCATCGAGGTGTCGACCTTGTCCTGATTGCGTTTGAGCAGCTCGATGGTCTGCGACAGGAAATGGTCGGTATAGAGGATCGTGTTGTCGTAGACGTTCTTCAGCTCGTCCGAGGTGCAGCTGCCCAGCTGGTTGGTGTGGCAGACCGGGGTGAAGCGCTCCAGGCTCTTGGGGTAGCGGTCGTAGTACTCCGGGCCATGGCTGCCATCGGAGTGCAGGACGATGATGGCGTTGTCCTTGAGCGAGTCGATGTATGCCTGCAGCCCCACCAGCAGCGATTCGTCCAGGCAGTTCTGGCCGTCGCAGAACGGGCTCGGCTGGGTTTTCGGGATGTCGCTGTGCGGCACGCGCAGGCAGGTGCCCTTGCAGTCGCTATTGTTGTCCAGCCACACCACCTTGACGCCGGCACGCTGCAACATGTCCAGCAGGCCCTCGTAGGTCTTGCCTTTCTTGTCGCTGTAGTCGGAACGGGGAAATTTGGAAAACATGCACGGCACCGACACTGCCGTGGACGTGCCACAGGACGCAACCTGAGTGAAGTTGAGAATGTCCTGCTTCTTCAGTTCCGGGTTGGTTTCGCGCTCATAGCCATTGAGCGAGAAGTGGTCGGCGCGAGCGGTCTCGCCAACGACGAAGATCATCAGGCTCTTCTTCGGCCGCTGCTGCGCTTCGGAACTGAGTACCGAATCGGTGCCCACAGGCTGGATCTTGATGTTTTCCTTGATAGCAACGGTCTGTTTGGCCAGCTTGCCGACGGCGTAGATGTAGTTGGTCGGGTTGATGAAGTGCGTCAGCTTGTCTTCATCACGGAAGATCGGCGCGTAGGTCGAATAGAACGGCCCCACCGATGCGGCGATCACCAGCACGCAGCCGATGCACACCAGCACTTTGTTGACCAGGCCCGGCAACACCCGGCGATAGCTCACCGGCAGCCACCAGATCAGGGCAATCGGCAGCGCGCCGAGCAGACCCAGGTACAGGAACAGCCTGCCACTGAGCAGCGCCTTGGCCTCGCCGGGGTTGGTCTCCAGCACGTTCTGCATCATCACCGTGTCGATGGTGATGCCGTAGCTGTTCATGAAATACGCCGCCGCCGCCGAACACAGCGCCACCAGACTCAACACCGGCTTGAGGGTCGGACGGAAGGAGAAGGGGGTCAGCAGCAGGGTGATCGCAGCCCACAGGAAAAAAGCGAAGGAGACGTAGAAGGCGGCAGCCTTGAAGCCCTGCAGTTGGGTCAGGCCGATCAGTGCGTGCCAGGTGGCCAGGTTGTAGAACACCACCAGGCACAGCGAAAACAACATGACCAGGCGGGTAGAGGTGACGGGTTTGAGCCTTGAACGCATTTCCATATAAAGCACTACTCGAAACGTGGTCCACGCGCGCGTGTTTGAGTCGGCATATCCCTGCGACTCGCGCGTCAGACTGGCCTGTCGATGACAGACGGATTAATGAGGGAGACGGAGGTCGCGCGGATTTTTTCAGAACGATTGTGAAGAGTTCGTGAAACAGGATAGACCGGTCGAGAGCAAAATGGGCGGTTTTGCGCAGCGCGCTCGCCCAACCATGGCGTTAGCCGGAAGCAACGCACCTCTGTTGCAGTCCGGCTCGCCGGCGGCAGCGGTCTTTACGTCGGCAGGGGTGGCGGATTCAATGCAGCAGGTTATTGCGCCATCAGCCTGGCCACCGTCCCGTCATCCTTGAGTTGGGTAAACGCGGCGCTGATACGCCTGACCGTTTCATCGGGTGTTTTGGCGCTCACCGCGACATACAGCCCTTTGGACAACTCGTCGAGGGTGTAGACGCCTTCCAGATCCTCGAACGCGATGTGCAGGTCGGCACATTGCTCCCGGGCTTCGCGCTCCGGCATCGGCACCAGCGCCACCTGGCCGCTGATCAGCTTGCGCAGGTTGTCGAGGTTGTTGGCCGAGACCACCATTTTGCTGAAACCCTTGCCCTCCAGGTACTGCTGACGCGAATCGTCACGTACGACCCCGACACTGTAGGTCCTGGCATCCTGCAGGTTCTTGACCACGACGTCCCGGCGTTCACGCAGCTTGTAGAACAGCGGGGTGACTTGATCGAGCTCGCCTACCCACTGGAACAGCGCCTCGCGTTCGCTGCTGCGAATGATCGGGTAAATCACCACATTGGGCTCCAGCCGCGCCATGTCATAGGCGCGCGCCCACGGGTACAGGGCCATGTGGTACTCCTTGATGCCCGCCCGGGCGAGGGTCTGCTCGACGATTTCGCTGGCGACCCCACCCACTTTGCCATTCTCCAGAGAGCTGTACGAAGAGTCTTCGGTGACCACCTGCAGCGTATCGGCCTGGGTGCCGAGGCAGACGAACCCAAGCACGCAGGCGCAAAGCAAGCGGCGGCCCTGTTTGATCGAGTGGCGGTTACTGCTCATGTCGAATCCTCCCTGGTCAGATCACGCACCGGTCGCGGCCCTGGCTCTTGGCCCGATACAGCGCCTTGTCGGCGCTCTGCAACAACTGGTCGAAACGCGCCATGGTCTGCGGGTCGAGTTCGGCGATGCCGATGCTCAACGTGACATAAGGCGAGACTGCCGATGCGCGGTGGGGCAGTTTCTGCTTGGCCAGTAGCTCGCGCAGGCGTTCGGCCGACAGCAGCGCCTGTTGCCGGTTCTGTCCTGGCAGCAGCACCGCGAACTCTTCGCCACCCAGGCGCGCCACCAATTCCCCGGAACGTGAAAACAGCCCGCTCATGGTCAGCGCCACATCGCGCAGGCACTGGTCGCCCATGGCGTGGCCGTAGCTGTCGTTGTACAGCTTGAAAAAATCGATGTCGCACATGAGCACCGAAAAAGGCTGTGCATGGCGCAGGGCGCGATTGAATTCCAGTTCCTTGAGTTCGTCGAAGTGCCGGCGATTGGCAAGGCCGGTCAGCGGGTCGAAGCGCGACAACGCCTCCAGGCGGATGTTGGCCGCCTTCAGTTGTGCGGTGCGCTGCTCGACCAGTTCGGCCAGTTGATCGCGGCTGGCGGCCAGGGCGATTTCGTCCCGGGCCTGACGCTCCAGGTGGTTGGCGAGTTTGTCCTGCAAGTCATTGACCCCGGCCTCCAGCAGATCCAGTTCATCGCCGGCCTTGCCACGACGCTCCAGCACCAGATGCTGTTTGAGGTTCTGCGGCGTGAGCTGCTCCAGATGCTGGGCGATACGCCGCACATGCAGGGTCACCGAACGGTTGAACATGCCCATGATCAGCCCGGCCAGGGCCAGCGACTGGATGAGCTGGGTCAGCATGATGATGGCGACCTCTTTCCAGAGGCGCTTCCAGAGCAGGCTTTCATCGCCTTCGATGGTCAGCTCGCCCACCAGTTCGTTGGCCCCCGGATACGGAGTTACAGTCAGTTGTCGGTGCAATGCGGGCGCCAGTACCGAGCCTGAGTGGCCCGGGTGCTGGCGCTCGATCAGTTCCGGGGCACGGCCGGGACGCAGGATGCGCAGCTCCACGCGGCCGACAGGGGCGGCCAGCGCCACGCTGTCGATCTGCGCTTGCAGCGCCTCGCTGTCCATTTCCCAGACAGCCTTGGACAAGGTGCCCTGAAATACCTGATCGATCAGCGTCAGTTCGGCGTTCATGGTCGCCAGATTATTGTCCCAGGCAAACCAGGTGCGCACGCTGACGGTGGCCACGGTAAACAGCACGCAGAACGCCAGGGTCGCCAATACCAGCCTGCGTGCCAGCGAACCTGCGCGCACGGGGGCGGCGCTGGCGTGGGGCAGGTCAGATTCGGTTTGTGCCAGCATGCTCAATTCCATTTCCGCGCAATTGCATCGTAGGTACCGTTTTCACGGATGGTATTGAGTCCTTTCTGGAACAGTTGCACCGTGGCATCAGGCGTCGCGGCACTGAATGCCATGTTGAAGCCTCCGGCCTCTTCAAGCTCCGGTACACGCAAGGATTGCACCAGCGTGCGAGCAGGTTCGTCGCCGGCCTGACGGGCCAGGTAACCGGCGTTCAACTCGTCGGAGATCCACAGGTCCACACGCCCGGTCTGCAACTTCTGATAGTTGAGCTCATAACGGTTGCTGGACTGCAATTGCTGGCCGACGACAAAGTGTTTGCCGATCAGGTATTGCTCGCCCACATCTTCGTTGACCGTGGCGGTCTGCCAGTCGCGGGCGTCGTTGAGGTCCATCAGACCGATCGGATGGCCGGACGATGAGTAGATGTACCAGCGCGAGGCGGCGATGGTCCCGACCCATTTGAACAGGTGCTCGCGTTCGGCAGTGCGGGTGATGGAGTAGATCAGCACGTCGGCATCGTGCAGCGCCAGGTCATAGGCACGGGCCCAGGGCATCGACTGGATGGTCGCCTGCATATGGACTTCCTTCAGCACGGCCTGCACCACCTCGGTGCTCATGCCGGTCAACTGGCCGTCGCGGGTCATGTTGTAGGGCGGCAGCTCTTCGGTGACGATGCGTATCGGTTCAGCCTGCGCACCGCTGACACCCAGGCACAGCAGCAGCGCGCCAGAAATCACGCTGCGGGCCTTGTGATAGAGCTTGGGGGGTGTCATTGACGGCGACCTCATCGACTGCAGGAGCGGCGACACTTCGCCTCCGGACGGAAACGCAGCGCACGGGCCTGACTACCTCGCGTACAGGGGATATCGGCTGACAAAGCCAGCGCTTGAGGCGTTTATCTGCCGTTCATCATGTGCTTTGTCAGCCGGATCACGGCCGCTGCTGTGGCGTTCTGCCACAGCATGGCATTGCGCCTTGTTTGATCTGGATCAAAGGTCTCGGAGCCGGCTGTAGGAAAAATACCCTGCACCTCGATGAGTCTTCAACATGCCCGGTCCTTTCGACTTCCTCAAACACCCGCTGGCGAAAGAGATCGGCCTGATCCTGCTGATCAAGCTCGTCCTGCTGATGGGAATCCGCAGCGTCTGGTTCGACGCTCCAGTCCAAGTCAGCGATGACGGGGTGCAAGCCGGCCTGCATGTATTGGGCGCCCCTCCCGAACCTTCTGAGAAGAACCCAAAATGATTTCGGAATCAGTCGTCGACTTATCTCGACTGCAGTTCGCAATGACCGCGCTGTACCACTTCCTGTTTATCCCGCTGACGCTGGGCATGGCCTTTTTGCTGGCGATCATGGAGTCGGTGTATGTCATGACCGGCAAGCAGGTCTACAAGGACATGACCAAGTTCTGGGGCAAGCTGTTTGGCATCAACTTCGCGCTGGGCGTCACCACCGGGCTGACCATGGAATTTCAGTTCGGCACCAACTGGGCTTACTACAGCCACTACGTAGGCGACATCTTCGGCGCGCCGCTGGCGATCGAAGGCATGATGGCTTTTTTTCTCGAATCGACCTTCATCGGCCTGTTTTTCTTCGGCTGGGACCGCCTGACCCGAGTCCAGCATCTGGCCGTTACCTGGCTGGTGGCGATCGGCTCGAACATGTCGGCCCTGTGGATTCTCATCGCCAACGGCTGGATGCAGAACCCGGTCGGCGCCGAATTCAACTTCAACACCATGCGCATGGAAATGACCAGCTTCAGCGAGCTGATCTTCAACCCGGTGGCGCAGGTCAAGTTCGTCCATACCGTGGCCTCCGGGTACGTCACCGGGGCGATTTTCGTGCTCGCGATTTCCAGCTGGTACCTGCTCAAGGGCCGGGACATCGGCTTCGCCCGGCGCTCGTTCGCCATTGCTGCGGCGTTCGGCATGGCCTCGATCCTGTCGGTGATCGTGCTGGGCGATGAGTCCGGCTACGAGATTGGCGATGTGCAGAAGACCAAGCTCGCCGCCATTGAAGCCGAATGGGAAACCGAGCCTGCGCCGGCTGCGTTCACCCTGTTCGGCCTGCCGAATCAGGCACAACAGCGCACCGACTATGCGGTGAAGATTCCTTACGTGATGGGCATCATCGCCACGCGGTCGCTGGATAAACAGGTGATCGGCATCAAGGATCTGGTCAGCGAGCATCAGGGCCGTATCCGCAATGGCATGGTCGCCTATGAGCTGCTGGGCAAGCTGCGCGCAGGGGACAAGAGCGCGCAAACCCTCAACGCCTTCAACGAGGTCAAGAAAGACCTGGGCTACGGCCTGCTGCTGAAGAAATACACCGACAAGGTGGTGGACGCCAACGAAACGCAGATCAGGCAGGCGGCGCTCGATTCGATCCCCGGCGTGGCGTCGATTTTCTGGACGTTCCGGATAATGGTGCTCAGCGGCATGCTCATGTTGCTGCTGTTCGTCTGTGCGTTCTGGGCGTCGGCACGCAAGAACGAGACGAGCAAACCCTGGTTGCTCAAGTGGGCGCTTTTCAGTCTGCCGTTGCCCTGGATCGCCACCCAGACCGGCTGGTGGGTGGCCGAGCATGGTCGTCAGCCCTGGTCCATCGGCGAAGTGCTGCCGGTGCATCTGTCCGCCTCGACCCTGTCTTCAGCCGATGTGCTGGGGTCGATCCTGGCGCTGGTGGGCTTTTACACGGTGCTGCTGGTGATCGAGATGTACCTGATGATCAAGTTCGCTCGCCTGGGTCCGAGCAGCCTGCACACTGGCCGTTATCACTTCGAACAGGGCGCGCAAGCAGGCGCCGCCCACGCTAACCAACCGACGCTGGCCTGAGGAACGCACAATGTTCGATTACGAGACACTCAAACTGATCTGGTGGGTGCTGGTCGGCGTGCTGCTGATCGGCTTCGCCCTGACTGACGGCTTTGACCTGGGCGCGGCGATGCTGATGCCGGTCGTCGGGCGCACTGACAACCAGAGACGGGTGGTGATCAACACCATCGCACCGCACTGGGACGGCAACCAGGTCTGGCTGATTACCGCCGGCGGTGCGCTGTTCGCCGCTTGGCCGCTGGTGTATGCCGCGGCGTTCTCCGGGATGTACTGGGCGTTGCTGCTGGTGCTGTTCGCGCTGTTCGTGCGCCCCGTGGGCTTCGATTACCGCAGCAAGCTGGAAAACACCCGCTGGCGGCAGAGCTGGGACTGGGCGCTGTGCATTGGCGGGGTAGTGCCTTCGCTGGTCTTCGGCGTGGCATTCGGCAACCTGCTGCTTGGCGTGCCGTTCCAATTCGATGACACCCTGCGTTCCAGCTATCAAGGCAATTTCTGGCAACTGCTCAGCCCGTTCGGCCTGTTGGCCGGGGTGGTCAGCCTGAGCATGCTCGGCCTGCATGGCGGCACCTGGCTGATGATGCGTACCGAAGGCGCGATCGCGGCTCGTTCGCGGCGTGCGGCGCAGTGTCTGGCGCTGGTATTCCTCTTGGCGTTCGTCGGTGCCGGCGTGTGGCTGCTGCTGGGCGGGATCCAGGGGCTGGCGATTACTTCGGCATTCGATGCCGGGGCTGCCTTGAATCCGCTGGCCAAAACGGTTGCCGCGAGCAACCACGGCTGGATGGCCAACTATCACCAGCATCCGCTGACCGTCATCGCACCGTTGCTGGGGATTTTCGGTGGCCTGCTGGCATTGCTCGGCGCCAGCGCAGGGCAGGGCAGGACGGCCTTTCTGGGCAGCAGCCTGGCCATCGTCGGCGCGCTGTGTACCGCAGGTTTTGCGCTGTTCCCGTTCGTCATGCCGTCGAGCCTGGACCCGGCCTCCAGCCTGACCGTGTGGGATGCGGTGTCGAGCCACGAGACCCTGAACATCATGCTGATTGCGGCGGCCATCTTCGTGCCGTTGATCCTCTGCTACACGCTTTGGTGCTACGCCAAGATGTGGGGCAAGGTCACCACCGCGCACATCGACCAAAACCCCCATGGCCTGTATTGAGCCTGACCTGAACCGAGGAAATGACATCATGTGGTATTTCGCCTGGATACTTGGCGTGTTGCTGGCTTGCAGCTTCGGCATCATCAACGCGCTGTGGCTGGAGGCTTGCGACGCCAATGCCCTGGACAACGGCCGTGAACGCTGAAGTGCTGGCCGCACCGTTCAGGCATGCCATCGGCCGGGCCGGGTCCCTGCTGATGAGCGTGCCGCTGAGCCTGGTGCTGCTGATTCATCCGGCTTCCATGCTCGACGCCAATGGCCATTATTCCCACGGTCTGCTGATGCTGATCATGTGGGGCGTGGCCGCAGGCTATGTGCACGGCGTGGGCTTCGAGCCACGCGCGCTGGCATGGCGGCTGGTGTTTCACCCGTTATTGGCGTGGGCGCTGATGGCCCTGGGGTATGCGGCGTGGCTCATGGCGCGACAAGGGGGGTAACGGGTCTGCGGGCAGGACAGCAACGCAAACAGATTCTGTAAAGGCGCTCTGCCTGACAGGGCCGGGGTGTCTGGTTTTACTGCCGGTGCCCGGCCGCTCGCGCTACTATCGCATCCATTCGAAAGGTCGCCGTCGAGCCAAGCCCGTCCATGGACAGATTTCAGGAAATGCAGGTCTTCATTGCCGTCTGCGAGGAACGCAGCTTTGCTATGGCCGCCCGGCGTCTGAACATGTCCGCGCCCAGCGTTACGCGGGCGGTGGCGGCGCTGGAAAAGCGCATCGGTACGCTGTTGCTGTCACGCACCACGCGCAGCGTGCACCTGAGCGAAGCCGGCCAGCGTTATCTCACCGATTGCAGGCGCATTCTCACTGAACTCGAAGAAGCCGAGGACTCCGCCGGTGGCAGTATCGCGGCGCCCGTCGGCCAGCTGACCATCACCGCTTCGCAGCTGTTCGGTGAGCTGTTCGTCATGCCGCTGGTGGTGGGTTATCTGCAGCAATACCCGGGCGTGAGCGTCAACGCATTGTTGCTGGACCGGGTGATGCACATGGTCGAGGAGGGCATCGATGTCGCGGTGCGCATCGGCCATCTGCTGGACAGCAGCCAGCATGGGGTCAAAGTCGGCGAGGTGCGGCGCGTGCTCTGCGCATCGCCCGCTTATCTGGACGCTCATGGACGACCCCAGCGTCCCGCCGACGTGCTGCAGCATCAACTGGCAGTCTCGGCGGCCAGCGTGCTGGTGCGCCGCTGGGAGTTCGTAGAGGCGGGTAAGCCGGTGGAAATCGACCTGCAATCGCGCTTGACGGTTTCGGCCAACCAGGCGGCGATCAGCGCGGCAACCCTGGGCTGGGGGCTGACCCGGGTGCTGTCCTATCAGGTCGCCAGCCGGGTGGCCAGCGGGGAGCTTGAGATCGTGCTCGAGGATTTCGAGCTGCCGCCCTTGCCGGTGTATGTCTGTTATCAGGCTGAACGGAAAATGTCCGGCAAGGTGCGCACCTTTGTCGATTATTGCGTCGAGCGCCTGAGCCAGGATCCGGCGATAAAGGCCGCCGGACGGGGTGCAGGCTGATGGACCGCCATCAGCAGATGACGGTTTTCGAGGCGGTCGCCACCGAGCAGGGGCTGGCGGCGGCGTCACGGCGTCTGGGACTGTCGCAGGCCACGGTGAGCCGGTCGCTGGCGGCGCTGGAGAAACGCCTTGGCACGCCATTGCTGATACGCAGCACCCGTGGTGTCGCCCTCACCGAGGTCGGCCGCCAGTTTGCCAGCGAGTGCACGCGGCTGTTGCACCTGGCCCGTGAGGCAGATGCCTCGGCCAACGGCCTGCATGTCGAGCCGCGCGGATCGTTGACCGTGGTCAGCCCTCGAATATTCGGCGATCAGTTGCTGATGCCGCTTTTGCTCGACTACCTGAACACCTGGCCTGCGGTTGAAGTCTTTGTCACTTATCAGGACCCGTTCCCCAATCTGCATGAAGAGGGCGTGGACGTTGCGATCCTGATCGGCAGGTTGCCCGATGCCTGCATGGTGGCGCGTCATGTGGGGATGGTGCGCCAGACGATCTGCGCCAGCCCTGCCTATCTGCAACGCTATGCCGCGCCACAGACGCCGCAGGAGCTGGCCGCGCATGCGCTGGTGTTCTGCGCCGCCGACAGCCGCAATCTGGAGTGGCGGTTCGAGCACCAAGGCGCGCCGCTCACGGTAGGGATCAAGCCGGTGTTGCGTTGCACCACGCGCTCGGCCGCCATCGATGCTGCCATCCTGGGCGCCGGACTGATCCGCTGCCTGAGCTATCAGGTTCATGAGCCGATTGCAGACGGGCGCCTGCAGCGGGTACTGGGGACGTTCGAGCCGCCTGCCGTGCCGGTGCATCTGGTCTATCGCGAAGGGCGACGGGCATCGGCCCGGGTGCGCAGCTTTGTCGACTTCGCGGTGCCCAGGCTGCGCCTGCATCCGGTCCTGAACCCGGTCTGAC
Organism: Pseudomonas sp. NPDC087358; assembly: GCF_044900785.1. Taxonomy (NCBI): domain Bacteria; kingdom Pseudomonadati; phylum Pseudomonadota; class Gammaproteobacteria; order Pseudomonadales; family Pseudomonadaceae; genus Pseudomonas; species Pseudomonas sp. NPDC087358. The sequence goes on from NZ_JBJDOA010000005.1 coordinate 98,674, forward strand.
ACGCCCTCAGGCGCTGTCCGTGCGGGCCATCATTTCATCGGCTGAAACAGTGGATTGTCTTTTCTGGTGATTCTGCTGCCCGGCATCGTGCCCCACTATTGGCTCCTCAGCGCGGCAAGCCTGTTGATGACAACACCGCTGCCGGGCTGGCACCCATCCCAACCAGTCTCAGGAGCCAAGCCTCATGAAAACCCTCAAGCTCTACCATGTCCCGTTGTCCGGTCACTCTCATCGCGCGCAACTGATGCTCTCGCTTCTGGGGCTCGAACCTGAGATCCATCTGATCGATCTGGCCAATGGCGGTCAGAAAAGCGCGGAATTTCTCGCGCTCAACGCATTTGGGCAAGTGCCGGTGCTGGATGACAACGGCACGATCATCGCCGATTCAACGGCTATTCTGGTTTACCTGGCCAAGACCTACGATGCCTCGGGCAAATGGCTGCCCACCGATGCCCTGACCGCAGCCCAGGTGCAACGCTGGCTGTCGGTGGCTTCCGGGCAAATCAACAACGGCCCGGCCCGTGCCCGTCTGATCACCGTATTCGGTGCAGCCTTCGACCCGGCAGACACCATCGACCGCGCTCACGCGGTGCTGCAAGTGATCGAGAGCCACCTTCAGGGCCGTGAATTCCTCGCCGCTGACCACGCAACCATCGCCGACGTCAGCGCCTACAGCTACATCGCCCATGCGCCGGAGGGCAACGTGTCGCTCGAGCACTACCCGAACGTGCGAGCCTGGCTTGCGCGGATCGAGTCGCTCAAAGGTTTTGTGCCGATGCCTCGCTCGCTGGCGGGCCTTGTGGGCTGACGCTGGCAAAGCCGAACAACGCGTCATCAGCGGTAGCACCTTCACCTCCACGGAGTCCGCGCCATGAACGACATTGTTTCCGATAAACACACGCCCTGGCATGAGGGCGAGCGGCAGTTGCAGGTTCGCGTCGGCGTCGCCGAGCGTATGGCCGTCATGGGCAAGAAAGTCATCCGTGACTACATGCCCGACCAGCATCGCGAATTCTACGAGCACCTGCCTTACCTGTTCATCGGTGCGGTGGACGAACAGGGCTGGCCGTGGGCGAGTCTGCTGGACGCCAACGCCGGTTTCATTGTTTCACCCAATGCCCGGACCCTGGAGATTGCCCGCCTGCCCGATGCCGGAGATCCAGCCGGCGGACAATTCACCCCGGGGGCTGCGGTGGGCATGTTGGGCATCGATCTTCACAGCCGTCGGCGCAACCGCATCAATGGCCATATCGTGCAGGTGGACGATAAGGGGTTCTCCGTGGTCGTGGAGCATTCATTCGGCAACTGCCCGCAGTACATTCAGCTACGCCAGCTCAAACAGGTGGCCTTGTCGACGGAGCAGCGTGCCCCCGTCGAGCGGATGAACGCGCTGGACGATGCGGCCGTGGCAACGATTCAGGCGGCCGACACGTTTTTTGTCGCCAGCTACGTCGACCGTGAGGGTGAGCAACCTCAGCGCTCGGTGGACGTTTCCCATCGTGGCGGGCAGGCCGGCTTCGTCAGGGTCGAGGGCGACGTGCTGACCATTCCCGACTTTGCCGGCAACCTGCACTTCAACACCTTGGGCAATTTTGTGCTCAACCCGAAAGCCGGCCTGCTGTTCATCGACTTTGCCAGCGGCGACCTGCTGCAGCTGGCCGGAGAGGTCAGGTTGATCCTCGATGGGCCGCAAATCGCGGCGTTTCAGGGAGCCGAGCGGCTTTGGCAGGTCAAGGTCGCGGCCGTGGTGCGGCGCCCCGCGGCCCTGCGTTCGCGCTGGGAGCTGCAAGGGTTTTCCCCCAACAGCCTGATGACCGGCAGCTGGCAGCAGGCCGCTGCGCGTCTGCAGGCCGATGCCCTGCGTGACCAGTGGCGGCCTTTGCGGGTAGTGCGCATCGCCGATGAAAGCGCAGCCATTCGCTCGTTCTACTTCGAGCCAGCCGATGGTGCCGGCCTGCCAGCGTTCAAGGCAGGCCAGCATTTGCCCTTGCGCCTGTCGCTGGAGGGCCATGGGAAACCGGTGATCCGCACCTACAGTCTGTCCAGCGCGCCGTCCGACGACTTTTTTCGCATCAGCGTCAAACGTGACGGGCTGATATCGGCGCACTTGCACGACGCGCTCAAGGTCGGCGATCTGATCGATGCCCGGGCGCCGCAAGGCAGCTTCGTGGTCGATCCCCAGGAGCGCCGACCGCTGGTGCTGCTGGGCGCCGGAATTGGCGTCACGCCCATGCTGTCGATGCTGCGTGAGGTGATCTATGAAGGCAAACGCACCCGGCACATGCGCCCGACCTGGTTCATCCAGAGTGCACGTCGTCTGGTCGATCTGGCTTTTCGCGAAGAATTGGACACACTGATCGCCAGAGCCGGAGATTCACTGACGGCCGTTCGCCTGCTGAGCCAGCCCGAGAGCCTGGCCCGCCCGGGCGAAGACTTTCACCTGGCAGGTCGCATTGACCTGAATCTGCTCAAGGCGCTGTTGCCGTTCAACGACTTCGATTTTTACGTCTGCGGGCCGGCAAGCTTCACCCAAGGTCTGTATGACGAGTTAAGGGCGATGCATGTGCGCGACGCGCGCATCCATGCCGAGACCTTTGGCCCCTCGACCCTCAAGCGCACCGGTGAGCAACCGACGGCCGCGCTGCAACAGCCGCCTGCCGCCACCACCTCGGTGGCGGTGCTGTTCGAAAAATCCGCCAAGGAGGCGCGCTGGCAACCCGATGCCGGGACCTTGCTGGAGCTGGCCGAAAGTCGTGGCCTGGAACCTGAATACAGCTGCCGTGGCGGTTCCTGCGGCACCTGCAAGACGCGGCTGATCAGTGGCCAGGTGCATTACCCGGTCCCACCGGCCGAAATGCCGGCGGCGGACCACGTGCTGATCTGTTGCGCAGTCCCGGCCTCAGGGCCGTTGGTGCTCGATCTGTAAACATTCATGCGTGTGCAGGACGTGTTCGACAGGAGTGACCGAGATGAGTGAGTGGCCAGCGTTCGAGAAAGAAGACGATCCCCATCTGACCCATGCCACCGAACAGGAGGTGTCATGGTTGCTCCCGCAATCGCTGGCCTCGCTGGCCGGAGAACTGGCCGCCAGCCACGAGCACCACGACAACCCCGCGACCCTGCGGCTGATGTCCTGGGTGCGCTCGGTTTCCAGTTTCGCTCGTCATCGGTAAGTGCCCGACCTGCAGATGAGGCCCAAGGGGGGTAGTTCGCCCGGCCTTGCCGACGCGGCGCGCAAATCGATGGCCACGGGGTGGTTGAAATGGCAGGCGGTCTGGCCGGATGATGGGCGCCGGTCAGCATCCATCAATAAGGTCCATCGACATGAAAGTCAGCGCCCGTAACGTATTCAAAGGCACCGTCAAACAGATTCAGGAAGGCTCGGTAAACGCCGAAGTGACGCTCACCCTGCCCGGTGGCGAAGAGTTGGTGGCGGTGGTGACGCTGCAAAGCGTCAAGAGCCTGGATCTTGCGCCTGGCAAGGAGGCGGTCGCGCTGATCAAGGCACCGTGGGTCATGATCATGACCGATTCCAGCGGGTTTCGGCTCTCGGCCCGCAATTGCCTGCAAGGCCAGGTGACCCGCGTCAGCGATGGCGCGGTCAATGCCGAAGTCATCATCACCTTGACTGGCGGCACCGAGGTCTACGCTATCGTCACCCGCGAGGCGGTCACTGAGCTGGGCCTTGCCCCAGGCGTCAGCGCCACCGCAGTGATCAAGGCCTCGCACATCATCCTGGGCGTACCCGCCTGAGTCGATCGACCACCCTTGTGACCCGCCAGCCGCAGACTGTGGCTGGCGTCCTCGGTGGTCATGTTGTCAACCTGCCAGACAAGGACGTTAACCGTGATAAGCCGTAGAACCCTGATCGGTGCCTCGCTGCTTGCAGCGCCGACGCTGTGGAGCCTGACGTCGCAGGCCCGCGAACCATCCGGCGCCGGACCCACCCCGTCGATCGAACAACGCCTGGCCGAACTGGAACGTCGCCACGGCGGACGCTTGGGCGTGGCCATTCTCGATACCGGCAGTCAGCGTCTGATCAGCCATCGCGGCGACGAGCGTTTCGCCCTGTGCAGCACCTTCAAATGCCTGGCGGCCGCCTACGTCCTGGCGCGGGTGGATGATAAGCAGGAGGCGCTTTCCAGGCTGATCGTTTATGGCAAGGAGCAACTGGTGCCGTACTCGCCGACCACCGAAAAGCATGTGGATGGGAAAGGTCTGAGCGTGGGCTCGATCTGCGAGGCGGCAGTGACGTTGAGCGACAACACCGCCGCCAATCTGCTGCTCGACAGCTTTGCCGGGCCACCGGCACTGACCGCGTGGCTGCGCGCCAGCGGCGATCAGGTGACCCGTCTCGATCGACGCGAGCCGGAACTGAACGAAAACCGCTCCGGCGACCCACGCGACACCACAAGCCCGATCGCCATGCTGCACAGCCTGCGCAGACTGGTTCTAGGTGACGTGCTGTCGGGCGCGTCCCGGGATCAGCTGCGTGCCTGGCTGGTCAGTAACAAGACCGGCGATCAGAAGCTGCGCGCCGGAGTGCCTGAAGGCTGGCGCGTGGGCGACAAGACCGGCTCCGGTGCCAACAACGCCAGCCATGACGTCGCGGTCATCTGGCCGCCCGACCGCGCGCCCCTGATCGTCACGGTCTACTACACCGACGCCAAAGCCAGCAGCGATCAGATCAATGCCGTGATAGCGCAGATCGGACGGCTGGCGGCGATGGTTTGAAGCCGGCTGCGATCAATGCGCAAGCGGCCTCCGTTCTAGGGAATCAAGCGCTGCGTGCGCAGTTCATCGAACACATCGAAAAACGCCTGGTCGCTGGCCTGAAACGCCGTAAAGCCCAGGGCGCGGCTCTTGGACATGTCGGTCACCACTTCAATCGGCCGGCCCAGATCAGCATCGGTGTGCCACGGCGAGATCAGCCGGGCAATGTCGGCTTCCTTCAAGCCGTGCTCACGCGCAAGCTCGCTCCAGGCGCCCTGGTCACCGGCCATCTGTTGTTCCAGCGGCGCCGGTTTTTCCGGGTAGGCGGCAGGATGCAGGCCGAAATACTCGGCGATCCGCCCCCACATCCATTTCCAGCGAAACACATCACCGTTCGTCACGTTGAATGCCTGATTGGCCGCCGCCGGAGTGGTCGCGGCCCATAGCTGCTGTCTGGCCAGCTGACGCGCATCGGTCATGTCGGTGAGGCTGTCCCATTGCACGCGTGAGCCCGGGAAGACGAACGGCCGGCCGGTGGCTTTGCAGATCGAGGCGTACACCGCCAGGGTCGTGGCCATGTTCATGGCGTTACCCACCGCAACCCCGGTGACGGTGTGCGGGCGGTGCACGCTCCAGGTGAAGCCGTCCCGCTTGGCCGCGGCGAACACTTCGTCCTCCTGGGCGTAGTAGAAATTTTCGATGTCCAGACGCCCCTGTTCCTCGCGGAATGGCGTTTGCGGCAGGGAGCCCTTGCCATAGGCTTCGAACGGGCCAAGGTAGTGCTTCAGACCGGTGACCAGGGCTACGTGCTTGACGCTTTTGCCAGGGCTCAGGGCGTCCAGCACGTTACGCACCATGGCGGCGTTGACCCTGATGTTCTCGGCCTCGGTTGCCTGGCGCGACCAGGTGGTGATGAACACATGAGTCGGTTTGAGGCCTTCGAGCGCCTGCTTCACCGACGCCGGGTCCTGAAGGTCTGCGGCCACCGGAATGACTCCGTTCGCTGCTGCCGGATGGCGGGAGAGGGCAGCGACCTGCCAGGCGTTCTCGAGCAACAGCTCGGTGATTGCGCTGCCGACGATGCCGCTGGCACCGACGACCAAGGCGGTCTGGGTCATGAGGTTCTCCTGAGTGGGGTAAGTGATCGGCCATTGCGGCCCTGAACAGTCAGAGCGCCATGCACGTGCCGAGGTTCAGCCGGATATGCACCGGCTCAGCCCACCAGCAGCGCAGTCGCGTACATGCCGATGGCAAATACCACATGCCCGACAACGTTCTGCAGCCGCGCCACGGCCGGGTTGGGCGCCTGGTTGCAGGCGATCCCGACGCCCATGCCCGGCTGCAGGATGAACCAGCCAGCACCGACCGTGACCAGACCGACCACCAGTGCCGCGAAGAAGGTCGGCGAGTGTGCCCACTGCACGCCCCAGATCAGCAGCAGGATTGCGGCGAAGACGATGCCGACCAGGTAATGCATGGTCCAGCCGATCTTCAGTTCATTGGCGATTGGCGGCGAATTGCCGATGCCGGCGTGATGAACGAAGCGGCCGTTGCGCATGCCGGCGAACCAGCGCCCGACCAGATGCCATGGCGGCGTTGGCAGGCCGAGGACAGCCTTGAGCAGTTGCGCCCAGAGATCCAGCAACGCCGTACCGCCGATGCCGATGAGCACTGCGTAGAAGATAAATTCGAACATGTCTTTCCTTGGGTCTTGTCGGTTATCGGTACGATCGAAGTGGCCGCACACGTTAGCAGTTTTGTCGCCGGGCGATGCTGACTCAGGCTTGCGCTGGACGAATTTCATCTTCACCCGCGTCGCAGTAGCCGAACTGGCACAGATCAAAAGCCCGAGCGGTGCAGGCGAACCGCCGATTTGTGAGCCACGCTCGACGCAGCGAACTCCCTTGGCGAGGCCATCGATGACTGAACACCCGATTACCGACCGCCAGCGGCGCATGACGCTGATCACCTGCGTGCTGGCGTCCAGCCTGGCGTTCATCGACAGCTCGGTGATCAACGTCGGGCTGCCCGCCATCGGCCGCGCCATGCAAGGCGATCATCAGGCGCTGCAATGGCTGATCGGCGGCTACCTGTTACCGCTCAGTGCCCTGCTGTTGCTGGGCGGTACCTTGGGGGACCGTTACGGTCGGCGGCTGATCCTGATCATCGGCACGCTGCTGTTCGCGTTGGCCTCCGTGGCCTGCGGTGCAGCGTTGAATCTGTCCACGCTGCTGATTGCGCGTTTCCTGCAGGGCGTCGGCGCGGCGTTACTGGTGCCCAACAGTCTGGCGATCCTCGCCGATACCTTTCAGGGTGAGGCACGCGGCAGGGCGATGGGGATCTGGGCGGCAGCCGGCGCGGCGACGGGGGCTGGCGGGCCGATTCTCGGTGGCTGGCTGATCGATACCGTCAGTTGGCGGATGATTTTCCTGATCAATGTGCCGCTGGCCTGCGTGGCTATCTGTCTGGCGTGGCGATACGTGCGCCAGACCGCTGTCGCTTGCGGGGCGCCAAGACAACCGCTGGACAGCGTTGGCGCCCTGTTGGCCACCCTGGCGTTGGCGGCGATTACCTGGGGGCTGATCCTGGCCACCGGGCCCGAAGGCCTGACACCCGCCGGCGGCGCGGGGCTGGGCGTCGGCGTCGTGCTGCTGCTGGCATTCGTTTACTGGGAGCGGCGCAAGGGCGAGGCGGCGATGATGCCGCTGATGATGTTCGGCTCCGCGACGTTCAGCAGCCTGACCGCGTTCACCTTGCTGCTGTATGGCGCGCTGGGCTGCCTGATGGTGCTCCTGCCCTATGTGTTGATCGTTGCCGGCGGCTATTCAAGCACCCGGGCGGGCGCTGCCTTGCTGCCGCTGCCGTTGATCATCGCGGTCGGCTCGCCCTGGATGGGCGCGCTGGCGGGTCGCTACGGGGTGCGTCGATTTCTGCTGCTGGGACCCTGCATCGTTGCGCTGGGCTTCGTAGCAATGATGCGCATCGGCAATCAGGCCGTTTACTGGCTGGATGTTTTTCCGGCGCTGGTGGGCGTTGCCCTGGGGCTGGCGCTGGCCGTCTCGCCCTTGACCACGGCTGTCCTGTCGGCAGTGGACCGGCGTTACACCGGTGCCGCTTCCGGACTCAACAACGCCATCGCCCGTACCGGAGGTCTGATGGCCACGGCCATGCTTGGCCAGGTACTGGCCTATCAAGGGCCGTCGCTGATCACGGCGTTTCATTGGGCGGCGGGGATCGCGGCGCTGGCGAGTGTCGGGGCTGGTGCGTGCGCCGTGTTCATCGACAAGCACTGCGGCGCCGGCACAACGTGAGGGCGGCGGGTTACTTCACGTACTCGATACTGTTTACCCACCACTGCATGTCGCCAGTGGGCGTCGGTACCACGAACTCGTCGCCGACTTCCTTCTTCAGCAGCGCCCGGGCCATGGGTGAGTCGATAGAGATGTAGTCCATGCGGCCATAGATTTCGTCGTAACCCACGACGCGAAAACGCTTGGTTTCTCCCTGTTCGTTCTCGATCTCGACCCAGGCTCCGAAGAACACCCGGCCTTCCTGTTCCGGTGAGTAATCGACCACCCGCATGTCTTCCAGGCGCTTGCGCAGATAGCGCACGCGGCGGTCGATCTCGCGCAGCAGCTTTTTGTTGTACTGGTAATCGGCGTTCTCGCTGCGATCCCCCAGCGACGCCGCCCAGGCGACCTTCTGGGTGATTTCCGGGCGATACACACGCCACAGGTGATCAAGCTCTTGCTTGAGGGCGTCATGGCCTTCGCGGGTACTGATGTTGGTGCTCAAAGGGTTTCTCGATGGTCGATGGACGGTGGTCCATGGGCGATGCCGACATCTTTGCTGTCGGCATCGCCCCGGTCAACCCTTGTCTGTCACCCTTCGCGCAGCACGGTCAGCGGGCTTGCATTGAGCGCCCGGCGCGTGCCGAACACCCCCGCGCCACCGACCAGCAGTGCGCCGATCAGCGGCAGTAGCAGCAGCCATGGGTGTGGATGCCATTCAAGATTGAAGGCATAGCGGTACAGGGCAAAACTCACCAGTTCGCAGCCCAGTGCGGCCAACACGCCACTGACAGCGCCGAGCAGGCCGAACTCGATACGCCTGGCCTTGATCAGCAACGCACGATTGGCACCCAGGGCCCTGAGCAACGCACCCTGACGGATGCGCTCGTCCAGCGTTGCCTGCAAGCCGGAGAACAGCACCGCCAGACCCGCCGCCAACACGAACAGCAGCACGTACTGCACCGCGAGGGTGACCTGGTCGAGGATGCTGCGCAGTTGCTCGAGCAGCGCTTGCACTTGCAGGATGGTCACCGCCGGGAACGCCCGGGACAGCTCGACGATCTGCTGATCATTGCCCGGTGCCAGATAAAAACTGGTCAGGTAGGTCGTCGGCACATCCTTGAGCGTGCCGGGCTGGAAAATCATGAAGAAGTTGGGCTGGAAGGTGTCCCAGTTGATATCGCGCAGGCTGGTGACCTTGACCTCATGGTTGGCACCGCCGATCACGAAGCTCAGGGTGTCGCCCAGCTTCATGTCCAGGCTCTTGGCCAGCTTGGTTTCCACCGACACCCCGGGAATGCTGCCATCCTCCGGGGCCTGAGCATTCCACCACTGGCCCTCCGTGATGCTGTTGCCCTCCGGCAGGTTGGCCGACCAGGTCAGGTTGAGATCGCGCTGGGTGGCGTTCTCGCCGCGAGAATCCTTGGTCACGAACTTGCTCACCGGCTCGCCGTTGATGCTCATCAGGCGCCCTGGAATCATCGGGTAGAGCGGGGCGCTGTGGGTCGACAGTTGACTGATGCGTTCGGCGAAGTGGTCGCGCTCGGTGGGCAGGATGTTCAGCGCAAAGTAGTTGGGCGCATCTTTGGGCAGCTGGTTTTGCCAGGTGTCGAGCAACTCGCCGCGCAGCAAGGCGATCAGCCCCATGGACAGTAGAATCAGCCCGAAAGCCAGGGATTGCCCGGCGGCGGCCATTGGGTGGCGCAGCAGCTGGCCCAGACCCAGACGCCAGGGCAGGGAGGCACCGGCGAGCAGACGACGCAGGCTTTGCAGGGCCAGCAGCAAGACGCCGCCCAGCACCAAGGCCGCGATCATGCCGCCGCCAAGCAAGGCGAAGGTCAGCACCAGATCCAGGCTCAGCCGCCACATGATCAAGCCCAGCGCCAGCAACGCCGCGCCATAGACCAGCCAGGTGCTGGCGGGAATCGGCAGCATGTCGCGGCGCAGTACCCGCAAAGGCGGAACCCGACCCAGCGCCGCCAGCGGCGGCAGGGCAAAGCCGGCCAGTGCTACCAGGCCAGTGCCTATCCCGGCCAGCGCCGGCAACCAGCCGCCTGGCGGCACGGCGGCGGGCAGCAGGTTCTCCAGCAGGTGGAACAACCCCAGCTGCGCAAACCAGCCCAACAGGGCGCCGGTGGCACTGGCGGCAATGCCGAGCATCGCCAGTTGCAGGCTGAACAACACCAATGCTTCGTTACGTGAAAGCCCCAGGCAGCGCAGCAACGCACTGGCGTCGAACCGTCGAACCGCGAAACGCGCTGCTGACAGTGCCACCGCCACACCGGCCAGCAACACCGCCACCAGGCTGGCCATGTTCAGATAACGTTCGGCCTTGCCCAGTGCGCCACCGATCTGTTGGTTGCCGTCCCGTGCATCGTCGATCTTCTGATTGGCCGCAAGACCTGGCTCCACTGCCTTGCGATAAGCGGCCAGGTCTTGCGGCGTGCCGCGCCACAGATCGCGGAAGCTGACCCGGCTGCCCGGTTGCACGACCTTGGTGGCCTCAAGGTCGGCCATGTTGATCATGACCCGCGGCGTCAGGCTGTAGAAATTGCCGGCGCGGTCAGGCTCGTACGTCAGCACCCGGCTGAGTCTGAGGGTCTTGGAGCCGACGTCGATACTGTCCCCGACCTTCAGGTTCAGGGCCACCAGCACCCGTGCTTCGGCCCAGGCTTCCCCCGGCCGCGGTTCGCCACCGCTGACTTCAGGTTGATAGGGTGCGTCGGCGCTTTTCAGCTCTCCGCGCAGGGGATAGGCGGCGTCCACCGCCTTGACGCTGGCCAGCTGGATGCCACTGTCGGTGGCGACCACGCTGGAAAAAATCACGATTTGCGAGTGGTCGAGCCTGTGCGCGGTGCCGGCTTCTATCTGCTCTGGCCGGGCCGGGGTCGATCCACTGAGGATCAGGTCGGCGCCGAGAAACTCGGTGGCGCGCAGCAGCATGGCGCTGTTCAGGCGTGAGCCGAAATAGCCGATGGCGGTGCTGGCGGCGACCGCGACCACCAGGGCGAAAAACAGCACACGCAGCTCGCCGGCGCGGGCATCGCGCAGCAACTGGCGGGCGGCGAGACTGAGCAGACGGGCAAACGGCAGACGTGCCATCAAGGCTCCATAGGGGTGACCAGACGGCCACCTTCAAGGCGGATCAGACGCCGGCAGCGATGAGCCAGGCGCTCATCGTGAGTGACCAGCACCAGCGTGGTGTTGCGCTCCTGGTTCAGCTCGAACAACAGGTCACTGATACGCTCGCCGGTGTGACTGTCGAGGTTGCCGGTGGGTTCGTCGGCGAACAGCACCGCCGGGTCGGCCGCGAAGGCGCGGGCGATCGCTACCCGTTGCTGTTCACCGCCGGACAGCTGGCGCGGGGTGTGGGTCAGGCGCTGGCCCAGGCCGACCCGCTCGAGCAAATGGCGAGCCTGAGCGCGGGCGTCCTTGCGACCTTCCAGTTCCATGGGCAGCATGACGTTTTCCAGCGCGTTGAGGCTGTCGAGCAATTGGAACGACTGAAACACGAAGCCCACATGTTCGGCCCGAACCCTGGCGCGCTGATCTTCGTCCAGCTCGCTGAGGTTACGACCCGAGAGCGTCACCGAACCGGCGCTGGGCAAGTCCAGGCCGGCCAGCAGGCCGAGCAGCGTGGATTTGCCGGAACCGGAGGCGCCGACGATGGCCAGGCTGTCGCCCTTGTTTAGTTCCAGAGACAGTTCGTGCAGGATGGTCAGGTCACCTTCCGTGCTGGGGACCACTTTGCTGAGGTTCCGAGCACTGAGAATACTTTCGCTCATGGAGAATCCGATGCGTGCGTGGTTTTTAAGTGCTGGCCTGGGTTTGCTGCTGACGTCTCAAGGAGCCATGGCGGGCACGGTGCTGATCGTTGGCGATAGTATCAGCGCAGCTTTCGGCCTGGATACCCGCCTGGGATGGGTCAGCCTGCTGGAACAGCGTCTGGCGCAACAGGGTTACAAGGACACGGTCATCAATGCCTCGATCAGCGGCGACACCAGCGCAGGTGGCCAGGCGCGCCTAGGGCCGTTGCTTGCAGAGCACAAACCAGACCTGGTGATCCTTGAACTGGGCGGCAACGACGGCCTGCGCGGACAGCCGCCTGCGCAATTGCAACAAAATCTTGCGTCGATGATCGACAGCGCTCGCGCCGCCGGGGCCAAGGTGCTGTTGCTCGGCATGCAGATCCCGCCCAATTACGGCGCGCGTTATACCGATGCGTTCAAGGCGGTGTACAGCAATCTGGCGGCCGAGAAGGATGTCGCGTTGGTGCCGTTCATGCTGGAAGGGGTCGGCGGCGTTCCCGAATACACCCAGGCGGACGGCCTGCACCCGGCGGCCAATGCGCAGGGGCGGTTGCTGGACAATGTCTGGCCGCAGTTGAAGGCGCTTCTTTAGAAATATCTGGCGAATTTGTTGGTTCTGCCTGACGGCGCAAGCGTTTCGCCTTCGGCGAGTGACTTGAAAAGCCCCAAGTCACCAAGGGCCTTTGCGCCTGGTTGGGCTCCTCCTTCGTCGGAGTACCCTCACTCCGGCGACACTCCGTGGGCCCGCGCCGCCTGCGTTCAGCCTGCGCCCAAGTCGCGTTCTGTGGTGTCTGGACTGTCGCGTTAGAAAAGCAAATGCGGGCGTGCACACGGCCTTTAAGGCATGCATAGATATCTGATCGTGCCCACGCTCCGCGTGGGTATGCCCGGGGGTGGGACGCTCTGCGTCCATTGACGCGGAGCGTCGATTACTGCGTTACCACGCGGAGCGTGGGAACGATCAAAGTTGCGACTTCGTGGCATGCCGAGATGGGGTGAACGCCACAAATTGCGACTTTGGAACCCCGACGTAGGAGGGGCCGCACAGGGAGCCAGGGCCCTTGGTGACTTGGGGTCTTTTCAAGTCACTCGCCGAAGGCGAAACAGTTTGGCCGTCAGGACAAATTCTAGGCGAGCCAGCCGACATATCGGATACGCACCGAAAACCCAGCGCCCCGACGCGGAGCGTCGATTGCTGCGTTACCACGCGGAGCGTGGGAACGATCGTTAGATATCTGATCGTGCCCACGCTCCGCGAGGGAACCCCGACGTAGGAGGGGCCGCACAGGGAGCCAGGACCCTTGGTTACTTGGGGTCTTTTCAAGTCACTCGCCGAAGGCGAAACAGTTTGGCCGTTAGGACAAATCCTAGGCGAGCCGCCGACATATCGGATACGCACCGAAAACCCAGCGCCCCGACGCGGAGCGTCGATTACTGCGTTACCACGCGGAGCGTGGGAGCGATCAAAATTGCGACTTCGTGGCATGCCTGCGCGAGGGAACCCCGACGCAGGAGGGGCCGCACAGGGAGCCAGGACCCTTGGTTACTTGGGGTCTTTTCAAGTAACTCGCCGAAGGCGAAACAGTTTGGCCGTCAGGACAAATCCTGGGCGAGCCGCCGACATATCGGATACGCACCGAAAACCCAGCGCCCCGACGCGGAGCGTCGATTACTGCGTTCCCACGCGGAGCGTGGGAACGATCAAAGTTGCGATTTCGTGACATGCCGAGATGGGGTGAACGCCACAAAGTGCGACTTTGGAAGGCCGAGCGCAGGTATTGCGTAGGGGGCAGCGCGACATGGATATCGCGCTAGCCGCCCCCCGCCATGGATGGCGGATGGCGGCGTGCCCCCGGAGCAATGCCGGCGCGAGGGAACCCCGACGCAGGAGGGGCCGCACAGGGAGCCAGGACCCTTGGTTACTTGGGGTCTTTTCAAGTCACTCGCCGAAGGCGAAACAGTTTGGCCGTTAGGACAAATCCTGGGCGAGCCGCCGACGTATCGGATACGCACCGAAAACCCAGCGCCCCGACGCGGAGCGTCGATTGCTGCGTTACCACGCGGAGCGTGGGAACGATCAAAATTGCGACTTCGTGGCATGCCGAGATGGGGTGAACGCCACAAAGTGCGACTTTGGAAGGCCGAGCGCAGGTAGTGCGTAGGGGGCAGGGCGACATGGATGTCGCGCTAGCCGCCCCCCGCCATGGATGGCGGATGGCGGCGTGCCCCCGGAGCAATGCCTGCGCGAGGGAACCCGACGCAGTCGGGCCGCACAGGGAGCCAGGACCCTTGGTTACTTGGGGTCTTTTCAAGTCACTCGCCGAAGGCGAAACAGTTTGGCCGTCAGGACAAATCCTGGGCGAGCCGCCGACATATCGGATACGCACCGAAAACCCAGCACCCCGACGCGGAGCGTCGATTGCTGCGTTACCACGCGGAGCGTGGGAACGATCAAAATCGCGACTTCGTGGCATGCCGAGATGGGGTGAACGCCACAAATTGCGACTTTGGAAGGCCGAGCGCAGGTATTGCGTAGGGGGCAGCGCGACATGGATGTCGCGCTAGCCGCCCCCCGCCATGGATGGCGGATGGCGGCGTGCCCTCGGAGCAATGCCTGCGCGAGGGAACCCCGACGCAGGAGGGGCCGCACAGGGAGCCAGGGCCCTTGTTTACTTGGGGTCTTTTCAAGTCACTCGCCGAAGGCAAGACCGTTTGACCGTTAGGCCGAACCCCATCCAGCGCCCGCACAACTAAGAGATACCGCCACATTCCCACCGCCCCCGCCCCCAGCAACACCAAATACCGGTATTTCGTCGCCCTCAGGCCTTTTCCGCTCCGAGGCTTTCGGCTAATGTGGCGCCCCCGCTCTGGAGCCCCCCATGCCGCGCCGTCCCGCCTGGTCCCTTTTTGCCTATCAACTGATCGAGCCCGATGAGCAGCTTGACCTGTTCGCCTGCCAGGAAGCGCGGGTGCATCTGGTCGCCCGGCAACTGGAACTGGCCGGATCCGCCGACCGTACGCTGTGCGGTACGCTGCTGCCCGCGCAACCGCGCTGGTCCGAGGTCGAGCAGACGATTTATCAGGACGAACGGCTGTGTCCGCTGTGCCGGGCGATCATCGACGCCCAACGCCGCGGCTGGCACCCGATCTGGCCGGAGCTGGACGCCGGACGGTAAGCGGCGGCGGCCACTCCCGAAGGTGACTGGGTGCGTGTACAATCGTGCCCATTCAAGCCCCCCGTTATCCAAGGATTCCCCGGATGTTGTCGCGCATTCCAGCTTTCGCCCGCTGTCTGTCGCTTGCTGCACTGTGTGCGGCTGGCCCTGTCTCTGCACTGGAGTTTCCGTTGCCGCCACCGGGCGAGGACATCATCGGACAGGTGCAGACCGTCACTGCCCGATACGAGGACACCTTCGCCGACCTCGGTACCCAGTACGATCTGGGCTACCTGGAAATGATCGCTGCCAACCCCGGCGTCGACGCCTGGCTGCCAGGGGCGGGCACCCAGGTCATCCTGCCGACCCGTTTCATCTTGCCGCCGGGCCCGCGTGAAGGCATCGTCATCAACCTGGCCGAGTACCGTCTGTACTACTACCCCAAGGGCAAGAACGTGGTGTACACCTTCCCGCTGGGCATCGGCCGTGAGGGCTGGGGCTCGCCGGTGTCCACCACCAAGGTCACCGCCAAGACGCCAAACCCCACCTGGACGCCGCCTGCGTCGGTCAAGGCCGAGCACGCCGCCGACGGCGACATCCTGCCCAACGTCGTGCCGGCCGGCCCGGACAACCCGTTGGGCCCGTTCAAGTTCGGTCTGGGTTTGCCCGGTTACCTGATCCACGGCTCGAACAAAAAGTTCGGCATCGGCATGCGCACCAGCCACGGCTGCTTCCGCATGTATAACAATAACGTGCTGGAAATGGCTGACATGGTGCCGGTGGGCACCACCGTGCGCATCATCAGCGAGCCGTACAAATTCGGCGTCAGCGGCGGCAAGGTTTACCTGGAAGCGCACACGCCGCTGGATGAAAGCGGCAATCCTTCGGTGGTCGACAAGCACACGGCCGTTATCAACGCGCTGCTCAAGCGTGAAGACCTGGCCAACAATCTGCGGATCAACTGGGATGAAGTGCGCGATGTGGTCGCTGCTGAAGACGGCATGCCGGTAGAGATCGCGGTGCCTGGCGTGGCCGCACCGGTGGTCAACAATGCGCCGGTCACCTTGCAGTAACTGACTGCGTCGGCGGGGCTGATGCCCGTCCACCGGACCCTGGAAACAGGGCAGGGTGGACGGGTTTTTTATTGCCTGCAGAATGCGTCAGCGGCTAGCCGGCGACGCAGAACGGGCAACAAAAAAGCCGATCCGAAACCGGATCGGCTTATCAATAATCCCGAGGGATTATTACTTGCGGCTTGCCTTGTCCAACATGCGCAGGGCGCGCTCGTTGGCTTCGTCAGCAGTCTGTTGAGCTTTCTGAGCAGCAGCCAGAGCTTCATCAGCCTTGCGATAGGCTTCATCGGCACGTGCTTGCGAACGAGCGGCTGCGTCTTCAGTTGCAGTCAGACGAGCTTCGGTTTCTTTGGAGGCGCTGCTGCAACCGGTAGCCAGAACTGCGGCCAGGGCCAGAGCAGAGAATTTCAGAACGTTGTTCATCGTGTTCCCCTTAAAGGACTTCTATCAATTTAGTCAACTCTCGAAAATGAGAAAATGACCGGCGTACATACTACCCATTACTTGTAGTAAGTAAACGGACTAAGCGCAAGAACCCGATAAAATTCTTTGCTTTGAACGTCTTCCGTGCAACTTCTCACGCTTTGTGTAGAAAAAAAACCTGGCGCTGTCAGGCGAATCCGTCTGTCAGTAAGTCAGGTGCTGACGGTCAGACCGGCATGCGCCCGATATCGTCAAGTGGGTCGGAAGTTGCCTTCCTCTCCCACGGCCAGGATACGTCGAAGCGCGTCGCGGCCCTTTTTTGTATAGACGATGATCGGCGATGATGCCTGCTCTGTGCTGCCTTTAGTGACTTTGGCTAACAGTCGGCGTCTTAATTGACATTCGCCGGTGACGTCAGGTTCCACTGCATTAACCGCCGGATGTGCGGCAATGCATTTTCCTGTGGATTCACTTGAGCATATTCGACAATGGCGCCTACTATTTGCCAAGTGCTCATGGGTTTGAGAACAGCAAGGCTCTTCTCGGTGTCCAAGACAGGCACAGGGTGGCGTAGAAGGCGGTGTGAAAACGTAGCGAGCAAAGCAATGCAAGGCAATAACAGAACAAGGGTTCGGGTTCGCGTCGAACTTCGGTGCTCCAAATGAGCGTCTGCTTCTGTGTTTAATGCCCCATTGCCGAGCACAGCAGTGATCAAGCTGCCTGTTGAGGTTCCTTCGCCGGACAAAGATGGGTAAGGTAGGGGTCAAAATCCAAGACCCGCGAGGAGTAATGATGAGCGAGGCGTTGTCCATCCACCATGACGAGGCCGGTCACCAGTTCGAAATCAACATCGACGGTCATCGTGCGTATCTGACGTATATGGATCTGGGGAAGCAGACCCTGGATATCTACCGCACCTTTGTGCCCAACGCGTTGCGCGGGCGGGGCATAGCCGCAGCCTTGACCGAGAGGGCGCTCGATTATGCCGACGGCATGGGCTACACCGTCATTCCTTCCTGCTCCTACGTCGAACGCTACATGGAGCGCAACCAGCGTCAAGCTGCGCAGATCTGATCGACCCGTGTGAATAAAACGCTACAACAGAATGAAAAACGCCGAGCATTTGCTCGGCGTTGTCGTTTCTACAGCGCAGATCAGTCGCGTTTGCGCTTGGGCAGCACGTCCTTGAGCTTGGCATGCATGCCGCGCAAGGTCTTCTCGGTGCTTTCCCAGTCGATGCAGGCGTCGGTGATGGAAACGCCGTACTGCAGGTCGGCCAGGTCCTTGGGAATGGACTGGGCACCCCAGTTCAGATGACTCTCGACCATCAGGCCGATGATCGACTCATTGCCTTCCAGGATCTGGTTGGCGACGTTTTCCATGACCAACGGTTGCAGCGCCGGATCCTTGTTGGAGTTGGCGTGGCTGGCGTCGACCATGATGTTCGGCTTGATTTTGGCCTTGTTCAGCGCCTGCTCGCACAGCGCGACGCTGACCGAGTCGTAGTTGGGCTTGCCATTGCCGCCGCGCAGCACCACGTGACCGTAGGCATTGCCTTTGGTGGTGACGATGGAGACGCCGCCTTCCTGGTTGATACCCAGAAAGCGGTGAGGGCTGGACACCGACTGCAGCGCGTTGATGGCCACGGTCAGGCCGCCGTCAGTGCCGTTCTTGAAACCGACTGCCGAGGACAGGCCCGAAGCCATCTCACGGTGGGTCTGGGATTCGGTGGTGCGCGCACCGATGGCCGACCAGCTGATCAGGTCCTGCAAGTACTGCGGAGAGATCGGGTCCAGCGCTTCGGTGGCGGTGGGCAGGCCTTTTTCAGCCAGATCCAGAAGCAGTTGACGACCAATGTGCAGACCGTCCTGAATCTTGAAGGAGTCGTCCAGGTACGGGTCGTTGATCAAGCCCTTCCAGCCCACGGTGGTGCGCGGTTTTTCGAAGTACACGCGCATGACCAGATAAAGAGTGTCGGACACTTCGGCGGCCAGCGCCTTGAGGCGATCGGCGTACTCGTGGGCAGCCTTGATGTCGTGGATCGAGCACGGCCCGATCACGATGAACAGGCGGTGGTCCTTGCCATCGAGAATGTTGCGGATAACTTCGCGACCCGTGCTCACGGTGGCCTGGGCGGCGGCAGTGAGGGGAATCTCGCGCTTGAGCTGATCCGGAGTGATCAGTGTCTCGTTGGAGGCAACGTTGAGGTCGTCAATCGGTAAATCAGCCATCGTGTTACTCATCAGGTCACGGATGCTGGCCGCCAACGTCCCCGTGCGGCGGAGCCGAGCATTATTGAGCGCAAACGGGGAGCCGAACCTTAGCGCGTTAGCCGGTCGTTCGACAATGGGTAAACGTGGCTTTCGACCAACCGTCTGGGCATTGTTCATGGCATTTGTCATTGCCATGGGCAGGTAGAGCGCCTGAAGTCTGTAATCTGCGTCCCGGGTGCGGATATAGTGTGCAGCCGATATGTGTGGAGAGCGGCGTGGACCAGTTACACCTGACGGATTTCGACGTCGATCAACAATTACTGTCGCTGCCCGGCATTTCGCTGCTTATATTCACCAGCGTTGGCTGTTCCAGCTGCCGCTGGGCGCGACATCATCTGCCAGAGCAGGCGCTGCCGGTGGACCGCCTGTGCTGGATCGATGCCGAGGAGAACGGAGGCGCCGTTGAGCGCTATGGGGTTTTTCATCTGCCGTCGCTGTTCGTCGTGCGCGATGGGCAGTTCCAGGGCGAGCTGCGTAGCAAGCTGACCGCGCACGCCCTCAGCGCCGGACTCGATGAGGCGCTCGAGCGCCAGCCTGACGAATTACCTTGAAGCCGATCGCCGAGCATGGGGAAAGCATGAGCCAAGACAGACAGACACCACGCGTTGGCATTATCGGCACCGGTGCCATCGGCGGCTTTTACGGATTGATGCTGGCGCGGGCAGGCCTGGATGTGCACTTTTTGCTGCGCAGTGAGTTCAGCGCGGTGTCGCAGAACGGTCTGCGCGTGGACAGCCAGGTGCACGGGTTGCTGAGCCTGGACAACGTGCAGGCCTATTGTTCGGCGGCCGATATGCCGCCGTGTGACTGGCTGCTGGTCGGCGCCAAGACCACCGGCAACGGCGGTGTGGGCCCGGCAATCATTCAGGCTGCGGCACCGGGCGCCAAGGTGCTGTTGCTGCAGAACGGCCTGGGCGTGGAAGATCAACTGCGCGCCCTGTTGCCTGACTCCCTGCATCTATTGGGCGGTTTGTGTTTCATCTGCGTCCATCGGACCGGACCCGGGCAGATCACCCATCAGGCCTTCGGCGCGGTGAACATCGGTTATCACAGCGGACCCGCTGGCCAAGGCAGTGCCCGCATGGAGATTGTCGAGCAGGGTGCGGCGCTGTTTCAGGCGGCCGGGATCGAATCAGTGGCCATGGACAATCTGGACAAGGCGCGCTGGCAAAAGCTGGTGTGGAACGTGCCGTACAACGGCCTGTCAGTGCTGCTCGATGCCAGCACTACGCCGCTGATGGCCGATCCTGACAGCCGGGAGTTGATTCAGGGCCTGATGGACGAAGTGGTCCAGGGCGCCCAGGCTTGCGGGCATGCATTGGCGCCGGATTATGCGCAGCAACTGTTCAAGGTCACCGGGCACATGCCGGACTACCGTCCCAGCATGCATCATGATTTTGCCGAGAAGCGCGCGCTGGAGCTTGAAGCCATCTACGCCAGGCCTCTGGCCGCTGCGCTGGCGGCGGGCTGCGACATGCCGAAAATTCGCGCGCTGTACCACGCGCTGGCGTTCATCGATCGCAACAATCGCTGAAAACCAGCGACAGCCTGGCGCCAGGGCGTCAGTGCCGGGGTGCCAATGTGATTGCGTTGTTTTGGGGGATAGCCGATGAGCACCGATCTGACCATGAAAAGCGCAGGCAACAAGCTGGTGCTGGCGATTTCATCACGGGCCTTGTTCGACCTGCGTGAAAGCCACGCGATCTACATGGCCGATGGCGTTGCTGCCTACCGCCAGTATCAGATCGATCACGAAGACGAAGTGCTGGAGCCCGGCGATGCTTTCCTGTTGGTGGAAAAGCTGCTGAGCCTCAACGCCAGCCTGACCCAGTCACGGGTGGAGGTGATTCTGGTGTCGCGCAACAGCGCCGATACCGGGCTGCGGGTGTTTAACTCGATCCAGCACTACGGCCTGGACATCTCTCGCGCCGCGTTCGTCGGCGGTCGTAGCCCATTTCCGTACCTGGCCGCGTTTGGCAGCCATCTGTTTCTTTCCACTCATGCCGAAGACGTGCGCAGTGCACTTGACGCAGGTTTCGCCGCAGCGACGATTCTCTCCGGCGGCGCCCGGCGGGCGGCCAGTGCCGAGCTACGCATCGCGTTTGACGGCGATGCGGTGCTGTTTTCCGATGAGTCCGAGCGCGTGTACCAAGCCGGGGGGCTGCAGGCGTTTCAGGCCAGCGAGCGAGAGGCGGCGCGTCAGCCGCTGCCGGGCGGCCCGTTCAAACCGTTTCTGGCGGCGTTGAATCTGCTTCAGCGTGAATTTCCCGAAGCGTCGTGTCCGATTCGCACAGCCTTGGTCACGGCGCGCTCAGCGCCTGCTCACGAGCGAGTCATCCGCACCCTGCGCGAATGGGATATCCGTCTGGATGAGTCGCTGTTTCTCGGCGGGCTGGAAAAGTCGGCGTTCCTTGAGGCGTTCGCCGCCGATGTGTTCTTTGACGATCAGCCCGGACATTGCGAGAAGGCGCGTGAAGTCGTGGCCACCGGCCATGTTCCGCACGGCATCAGCAATGAGCTAAAACCGTGAACCTTTAGACCGGAAAGCAGTATCAAACCCGCCAATTCGTCCGCGCGCTGCTACGCTGATTTGTGACTCCGCCTGTCATGGCTGCCTGGAGGTCACATGATTCGCTCGATGCTGTATGCCACGGACCTCGGTCTTTATGCGCCTTACGTCCTGCAGCATGCGCTGGCCCTGGCCAGAACCTTCAACGCCGAGCTGCATGTGATCCACGTCGTCGAACCCATGGGGCTGTTTGCCGAATCGGTGCTGCAAAGCTACCTGGCCGAGGATGTACTGCGTGAGTTGCACAACGAGGGGGTCAACACGGTGATCGAGGGGATCGAGTCGCGGGTGCTGGCCAGTTTTCGCGATGAGCTGGGGGAGGACAACAAGGACCTGGAGCTGATCCGCAGTGTACGGGTGGTCCAGGGCGATCCATCCAACGTGATACTCGAACAGGCAGCGATGCTGCAAGTCGATTTGCTGGTAGTCGGCAGCCACAGTCACGGGGCGCAGGGGGAGACACCCATCGGTCGCACTGCGGCGCGGGTTCTGCAGCTTTCCGAGGTGCCGGTGTACATGGTGCCCATGGTGCAGAACCGTTCTGCAGTCTAGGGGCGGAGGGGGAAACGCGAAGCGCGCGAAAATGCAGCGTGCCATTACCGTTTAAAAGTGATAAAAAGTTCTATCTTTGCCTTCCTGACCATTAATCCAGTTATATACCGTTGCTGATGCCTGGGGCATCTGCCGGCTTTGAGGGATACATATGAAGCTTCAACAATTGCGCTACATCTGGGAAGTGGCGCACCACGACCTCAACGTTTCGGCGACGGCGCAAAGCCTCTATACCTCGCAACCGGGTATCAGCAAGCAGATCCGCCTGTTGGAAGACGAGCTGGGGGTGGAGGTCTTCGCGCGCAGCGGCAAACACCTGACTCGGGTGACGCCGGCGGGCGAGCGAATCATCACCACCGCAGGCGAGATCCTGCGCAAGGTCGAAAGCATCAAGCAGATCGCCCAGGAATTCTCCAACGAGAAAAAGGGCACGCTGTCGATCGCAACCACTCACACCCAGGCGCGTTACGCGTTGCCGCCGGTGATCAGCAATTTCATCAAGCAGTACCCTGACGTTGCGCTGCACATGCACCAGGGCTCGCCGATGCAAATCGCCGAAATGGCCGCTGACGGCACCGTGGATTTTGCCATTGCCACCGAGGCGCTGGAGCTGTTCGGCGACCTGGTGATGATGCCGTGCTACACGTGGAACCGCTGCGTGGTGGTGCCTCAGGGGCATCCGCTGACCAAACTGCCCAAGCTGACGCTGGAAATCCTCGCCGAATACCCGATCGTGACCTATGTCTTCGGTTTCACCGGGCGTTCCAAGCTCGACGAAGCCTTCAGTCACCGCGGCCTGACGCCAAAAGTGGTGTTCACCGCCGCTGACGCGGACGTGATCAAGACCTATGTGCGGTTGGGCCTGGGCGTGGGCATCGTGGCCAAGATGGCGGTGGATCCCAAGCTGGACAGCGATCTGGTGGTACTGGATGCCAGTGAACTGTTCGAGGCCAGCATCACCAAGATCGGCTTCCGTCGCGGCACTTTCCTGCGCGGTTTCATGTGCGACTTCATCGAGAAGTTCGCCCCGCACCTGACCCGGGATGTCATGGCCAAGGCCATTCAATGCCATAACAAGCAGGAACTGGAAGACCTATTCAGCGCGGTGGTGCTGCCGGAGCACTGATTTGCTGGGGCGAACCTGTAGGCGTGGGCATGCTCGCGATGCCATGGTTCGGACGCTGCGATAGCGGCTGACACGCCGCCATCGCGAGCAAGCTCACTCCTGCAGAGGCGATCACAAGGCCATCGCGAGCAAGCTCACTCCTACAGAGGCGATCACATGGCTATCGCGAGCAAGCTCACTCCTACAGAGGCGATCACATGGCCATCGCAAGCAAGCTCACTCCTGCAGAGGCGATCACATGGCCATCGCGAGCAAGCTCACGCCTACAGAGGCGATCACATGGCTATCGCGAGCAAGCTCACGCCTACAGAGGCGATCACATGGCTATCGCGAGCAAGCTCACTCCTGCAGAGGCGATCACATGGCCATCGCGAGCAAGCTCACGCCTGCAGACGCGGTAACGTCGCTGCACTCAAGCCTTAGTGATCAGATTCCCCGAGTGCAGCCCGCATTCCTTCTGGGTTGCCTCTTCCCACCACCAGCGACCTTCGCGCTCGTGCTGATTGGGCAGCACAGGGCGGGTGCAGGGTTCGCAACCGATGCTGATGAAGCCACGCTCGTGCAGGCTGTTGAAAGGCAGCTCCAGCATGCGGATGTAATTCCACACCTCGGCGCTGCTCATCTGTGCCAGCGGGTTGAATTTGTACAGGGTGCGCTCCGGCGTCGAGAAAGCACTGTCGATCTCCACCACCGCCACATTATTGCGCGTGCTCGGGCTCTGATCGCGGCGCTGGCCAGTGGCCCAAGCCTTGACGTCGGTCAGCTTGCGGCGCAGTGGCTCGATCTTGCGGATGCCGCAGCACTCGCCATGGCCATCCTTATAGAAGCTGAACAGGCCTTTTTCCCTGACCATGGGTTCGAGCTTTTCCCGGTCGGGAGAGACGATGTCGATGGCGATCTTGTACTGTTCGCGGACCTGATCGATGAAACGGTAGGTTTGTGGGTGCAGGCGACCGGTATCCAGGCTGAAGACCTTGACGTTCTTGTTGATTTTCCAGGCCATGTCGACCAACACCACGTCTTCAGCGCCACTGAAGGAGATCCACAACTCGTCGCCGAAATGCTGGAACGCGAATTTGAGAATGTCCTGGGCGGATTTGTTGGCGTAGCTGGCGGCAATGTCGTCTACGTCGAAAGGGTGGCTCATCAGGCGGCTTCCTAATTGTGGTGGCGCGTAGGCGCTCATAATAATGCGGCACGCAGGCGCGTTAAGGGCGACACCCGGGGGCTGGTAATGGCGCAGATGGTAACAAAAAACCGCTGTCGATTTGCCGCAAACCTGCGTTTGCGCAGCGGCCCTGCCAGTGGTTAGAGTGCAGCGCTTGCCAAGCGATACGCGACTGAAATACACAAGGAGTGATCTGTGGAAATTGCCTGTCTTGACCTGGAAGGTGTGCTGGTACCGGAAATCTGGATCGCATTCGCGCAAAAGACCGGTATCGAGTCGCTGCGCGCGACCACCCGTGACATCCCCGACTACGACGTGCTGATGAAGCAGCGCCTGCGCATCCTCGATGAGCACGGGCTCAAGCTTGCGGACATCCAGGGCGTGATCGACAGTCTCAAGCCGCTGGAGGGGGCGGTGGAGTTCGTCAACTGGCTGCGGGAACGCTTTCAGGTGGTGATTCTCTCGGACACCTTCTATGAGTTTTCCCAGCCTTTGATGCGTCAACTGGGTTTCCCGACCTTGCTCTGCCACCGCTTGATCACGGATGAACATGATCGGGTGGTCAGCTATCAACTGCGTCAGAAGGATCCGAAGCGTCAGTCAGTGCTGGCCTTCAAGAGCCTGTACTACCGGGTGATCGCTGCCGGTGACTCATACAATGACACCACGATGCTGGGCGAAGCGGACGTCGGCATCCTGTTCCATGCCCCCGATAACGTCATTCGCGAGTTCCCGCAGTTCGCGGCAGTGCACACCTTCGAGGCGCTCAAGCGCGAGTTCATCAAGGCGTCGAATCGGGAATTGAGCCTGTAACAGCTGGCGATGTTCAGTTGTCGCCAGGTGCGAAACCCGTAGCAGTCCGGCGTGCCGGCGGTGGAGATATTGCCTCCGCCAGCAAACCGGACTGCTACAGAGGCAGGCTCGGTAAGCCGGGTCACAATCCCTCCAGCGTGCGCATCAGTACCCGAACCTTGGTAAAGGTTTCCTGATACTCCGCCTCCCACTGCGAATCGGCGACGATGCCGCCGCCGCCCCAGCAGGCAATCTGGCGGTCCTTGGCCAGCAGGCTGCGGATGGCGATCGAACTGTCCATCTCCCCGCGTACGTCCAGGTACAGCAACGAGCCGCAATACAGCGCCCGGCGACTGGGTTCCAGCTCATCGATGATCTGCATCGAACGGATCTTCGGTGCACCGGTAATCGAGCCGCCGGGGAAGCTGCCACCGATCAGGTTGAGCGCGTCCTTGCCGGGTGCCAGCTCGCCGGTGACCACGCTGACCAGGTGATGGACATTGGGATAGCTCTCCAGGCTGAACAATTGCGGGACTTTCACCGAGCCGATGCGGCAGGTACGTCCCAGATCGTTGCGCAGCAGGTCGACGATCATCAGGTTTTCCGCGCGGTCCTTGTCGCTGGCCAGCAGCTCGGCGGCGTAGGCCGCGTCTTCGCTTGCATCCTTGCCGCGCGGGCGGGTGCCCTTGATCGGCCGGGTTTCGACCTGGCCCTGACTGACTTTTACGAAGCGCTCTGGCGACAGGCTCAGCACTGCATCGCCGTCCGGCAGGCTCAGGTAACCGGCAAACGGGGTCGGGCAAGCCGCGCGCAAAGCCTGATAAGCGCCCCATGGAGCACCCGTGTAGTGGGCGCGAAAGCGCTGGGCGAAGTTCACCTGATAGCAGTCGCCGGCCTGGATATAGGCATGGATCCGTGCGATTGCCTGTCGATATCGCTCGGCATCGATGTCGCAGGTGAAGGGCCCGGTCAGCTTGAACGATGCCTCATCCTTGGCTGGGACTTGCGCAAATAGCCCGATCAGCCGTTGCCGTTCACCCTCGTCGAGGGCAGGGTGAAACACCAGCTGGCTACTGCGTTCATGGTGGTCGCTGATCAGCGCCCAGGCGTAGAGACCCAGGCGCGCCGATGGCAGATGCAGGTCGTCGGTCGCCTGGCTTGGCAGCGGCTCGAGCAAACGAGCGAAGTCATACGCCAGATACCCGATCAGACCACCGGCGAACGGTAGCGTCAGGCCATCCGGCAGCTGGGCTTGCCCCAGGCCAGCCAGGGCTGCGCGCAGCCGCTGGAGAAACGCTGCGCCGTGTTCATCCGGACCAGGCACCAGCGTGTCCAGCGGCCAACCGCTGAGGATGTCGTAACGGCCGCGGTCTGCCTCGGGACGGCCGCTGTCCAGCAGGACTGCGCCAGGGGCATGACCGATGATTGAAAAATACCCGCTGGGGTCGGCGTGATAGGGAATCGGATGTACGGAACAGGTAGGCATGCGAGGCAGATCAGTCATGGCGCGCGGAGGGCGATTGTAGTCCTGCTGCGAGCCAGCTCCTAGAGGCAGTGTCGGGGGCGGCGGGTTGGGCGCCGTTCTTCAGCGCTAATGGATGAGCCGGTCAGACGTGGCCGAACAACTCCTGGACGAATTTCACCCGTTCTTCGGGGCTGTCGTGCGTGCCGTCAGCTGCCAGCGCCTCGAGTCGCTGCTCCACCGCCAGAGTGCGATGGGTCAGGCCGCAGTCGTTGGCGATCTGAATGTTCAGTCCGGGCCGGGCATTGAGTTCGAGGATCAACGGACCGCGGTCCTGATCGAGCACCATGTCCACGCCGATATAGCCCAGGCCACATAGCTCATAGCACTGGGCGGCCAGCTTCATGAAACCGTCCCAGTTGGGTAGCTGAACGCCGTCCACCGCGTTGGTGGTGTCGGGGTGTTTGCTGATGATGTTGTTCAGCCAGGTGCCGCGCAGGGTCAGGCCCGTGGCCAGATCCACGCCCACGCCGATCGCGCCTTGGTGCAGATTGGCCTTGCCGCCGGACTGGCGGGTAGGCAAACGCAACATCGCCATCACCGGGTAGCCCATCAGGACGATGATGCGAATGTCCGGAACGCCTTCGTAGCTGATGCTTTTGAAGATCTGGTCCGGGGTCACCCGGTACTCGATCAGCGCCCGGTCGCGATGGCCGCCCAGTGAATACAGGCCGGTGAGGATGCTGGAGATCTGGTGCTCGATTTCGTCATGGCTGATGATGCGCCCGGAAATCGTGCGAAAGCGCTCCTCGAAGCGGTCAGCGATGACCAGGATGCCGTCGCCGCCAGCGCCCTGAGCGGGCTTGATCACGAAGTCGCTGCGACCGCCGATGATGTCATCGAGCTTTTCGATTTCTTTCTCGGTGGAAATCACCCCGTACATTTCCGGCACGTGAATGCCGGCGGCGATGGCCCGCTCCTTGGTGATGATCTTGTCATCGACGATGGGGTACAGGCTGCGCTTGTTGTACTTGAGCACGTAGTCGGCGTTGCGCCGGTTGATGCCCATGATCCCTTTGGCCTCCAGGGCTTTCCAGGTTTTCCACCAGCCGATCATTTGGCGTTTTCCTGTTCGGCGTCTTCCTTGACGAACGCCTTGAAGCGGATCAGCTCGGTCAGGCGGTAGCCGCGATAGCGACCCATGGCCAGCATGAAGCCCACCAGAATCAGGAGGATGGCCGGGAAGGTGAAGACGAAATAGATGAACTCCGGCACGCTCATGATGATGTGCGCCAGGGAGGCTGCGAACAGCGTGCCGACGGCGACTTTCATGGCGTGGCTGGCACCGCGTTCTTCCCAGGTGATCGACAGGCGTTCGATGGTCATGGTCAGGATCACCATTGGGAACAGGGCCACGGACAGGCCGCGTTCGAGCCCCAGTTTGTGGCTGAACAGGCTGATGGCGGCGATCAGCACCACCACGAAGGTCAGCACCACCGACAACCTGGGAAGCATCTGCAGCTTCAGATGCTCAAGGTAGGAGCGCAGCGACAACCCCAGCGCCGTGATGATGGTGAACAGCACGATGCCGAAGCCTAGCTGGGTCTCGCGGAACGCCAGGGCAATCAGCACCGGGGTGAAGGTGCCCAGGGTCTGCAGGCCGATCAGGTTGCGCAGGATCAGGATGACCAGCACGCCGATGGGGATCATGACCATGATCATGAAGGTCTGCTGGGTTTGTAGCGGCAAGCCGTAAAGCGAGTACTCGAGGAAGTCGGCGTCGGTGCTTTCGTCGGTCAGCTTGGCCAGCCGGATGGCGTTCATCTCGCTGTTGTTCAAGCTGAAGTTGACCGTGGCCTTCTTGCCGCCTTCGACCGTTATCAGATTGTCGTCACCGATCCACCACAACAGCCGGTCCTGGGGCAGGCCGGCCTCGCCGTTCTCGGGATTGAAATAAAGCCAGTCCTTGCCGTTGAAGCTGCGCAGCCACAGTTCCGGGGTCTGCGGTTGATCGGCGACCAGGCGAATGGTGTGCACCTTTTCCACCGGCACGTGGGCGATGGACAGCAGGATTTCAGTGATGCGTGCCTTGTTCTGTACCGAGGTGTCGCCGGCCAGCAGCAGCTTGACGTTGTCGTCACTCAGATTGTTGACACGCTTGATGGCCTCGGTGACGAACGTCTCGACGTCGGCCGAATGCTGGCGGATGGGGGCGAGCAGGGCGTCAGCGGCAATCTTTTCCGGGCCCTCGACGGCAATGCTGTCGCGAAAGATCGGGCCTTTGATCTTGGCCTTTTCACCGCTGTAGCGTTTGGTCAGCACCAGACGGTAATAGAGGGTCTGGTTGCCGTTGGCGCGGCGGGCCGACCAGGTGACTTTGCGGTTGCCGTCGGCGCGGTTGACGTTGACCCCGTAGTTGTTGGAAATGAAGCTTTCGTTGAGGCTGATGTAGTCACGTGAGAGCGGCGGCACATACATCTGCACCTTGACCGAGTCCTTGGGGTTGGCGACGAACTCGACCTTGGCGTCGATGTTCCACAAATCGTCGGTTTCATCTTCGGTCACCGGGATGCCGAGCACCAATATCTGATACGCCGTGATCGCGATCCCCAGTGCCACCAGGGCCGTGATCAGGATTTTCAGATGGAGGGTAAGAGCGCGCATGTCATTACTCTGCGGTTTGAGCATCAGTGACGCAGGCAGGTTTGCCCGCTGCATATTTAAGGCTTGGGTCGACCAGGGCGTCGAAGCGCTTGAGGGCCTCGGAGCCAATCAAAAGCGGGTATTGGAATGCACTTCGGTCGGTCAAGTTCACTTCTATGGTTCGTGAGGCGGTGCCCATGCATACATTGAGGCTGATTACCGGTCTTGAGGTGTATTTCTTTTCGTCATCGGGATCGACATCGCCGGCTCGCCGCTTGATCTTGCTGACCCGCGCCAGGGGCCGTTCGATGGGGTGTTCGTGGGCATCGTCGATGGCCAGGTAAAAGCGTACCCAGGATTCGCCGTCGCGCTTGAAGCGCTTGATGTCGCGTGCGCTGAGCGAGGCGGTTTTCGCCCCGGTATCGAGCTTTGCCGCCACCTGCAGGTCGATGCCTGTCAGCTCGGCGTACTCGTTCAAGCCATACACGGCCTTGTCAGCGGCCAGGCACGCAGCACTGATGAACAGGCCAGGCACGAACAGGCAAAAAGGAAGGAGTGGATGGCGGCTCATAGGTCCTGGCGTGTTGGATGGAAACCGGGAGCCGGATTGACGTCGGCTCGGCGTCCTGGATGGGGTTGCGGCCGCGGCCAGTAAGGACGTCCAGGCTGCCCGGGATGCCAGGCAGATGCGGGCGGCATTCTAGCATGAAGCTTTTGTGGCGCCAGTAAGGCCCGGTAAGGACAGGGGCTGTAGGAGTTTTCTGATTGTGTGGGGTGGCTGGATGATTGTCGACAATCCATAAAATTACTTTGACGTATAGGGCCGATAGCGCTAGATTCAGGCGCATTAACTCACAAGGTGTCGACAATGTTAGATGTCGTCGAAAACACGCCCCACCCGCAGGTTGATTCGGAAACCCTGTCCGAAAACGTGTTTCGGCGGATCCAGGCGGCCATTGTCAAAGGTGAGATAGCCCCCGGCAGCAAGATCTCGGAGCCGGAGCTGGCGCGCACCTATGGCATCAGTCGCGGCCCGCTGCGGGAAGCCATCCACCGCCTCGAGGGCCAGCGCCTGTTGGTGCGCGTGCCTCACGTCGGCGCCCGAGTGGTGTCGCTCAGTCACGCCGAACTGGTGGAACTCTACGAAATCCGGGAGTCGCTGGAGGGCATGGCCTGTCGCCTTGCGGCAGAACGCATGACGGCCGAGGAGGTGGACGAGTTGCGCCGGGTGCTCGAGACCCACGAGCGGGACACGGCGTTTCAGGCCGGCGTGGGTTACTACCAGCAGGAAGGCGACTTCGACTTTCATTACCGGATTATCCAGGGCGCGCGCAACAGCACCCTGACCCAGATGCTCTGCGGCGAGCTCTACCAGCTGGTGCGCATGTACCGCATCCAGTTCTCGACCACGCCCAATCGCCCGCGCCAGGCCTTCACCGAGCACCACCGTATTCTCGATGCCATCGCCGACCGTGACGGCGAACTGGCCGAATTGTTGATGCGCCGCCATATCGGTGCATCCAAACGCAACATCGAACAGCGCTATCAAGAACAGGATCATCAAGCTTCTACTGCCCGAGGTGAACAATGACTTCAAGAACGACTCCCGGCCAACGCTTCCGCGACGCGGTGGCCAGCGAACATCCGTTGCAGGTGGTCGGCGCCATCAACGCCAACCATGCCTTGCTCGCACAGCGTGCCGGGTTCAAGGCCATTTATCTGTCCGGTGGCGGTGTTGCGGCAGGCTCCCTGGGGGTTCCCGACCTGGGCATTACCGGCCTGGACGATGTGCTGACCGACGTGCGGCGCATCACCGACGTGTGCGAGCTGCCGCTGCTGGTAGACGTGGACACCGGTTTTGGCGCCTCGGCGTTCAACGTGGCGCGCACCGTCAGATCGATGATCAAGTTTGGCGCTGCGGCCATGCACATCGAGGATCAGGTCGGCGCCAAGCGCTGCGGCCACCGCCCCGGCAAGGAGATCGTGTCGCAGCAGGAAATGGTCGACCGTATCAAGGCGGCGGTGGATGCCCGGACCGATGACAGTTTCGTGATCATGGCGCGGACCGATGCACTGGCGGTCGAAGGCCTGGAATCGGCACTCGATCGCGCTGCTGCCTGCATTGAAGCAGGCGCGGACATGGTCTTCCCTGAGGCCATCACCGAGCTTGAAATGTACAAGCTGTTCGCCTCGCGAGTGAAGGCGCCGATCCTGGCCAACATTACCGAATTCGGTGCCACGCCGCTGTTCACCACCGAGGAGTTGAAATCGGCCGAGGTGGCGCTGGTGCTGTACCCGCTGTCGGCCTTCCGCGCGATGAACAAGGCTGCCGAGAACGTGTACAACGCGATCCGTCGTGATGGCACCCAGAAGAACGTGGTCGACACCATGCAGACGCGCATGGAGTTGTATGAGCGCATCGATTACCACGCATTCGAACAGAAGCTCGACGCGCTGTTCGCGCAGAAGAAGGGCTGACAATGAACGTCTGTTGCAGTCCAGCTTGCCGGCGGTAGCGACCTTGAATACGCCACCGCCGGCAAGCCGTGCTGCTACAGATGATGTTCGCGACGGGCACCGTGATTGCTCTGAGAATGTCTGCAACTGAATTGCCGATTCCCTAAAAATTTCAAGATTGGAGACAGCAATGGCTGAAGCAAAAGTATTGAGTGGGGCTGGCCTGCGTGGTCAGGTCGCCGGACAGACCGCCCTGTCGACCGTAGGTCAGGCCGGTGCCGGGCTGACTTATCGTGGTTATGACGTGCGTGAACTGGCCGCCGATGCCCGATTCGAAGAAGTCGCTTATCTGCTCTTGTACGGTGAGCTGCCGACCCAGTCGCAGCTCGATGGGTATCTGACCAAGCTTCAGGGCCTGCGTGACCTGCCGCAAGCGCTCAAGGAAGTGCTCGAGCGCATCCCGGCCGACGCCCACCCGATGGACGTGATGCGCACCGGTTGTTCGATGCTCGGCAACCTGGAGCCGGAAGCCAGCTTCAAGCAACAGGGCCAATCCACTGACCGGCTGCTGGCCGCCTTCCCGGCGATCATGTGCTACTGGTATCGCTTCAGCCATGACGGCAAGCGCATCGACTGCGTGACCGATGAGGTGTCCATCGGTGGTCACTTCCTCAAACTGCTGCTGGACAAGACGCCGAGCGATCTGCACCGCAAGGTCATGGACGTGTCGCTGATCCTCTATGCAGAGCACGAGTTCAACGCCTCGACTTTCACGGCGCGGGTGTGCGCCTCGACGCTTTCGGATCTGTACTCCTGCATCACTGCCGCCATCGGCACCTTGCGCGGACCGCTGCACGGCGGCGCCAACGAAGCGGCGATGGAGATGATCCAGAAGTTTTCGTCCGCCGAAGAGGCGACCCAGGGCACCTTGGCCATGCTTGAGCGCAAGGACAAGATCATGGGCTTCGGCCACGCGATCTATAAGGACAACGATCCGCGCAACGAGGTGATCAAGGGCTGGTCGAAAAAACTCGCTGATGAGGTGGGTGATACGGTGCTTTTCCCGGTTTCCCAGGCCATCGACAAGACCATGTGGGAGCAGAAGAAGCTGTTCCCCAACGCCGATTTCTACCACGCCTCGGCGTACCACTTCATGGGCATCCCGACCAAGCTGTTCACGCCGATTTTCGTCTGCTCGCGCCTGACCGGCTGGGCATCCCACGTGTTCGAGCAGCGTGCCAATAACCGCATCATCCGTCCGAGCGCCGAATACATCGGCGTCGAGCAGCGCAAGTTCGTGCCAATCGAACAGCGCTGAATGGTGGGGAATTTTGCACCGGCCGCCGGGTAAGACGCAGACCCCCGTAGGAGTGAGCTTGCTCGCGATACACAGTCACATGCGACATCTATGTCGACTGGCCTGCGCTATCGCGAACAAGCTCACTCCTGGAGTACAGGGTCGGTTTTCGGTTCAGCCCCGGTGCAAGGCCTCACCTTTGAACATAACCGTGACCGAGTCCTGATGATGAACACTCAACACCGCAAGAAGCTGCCAGGCAGCGCACTGGACTACTTCGACGCCCGCGAGGCGGTCGATGCGATCAAGCCAGGTGCGTACGCCACACTGCCTTATACCTCCCGCGTGCTGGCCGAAAACCTGGTGCGCCGTTGCGATCCGGCAACCCTCGAGGCGTCGCTGACGCAACTGATCGAGCGCAAGCGCGATCTGGACTTCCCGTGGTTCCCGGCGCGGGTGGTGTGCCATGACATTCTCGGCCAGACCGCGCTGGTGGACCTTGCCGGTCTGCGCGATGCGATCGCTGACATGGGTGGCGACCCGGCGCAGGTCAATCCCGTGGTGCCGGTGCAACTGATTGTCGACCATTCGCTGGCGGTCGAGTGCGGCGGCTTCGATCCTGACGCCTTCACCAAGAACCGCGCCATCGAAGACCGCCGCAACGAAGACCGTTTTCATTTCATCAACTGGACCAAGCAGGCGTTCAAGAACGTCGAAGTGATTCCGCCGGGCAACGGCATCATGCACCAGATCAATCTGGAGCGGATGTCGCCGGTGATCCAGACCCTCGATGGCGTGGCGTTCCCGGATACCCTGGTGGGCACCGACAGCCATACGCCGCACGTTGATGCACTGGGTGTGATCGCCATCGGCGTGGGTGGGCTGGAGGCGGAGAACGTCATGCTCGGCCGCGCCTCCTGGATGCGCCTGCCGGACATCATTGGCGTCGAGCTCTCCGGCCGTCCGCAGCCAGGCATCACCGCCACCGACGTGGTGCTGGCGCTGACCGAATACCTGCGCCAGCAGAAGGTCGTCGGTGCGTGGCTCGAGTTCTATGGGGCAGGCGCCAGCGCGCTGACCCTGGGCGACCGCGCGACCATCTCCAACATGGCCCCGGAATACGGCGCGACGGCGGCGATGTTCGCGATCGACCAGCAAACCATCGACTACCTCAAGCTCACCGGCCGCGAAGACCAGCAAGTCAAGCTGGTGGAAACCTTCGCCCGGGAAACCGGGCTGTGGGCAGACACGCTGGTCAGCGCCGAGTACGAGCGTGTGCTCAGCTTCGATCTGTCCAGCGTGGTGCGCAACATGGCCGGACCTTCGAATCCGCATGCCCGAGTCGCGACCTCCGAACTGGCGGCCAGGGGCATCGCCGGCGCCTGGCAAGACACGCCGGGCCTGATGCCCGATGGCGCGGTGATCATCGCCGCCATTACCAGCTGCACCAACACCAGCAACCCGCGCAACGTCATCGCCGCGGGTCTGCTGGCGCGCAACGCCAACGCGCATGGCCTGACCCGCAAGCCGTGGGTCAAGTCCTCGCTGGCGCCAGGCTCCAAGACGGTGGCGCTGTACCTGGATGAAGCCGGGCTGACCAGCGAGCTGGAGCAACTGGGGTTTGGCGTGGTGGGTTTCGCCTGCACCACCTGCAACGGTATGTCCGGCGCGCTGGACCCGGTGATCCAGCAGGAAATCATCGACCGCGATCTGTATGCCACCGCCGTACTCTCGGGCAACCGCAACTTCGACGGGCGTATCCATCCCTACGCCAAACAGGCGTTCCTGGCTTCGCCGCCGCTGGTGGTTGCCTACGCCATCGCCGGCACGATTCGCTTCGACATCGAGAAAGACGTGCTGGGCATCGGCGCAGACGGTCAGCCAATACGCTTGAAAGACATCTGGCCGACTGACGAGGAAATCGACGCAGTGGTCAAGGCGTCGGTGAAGCCGGAGCAGTTCCGCCAGGTCTACATCCCGATGTTCGCCATCCATGAAGACACCGGCCCGAAAGTCGAGCCGTTGTACGACTGGCGGGCGATGAGCACCTACATTCGCCGACCGCCCTATTGGGAAGGCGCACTGGCCGGCGAACGTACCCTCAAGGGCATGCGCCCGCTGGCGGTGCTGCCGGACAACATCACCACCGATCACCTGTCGCCTTCCAACGCCATCATGCTCGACAGCGCGGCAGGCGAATACCTGGCGAAAATGGGCCTGCCGGAGGAGGACTTCAATTCTTACGCGACCCATCGGGGCGATCACTTGACGGCGCAACGGGCGACCTTCGCCAACCCCAAGCTGTTCAACGAAATGGTGGTAGAAAACGGCAAGGTCAAACAGGGCTCGCTGGCGCGAATCGAGCCGGAAGGCAAGGTCGCCCGCATGTGGGAAGCCATCGAGACTTACATGGAGCGTAAACAGCCGCTGATCATCGTGGCCGGTGCCGATTACGGTCAGGGGTCGTCTCGCGACTGGGCAGCCAAGGGCGTGCGCCTGGCGGGTGTGGAAGCCATCGTCGCGGAAGGTTTCGAGCGCATCCACCGCACCAACCTGGTGGGGATGGGCGTATTGCCGCTGGAGTTCAAGCCCGGCACCACGCGCCTGACGCTGGGCATCGACGGCACCGAGACTTTCGACGTGATTGGCGAGCGTACGCCGCGCGCGACATTGACGCTGGTGATCGTGCGCAAGAATGGCGAACGCGTGCAGGTGCCGGTCACCTGCCGTCTGGATACCGGTGAGGAGCTGTCGATCTATGAAGCTGGCGGTGTGCTGCAGCGATTCGCCCAGGACTTCCTGGAGTCCTCGGTGGCTTGATGTTGAATGATCAGAAGGGTTGCCTGCACCAGTAACACTGCCGCTTGCCGGCGCTGGCGGATGTGAGATCGCTACCGCCGGCAAGCCGGGCTGCTACAGGTGCTGACCCTCCAGTGGCGCTGCGTGCTGACGCTGGGCGCCTGTTCTATAAAAGGAAAGCGATTCATGGCTCATACAGCGCAAATCAAGATTCCCGCGACCTATATGCGCGGCGGCACCAGCAAGGGCGTGTTTTTCCGCCTGCAGGACCTGCCCGAGGCGGCGCAAGTGCCCGGTCCTGCCCGTGATGCCCTGTTGCTGCGGGTCATCGGCAGCCCTGACCCTTACGCCAAACAGATCGACGGCATGGGCGGCGCGACATCGAGTACCAGCAAGACGGTGATTCTGTCCAAGAGCATCAAGGCCGATCACGATGTTGATTACCTCTTCGGCCAGGTGTCCATCGACAAACCCTTTGTCGACTGGAGCGGCAACTGCGGCAACCTGTCCGCAGCGGTCGGGCCATTCGCTATCAGCAACGGCCTGGTCGATGCCGCGCGTGTGCCGCACAACGGCGTCGCGGTGATCCGGATCTGGCAGGCCAACATCGGCAAGACCATCATCGCCCACGTGCCCATCACGGACGGCGCGGTCCAGGAAACCGGCGACTTCGAGCTGGACGGTGTGACCTTTCCTGCGGCCGAGGTGCGGCTGGAGTTCATGGACCCGGCCGCCGAAGAGGAGGGCGCCGGTGGTTCGATGTTCCCCACCGGCAATCTGGTGGATGAACTGGAGGTGCCGGGTGTCGGCACACTCAAGGTGACCCTGATCAACGCGGGCATCCCGACGATTTTCGTCAACGCCGGCGACATCGGCTACACCGGCACTGAGTTGCAGGACGTGATCAACGGCGATCCGGCGGCGCTCAACCGGTTCGAAACCATTCGGGCCTACGGCGCCGTGCGCATGGGCTTGATCTCGAATGTCGACGAGGTGGCCAGGCGTCAGCACACGCCAAAAGTGGCGTTCGTCGCAGCGCCGGTTGAGTACACCTCATCGAGCGGCAAGCGGGTAACAGCCCAGGACACCGATTTGCTGGTGCGCGCCATGTCCATGGGCAAGCTGCACCACGCCATGATGGGCACCGCAGCGGTGGCGATCGGCACGGCGGCGGCGATTCCGGGCACCCTGGTCAATCTGGCAGCCGGTGGCGGCGAGCGCAGTGCGGTGCGCTTCGGCCACCCGTCGGGCACCTTGCGGGTGGGCGCAGAGGCGGTTTTGCTCGATGGCCAATGGCAAGTCAGGAAAGCCATCATGAGCCGTAGCGCACGAGTGCTGATGGAAGGCTGGGTGCGGGTGCCGGGCGATTGTTTCTAGGCTGCGCCATTGTGTAGGAGTGAGCTTGCTCGCGATTCGGTGGTATCCGACCCATCGGGGGGGATGCGAAGCAATCACGAGCAAGCTCACTCCTACAATGGGCAACCTCGCCGTTTATTTGAAGCGCCGCTCCACGCCTTTCTCCACCAGCACTTTGGCTGAAATTTCTTCGACCGAAAAATGGGTGGAGTTGATGTTCGGGATGTTCTCGCGGCGAAACAGGCTTTCTACCTCGCGCACTTCGAATTCGCACTGGGCGAAGCTCGAATAGCGGCTATTGGGCTTGCGCTCATGGCGGATGGCGGTCAGCCGGTCGGGGTCGATGGTCAGGCCGAACAGTTTGTTGCGGTGCTGCTTGAGCGCCGCCGGCAATTGCAGGCGCTCCATGTCGTCTTCGGTCAGCGGGTAGTTGGCGGCACGGATGCCAAATTGCATGGCCATGTATAGACAGGTAGGCGTCTTCCCACAGCGCGAAACGCCCACCAGAATGATGTCGGCCTTGTCGTAGTAGTGGGTCCGGGCGCCGTCGTCGTTGTCCAGGGCGAAGTTCACTGCCTCGATGCGCTCCATGTAGTTGGAGTTGTGACCGATGGAGTGTGATTTGCCCACCGAGTAGGAGGAGTGTGAACTAAGCTCCTGCTCAAGCGGGGCCAGGAAGGTCGAGAAAATGTCGATCATGAACCCGTCGGAGGTGGCCAGGATTTCGCGGATGTCCTGGTTGACGATGGTGTCGAAGATGATCGGCCGCACCTCGTCCTTCTCGGCGGCCTTGTTGATTTGCTGGACCATGGCACGGGCCTTTTCGACGCTGTCGATATAGGGCCTCGTGAACTTGTTGAACGTTATGTTTTCAAACTGCGCTAGCAGGCTCTGGCCAAGGGTTTCGGCGGTGATGCCGGTGCCGTCGGAGATAAAAAAAGCAGATCGTTTCATTTGCGCCCTGGGCCTTAAGCTGGTGACGATTCTTGGATATCATAGGCGCGCTTGCACGCCATGACTGGCTGCATTCTAGCTGTTTTCAAGTTGCAGATTTTCAGGATCCAGACCACAAGCGCGCAGAATCCGTATTTCCTGCGGTTCCAGCGCCAAAGCTTTTCCCAACAACAAATCGGTTAGTGGAGAGATCACCTTGGTAGAGTACGTAGTTTCCCTCGATAAGCTCGGCAAACATGATGTTGAGCACGTGGGGGGCAAGAACGCATCCCTCGGCGAGATGATCAGCAACCTGGCGGACGCAGGCGTGTCCGTACCCGGTGGCTTCGCCACTACAGCTCAGGCCTATCGTGATTTTCTTGAGCAAAGTGGTCTGAACGATCAGATACATGCGGCACTCGATGCCCTGGATGTCGACGACGTCAACGCGCTGGCCAAAACCGGAGCGCAGATTCGTCAGTGGATCATGGAGGCCCAATTTCCCGAGAAGCTCAACGCCGAAATCCGTACCGCCTTCGCCACGCTGTCGGCCGGCAATCCGGACATCGCCGTTGCCGTGCGTTCTTCGGCCACCGCTGAAGACCTGCCCGATGCATCTTTCGCCGGTCAGCAGGAAACCTTCCTCAATATCCGTGGCGTGGAAAACGTGATTCGCGCAGCGAAGGAAGTCTTCGCATCGCTGTTCAATGACCGCGCCATTTCGTACCGCGTGCACCAGGGCTTCGATCACAAGCTGGTGGCGTTGTCCGCTGGCGTACAGCGCATGGTGCGTTCCGAAACCGGCACCGCCGGGGTGATGTTCACCCTGGACACCGAATCGGGTTTCCGTGACGTGGTGTTCATCACCGGCGCCTACGGCCTGGGCGAAACCGTCGTGCAGGGCGCGGTCAACCCCGACGAATTCTACGTCCACAAAAACACCCTTGAAGCCGGTCGCCCGGCGATCCTGCGCCGCAACCTGGGCAGCAAGGCAATCAAGATGATTTACGGCGAGGAGGCCACGGCGGGCAAGTCGGTCAAAGTGATCGACGTTGAAGCCGCCGACCGTGCGCGTTTCTGCCTGAGTGACGAAGAAGTCAGCAACCTGGCGCGTCAGGCGATGATCATCGAGAAGCACTACCAGTGCCCGATGGACATCGAATGGGCCAAGGACGGTGACGACGGCAAGCTCTACATTGTTCAGGCGCGTCCTGAAACCGTGAAGAGCCGCAGCGCCGGCAACGTCATGGAACGCTACCTGCTTAAAGAGAAGGGCACCGTGCTGGCTGAAGGTCGGGCCATCGGTCAGCGCATCGGCGCCGGCAAGGTGCGGATCATCAAGGACGTGTCCGAGATGGACAAGGTCCAGGCCGGCGACGTGCTGGTGTCCGACATGACCGACCCGGACTGGGAACCGGTGATGAAGCGCGCCAGTGCCATCGTCACCAACCGTGGTGGCCGTACCTGTCACGCAGCGATCATCGCCCGTGAGCTGGGTATCCCGGCCGTGGTGGGTTGTGGCAACGCGACCGAGCTGTTGAAAGATGGCCAAGGCGTGACGGTTTCCTGTGCCGAAGGCGATACCGGTTATATCTTCGAAGGCGAACTGGGCTTCGACATCAAGCAGAACTCCGTCGACGCGATGCCGGAACTGCCGTTCAAGATCATGATGAACGTCGGCAACCCCGATCGCGCGTTCGACTTCGCCCAGCTGCCCAACGCCGGTATCGGCCTGGCGCGCCTGGAG
The DNA here is from genome assembly GCF_044900785.1 of Pseudomonas sp. NPDC087358. Lineage (NCBI taxonomy): Bacteria > Pseudomonadati > Pseudomonadota > Gammaproteobacteria > Pseudomonadales > Pseudomonadaceae > Pseudomonas > Pseudomonas sp. NPDC087358. Next base: position 138,311 of record NZ_JBJDOA010000005.1, read on the forward strand.
TTCATCATCAACCGCATGATCGGCGTGCACCCCAAGGCGCTGCTGAACTACCCGAACCTGCCGCTGGACATCAAGGAAAGCGTTGACAAGCGAATCGCCGGTTACGACGATCCGGTCGGTTTCTACGTCGAGAAACTGGTAGAAGGCATCAGCACCCTGGCCGCGGCGTTTTCGCCGAAAAAAGTCATCGTGCGTCTGTCGGACTTCAAGTCCAACGAATACGCCAACCTGATCGGCGGCAAGCTGTACGAGCCCGAAGAAGAAAACCCGATGCTGGGTTTCCGTGGTGCTTCGCGTTACATCAGCGAAAATTTCCGCGACTGCTTCGAGCTCGAGTGCCGTGCCCTCAAGCGCGTGCGCAACGAGATGGGTCTGACCAACGTCGAAATCATGGTGCCGTTCGTGCGCACCCTGGGCGAGGCGAGTCAGGTGATCGACCTGCTGGCGGAAAACGGCCTGGCGCGTGGCGACAATGGCCTGCGCGTGATCATGATGTGCGAACTGCCATCCAACGCCATCCTGGCCGAGGAGTTCCTGGAGTTCTTCGACGGTTTCTCCATCGGCTCCAACGACCTGACCCAGTTGACCCTGGGCCTGGATCGCGATTCGGGGATCATCGCGCATCTGTTCGACGAACGTAACCCGGCGGTCAAGAAGCTGCTGTCCAACGCCATTCAGGCGTGCAACAAGGCTGGCAAGTACATCGGCATCTGCGGTCAGGGCCCGTCCGATCACCCGGATCTGGCGCGCTGGCTGATGGAACAGGGTATCGAAAGCGTTTCGCTGAACCCCGATTCGGTGCTGGAGACCTGGTTCTTCCTGTCCGAAGAGGAAGCTCCAACTTAAGGTAAATCGAGTAAGATGCTGGCCCGTTTCGATGGGCCGGTGTTCTGAAAGGAGGGCGGTCTTGATGAGTCCGCCCTTTTTTATGCGACTTTTTCATACCAGGGTTCAGCGCCGGGACAGCCCCGGCGTGCTATCCAGGCGATGCGCCATTTCAGAGTCAAGCAAGAGCAATATGCAAAGCAGCAGCCATCTATTTCCTGTGGCCTTGATCAGTGCCGAGCGACGTGGCGATCTGATCGAGGACGTATACCGCCTCAAACCCGGCAACAGCCTGGACTTCACCGTCGAATTGGCGGTGACCCGCCTGGGTCGTGTGGCTACGCCCGACGTGCGCGGCGTTCCGGTGATCCTGCTGCATGGCAGCTTTTCCAATCGACGTTTCTGGTACTCGCCCAAAGGCATCGGCCTGGGCGCGTTTCTGGCCCGTGCCGGGTTCGATGTGTGGATTCCGGAAATGCGCGGTCATGGGCTGTCGGCGCGCAATGAGGCGTTCCGGCACAACCGCGTTGCCGATTATGCCCGTTATGATCTGCCGGCCATTGCAGCATTCGTCATCGAGCAGAGTGGGCAGGTGCCGCACTGGATCGGTCACTCGCTGGGCGGCACCACCCTGGCTGCGGCCCTTGGCGGGCATTACCTGGGCCATGAGCAAGTGGCGTCAGCCGCGTTGTTCGGCAGCCAGATCACGCGCAACTACTGGCCGTTGAAGGTGCCCCCTTTACAGTGGAGCACGCGATTGCTGCTCAAGCGCTTCGAACACGTGTCCGGCCCGCGTTTCAAGCGCGGGCCCGAGGATGAGCCAATGGGCATCGTCCTTGAAGCCATGCGCTGGCACGGTCTGTTCGGCCGCTTTGGCGACAAAAAGGATGACTGGTGGTCGGGGCTGGCCCAGGTCCGGGTCCCGGTGCTGTGCGTTGCGGGGGGAGGGGATCATCAAGACCCGGCCTGGGCCTGTCGCGAGCTCTTCGAGCAGTTCGGCTCCATCGACAAGGAGTTCATGTGCCTGGGTCGCGATCAGGGCTTGAGTGAAGATTTCGGCCATGTCCAGATGCTGGTCAGCAAGGCCGCGCAGACGCAGGTCTGGCCGAGGATCGCTGACTGGTTGAATCGTCGAATTCATAGCGTTAATGCTGAATCAACGCTGAACACGTTGGTAACTCCTTGATTCAAGCTGGTTCAAGGATTTCCTCGCGGAGCGCTTGACGCTAAGCTACCCCTCGATTGAGTGGTCGTGCCGCCTGGATGGGTACACAAGACTCGTCGGTCAGGCTTTTGTTCTATATAAGGAAGTATTGTGATCACTGGCGCGGTCAGACGTGCGTGACACCCGAACCTGCCGCAGCGGGTTTATCCTTGTAAGCCAAGCCTTCACTGACAGGAGTTACCCATGCACTACATCACTCCGGATTTGTGCGACGCCTACCCTGAAAAGGTTCAGGTGGTCGAGCCAATGTTCAGCAACTTTGGTGGCCGCGATTCCTTCGGCGGAGAGATCGTCACCCTCAAGTGCTTCGAAGACAATTCGCTGGTGCGTGACCAGGCGGCTGAGAACGGCAAGGGCAAGGTGCTGGTGGTCGATGGCGGAGGTTCGCTGCGCTGTGCGCTGCTCGGTGATTTGCTGGCGGAAAAAGCCGCCGGTAACGGCTGGGAAGGGATGATCATCTACGGCTGCGTGCGTGACGTCGATGTGCTGGCGCAGACCGATCTCGGTGTGCAGGCGTTGGCCAGTCACCCGCTCAAGACCGACAAGCGCGGCCTGGGTGACCTGAACGTGGCGGTGACCTTCGGCGGCGTTACCTTTCGCCCGGGCGAATACGTGTATGCGGACAACAACGGCATCATCGTGTCGCCATCGCTTTTGACAATGCCGGGCTGAGCGGCTTTCTCTTCCAGCTCATGCGGTACAGCAAGGACACTGAATGTTCGACGAAACAAACGCCCAGTGGGGGCTGGTACACGCCCTGGTGCTGGACGGCAAGGGCGGGGCGCGTTCGATCCCTCGAACCGAGCTTGATTGCCTGCAGCTCGAACCCCAACAAAGCGTGTGGCTGCATTGGGACCGAAGTCATCCGCAGACACAGACGTGGTTGCGCAGCGCCAGTGGCCTGAGTGAGTTCGTCTGCGACCTGATGCTTGAAGAAAACACCCGGCCGCGGCTGCTGTCGCTGCCAGACGATGAGCTGCTGCTGTTTTTGCGTGGGGTCAATCTCAATCCCGGTGCAGAGCCTGAAGATATGGTGTCGGTGCGGATCTTCGCCGCCGCCCAGCAGGTGATTTCCCTGCGCCTGCGTTCCTTGCGGGCAACCGACGAATTGATCGAGCTGCTGAACGCCGGCAAAGGTCCGAAGACGGCGTCGGAGCTGCTGTTGTTTCTGGCCCAGTTACTCACCGACAAGGTCCAGGCAGTGGTCAGTGAGCTCACTGAACTGGTCGATGACATGGAAGAACGCATAGACGCCGACGAACGGTACATGCCCGAGCACGGCAACATGGTGCATATCCGCAGAAGGGCGGCCGGGCTTCGTCGTTTTCTGGCGCCGCAGCGGGAAATCTACGCTCAGTTGACCCGCAGCAAGATGCCGTGGTTCGTGGAAGACGATGCTGACTACTGGAACGAGTTGAACAACAGTCTGACGCGTTATCTGGAAGAGCTGGAACTGACCCGAGAGCGTGTAGGGCTGGTGCTTGAGGCCGAAGACAGACGCCTCTCCGAACGGATGAACCGTACCATGTACCGGTTCGGCATCATCACCGGGATCTTCCTGCCGATGAGCTTTCTCACCGGTCTGCTGGGCATCAATGTCGGAGGTATACCCGGCTCCAGCAGCCCGTACGGTTTTCTCGTGGCATGTGCGTTGATGGTGGTGGTTGCGCTGGGGCAATTGTGGGTGTTCAAGCGTCTGCGGTGGGTCTGATGGGCAAAAAAACGCGCCGTATCGGGAGGCGCTTTGTGACTCATGCAAAATTGCCTGCGTCTTTCAGTGACATTGCGTGAGGTGCCTATGCACGACCCGTTTGAAGAATCACTGCGCGACATGCTCAATTCTTCGTCCTCCAGCCGGGATGATGATGCTGCCCTGGGGCGTGTGCTGAAGACGGCCAACCGCCAGGTCGGCGCGGGCGACCTGTTTGGTCTGCTCGGCCGTTGTACGCAAGCATTGATGATTGCCGTGAACAACGGCTCGGCTCACGTTTCACCTGTTTCCCGCCGCAAGGCAACGATGGCCGGTACGACTGTTCCCGGTGCTCAAAACAAGGCTGATTGAATATGGAATTGGATCTCTGGACACAGAGCCTGGTCACCGCAATGACTGCGTTGTGGACCAAAGTCGCGAACTTCATCCCGAATCTGTTCGGCGCTCTGGTGGTTGTTCTGCTCGGTTTCGTGGTGGCCAAGCTGCTCGATACCCTGTTATCCAAGCTGTTGGCAAAGCTGGGACTGGACCGTTTGATGGGCGGCACCGGTCTGACCAAACTGATCAGTCGCGCCGGGGTTCAAGTCCCGATTTCGACGCTGATCGGAAAGATCGTGTATTGGTTTGTGCTTTTGATTTTCCTGGTGTCGGCGGCAGAATCCCTCGGCCTTGAGCGAGTCTCGGCAACGCTGGACATGCTTGCCCTGTACCTGCCGAAGGTGTTCGGCGCCGCGCTGGTGCTGCTGGTAGGTGTGCTATTGGCGCAACTGGTCAACGGGATCGTGCGCGGCGCGGCCGAAGGCGTCGGGCTGGATTACGCGGCAGGGCTGGGTCGGATCGCCCAGTGGCTGGTCATCATCATCAGCATTTCGGTGGCGATCAGCCAGCTGGAAGTAAAGACCGACCTGCTCAACCACGTGATCGTGATCGCGTTGATTACCGTTGGTCTGGCAGTTGCGCTGGCCATGGGCCTGGGCAGCCGCGAAATCGCGAGCCAGATCCTGGCCGGAATTTATGTGCGGGAGTTGTATCAGGTAGGGCAACAAGTGCGTATTGGAGAGGTCGAAGGGCAGATCGAAGAGATTGGCACGGTGAAAACCACCCTGCTGACCGACGAAGGAGAATTGGTATCGTTGTCGAACCGAATCCTTCTCGAGCAGCGAGTGAGCAGCCGCTGAACCGGCAAATCTGCTAATGTATGCCGCCGCGAAATCCCGGAGAGCCCGGGTGCTGGCGGACATTTATCTGACTGTCGGCACGATTTGTTTTGAATAAACCCCAATCGCTCTCACTGCGTTACGACCCCCGCGAGCTCTCTGATGAGGAGTTGGTTGCGCGCGCGCACGCTGAGCTTTTTCATGTGACTCGTGCGTACGAGGAGCTGATGCGTCGCTACCAGCGAACACTTTTTAACGTCTGTGCACGTTATTTAGGGAACGATCGCGATGCTGACGATGTCTGTCAGGAAGTGATGCTTAAGGTGTTGTATGGCTTGAAAAATTTCGAGGGAAAATCGAAATTCAAAACCTGGCTCTACAGCATCACGTACAACGAATGCATTACGCAGTACAGAAAGGAGCGGCGAAAGCGTCGGTTGATGGACGCGTTGAGTCTGGACCCCCTAGAGGAAGCGTCTGAAGAAAAGGCGCCGAAACCAGAAGAAAAGGGTGGACTTGATCGCTGGCTTGTGTATGTGAACCCGATTGACCGGGAGATTCTGGTGCTTCGTTTTGTTGCAGAGCTGGAATTTCAGGAGATCGCAGACATAATGCACATGGGCCTGAGTGCAACGAAAATGCGGTACAAGCGGGCACTTGATAAATTACGTGAGAAATTTGCAGGCGTTACCGAAACTTAACTCGGAGCAAATATCTCTAACGGGCAGGCAAGTTCTGATAGACTTGCCGATGAGTTGTCCCTCGATAAGTGGGACTGCTTTACAATCACCAGATGGGGATTTAACGGATGAAACTGAAAAACACCTTGGGCTTGGCCATTGGTACTATTGTTGCCGCAACTTCGTTCGGCGCGCTGGCACAAGGCCAAGGCGCAGTCGAAATCGAAGGCTTCGCCAAGAAAGAACAGTTCGACAGCGCTCGTAATTTCAAAAACGACGGCAACCTGTTCGGCGGTTCTGTTGGCTACTTCCTGACCGACGACGTTGAATTGCGTCTGGGCTATGACGAAGTGCACAACGTCCGTAGCGACGATGGCAAGAACATCAAGGGCGCCAACACCGCTCTGGACGCTCTGTACCACTTCAACAACCCGGGCGACATGCTGCGTCCGTACGTCTCGGCTGGTTTCTCCGATCAGAGCATCGGTCAGAACGGCAGCGGCGGTCGTAACCGCTCCACCTTCGCCAACATCGGCGGCGGTGCCAAGCTGTACTTCACCGACAACTTCTATGCTCGTGCTGGCGTTGAAGCTCAGTACAACATCGACCAGGGCGACACCGAGTGGGCGCCTAGCGTCGGTATCGGCGTAAACTTCGGTGGCGGCTCCAAGAAAGTTGAAGCAGCACCGGCTCCAGTAGCTGAAGTGTGCTCCGACAGCGACAACGACGGCGTTTGCGACAACGTCGACAAGTGCCCGGACACCCCGGCCAACGTCACCGTTGACGCCAATGGTTGCCCAGCTGTTGCTGAAGTCGTACGTGTTGAGCTGGACGTGAAATTCGACTTCGACAAGTCGGTCGTCAAGCCAAACAGCTACGGCGACATCAAGAACCTGGCTGACTTCATGAAGCAGTACCCACAGACCACCACCACTGTTGAAGGTCACACTGACTCCGTCGGTCCTGACGCTTACAACCAGAAACTGTCCGAGCGTCGCGCAAGCGCCGTTAAACAAGTTCTGGTTAACCAGTACGGTGTTGGCGCCAACCGCGTTAACTCGGTTGGCTACGGTGAAACCCGCCCAGTTGCTGACAACGCAACTGAAGCTGGCCGCGCTGTAAACCGTCGCGTAGAAGCACAAGTAGAAGCTCAAGCTAAGTAATTAGCCCTCGCTTCACGGAAAACCCGGCCTTGGCCGGGTTTTTCTTTTTCTACCTTCAGGCAGTGGGTCGAGGCTGCAATGGCGCGATCCTGATGGCGTTCGTAGTTGGGCTGCAGGGACGTCGGCAGCGCTGCGACTGGTCCTTGATCTAGCGGGCATCGACTGACCAACCCCCAAATTTCAGTGCTTGAGCAACCAGATCCCCAGCACCAGGTTCAGTGTGAGCGCGATCAGCGCCACCGTGCGCCAGACCTTGACCGGCTCGCGCTCCAGCAACGGTCGCGCTCGGGTATCGAGCATGGCGAGCTCGCCTTTTTCCAGATGCAGCAACCATTGCTCGGCAGTCTCGAAGCGCCTGGCCGGATCAGCCTGCAGTGCCTGATCCAGATGCCGCTCCAGCCATTCGGGGATATCCGGGCGGTAGCGGCTCAGCGGGACGGGATTGCCGAAGCGCCGATGCTGGAACGCCTCGATTTCGCCATAGGGATAGTGCCCGGTCAGCAGGAAATACAGGGTGACGCTTGCGGCGTACAGGTCCATCGATGGGGCGGGTGCACAGCCTTCGAACGCTTCAGGCGCGATGAAGCTGGGGGTGCCGGGTGTGTCGCCAGCTGGGTCGGCGGACAGTCCCGGGCAGAACGCCAGGCCGAAATCCAGCACGCGCAACGCGCCGCTATCATCGATCAGCAGATTCTCCGGCTTGATGTCGCGATGCACGACATTGCGCCGGTGCAGCAGGCCGATCGCGCCGATCAGCTCCTGTGCCATGCTCATCCAGCGGCCCCGTTCCATGGGGCCGTGCCGGGCAAAGGTCTGCGCCAGCGTGGCTCCCGGGTATTCGCGCATGACGTAGTACAGGTGCTGGCGATCTGGCAGCGGGTGCAGTTCGGGGAAGAAACGTCCCGCCACCCGACGCAAAAACCACTCCTCCAGCAGCAGTGCCTGACCAGCCTCGGCTTCATCACGGCGTGCATCAGGCAAGGTTTTGAGCAGCCAGGCTTGCTGCTGGCTGTCGCGGACTCGATATAGCAGCGATTGTCGCGAGTCGCCCAGACGCTCCTCGACCTGCCAGCCTTCAAACGCCTGGCCGGTCTTCAGTGCGGGAGGCACTGGCCACTGTTGCAGCTGAATCAACGTGTCGGCCAGGCTGTCGCTGCCCACTTGATCGACGTGGATCAGCAGTGCGCTGGCATTGTCCTGACTGCCGGCCAGGTGCGCAGAAGCGACCAGCGTGCGCACTGCGGCGTCCAGATCATGCTGGTCATTGAGGATCGAGCCAATGCTGGCATCGTCCAGGGTCGACCAGACGCCGTCGCTGACCAGCAGCAGACGCTCGCCTTCGCGCAACTCGCCGTCCAGATAGTCCATGACCACATACTGATCCAGGCCCAGCGCGCGTTTGAGCACGTGTTGCATGTCCGGCTGGTCCCAGACGTGATCCTCGCTGATGCGCTGCAGCGTGCCGCCGAACCAGCGATACACGCGGGAGTCGCCGACATGGCCGAGGGTGAAGCGGCGCCCACGCAACACCAGCACGCTCAGGGTGGTGAGCAGGCCGTTGGCTGACAGCCAGCGGTTCTGTGCCAGCAGCAGACGGTCCAGCGCCTGGGCCACGCCCCAAGTCTCGGGCGTTGAATAGTAATCCATCGCCAGGGCCTGAAGCGTCGAACGTGAGGCGAGACCGCCATCCAGGCACTGGCTGACCCCGTCAGCCAGTGCGAACAGATAACCCTTGCTGGCGGCCAGCGCCGGGGCGGGGGTGACCAGGCGCATGGCGTCCTGATTCTCTGCCCGCGGCCCGCAGGCGCTGAACTCGGCGAAGCGCAGTTGCAGGCCGGGCGAGGAGGCCGCTTGCGAGGCCAAAGGCTGATTCATCGCCTGTTCAGACGCGGGCTGCGGTCACGGCCGCCGAACCCCAAGTGGTTCTCCAGCGACGCTTGACGTTCATCAGACCGAACCAGGCCAGCACGCCGAGGAAGGCGAACAGCCACAGCCCCAGTTGATAATCGCCGGTGTTCTGCTTGATCGCGCCAAGGCCTGCGGCCAGCAGGAAGCCGCCAATGCCGCCCGCCATGCCGATCAGCCCGGTCATTACCCCGATCTCCTTGCGAAAACGCTGCGGCACCAGTTGAAACACCGCGCCATTACCGGCGCCAAGGCCGAGCATGGCCGCGACGAACAATGCCAGCGCCGCCCACGAGCTTGGCAGGTTGAAACCCACCGCAGCGATGCAGATCGCCGCTACCGCATACATGCCGGACAGGGTGCGGATGCCACCGAAACGATCGGCCAGTGCGCCGCCTAGAGGGCGCATCAGGCTGCCACCGAATACACACGCAGCGGTGTAGTAACCGGCGGTCACCGGGCTCAGGCCATACTGGTCATTGAAGTAGCCGGGCAGGGCGCTGGCCAGCCCGATGAACCCGCCAAAAGTAACGCTGTAGAAGAACATGAACCACCAACTGTCACGGTCGCCCAGCGCCTTGAAGTAGTCGGTCATGGATTTGGCCTTGGGCCGTTGCGGCGCGTTGCGGGCCATCAGTGAAAAGGCAATCAGGGTCAAGACCAGGGGCACGACGGCAAAGCCGAACACGTTGCTCCAGCCAAAACCTGCCGCGAGCACCGGGGCGATCAGGGCCGCGAACACGGTCCCGGAGTTGCCGGCTCCGGCGATACCCATGGCTTTACCCTGATGCTGCGGTGGATACCATTGCGAGGCCAGCGGCAATGCCACCGCAAAGGAGGCGCCGGCCATGCCCAGGAAAACGCCGAGCAGCAGCGCTTGTTCATAGCTGTGCACGCCCAGTTGCCAGGCGCAAAGCAGGGCGACGATCACGATGATCTGACCCATGATGCCCGCTGTCTTGGGTGATAGCCGGTCGACCAGCATGCCCATCAGCAAGCGCAGGAAAGCGCCTGCCAGTATTGGTGTAGCGACCATCAGGCCGCGTTGCTGGGTACTCAGATGCAGGTCGGCGGCGATCTGCACGGCGAGCGGACCGAGCAGGTACCAGACCATGAAGCTCAGGTCAAAATAAAGAAACGCGGCGAACAGCGTAGGTTTGTGGCCGGCTTTCCAGAAGCTTGTATTCATCTAACACCTCATCTGCAGGAAATCGTTGCCGGTGCCGGTAGCGGTCGCACCGTCACGGGTCAGGTCGTGCAGGTGAAGCACCAACCCGGCGCTCCACCCGGCCCGTTTTCCGGGGCCAAAACGAAAAAACGTCGCAACCCTGTCCGCGCCTGGCGAAGGGGTGTGCGACGTCTTTGTCGAAAGTGGGGCAACCGCCGTTGGTTACCTGTATCAGTCATCTAGCAAAACGTGGGCCATGAATGCGGGTGCTAAACCCAAGGTGATGCCGTGCAGCCGTCCGGCTCGTCGGCGGTGGCCGTTGTCGAACACCACCGCCGGCGAGCCGGACGGCTAGAGATAGCGGGTGTTTTCCAGGCTTGCAGAGCACACGGGTCCACCGCGCCCATCACCCCAACAGTTCACTCATGGCAATGATCTGCTCAGCCACCTGCACCAGCTTCTGCTGTCGACTCATGGCCTGGCGGCGCATGAGCGTGTAGGCCTCTTCTTCGTTGCAGTTTTTCATTTTCATCAGCAGTCCCTTGGCGGTCTCGATGCGCTTGCGCTCGGCCAACTGCTGGTCGCGGGCGTGCAGCTGTGCACGCAGGTCCTGGTCGCTTTCGAAGCGAGCCATGGCCACATCGAGAATCGGTTGCAGGCGCTGGGCGTGAATGCCTTCGACGATGTAGGCGCTGACGCCGGACTTGATGGCCTGACGCATGACGCCCGGATCATGTTCGTCGGTAAACATCACGATTGGCCGCGGCAGGTCGCGAGTGACCAGTACCACCTGCTCCATCACGTCGCGCCCCGGCGATTCGGTGTCGATGAGAATCACGTCCGGACGCACCGCTTGCACCCGTGCGGGCAGGTCGATGATCAGGCCTGATTCGTCGATCACCTCGAACCCGGCTTCGGTGAGCGCAGCTTTCAGGCGTCCGACCTTTTTCGGTGTGTCGTTGATCAGCAGGATTCGCAGCATGGTCAGGCCCCTCAGCGATCAGCGACGACAGGCGCCGCCGCAGCCAGCGCATGCAATTTGAAGCCATGCGCATAGCCGACCGGATCGCTGCCGTCCCAGACCTTTCCATCAATCAACTGACTGCTGCGCATGGGCGAGGCCGGTACGGTGATATTCAGCGCTTGGGCCGCTTGGCGGTACAGCGCAAGTTGCTGTACCTGGCGCGCCACGGCGAGGTAATCCGGGTCATCACGCAACAGGCCCCAGCGACGAAACTGAGTCATGAACCACATGCCATCGGACAGCCAGGGCATGTTGACCTCGCCGTTGCGGTGAAAACTGATCGCATGGTGGTCGTGCCAGTGATTGCCCAGACCGTCGACATACTCGCCCAGCAGACGGGCCTGGATGTCCTCGACAGGCGCATTTACGTACGCCTCGCCGCTGAGCATTTGTGCGGTGCTGCGGCGGTTGTCCTGGCTCTGTTCGATGAACCGGCTGGCCTCCAGCACCGCCATGACCAGCGCTCGCGCAGTATTGGGATACTGGCGAACGAACTCCAGGCTGCAGCCCAGTACCTTTTCCGGGTGATCCGGCCAGATCGCCTGGGTGGTTGCCAGGGTAAAGCCCAGGTCCTGACTCACGGCGCTGGCGCCCCAGGGTTCGCCGACACAAAAGCCGTCGATGCGTCCGGCCCTGAGGTGTTCGACCATCTGCGGCGGCGGCACCACCACGCTGTCGACGTCTTGCAACGGGTGAATCCCCTGGCTGGCAAGCCAGTAATACAACCACATGGCGTGATTGCCGGTGGGAAAGGTCTGGGCAAAGGTCAGTTTTGTATCGCTTTGGTGCGTGCGCCGATCCAGTGCCTCAGGAGTGGTCACTCCGGCCACTTGCAGGTCGCGTGACAGATTGATGCTTTGACCGTTCTGGTTCAGGCCCATGAGCACCGCCATGTCCGTGGCCGGCCCGCCAATCCCCAACTGCGCGGCGTAAATCAGGCCATACAGACTGTGGGCGGCATGCAGCTCGCCGTTGACCAGCTTGTCGCGCAGGTTGGCCCAGGATGGCTGGCGATGCAGGTTGATGTTCAGCCCATAGGGCTGGGCAAAGCCCTGAGTGGCGGCGACGATCAGCGAGGCGCTGTCGGTGAGGGCCATGAAGCCGACATCGACAGTGCCCAGCTCCGGCGCGTCGCTGCCATCGACCCAGGCCAGGGAGGTGTTGAAGGTCTCATTCATAGTTTCGGTTCCACCTGAAGACGTAGCGCCCGGGCGCTGACGATCTTCCATAAAAAAACGCCGTTACGCACAAGCGCTGAGCCTGGACGAAAACGACGCCATTGCCGAAGAGTCGATCCGCCGTTGGATCGAGTCCGATTCACACACTCAAGCAAGCCATATGCCAGCGGCAGGGCAGGCCTGCGTAAAGTTCGCGACATGCCTCGCGCTCCACCCTCGCGCCCGTCTATAATCGCCCGCTGACTTAAGCCGCAAACGAGCCGCGCCCGCCCATGTATAACCTGGCCCGCCAGTTACTGTTCAAACTCTCCCCGGAAACCTCTCACGATCTGTCCATCGACCTGATCGGCGCAGGCGGTCGACTGGGGCTCAATGGCATGTTGAGCAAGGCGCCCGCGCGGCTGCCGGTTACCGTCATGGGCTTGCAGTTTCCCAATCCGGTCGGCCTGGCCGCTGGCCTGGACAAGAACGGCGCGGCCATCGACGGTTTCGCTCAGTTGGGTTTCGGCTTCGTTGAAATCGGTACGGTGACCCCGCGTCCGCAGCCGGGCAACCCCAAGCCGCGTATCTTCCGCCTGCCCCACGCCGAAGCCATCATCAACCGGATGGGTTTCAATAATCTGGGGGTCGATCATCTGCTCAGCCGTGTGCAGGCAGCCAAATACACTGGCGTGCTGGGTATCAACATCGGCAAGAACTTCGATACGCCGGTCGAGCGCGCGGTGGATGACTACCTGATCTGCCTGGACAAGGTGTATGCCCACGCCAGCTATATCACGGTCAACGTCAGCTCGCCGAACACGCCGGGGCTGCGCAGCCTGCAGTTTGGCGATTCGCTCAAGCAGTTGCTCGAAGCGTTGAGCGTACGTCAGCGGGCACTGACCCTGACCCACGGCAAGCATGTACCGTTGGCGATCAAGATCGCGCCGGACATGAGCGACGAGGAAACCGTTCTGGTGGCCAGTGCACTTCTGGAGTCGGGCATGGATGCGGTGATCGCGACCAACACCACCCTCAGTCGCCAGGGCGTCGAAGGTTTGCCTCATGCCGACGAAGCGGGTGGCCTGTCCGGCGCGCCAGTGCGTGAACAGAGCACCCATATCGTCAAGGTGCTGGCGGGCGAGCTGGCCGGCAAGTTGCCGATCATTGCCGCCGGTGGCATCACCCAGGGCCGACACGCTGCCGAGAAGATCGCCGCAGGTGCAAGTCTGGTGCAGATTTATTCTGGCTTCATCTATAAGGGCCCGGCGTTGATTCGCGAGGCGGTGGACGCCATCGCGGCCATGCCCCGCTAAGCGGCTGAAACAAAAAGAGGGGTTCCGACAAGGAACCCCTCTTGGGCTTTAGCCCGCCGCCCGGATGGGGCGTGCATGGTTATTTGAAGTCAATTCTGATTGTCGAAGAAACGATGAATCGAAATGTACCTTTGATTGAAGAGAGTCAGCCGACCGCGTGAAGTTCGTTGAGTCTGTGTATACCCGCAGTGCCAGTCATACCGTCCCAGTTGTCGCCGCGTCCTTCTCGCCAGCCATTGATCCAGGCTTGACGCACTGACGGTAGAGTAAATGGGCAAAGCTCACGGGATTTACCAGTTACGCCGTATTGATATCCGCGCAAAAATGCTCTTTCCGACGGATCACGCTTAAGTCTTCTCATAGGGTGTTGCCCTCGTTTGTTGACTGTAATGTCCCTGGAAGCCTCAGGTTGAGGCCAGGCAAAAAGCTTCTGCCTTTTTAATGCCCGCTGCCGGCGTCGCGGGCATGGTGCTGTCGTCGTTGCGGCGACAACCTGTGTTGATTTCTAACCAATGGATGGGACGCTGTGAATGATCGTTTTGTCATAAGAACGTCATGCCTGAGGCATAAAGACCATAAGCGGCAACCCGTTTGGCGCTGGCTTTTTTTCGCGAGCCGCCTGTACCGTGGCTTTGCATGAATATTGATAGTGTTTCTCATGTACAAATGCTGGCCGATTGCAGTCAGCGGTAAAACGACGAAGGGTCAGCGATGTGACTTTTTATTGCAGCCGTTGTCATGCTCAATAGTGGTTTTTTAATATCAAAATGTCAGGCGTAACCTGCCTGACAGACTGCCGCAGTCGAAATGTATCGTTGCGGTGGATGGGCACAACTTGTGTGCCACGCAGGCGTTCTCCACGAAAGACGTCTGTTTGAATCGGGCCGGACAATGCGTTGTCCTGCCGCTCAAAGCCCAAGGGCTCTGGAATCCTCATGTCGGACCGTTACGAACTTTTCCTCACCTGCCCCAAAGGCCTTGAAGGCCTGCTCGCTGAGGAAGCCACTGCCCTTGGCCTCCAGGAAACCCGCGAACACACCTCGACCATCCGTGGCACCGCCGACATGGAAACCGCCTACCGGCTGTGTCTGTGGTCGCGCTTGGCCAACCGTGTGCTACTGGTGCTCAAGCGCTTCCCGATGAAGGACGCCGAAGACCTTTACCACGGCGTCCACGACATCGAATGGGCCGATCACCTGCAAGCCGAAGGCACCCTGGCCGTCGAGTTCAGTGGCCACGGCTCGGGTATCGACAACACCCATTTCGGCGCCTTGAAGGTCAAGGACGCCATCGTCGACCGGCTGCGTACGGCAGATGGCGCGCGTCCATCCATCGACAAACTCAATCCCGATCTGCGCGTGCACCTGCGGCTGGACCGTGGCGAGGCCATTCTCTCCCTCGACCTGTCCGGGCACAGCCTGCATCAGCGTGGCTATCGCCTGCAGCAGGGTGCAGCCCCGCTCAAGGAAAACCTGGCGGCTGCGATCCTCATTCGCTCCGGCTGGCCGCGCATCGCCGCCGAGGGTGGCGCGCTGGCTGACCCGATGTGCGGCGTCGGTACCTTTCTGGTGGAAGCGGCCATGATCGCCGCCGACATCGCGCCCAATCTGAGGCGCGAGCGCTGGGGCTTTTCTGCCTGGCTGGGGCACGTCCCGGCCCTGTGGCGCAAGCTGCACGACGAAGCCCTGGCCCGCGCCGAAGCAGGCCTTGCCAAGCCGCCGTTGTGGATTCGTGGTTATGAAGCCGATCCGCGCCTGATTCAGCCCGGCCGCAACAACGTCGAGCGCGCCGGTCTGTCCGAGTGGATCAAGATCTACCAAGGTGAAGTCGCCACGTTCGAACCGCGCCCGGACCAGAACCAGAAAGGCCTGGTGATCTGCAACCCGCCGTACGGCGAGCGTCTGGGCGACGAGGCGAGCTTGCTGTACCTCTATCAGAACCTGGGCGAACGTCTGCGTCAGGCTTGCCTGAACTGGGAGGCGGCGGTGTTCACCGGCGCACCGGACCTGGGCAAGCGCATGGGCATTCGCAGCCACAAGCAGTACGCCTTCTGGAACGGTGCCTTGCCGTGCAAACTGCTGCTGATCAAGGTGTTGCCGGATCAGTTCGTCACGGGCGAACGCCGTACCCCGGAACAGCGTCAGGCCGAGCGTGAGCAAGCTGCCTACGATCAGACCCCGGACGAGCCGCAGGAACGTCAGTTCAACAAGAACGGCAACCCGATCAAGCCGACGCCGGCACCGGCGCCTGTGGTCGAGCAACCGCGCTTGAGTGAAGGCGGGCAGATGTTCGCCAACCGCCTGCAGAAGAACCTCAAGGCGATGGGCAAGTGGGTCAAACGTGAAGGCATCGACTGCTACCGTGTCTACGATGCCGACATGCCCGAATACGCCATGGCCATCGACCTGTATCACGACTGGGTCCACGTCCAGGAGTATGTCGCGCCCAAGTCCATTGATCCGGAAAAGGCTTCGATCCGCATGTTCGACGCCCTGGCGGCCATTCCCCAGGCACTGAACATCGACAAGAGCCGCGTCGTGGTCAAGCGCCGCGAGCGCCAGAGCGGTACCAAACAGTACGAACGCCAGAGCGCCCAAGGCAAGTTCAACGAGGTCAACGAAGGCGGCGTCAAGCTGCTGGTGAATCTCACCGACTACTTGGACACCGGGCTGTTCCTCGATCACCGGCCAATGCGCATGCGCATTCAGCGTGAAGCGGCGGGCAAGCGTTTCCTCAACCTGTTCGCCTATACCGCGACCGCCAGTGTGCACGCGGCCAAGGGCGGCGCGCGCAGCACCACCAGCGTCGATCTGTCGAAAACCTACCTGGACTGGGCACGACGCAACCTGTCGCTCAACGGCTTTTCCGACAAGAACCGTCTGGAGCAGGGTGATGTGATGGCCTGGCTTGAGGCCAGTCGTGACGAGTACGACCTGATTTTCATTGATCCGCCGACCTTCTCCAACTCCAAGCGCATGGAAGGGGTGTTCGACGTGCAGCGCGACCAGGTGCAGCTGATCGATCTGGCCATGGCCCGCCTGGCCAGCGGCGGGGTGTTGTATTTCTCCAACAACTTCCGCAAGTTCCAGCTGGAGGAGAACCTTTGCGAGCGCTATGCCGTCGAGGAAATCACTCAGCAGACCATCGATCCGGATTTCGCCCGTAACGGCAAAATCCACCGCGCCTGGAAGATCACCGCGCGCTGAGCGAGCAAGCTGTCGCAGCCGGTACCGGGCACCGCTCCAGGGTGTTCGGGCCGGTTATGAATACAGCGACACATAGCACTAGGCAAACTAATGGCGAATAGCTATAAGTGAGCTCTGGCCACGTGTCGCCGCAACACGGTGGCGTCATGAGTTCTGCGTATGTCGTCAGAGCATGCAAGTGCCAAGATCCTTGGCCTGATCAGTGAAGACACCTCCTCATGGGTGGTGGCTACACTCGTGTTCTGCGCGGGCGTGGTGCTGACTGCCTTGTTGGCACTGACCAACGTACAGCTCTACCAGCGTCAGTTGCATCAGCGATTCGAGCTGTTGGCCAACGAACGTGTCAGTCGTATTCAGGAACGGCTCGATGGCCAGCTGCAGCGGCTGGACAGCCTGCGGCGTTTCTTCGTCTATTCGGACGAGGTGTCTCAAGACGAATTCAACGGTTTTGCCAATCCGATGCTCATTTGGACCCAGGCCTATTCCTGGGCGCCAAGGGTGACGGATGCCGAACGCCAGCGCTTTGAAAGCCAGGCGCGAGCGGACGGGCTGGGTGGTTATGTCGTGCGCGAAATGGACGAAGCGGGCGACCTGATTGCCGCCGATCATCGCGCCACGTACTTTCCGGTTCGCTACACCCAGAGCCGCAGCACCCTGCCTTTGCCCACCGGCTTTGACGTGGACTCCGAAGCCAATCGTCACCTGACGCTGCAGCGTGCCCGGCAATCGGGGGCCATGGCTGCATCACCGCGCATGGACCTGGTCGGCCTGGAGGCCGAGAACCGCAACGGCGTATTGCTGGTGGCTCCCGTGCTGTCCCGTGACCGGGTGGGCGCCAGTCACCCGGGGACGCTGGAGGGTTATGTGATGGCGGTGATCAGCTTGCGCAAGTTGATGGCCGAAGGGCTGCCACAGCAGGATCAGGACAACCTGGCCCTGCGTCTGTATGACCAGACCGCGCCGCAGCAGCCCGACCTGCTCTATGCATCCGTCGCCAGCGCCACGTCCAGTGACCTGCAGATGATCACGTCGCTGGGGTTCGTTGACCGCCGTTACTCGCTGGAGATTCGCCCTACGGCTGCGTTTATCGGTGCCAACCCCTCGAGCACCGACAGCGTCGTGATACTCGGCGCCTTGCTCAGTTTCATGCTCAGTGCCTTGCTTTATGCCTTGATCAGTCAACGCCAGCGGGCCTTGCGCCTGGTCGATCAACGCACCGTGCAACTGCGCCAGCGCGAGCAGCAGTTGCGCAGTGCCCACGGTCAGCTACGCAACGTATTGAACGCCGCGACGCAGGTGGCGATCATCGCCACCGATCTCGACGGGCTGATCACCACCTTCAATATCGGGGCGGAGAAGATGCTCGGCTACAGCAGCGCTCAGGTCTGCGCAACGCTGACCCTGCGCCAGTTGCATGTGCCTGACGAGCTTGCCGAGCACGTCTGTGAGCTGACCCAACGCTACGGACGCTCGATCAAGACCGCTGAAGCGATGCTGGTCGAAGCGATGGAGGAACATGGTCATCAGACCCACGACTGGACGTTCGTGCGGCGCGATGGCAGCCATCTGAGGGTCAACATGCAGGTCAGCCCGGTACTCGATGAGCATGACCAGTGGATTGGCTATCTGGCGGTGTGTCTGGACATCACCGAACGCAAGCGCGTCGAAGAAGAGCTGCGCACCATGTCGGTGACTGACGCGCTGACCGGGGTCTACAACCGCCGCTATTTTCAGGAGCGCTTGCAGGCCGAGCTGTTGCGTGTCGAACGCCAGGGCGGCATCTTTGCGGTGGTGATGCTCGACATCGACCATTTCAAAGGCATCAACGATCGGTTGGGACACGCCGTCGGTGATCATGTGCTGCAGGCGATCTGCGAGCGCCTCTGCCATCGTTTGCGCCGCAGCGATGTGTTCTGCCGTCTGGGCGGGGAAGAGTTCATGGTGCTGTGTCCGGACACCAATGGCGCTCAGGCCCATGGCCTGGCGACCGAACTCTGGGCGGCCCTGCGCGCCGGGCCGATCGATGGAGTAGGGCGAGTGACCGCCAGTTTCGGCATCGCCAGCTGGCGCAAGGGCGAGGGCGCCGATGCGTTGCTGTTGCGGGCAGACTCCGGGGTCTATGCCGCCAAACTGGCTGGCCGCGACCGGATCGAGCCGGAGTTGGTCTAGCATTGACGCAGAGGCAGGGATGTCCCATGCACCAGCGCACTCGCCAGCAAGCCGGCTCCCACGGCCTGCGGCCAGAATCAAAGCATGCGGCGACAGATGTCGTTGCCTCTGCCCGGAGGGCGTGGGAGTCCGGCTTGCCGACGATCTGGCGCGAGGCGCCAGCAAACCCTGTGAACGCTATGCGCCTGACCTACCGAGCCGTCTGATTCTACTGCCGGTGCCCGGCAGCTCGTCCGGATGCGGCCCAGAGGCAAGCCCGCTCCCACGGCCTTCGGCCAGAATCAAAAGCAGGCGGCGCAATAGTCCGAAGCTGCTTGAGGAGCTTGTTTGAAACCATAGAATCTCCCACGGCCTGCGGCCAGAAGCAGATTCCAGTCCCGCTGGACAACCTGCCAGAGACGTCCGAGGCTACCAAGGCAGCCAATGCGGTGGGCCCGCTCCGCATGATCGGCTGAACGCACAAGCACCGTTGTAGCAGTCCGGCTGGCCGGCGGTGGCGTTCTGGAGATCGCTACCGCCGGCCAGCCGGACTGCTACAACGGACGCGCCATGGCCCTCAAGCACTCATGGTCGGCGGCAGTTCCATGAGTTTGTCGAGGGTAATCGGCAAGTCGCGGATCCGTTTGCCGGTGGCGTGGGACACCGCGTTGGCCACCGCCGCCGCCAGCCCGGTGATGCCGATTTCACCAATGCCCCGGGCGCCGAACTCGTTGAGTTCATAGTCGGGGTAGTCCAGCAGGATCACGTCGATCTCCGGCTGGTCGGCATGCACCGGCACCACGTACTCGGCGTAGTTGTTGTTGACCGGCATGCCGTTGCGTTCATCGAAATCGGTGGCTTCGAACAACGCCATGCCAACGCCCATGACAATCGCCCCCTCGACCTGATTGAGCGAGGTCTTGTGGTTGATCACCTTGCCAACATCGATGGCGCTGACCACCCGCGCCACCCTCAGGCGCGAAATGCCGGGATCCCAACGCACCTCGACAAAATGCACGCCGAAGGAGCGAAACGAATGCTTGCTGGTGTCGTTCATCCCGGTTTTTGCTTCACCGAAGGCGCTGGACTGTTTCTGGGCCTTGAGCACCTCGGCGATAGCGAATGATTTTTCACCGCTTTTCAGTCGACCTTGTTCGAAGCTGACCTGGTCGGCCTTGGTTCCGGCAAACACGCCCTTGGGCGCGGTGGAGAAGGCCTTGAGTTGCTCGATCGCCTGGCGCGTGGCCTCGGCGATGGCCGGCAATACGCTGGCCGTGGCCCAGGAACCACCCGAGACCGGTGCCGGCGGGAACGAGGAATTACCCAGCTCCACCTCGACCTTGTCCAAGGGGATGCCGGTGATGCTGCTGACCACCTGCGCGACGATGGTGTAGGTCCCGGTGCCGATGTCCTGCACGCCGCAGATCGCATAGGCGCTGCCATCGGCGCGCAACGAGACCTGGGCTTCGGCAGGGGTGCGGTAGGCATCCCAGTTACAGGCGGCCATGCCATAACCGATGATTTCGTTGCCGTCCTTCATCGAGCCCGGCTTGGGGTTGCGCTTGCTCCAGCCGAAGCGTTCAGCGGCCTGGTCGATACACTCCTGCAAATGATTGCTGGACCACGGCAGGTTCTGGCTTTCGTCCCGCTCGGAGACATTGAGCTTGCGGAACGCGAGCGGGTCCATGCCGATCCTGTCGGCCATCTCGTCCATGGCTGACTCCAGCGCGAACAGCCCGGGCGCTGCGCCCGGGGCGCGCATGGAGGTCGGCGTCCCTCGGTTGACCTCGATGGTCTTGTGCGTCACCAGCACATTGGCGCAGCTGTAGAGGCTCTTGGTCGAAGTGCCGCAGTTTTCCTTGTAGGGGTCGGTGAACGAGGTGGTGTTGATCGACTCATGCCGTACCGACACCAGCTTGCCCTTGTCATCGGTGGCCAGGCGCATGCGTTGCCGGGTTTCCGGACGATGGCCGGTAGTGGTGAACATCTGCTGGCGCGGGACCACCAGTTGCACCGGCCGATCGAGGACCTTGGCGGCGCCGCAGGCAGCCACCGAATGTGGCCAGATCCACAGTTTGCTACCGAACCCGGAGCCGATGAAGGGGGCGCGAACTTCGACCTTCTCCGGGATCAGGCCAAAGATCTTCGCCAGTGAGTTGCGATGGGCGACCACACCCTGAGTGGCTTCATAGACGATCAAGCGGCCGTCTTCCCAACTGGCGACCGTGGCGTGCATCTCCATCGGGTTGTGGGTTTCCACCGGCGTGGTGTATGTCGCATCGATGCTGTGCCCGGCACTGTCGAAGGCCGCGCCGGCATCGCCGCGGCTGTGGTTGGGGCTGCCGTCCTGCGGTTTGCCGGCTTGCAGGCCTTGTTCCAGATTGGCCACCGCGGCGCTCTTGCTGTAGCTGACCTTGATTTTGTAGGCCGCGGCGCGTGCGTGTTCGAAGGTGTCGGCCACCACCAGTGCGACGAACTGGCCGGCGTAATAAATCGTGTCGTCCTCGAACGGCAAACGGCTTTCGTCGGACTTGGCGGCCTTGAGGATCTGCGCGAAGGACATTGGCAACGCGGAGTTGTGATAAAGCTGGGGGAAGTTGTCGTGGTGGAAGATTTCCAGCACACCCGGGGATTTGCGCGCAGCGTCCAGTTCCAGGGCGGTGATCTTGCCGCTGGCCACGGTGCTGAACACCCCATAACCGTAAGCCATGTTTTGCAGGTGATGGTCAGAGGCGTACATCGCGGCACCTGTGACCTTGCGTCGGCCGTCGATCCGGCGGGGCGCTGCGCCGATCATGCTTGAGTCTGTCATTTACATGTCCTCCGGTCAGGCCTGCAGGGTCGCAAGGTTGCGCACGATCGCCTGTTGCCCGAGGGCAATCTTGTAGGCGTTGTGGCTGTAGGGTCGGGCGCCCTGCATTGCGAGGGCGGCGGCCTTGTCCATGTTCTGAGGGGTCAGCGTTGCGCCCTTGAGCGCGCGCTCGGCTTCCAGCGCCCGCCAGGGCTTGGTGCCGACGCCGCCCATGGCGATACGAACTTCGCGCACGGTGTCGCCGTCCATCTGCACAATCACTGCGCTTGAGGCCAGCGCGAACTGGTAGGAGGCCCGGTCACGCAGTTTCAGGTAACCCGATTTGCTCCCGGCCAATGGCGCATCCAGCACGACGTGGGTGATCAGCTCATCGTCCTTGAGGGCGTGTTCCTTCCACGGGGTGGCGCCTGGCAGCAGGTGGAAATCGAGAAAATCGATGCTGCGCTTGCCCGCTGCACCCTGGCCTGCGCCCTGGACCTCGACCCTGGCGCCGATGGCTGCCATCGCCACGCACATGTCCGAGGGGTGGGTGGCGATGCACTGCTCACTGGTACCCAGCACCGCGTGCACGCTGCGGTTATGGCCGTCGATGGCGGCGCAACCGGAGCCCGGTTCGCGCTTGTTGCACGCTGAGTAGCCGTCGCGAAAATAATTGCAACGCACGCGCTGCATGACGTTGCCGGCGGTGGTGGCCTTGTTGCGCAGCTGCGTGGTGGCGCCGGACAACAACGCCTGTGACAGCACCGGGTAATGCTCGACGATGTAATCGTGATGGGCCAGCTCGGTATTGGTCACCAGCGCACCGATGCGCACGCTGCCGTCTTTCTGCACCTCGACCTGCTTGAGGGCCAGGTGATTGACGTCGATCACCTGGTCGGCCGGCATCACGTCGAGCTTGACCAGGTCCAGCAGCGTGGTGCCGCCCGCCAGGTAAAACGCCGAGGGGCTCTTCGAGTGGGTGCTGACCGCCTGCTCGATGCTGCCGGGGCGCACGTAATCCAGGGCTCTCATCAGGTCACCTCCTGCAACTTGATTCGCGCCGACTGAATCGCGGTGAGAATGTTCTTGTAGGCGCCGCAGCGGCAGATATTGCCGCTCATGGCTTCACGCACGCTGTGGTCGTCGCTGCCGATGTGCTTGTCCTGGAGCATGGCCACAGCACTCATGATCTGACCGCTGGTGCAGTAGCCGCACTGATAGGCGTCGTGTTCCCAGAACGCTTCCTGCACCGGGTGCAGTTTGCCGTCCTTGGCCAGGCCTTCGATGGTGGTGATCTCATCGCCCTCGTGCATCGCCGCCAGCGACAGACACGAATTGATCGAGCTGCCATTGACGTGCACGGTGCAGGCGCCGCACTGGCCGTGGTCGCAGCCTTTCTTGGTGCCGGTCAGTTGCAGCCGATCGCGCAGCACATCCAGCAGTGCGGCATTGGCGGGAAGGTTCAGCGTATGGGCCTGGCCGTTGACCTTGAGGGTCATGCGCCGCTCGTCTTTGGCCGGTGGGTCGGTGTCGTCAGGCACGGCGGCCTGGGCTTCCAGGGCCTGGGTCCAGATCGGCGCGGTGGCCGCAGCGAGGCTGGAAACGCCAATGGATTTAAGGAAGTTTCGACGCGAGGGCACGGTGAAGGCCGTGAGGTCGGATTGCGCTTGGGTCTTATCAGGCTGATCGGTCATGGACAGGTTCCTCGTCAGCATTGAGTCAAGCCTGGCAACCGACGGTGGGCGGGCGCGCAAGCATGTACGGCAGTAGAAGGGTCAAGCCGACAACGATAATCAATGCGCGGCGTGAGCATTCATTTGAATAAGTACATAGGCTATTGAATCTTTCTCTCGAATCCGCGACGCACCCGTCGCAGTCAGCGCAGGTGTCTTGTGGGCGGTGAGGGATTGCGCGAGCTGCACAGCGCCGCCGCAAAGGGTGTGACCTGCGGTCGGGGCAATGGTTGCGCAAATTCTGCGGCGCCGGGCACACAGATTGTTACCAAGCGCTGGGTCGATCGGCGTGCAGCCGATCAGCCCGGTCGCTGTTATTGATTACGCCGCCGACGCCTGCTCTTTCAACGTGGCCATGTCGATGACGAAACGGTATTTCACATCGCCCTTGAGCATGCGCTCATAGGCCTCGTTGATGTCTTTCATGTGGATCATTTCAATGTCCGAAACGATGCCGTGTCGGGCACAGAAATCGAGCATTTCCTGGGTCTCCTTGATACCCCCGATCAAGGAACCTGCGAGACTGCGGCGCTTGAAGATCAGGTTGAACACCGATGGCGAGGGATGCGGATGGTCCGGTGCCCCGACCAGGGTCATGGTGCCGTCGCGCTTGAGCAGGTTGAGGAACGCATCCAGGTCGTGGGGCGCGGCGACGGTGTTGAGGATGAAGTCCAGTTTGTTGGCCTGCGTGGCCATCTCGTCCGGATTTTTCGAAACGATGACTTCATCGGCGCCCAGGCGCAGACCGTCTTCACGCTTGTTCGGCGAAGTGGTGAACAGCACCACGTGGGCACCCATGGCGTGGGCGATCTTCACCGCCATGTGCCCCAGGCCGCCAAGGCCGACCACGCCGACTTTCTTGCCGGGGCCGACTTTCCAGTGATGCAGCGGCGAGTAGGTGGTGATGCCGGCGCACAGCAACGGCGCGACAGCCGCCAGATTGTCGCTGTGGGAGATCTTGAGCACGAACTTCTCTTTGACCACGATCTTGTCGGAGTAACCCCCGAACGTGTTTTCGCCGCCAAACACCGGCCCGTTGTAGGTGCCGGTGAAACCGTTTTCGCAGTATTGCTCATCGCCCTCGGCGCAGGATGCACAGTGCTGACAGCTGTCGACCATGCAGCCGACGCCAGCCAGATCGCCGACCTTGAAGTGGGTCACGTTGGCGCCGACGGCAGTGACTTTGCCGACGATTTCATGGCCGGGTACCGAGGGGTACAGGGTGTTGTTCCATTCGTTGCGCGCGGTGTGCAGGTCCGAGTGACACACGCCACAGAACAGAATGTCGATCTGCACGTCGTCGGCGCCCGGATCGCGGCGCTCGATCGGGAACGGCGCCAGTTTGTCGGTGGATTTTTGCGCGGCATAGCTGTAAGTCTTGATCATGGTGCGATCATCTCCAGTTGGGCAAAAAAGCTACGGTGAGCATTCAGAGACAGGCGTGGGCGCTAGAAGGTCAATACGCTTTTGCGTAGCCAGGCGGTAACGCTCGATTCGATCAGCGTGCGCGGAAAGTCTTACATTTGAGTGCCAGTCTGCCGATAAACCGGGGGCAGTCACGTGAAATGTCGTGAAAACCCGATTTTCCGTCGTTAATAGGCAGCAAAAACGAATATGGCGCTTGCAACCATCTGTCAGACCCCATGAAGATAGCCCAGTCCCACGCTGGCAATGGAGCGCCTATGAATTCTCATGTTTCTAACCCTGACCAGCGTCAGTCACTTGTCGACGAACAGGCGTCGCAACACGATGACGACGGGACGGGCCTGGAGTCTTTGAACATCGACGAAAGCTCGCTTGAAACCCTGCTGCGGGCGGCCAGGCTCGCCGCGCCCGGTCTGAGCTGGGCCGCCTATCGAGCCAACCAGCATATGCATCTGCTGGGGCAGGGCGATGCCTCCACCGAGTGGCCCAGACACATCGCCCGCGAAGGCTTCGATGCGTTCTGCCGCGACCATGGCCTGCAGCGCTGGGTCACAGGTCAAGGCGAATCGGCGCTGGGTTGGCTGCTGACCCCCGAGCGGGAGTCGGGCAATCCGTTTCTGGTCACCCTGGCCAGCCGGCTCGGGCTGCGTCTGCAGACCGACGCCCTGACCCGCGCCCAGGCGACGCAGCGGGTTCTGTACGAAATCACCTACCTTGCCAGCTCTACCCGTGATCGCTCCACCTTCCTGCATGGCGTGCACCAGCAGCTGTCGACCTTGATCGATGCGGAAAACTTCTACCTGGCGCTGTTCGAGAGCCACAGCGGCAAGATCACCTACCCCTATTACATCGACATAACCGACGTAGATGCCCTGGAGGCCGAGACCTACGAGTTCCTCGACCCGCAACGGCTGTCCATGACCGGTTATGTGCTGACCACCGAGCAGCCGATGTTCGTCGACGCCGCAGGCATCGAGCGGGCCCAGGCGCTGGAGCGTTTCTACTGCGTTGGCCACCGGCCCGAGTTCTGGATGGGCGCGCCACTGAAGAATGCTTCCGATGACGTGTTCGGCATGCTGGCCATGCAGGTGTATGACGTGTCGCGGGTCTACAGCGTCGAGGATCAGGAGCTGTTTCTGGTCGTGGCGCGCCATGTGGCAATGGCCCTGGACCGGATTCTGCACCGTGTGCACCTGGAAGAAACCGTGGCCCGGCGGACCCTCGAGCTGTCGCGCCTGAACGATGCGCTGCGAAGCGAAGTTGCCGACCGCGAGCGGGCCGAGCACCTGCAGAGCGCGCTGTTCCAGATCACCGAACTGTCCAGCCAGCCGGGCGACATGGCGGATCTGTTCAAGAGCCTGCACGGCATTGTCGGCGAGCTGTTGTTCGCGCTGAACTTCTACATCGCGTTGTTCGACGATGCCACCGGCGAGGTGACCTTTCCCTATTACGTGGACGAGCGCCTGACCCGGCGCCCGGATCCGCGGCGCGGTGAGCGCGGGTTCACCGAGTACGTGATCCGCCAGCGTCGCCCGTGCCTGATCGACAGCGCCGAGGCCAGGCGCCTGGAAGGTACCGGCGACATCACGATCCAGAACGACATCAACCGCTCCTGTTCCTGGCTGGGCATTCCACTGTTCGACGGTGACGTGGTCCGCGGCGTGCTGGCGGTGCAGAGCTATTCATCACACGTCAGCTATTCGCTGCGCGATCAGGAACTGCTGACGTTCGTCTCCCGCCACATCGATACCGCGTTGTCGCGACGCAGTGCCGCCGAGGCCATCCATAGCGCCAACCTGCGCCTGGAAGCGCGGGTTCAGGATCGCACCCGCGAGCTCGATTACGCCAACGCCAAGCTGCAGCATGAAAATGCCCACGACGCCCTGACCGGGCTGCCCAACCGCAGTCATCTGCAGCAGCGCCTGCAGGTCGCCTGGGAGCAGTTTTGCGACCACGGTCAGGAGCTGGTGGTGATGTTCATCGATCTGGACCGTTTCAAGATGGTCAACGACAGCCTGGGCCATCATTCAGGCGATCTGCTGTTGATTCAGGCAGCCGATCGCCTGCGCAGTTGCATGCGCGAAAGTGACCTGCTGGCGCGTCTGGGGGGCGATGAATTCGCGGTGCTGGCCTATGCCGCGCCGCCGGACATGACCGTGGCGATCGCCGAGCGCATTCTGCTGGCCTTCGACGTGCCGTTCTATATCGACGGTCATGCGGTGTTTTCCTCCTGCAGCATTGGTGTGGTCGGCGCCGATTTGCAGTTTCACAAGGAGCCTGCGGACCTGCTGCGTGACGCCGACACGGCGATGTACCGGGTCAAGAACGCCGGGCGCGACAGTTACGCGGTATTCAGCCAGGAAGTGCGCCGCGAGGTGTCCGATCAGATGGAGCAGGAAAGCGCGCTGCGCAACGCGCTCAAACGCACCGACGAACTGTTGCCGTATTTCCAGCCGATCATCGATGTGGCCAGCGGCAAGATTCTCGCGCTCGAAGCGCTGATTCGCTGGCGTCAGGCCGACGGCCGGGTGATCGCACCGGGGCATTTCCTGCCAGCGCTTGAAGGTCTGCGGCTGATCGGCAGGCTGGACTTCTACATGCTGCAACAGGTGGTGAGCATGCTCGCGCAACCTAGCCATGCGCACTGGCCGACCGTGCATGTGAATTGTTCGAGCTACAGCATCAGCCGGCCGGAATTCTCTGCCGAGGTGCTGGCTTTGCTCAGCCAGCATGGGCTGGCGCCGTCCAGAATCTGTCTGGAGCTGACTGAAGGCGCCCTGGTGGCTGAACCGGAGCTTGCGCGCCAGGCCATGAAGCATCTGGCCGACAACGGCGTGTCGGTGGTGCTGGATGACTTCGGCGCGGGGTTCTCGTCGCTCAGTTACGTGCACCAGTATCATTTCAGCGGTCTGAAGATCGACAAGTCGTTCACGCTCGAACTGACCACCAGCTCGCGCAGCCGCGCCATCGTCCGGGCAATCGTGCGCATGGCCGAATCCCTGAGCCTGACGGTGGTGGCTGAAGGCGTCGAAGATGCGGCAACCCTGCAACTGCTACGGGAGATGGGCGCGGGTCAGGCGCAGGGTTATTACTTCTCGGTACCGGTGCCGCAGGACAAACTGGATTTGAGTGCGTTGGTGTGCACCGATTGATCAGGCAACCTTCATTTGCAGGGTCGGGATGGGTTTGCGCATCAGCGTGCCGACCAGCAGCGCGGCAAACAGACCCACGCAACCGGCCACCCACAACACCCAGCCAAAACCTGTAACGAACGCCTGCTGTGCCAGCGGCTGGACGGTTGCGCGAGCGCTGTCATCGAGCAGGTGCAATGCTGCGCTCATGTCGCCAGCGACTACTCGGGAGGCCATGTATTGCGCCTGGTCGAGCCAGTCGGGCGCTGCGCTTTGCAGGCTTTGATCGAGTGCGTTCAGGGTATGACTGGCGAGCAAGGCGCCGTAGACACCGACCGCCAGCATGATCGCGCTGAAACGCATGGTGGTGCTCATCCCCGAGGCCATGCCGGTGCGCTCGCGGGGCACGCAGGCCATGATGTTTTTCTGCGTGTCGCCGTTGAGCAGGCCAGCACCCGCACCGGTCACCGCCATGGCCAGAGCAAAGGCGCGATAGCCGCCGATGGAGGTCGCCCAAGCACACAGCAGGTTGCCGACACTGACCAGGGTCAGCCCCAAGGCCATCATCGCAGCCGGGGAGAGGTGGCGTGACAAACCGGGGCCCAGGCGCGGACACAGCAGCATGGTGATGGCGAACGGCAACATACCCAGCCCCGAATCGATCGCGCTGAAGCCCAGGCCGTTCTGCAGGTAAAACGGCAGCAGGGTCATCATCACCTGAGCGCACCCGGCATAGGCGAACATGCCCAGCAGGGCACCAATGAAACGTGGGTGCCTGAACAATTGCAGGTCGATCATGGGTCGACTCTGCAGACGCTCGGCAAGCACGAACAGCCCCAACAATACGGCCCCGCCGAAAAGCCGGGCGAAGGTCAACGGACTGTCCCAGCCAATGCGGTTGGCTTCGATCAGGCCCCAGATCAGGCTCAGCAGACTGGCGCTGAAAAACAGGCTGCCCCAAGGGTCCAGCCGCGCGGATTGCTCATTGCGCGACTCACCGATATTGCGCACCACCAGGCCCATCAGCGCCAGGCCCACCGGCAGGTTGAGGTAGAAGATCCAGCGCCAGCCGGCCAGCTCCGCGATCAGGCCGCCAACGGTTGGCGCTGCGGTCATTGCCACACCCATGCACGCGCCCCAGAACGCCCAGGCTTTGGCCCTTTCGGTTTCATCGTGGAAGACATGGCCGATGGTCGCCAGTGCCGAGGTCAACAGCAGTGCGGCGCCAACCCCCTTGACGGCCCGGGCGATGTCCAGCAATAGAATGTTTGGCGCCGCACCGCAGCCCACCGACGCCAGGATGAACAGCGCCAGGCCGGTGAGCAGCATCTTCTTGCGACCGAAGCGGTCGGCCAGGCTGCCGGCGGGCAGCAGCAGTGCGGCGAAGGCCAGCATGTAGGCGCTGACCACCCACTCGATGTCGGCGAACCCGGCCCCCAGATCACGAGCGATGCTGGGCAGGGTGACGGCGACGATGTTGGTGTCGAGCACGATCAGCGCGCAGACGCCGGAGGCGGTGAGCAAGGTCATGCGAGGGCTGGGTGACGGCATGGTTGGCTCCGACGGCTGTTAGGTTTGGGCTAATGACGCGGCTGAATTATCTTCCACGGATAGGAGTGAGCTTGCTCGCGATAGCGTAGGCTCAACCAATACCCCTATTCGTTGACCAAGCGATATCGCGAGCAAGCTCACCCCTACAAGGGCAGGCAGAGATGCACAGACTATTCGGATCTGGCTTATGCTTTGTTACCTGCGCCAATCGTTTTCATTACCTGTCAGGTAACGATCCATGGAAATTCGTCATTTTCGTTATTTTCTCGCCGTTGCCAGACACCGGCATTTCACCCGGGCGGCCGAGCAGTTGGGGATTGCGCCGCCGACCCTGACCCGCCAGATCCAGGACCTTGAAAACGCTCTGGGGACCCGATTGTTCGTCCGCGAGCAGCGTGAGGTACGGCTCACCGATGCCGGCAAGGCGTTGCAGATCGAAGCCGAACTGGCGGTGCGACAATTCGAGACCGCGCAGTACAACGTGCAACGCGCAGGCCGCGGCGAAGCGGGGAAAATCGAACTGGGTTATGTGGCCTCGGCGGTCTTTTCCGGGGTGCTGCAACAGCAAGTGAGTCAGTTCCGCGATCGTTACGCCGATGTCGACTTCACCCTCACCGAATACCTGATGCCGAGCTTGCCGCGGATGATCGAAGAAGGGCGCCTGGACGTCGGTTTCATCCGCTCGCCCATGAGCCTGCCGGAGTCGCTCAGTGCGGTGAAACTGCTGACCGAAGGTTTTGCCCTGGCGCTGCCGGACAGCTGCTGGCTGTGCAAGCTCAAACAGATCAACGCCATGCATTTGCAGAACGAGACCTTTATCCTTCCCGAGCAGATCTCCGGAACCCTGGAGGTGGCCGCTCAGGGCGGTTTCGCGCCGATTCTGGGCCCGCAGCCAGGCGGTTTGGTATCGGTGATCGCCCTGGTCAGCCTGGGGCAGGGCGTGGCGGTGGTGCCCGAATCAGTCGTTGATCACATCAAGCTGCCCAATGTGCTGTATCGGCGCATCGACGACTGTCAGCCCACCTCCTACCTGTCGCTGATCCACCGGCGCTACGAAAAGGCCCCGGCGGTCACGCGATTCATCGAGCATGTGAAGCTGTCGCGTGAAGCATGATCAGCCTTTGGCGGCCTGTTCCGCTTCCTCGTCCATGCGGTCGGATTCGAACAGTTCGGCCAGTTCGGTCCTGGCTTCCAGCGCGCTTTGCATGACCTTGGCGGCGTCGTCGTAGATCACATGTTGACGATTGAGCACCTGTTCGTCGTGACGCTTGAAACGGTTGATCCGTGCTGCGGCCTGCGCTTCGCTTAATCCCAAACCGATGAGCGTGCGACGGGTCATTTCCAGGCTTGAGTAAAACGTTTCGCGCACGGCCTGTGCATCCAGATCCATCAGGCGATGAACGTGCTGGCGGTTACGCGCCCGGGCAATGATCTTCAGGTGCGGATACAGCTTGCGCACCAGTTCGGCGGTCTTGATGTTGGTGTCCGGATCGTCGGTGGCGATAACGAAATATTCAGCCTGGTCGACCTTGGCCGCACGCAGGATTTCCGGGCGCAGCGGATCGCCGTAGAACACTGGCACGTTGCCGAAGCTGCGGGTGAACTCGATCATTTCCACCGAGGTGTCCAGAGCAATGAACGGGATGTTCTGCGCGCGCAGGATACGCGCCACGATCTGCCCCATACGGCCCATGCCGGCAATCACCACGCGGGGATTATCGGAATCGATGTCCCGGTACTCTTCGGGCACCTCCTTGACCACCGGCTTGGGTTTGAGCCAGCGCGCCATGAGCAGCAACAGCAGCGGGGTCAGGGCCATGGACAGGGTAATGGTCAGCACCAGCGTGTCGTACAGATTGGCATCGAACAGGCCCTCATCGCGCCCGATCTTGAACACCACGAAGGCAAATTCACCACCGGCCGCCAGCACCAGGCCAAGGCGCAGCGCACTCTGTTTGCCCAGCCCGCCGGCCAGACGCCCGACGACAAACAGCAGCGGCAGCTTGAG
Source organism: Pseudomonas sp. NPDC087358 (assembly GCF_044900785.1). Lineage (NCBI taxonomy): Bacteria > Pseudomonadati > Pseudomonadota > Gammaproteobacteria > Pseudomonadales > Pseudomonadaceae > Pseudomonas > Pseudomonas sp. NPDC087358. The sequence continues at coordinate 169,635 of NZ_JBJDOA010000005.1, forward strand.
TCCGATCAGCAGCAGGGTCAGGGCCAGTACCGTGACTGGCGAACTGAACAGCAGGCCGATATTGGCGCCCATGCCGACACTGATGAAAAACAGCCCCAACAGCAGCCCCTTGAAGGGTTCGATCTGCGATTCCAGTTCATGTCGGTACTCTGAGTCGGCGAGCAGCAGACCGGCGAGAAATGCCCCCAGCGCCATGGATACACCCACCAGATCCATCAGCCACGCGGTGCCGATGACCACCAGCAGCGCCGTGGCGGTGGACACCTCCTGCAGCTTGGTCTTGGCGACGATGCGGAACACCGGACGCAGCAGATATCGACCCCCGACCACCACCACCGCGATGCCGCCGAGCACCTGCAGGCCATGACGCAGGGACTCGCTGGAGCTTGAGTCGTGAGCGCCACCGGCGAGCATGGGCACCAGGGCAATCAGCGGGATGGCCGCGATGTCCTGGAACAGCAGAATGGCGAATGCCAGGCGACCATGGGGCGCATTCAGTTCCTTGCGTTCGGCCAGGCTTTGCAGGCCGAAGGCGGTGGACGACAGCGCCAGGCCCAGACCCAGCACCACGGCGCTGTTGAGCGGTTGACCGAAACCCAGCAGCGCCACTGTGCCGATGACCAGGCCGGTGAGCAACACCTGCGCCAGCCCGACGCCGAACACCGATTTGCGCATGACCCACAGCCGTTTGGGCGACAGTTCAAGGCCGATGATGAACAGAAGCAGGACCACGCCCAACTCAGAGATATGCGCGACGCTTTGCGGGTTGCCGATCAGGCCCAGGACGGAAGGACCGATGATCACGCCTGCAATCAGGTAGCCGATCACCGCCCCCAGTTGCAGGCGCTTGGCCAGGGGAACCGTGAGAACGGCGGCGAAAAGAAACACGACTGCGGCCTGCAACAGGCTGCCTTCATGGGGCATTGGGGGACTCCTTCGAACGCCAGGGAAAGTGTTTACAAGATGTGAATGGCGCGTATTAAACCACGTCGAAGTGGCGCGGATCAGCGGCCGAGACGCTTCGCCGCAGGCAAGCGGGGTGCTGCGGCGTGCCAGCGGCGTCGCGACGGCGTAATATGGCGGGCGCGTTTGCGCCGCGCCAACGCTCTCGACCCGTTTCCAGGAATTTCGTAATGACCAATAAGCAGCGTCTGATTTACTCGATCATCATCGCCCTGAGCGTGCTGGCCATCATGCTCGGCCTGTCGCACCTGCAGAGCATCGGCGTGCTCAGCGAAAAGACCTTCCAGTACATTGCGATCTCTGTGGCGGTCGTTGTGGTGGTGCTCAATGGCTTCATGCGCCGCAAGGTCAAGCACTGATCATTCCCCTGACTCACAGCAGTCCGGCTTGCCGGCGGTAGGTCTTGCCAGGACGACACGCCCGTAAGCCATGCTGCCATGAGCTTCAGTGCAGTACCTGCGTATCACTTCGTTACAAGCTGCCGGCTGAACTATTTTTTCCCCCGCGAACTCCAAAAAACTCGCAAGTCATGAAGCCCGCAAAGGGATATGGAGTTCAAAATGATCAAGAAACTGACCGCCGCCGTCCTCGCCACTGCAGCGCTGACCACCGCCCAGTTTGCGCTGGCGGACAAGCCAGGCGCAGGCTGGATCACCATCGAGAAGGCGATCGAAAAGGCCAAGTCGGCGGGTTACACCGAGATCTACAAGATCGAGGCTGATGACAAAGGCTATTGGGAAGGTGAAGGCCGCAAGGCTGACAGCGTCACCTACGAATTCCGCATCGACGGTACCTCCGGCAACATTCTTCGCGATCAGAAAGACTGATCCATAAGCTGTTCAGCAGCCTCAAGACCTACCCGTGGGAGCGCCGCCCGGTTGCTCCCACCACCACGCCGGCTCTTTACTCATGGCGTTGAATCCGACACCCTTGCCGTCCAATTTCACGTCAGCAGGAAGCGACGCATGAGTGTGCGGATCGAATTCAAGAGCAACCCCGGCGAAGACGAACGTCTGCAGATCCTCGACCCTCTCCGAGCCTATAACGCCGCTCAGGCAGGCGACGGGCTGTCAGAGAAGTTCGCCTTGTTCATACGGGACGAAAACAGCGATGCCGTACTCGGTGGCCTGCACGGGCGCATCCTGTACCGCTGGCTGTTCATCGAGTTGCTGGTGGTCCCGGAGCAGACGCGCGGGCAGCGTCTGGGCAGTCGGTTGATGGACATGGCCGAAACCTTCGCCCGTGAGAGAGACTGCATCGGGGTCTGGCTTGACACCTTTGATTTCCAGGCGCCGGACTTCTACCGCAAGCACGGCTATGAGCAGTTCGGCCGGCTTGACGACTATCCCCCGGGCCATCAGCGCCTGTTCTTTCAAAAACGCCTGCAGCCGCTGGCGGAGTAATCGCGCGCAAGCTCCTGCGTCTTGTCGGACCCGGTCTCAGTGAAAACGGTCAGGGCTGTAGGGCGCAGGATCGGTGAAAGTCGCAGCGCCGGTCATCATCTGCGCCAGCAAACGGCCGGTCACCGGGCCCAGGGTCAGACCGTGATGGGCGTGACCGAAGTTGAACCACAGGCCTTTATGCCTGCGTGCAGGCCCTATGACCGGCCGCATGTCCGGCAGACAAGGGCGGCGGCCCAGCCAGGGTTCAGCATCCAGGCGTTCGCCCAGCGGATAAAGCCTGCGAGCGATGGCTTCACAGCGACGCAGCTGTATTTCATTGGGCGCTGCATCGGTGGCTGCGAACTCGACCCCGGTGGTCAGGCGGATGCCGCGGGCCATGGGTGCCAGGACATAACCGGCCTGCGCGTCGATCACCGAATGTTCCAGCTTCGCGCCCGGTTGTGAGGCGTAGTGCATGTGATAGCCACGCTTGATCGCCAGCGGGATACGATAGCCCAGGCCTGAGAACACCTCGGCTGACTGCGGCCCCAGGGCCACCACCACTTGCTGCGCATTGACCACCCCCTCGACACTGTCTGCCTGCCAGGCGTCCGCGTGCTGACGCAAGCTGCGCGCATCGCCTCTGAGCGACAACCCGCCGCGCTGCACGAACAGGTCTGCGTAGCCGCGCACCAGCGCACCGGGATCGCTCACGCTTTTTGGATCGAGCCAGTGAATGCCGCCAACCACCGAGCTGAGGTGAGGTTCACGCTTGCGTAATTGAACGGCATCGAGAATCTCGTAGCGCAGGCCGTACTGCTCATGGCTCCTGGCGTCGGCGGCGGCGATGTCGAACTGCGCCTGGTCACGATAGAACTCGATCCAGCCCTTGGCCTGGATCAGCCCGGTCATGCCTGCGGCTTGCGCCAGCGCGTCGTGTTCACTGACACAGCGCTCTATCAACGGTTGCATGTCTCGGCTGGCGCCGGCCAGATTCACTGGCGAGGATTGCCGCCAGTATTCGAGCAGCCATGGCGCCAGGCGCGGCAGAAAGATCGGGCTGAAGCGCATGGCCGATTGCCGGTTGAGGCCGTAGCGCAGCAGGCGCGACCAGTCTCGGGGAAAGGCGTAAGGAATGATGCTGGAACGCTCGATCAGCCCGGCGTTGCCATGGCTGGTGCCACGGCCAGGCTCATCGCGATCGAGCAGCACCACGCGCTGGCCTGCCGCTTGCAGGTGCAGGGCAGTGCAAACGCCGACAATGCCGGCGCCGAGAACGAGGGTGTCACAATCCATGATCGATCCTTAATCGGTTGGCGCAAGAAGCAGGCGCGCAGTTTACCCATTTGTCGGCGCGCAGTACTCTCCAGACCCTTGCTTGCGCTCTGTTCGGCTTCCTCTTCCAATAATCACACCGGAGCTTCAGATGTCTTCACCCCGCGAATCCGTAGAGACCCAGACGATTTCCTTCGCCGACCTGACCGAACTGCTGCGCCAGATTTTCCTGCGCCACGGCACCTCGGCGGACGTCGCAGGGGTGCTTGCAGAGAACTGCGCCAGCGCCGAGCGCGATGGCTCGCACAGCCACGGCATCTTCCGCATCAAGGGTTACCTGTCGTCATTGGCCGCAGGCTGGGTCGACGGTCAGGTGGTGCCCAAAGTCGAGGATGTCGGCGCCGGATTTGTGCGGGTGGACGCCGGCGGCGGCTTTGCCCAGCCCGCGATGCAGGCTGCCAAAGCGCTACTGATTGAAAAAGCCCGCAGCGCCGGTATTGCCATCCTGGCGATCCGCAATTCGCACCATTTCGCGGCGTTATGGCCGGATGTCGAACCCTTCGCGCAGCAGGGACTGGTGGCCTTGAGTGTGGTCAACAGCATGACTTGTGTGGTGCCTCATGACGCCCACAAGCCGCTGTTCGGGACCAATCCGATCGCATTCGCGGCACCTCGTGCAGGCGGTGAGCCAATCGTCTTCGACATGGCCACCAGCGCCATCGCCCACGGCGATGTGCAGATTGCCGCCAGAGAGGGGCGCATGTTGCCACCGGGCGTGGGTGTGGACCGCGCCGGTCAGCCCACCGAGGACCCCAAGGCGATTCTCGATGGCGGCGCACTGCTGCCGTTCGGCGGCTATAAGGGCTCGGCATTGTCGATGATGGTCGAGTTGCTGTCGGCTGCGCTTACCGGCGGCAATTTCTCCTTCGAATTCGATCTGTCCAGCAAACCCGGGGCACATACACCCTGGACTGGCCAGACGATCATCGTCATCGATCCGGACAAAGGTAGCGGGCAGGCTTTTGCAGCGCGCAGTGAAGAGCTGGTAAGACAGATGCACGATGTCGGCCAGCAACGCATGCCTGGCGATCGTCGCTATCGTCAGCGCGAAAAGTCGCTGGCTGAAGGCATTGTGGTGTCGGCCGGTGACCTGGCCCGTTTGAAGGATCTGGCCCGGGCCTGAATCTGCGTCTGCGCGGCTGGCCCGATGTCTGCGCAGACTCGCAGGTCGGCGACCTTGCAGGGTTCATCGTCTCGCTGGATGGCAGAGTGAGGGGATGACCGCTCGTCCAATCATGGCTTGCTTTTGCAGGTCGATAAAAATACTGTATGTATAAACAGTATGAAGAAATGAGGGGTCGACCATGCAAGTGAATCAAGCCGAAACCAGCATCGCATTCAGCACTCAGGCAACAGAGCCTTCATTCAGCAGCGTGTGGGGCAGCGAGATGCAGCGCGAGGACTTTCTCGCGCTGGCTGCCGGCGTGCGAAAGCTGAGCGTCAGCCAGGACGACATCGCGTTCATTCCCGCAGACAGGCCTTATTCAGTCGAGCACGCGTAACCGGCGGGAAAATGAATTCCCCCGACAAGGTTTCGACAGGGCTATGGTTGTAACAGGATCGCTGGAATGAACTCAGCGCTTGTGCGGTGCGGTTGCATTGACGGCGACCGGATGCGCCGAGGTGGTGTCGGCTTCGGGCTGGCGGCGTTTGCCGGACCTGATCAGGCTAAGCGCGATCAAGGTTCCCACGAGCGACAACGCGCACCAACCCAGCAAAAATGTGATCACGTCTGGTTCTCCGAACATCAAAAATCGGGTTGCCATGAAAAATGACAAGCTGTCCATCCGAATCTATCGGCCGTCTCGGGCATTTCCTGAGGCCGAAAAGCGCGCAGCTTGAACAATTGTCGGGTGAATCGCAACTCCCCCGGACCAATGGGGTCTTGCTTTAAACATAGTCAACCTCGAGGCGCATGTTTATGAAAGATCTCGGTAAACGCTTGAAGGAAGAACGCAAACGCCTCGGGCTCTCGCAACAGGACTTCGGTGCCATTGGTGGGGTTGAGGCCAATGCCCAGGGGAAATATGAAAGCGGAGAGCGCATTCCTCGTTCCGACTACCTCGCGGCGTTGGGCAAAAAAGGTGTCGACATTCTTTACGTCCTCTCGGGCAAGCGAACGCCTTTGTCCGCCGACACCTTGAATGAAGCCGAACAGGCGATCATCACCCACTACCGCGCCTTGAGCGGGGATGACCAAGAGGCTATTTCGCAGTTGGCCAACTCATTGTCTGAGTGCGCCACCGATGCCGGCGCTCATACCTCTGCGTGAGCGCGACGGGTCAGCCATCTTGCGATTGAGTATATGAAACATATATGCTTCGTATATCCAACGCGAGGTCGATTATGGGACTGGTCAAGATTTCCGAACACATGCACGCCGATATTCGTTCGGCCAGTGCAGCGCTGAGCCGTTCCATCAACGCTCAGGCTGAACACTGGATGCGCGTCGGCATGCTCGCCGAGCTCAATCCGGCTCTGAATTACACCGACATCTGCCGAGTGCTCCTGCAGGCCGAAGCATCCGGCGACTCTCTGTCGAGCGCTCAGTCACATGAGACTGTTTCCCTCCACTCTCAGTCCCGGGCGGTGTCCGTATGAGCGTCAGCATCAAGACCGAGTCCGACCTGGTTGGGCTCAGAGTTGCCGGCCGCCTGGCTGCCGACGTGTTGGCGATGATTGCATCGCACGTCAAACCGGGTATCAGCACCCAGGCCCTGGATGACATCTGCAATGATTACATCGTCAACGAGCTGAAGGTCATTCCCGCCAACGTCGGATACCACGGTTTCACCAAGACCACCTGCATTTCGCCGAACACGGTGGTTTGTCATGGCATTCCGTGCGCAGAAGACATTCTCAAGGAAGGCGACATCGTCAATATCGATGTCGCGGTGATCAAGGATGGCTGGCATGGCGACACCAGCCGCATGTATTACGTCGGACAAGTCAGCCCGCTGGCCCGGCGTCTGGTGGAGACCACCTATGAGGCGACCCTGGCCGGCATTCATGCCGTCAGGCCTGGCGCCACGCTTGGCGACATCGGCCACGCGATACAGACCGTGGCCTATCGAGAAGGCTTCAGCGTGGTGCGCGAATACTGCGGGCATGGCATCGGTCGCAAATACCATGAAGAGCCGCAGGTGTTGCACTACGGCGCGGCAGGCAAAGGACTGAGGCTCAAGACCGGCATGGTCTTCACCATCGAGCCGATGATCAATGCCGGTAAACCCGGCACCCACGTGCTCAGTGATGGCTGGACGGTACTCACCCGCGATCAGTCGCTTTCCGCGCAATGGGAGCACATGGTGGCCGTGACGGAGACCGGCTTCGAGTTGTTGACCCCATGGCCGGACGGCACCGGTGACTATCCGGCGGTCTGAGGAGCGTCAAAGGCGGAAGAATAAAGACACAATTGCGGAAGTGACGAAAAGCCGACTGAGCTTGTAGGCTTCTTCCGTTCCCCTGAAGTGCTGCTGTCTGACCGGCTCATGGATGATCAGACCGGCAGCACTTGGGGAGAACACCAATCCAAAAAAAACCGGCCATGGCCGGTTTTTTCACGTGTGCATCCAGCTCTAGGATTTATTGGCTTTTGCAGCCTCGACCCCCGCCGAGCTGAGCTTGACCGGATATTTGACCGAGGCCTCACCGTTGGCAGGGCTGTCAATGCAACCGTGGTGGATCAGGCCCGCGGTCTGTAAATGTTCGAGCATTTCAGCTACAGCCTTCTCCCCCCGATAATTGTCCAGTACCTCTTTTCCCAGGCCGGCCGGGTGAGCATGCAACAGGCGGGTCAGGACTTCTGTTTTAAGCGCGTTATCAATGGTCATATTTTCCTCGCTTTGCTGGTTTTGAGCGCTGCTTGTAAATACCGACCACTGCAGATGAGGTTTGTTTGCACTTTTATCGTTTCAGGTGCGCTTCCACTGCACCTGAGTCACGCCCAGCCCTTCGGCGTAGAGCATGGCCAGGCGCAGAGGGCAGGCGGCAACGCTGCCGTCAAGGTTACCGACGCCTGCGTGCAGCGTCGCGAAATGCAACGCCTCGCTTTCGCAGAGGTGTCGTGCGTGGTGGGAAAAGTGCCGGAGCTCACCTAGGAAGCGGTAATGAATTTCAAAATCCTTAGAGTCATTCATCGTCATTGGCCTGTGGGCGTCGTGCACGCCGCTCTGGAGTTGAGTGCTTCTTCCTTATCTACCTGACAGGCTGATCGCCCAATGCATCGACAGTGCTGTCACTTCATATCGGCATCGGTACAGGCTTGGGCAAGCCGATGGCCTGGAACCGTGACGCCGTTTTTCTCTGCCTCAAACTGCTCCCTCACAGCGGGCTGCGAAGGGCCATCGACCGCTAGAGAATTGCATTGTTTGATGACGATTTGAACTGCGCGCCGATGAGCGGCAATGTGCCACATCTGTTTGGATGGAGCCGATAATCCGAAGTCCTGAGTCGTTTGCAAAGATCACGTTTTCGAGTGGATCAGCCGGACAATTGCGGGCGCTGAAGACGTTGAAGTTCGGCGCTGGAAAGGTTTTATTGTAAAGGGGCGATCTGATGGCCCGCTTGAACGTGTTTTTCTGAAAAAATGCTTCTTTTTCAGGTAATTCCGAACGAGGACATATGCGCAGAGTAGCGTTAAGCGTAGCGGCAATGGTGATGTTGATGGCGGCGCTGCCGGTCCAGGCCAGGGCCATCAGCAAGAACGATCAGCAGGTCTGCAAATGGGGCGCTGGCATGGCTGGCGCGGCGCAACAATCGAAGCTGTCCGGCACCACTTTGTACAGCGCGCGCAAGCACCTGCAGGCCCGTAAGTTTTCTCAGCCGTGGATGCGCAAGATGGCGGTGGGTATTACCGAACAGACTTACCACAGCCCCTCGCGGCTGAAGCCTGCTGCGGTCCGGCAGACGTATTACCAGGGTTGCATCCAGCACGATCTGGCGCGCAAGTAAGACTGCCCCTGGAGCTCCCAGCAGGGGCCATGCTTCAGGCGCCTGCCGATGAGTCGCTTTACCGGCTCGCGGGGCGCTTGAACCTTGATCGATTTGCGCGGCGGTCAGTGGCAGTTGCCGGCAAGACGATAATGCTCTGCTTCGGCGGCAGCGGCGTTATCGAACTCCACCCGGTTCTTTTCCGAGACAGCGTTATAGGACGGGCAATCCGGTCGATGGTAAACCATGGTTTTTTTGTTGCCACGAATGGCCACGGTCAGGTTTTTACCGCTGTCGTGATTGGCAGCCGGTGGTTTCATCGGATTGGGCAGCGTGCTCGTGACCGGAGCCGAGGCAACGGTCTGGCTACCTGCGCCGAAGCTGGCGCGGATAAAAACCGGCGCATGGTCGGACACGCTGTCGCGCGCCTGCGCGTGGGTCATGCCCAGGTATTTGGGATAGTCGAACACCTGGACATTGCTGACGCCGATCGCCGTGTTTTTGCTGACGAAAATATTGTCGTAAAGGTTGGCGAACTTGCCGTCCGTGGCCGACAGCGTGCTGGCCCCGGTGAGTACCAGCGGTTTTGCGCTGGCGTCCAGATTGTCCCAGGCGGGCGATGTCGGGGGCGTGTTGAAGTCACCCATCAACATGATCTGGTTATTGCCAGGGTAAGTCTCTTTCAGCCAGGCCCAGTAGCTGGACAGGGCGGTGATTTCCGAAGCGCGGTCAGCCTGGCTTTTGCCGTACAGGATATGCACCGTGGCGACCACGAACGTGGTGCCGTCCTTGAGTGACTTGAAGCGCGCAGAATAGGGTTCGCGCTCAAACGTGTCGTTGCGGTCCAGGTACGTCACTGCGCCGTCTTCGTAGGCCACGGCATCATCACGCCAGACAAATCCGTACATTTCCTTGTAGGACGATCGACCGACAGCGTGCGAGGCCATTGAGCTCCAGTGTTTGCCGGTCTGCCTGGTCAGTTCCTTGGCCAGCGCCTGCAAGGCGTCTTCGTTCATCAACTCCTGCACGGCAAGGAAGTCGACTTTCTGTGCCACCTTGGCGATGCCCTGAAAATCCTTGTTGGGTCTGACGCTCAAGTGCTCGAGGTTCCAGGTACCGATGTTGACGTCCGCCGAAGCGTTTTGCAGGAAAGATAAGACCAACAGCAATGAAGCAAAAAATCTGAGCATTGTTTTCCAACTACGGGCAGGTTGAAGCGCAGCAAGGCACGGTTCGGCCTCGCTGGCAGGGTGGGTTTTACAGGGCAAGCGCGTACCGAGCCTTGGAGCGACGGGCGGGTCGAATCAGTCTTCCCTGGGAACGGTCCAGAAAATCTGAACGCCGCCATCATCTCGCCACGCCAGGGTGACATTGTCGTTTTCGGCGATCTCTTCAAGCATTTGTGCCCAGTCATCTTCAAGCTCATCGGGCAGGCGAAAGATCAACGCCGAGCGCGACTTCTGCGCGGCAGGCGAGTTGATGATCTTTTGGATGCGAATGCCCATGCGTTCATAGGGACTGGGCAGGGCAGGGGCTGAAGCGGCGTTTTTAGACACGAAAGTGATCCCTTGTTTTAGCTGTATGCGCATACAGTATTTGACTGTGAGACCTTTCGCAACTCTGCAGTAGGGCAGATCCGAAAGAGCGTTCAACTCGTTGATATTTCCGAGCAATTTTGCATCAACGAACCAAAGTCATTTGAGTCGATCAGATTCGTTGTGGGCGAATCGGTTCGCGATGATCGAAAAAAAGGAGTCGGCATGAATATCAAAGGGTTGGGCCTTGCGGCGACGCTGGTTTGCTGCGCGCTACTGGCCGGATGCTCGACGGCCACCGTGGTTACCCTGCAAAACGGTACGCAGTACGTGACCAAGGATGCGCCGAAGACCAAAAGCAAAGATGGCTTTTATGAGTTCGAAGACATTTCCGGTAAAACCGTCAGGGTACGTGCCGACGAGGTAGCGACGGTCAAGAAGGAAGACTGAGTTTCATCAGCCTGACCGGTTGCCCGCCGTTCAGGCTGACGGGGGTGGGCGTGTGCTCGTTCAACGCCCAGGTATGGGTAGCGCGTGATGTGCACTGCGGCCCACAAGGGGGGATGACCTCCATCGCAAATGACAATCAGCAGGGCCAGGCTGTTGACAAAAGGCTCGACGATTCGCATAGTTTGGTTCACGCAAACGTTTGCGATTGTCGAGGGCTGTCATCTCGATGCGCATTCGGTGCCGATACAATAATCATAATGTCGGAGTGATTTCATGAAGCTGCCATTCGCTGCACGCCTTCTTGCTGTTGCCATGCTTACCGCTGGCGCTGTATCCCTGCCTCTCTCTTCTGCCTATGCCGACGATGCCAAGAAACCTGTCGTTGCGCTGGTGATGAAGTCCCTGGCCAACGAGTTCTTCCTGACTATGGAAGACGGCGCCAAGGACTACCAGAAACAACATTCCGCTGACTTCGATCTGATCTCCAACGGCATCAAGAACGAGTCGGACACCGCCGCGCAGATCGACATCGTCAACCAGATGATCGTCAAGAAAGTCGATGCGCTGGTCATCGCTCCCGCCGATTCCAAGGCGCTGGCATCGGTCATCAAAAAAGCGATGGATGCAGGCATCAAGGTCGTCAATATCGACAACCAGCTCGATGTCGACGTCCTGAAGAGCAAGAATATGGAAGTGCCGTTCGTAGGCCCGAATAATCGCAAGGGCGCCAAACTTGTCGGTGACTATCTGGCCAAGCAACTGACTGCGGGCGATCAGGTCGGCATCATTGAAGGCGTGCCGACCACCACCAACGCCCAACAGCGCACTGCCGGTTTCAAGGATGCGATGGACGGCGCGCAGATGAAAATCGTCTCCACTCAATCTGGTAACTGGGAAATCGACAAGGGCAACGCTGTAGCGTCGGCCATGCTCAACGAATACCCGAATCTCAAAGCGCTGCTGGCCGGTAACGACAGCATGGCGCTGGGCGCTGTATCGGCCGTGCGCGCTGCGGGTAAGGCAGGCAAAGTGCAGGTCGTCGGTTACGACAACATCAATGCCATCAAGCCGATGCTCAAGGACGGCCGCGTGCTCGCGACCGCTGACCAGTTTGCTGCCAGGCAGGCAGTGTTCGGCATCGATACCGCGCTGAAGATGGTCAAGGGCGACAAGCTCGACATCAAGGACGGTGTGATCGAGACCCCGGTCGAACTGGTCACCAAACCGCAATAACCCCGGTTTTCCTAGCACCCGTATAGACCGCCTGCCCGCAAGGGCAGGCGCGTGGAGAGCGTTATGTCAGCGTCTGCTCAGGCCGCTGTTCTATCTGTCAGCGGCATCGGCAAAACCTACGCCCAACCTGTTCTCGGTGACATCGACCTGACGCTGATGCGTGGGGAAGTGTTGGCGCTGACCGGTGAAAACGGCGCGGGTAAAAGCACTTTGTCCAAAATCATCGGCGGGTTGGTGACAGCCACCACCGGCCAGATGCAGTTTCACGGCCAGCCGTATACACCAGCCAGTCGTACCCAGGCTGAAAAGCTCGGCGTGCGGATGGTCATGCAGGAGCTGAATCTGCTGCCGACGCTGTCGGTGGCCGAAAATCTGTTCCTCGATAACCTGCCCAGCCGCGCCGGTTTCATCAACCGCAAAAAGCTGCGAGCGGACGCAATCAAGGCCATGGCTCAGGTCGGGCTGGAGGCCATTGATCCGGACACCCTGGTCAGCGAGTTGGGAATCGGTCATCAACAGATGGTCGAAATCGCCCGCAACCTGATCGGCGATTGCCACGTTTTGATTCTCGACGAGCCCACGGCCATGCTGACGGCCCGGGAAGTGGAAATGCTGTTCGAGCAGATCACCCGTCTGCAGGCTCGCGGCGTGTCCATCATTTATATCTCCCACCGCCTGGAAGAGCTGGCCCGCGTCGCTCAGCGCATTGCCGTGCTGCGTGACGGCAAGCTGGTGTGCGTCGACGCCATGGCCAACTACAACAGCGAGCAACTGGTGACGCTGATGGTCGGCCGCGAACTGGGCGAACAGATCGATCTGGGCGAGCGCCGGATAGGCAGCGTCGCCTTGTCTGTCAAAGGCTTGAGCCGTTCGGACAAGGTGCGCGATGTGTCATTTGATGTACGTGCCGGCGAGATCTTTGGTATTTCCGGTCTTATCGGCGCCGGCCGCACCGAGCTGCTGCGCCTGATCTACGGTGCCGATGCCGCTGACAGCGGTTCCATCGAGGTCGGCAGCCCGTTGCGCGCTGTGCGAATCAATTCGCCAGTGGATGCGGTGGGCCATGGCATTGCCTTGATCACCGAGGATCGCAAGGGTGAAGGCCTGCTGTTATCCCAGTCGATCAGCGCCAATATCGCCTTGGGCAACATGGCGGCGATTTCCCATGCCGGCGTGGTCGATGGCACAGCGCAAATGGCGTTGGCTAGACGCCAGGTCGATGCCATGCGCATTCGCAGCTCAAGCCCTACGCAGCTGGTGTCGGAGTTGTCCGGCGGTAACCAGCAGAAGGTGGTCATAGGCCGCTGGCTGGAACGCGACTGCCAGGTGATGCTGTTCGACGAACCGACTCGTGGCATCGACGTCGGGGCCAAATTCGATATCTATGCACTGCTTGGCGAACTGACCCGTCAGGGCAGGGCGCTGGTGGTGGTCTCCAGTGACCTGCGCGAATTGATGCTGATCTGCGACCGCATCGGGGTGCTCTCCGCCGGGCGTCTGATCGACACCTTTGAACGTGATAACTGGACTCAGGACGAGTTGCTTGCCGCAGCCTTCGCCGGCTATCAAAAACGTGACGCGCTGCTGTCTGACGCCGCGCCCAGGAACGACCAATGAAAACCTCTACTTCTCCTGCCGCGCTGCCTTCGCCGGGCAAACGCGGCGGCAACTATTTTGGCCTGGGAACCTACCTTGGCCTGGCAGGCGCCTTGCTGGCGATGATCGTGCTGTTCTCGCTGCTCAGTGACCACTTTCTGTCCTATGAAACCTTCAGCACCCTGGCCAACCAGATCCCCGATCTGATGGTGCTGGCCGTGGGCATGACCTTCATCCTGATCATTGGCGGTATCGACCTGTCCGTGGGTTCGGTATTGGCGCTGGCGGCATCGGCGGTCAGCGTGGCAATGCTCGGTTGGGGCTGGGGCGTACTGCCCTCGGCGCTGCTGGGCATGGCCTGCGCGACGGCAGCGGGCACCCTGACCGGCTCGATTACCGTGGCCTGGCGGATCCCGTCATTCATCGTCTCGCTGGGCGTTCTGGAGATGGCCCGCGGTGTGGCGTATCAACTGACCGATTCGCGCACCGCGTACATCGGTGACTCCTACGCCTGGCTGTCCAATCCCTTCGCCTTTGGCATTTCGCCGTCGTTCGTCATTGCGCTTCTGGTGATCTTCGCCGCTCAAGCGGTGCTCACCCGCACCGTGTTCGGTCGTTACCTGATCGGCATCGGCACCAACGAAGAAGCGGTGCGTCTGGCAGGGATCAATCCAAAGCCCTACAAGATCCTGGTGTTTTCGCTGATGGGGTTGCTGGCCGGCGTTGCTGCGCTGTTCCAGATCTCCCGTCTGGAAGCGGCCGACCCCAACGCCGGCTCCGGTCTGGAGCTGCAGGTCATCGCCGCTGTCGTGATCGGTGGTACCAGCCTGATGGGCGGGCGCGGTTCGGTGATCAGCACCTTCTTCGGCGTCTTGATCATCTCGGTACTGGCAGCGGGCCTGGCGCAGATCGGCGCGACCGAGCCGACCAAACGCATCATCACGGGCGCGGTGATCGTCGTTGCGGTTGTCCTCGACACCTACCGCAGCAATCGTGCAAGGCGGCGCGGCTGATATGGCCACCATCAAAGACGTCGCCGCCATTGCAGGAATTTCCTACACCACGGTGTCGCATGTTCTGAACAGGACACGACCGGTAAGTGACGAGGTGCGCAAGAAAGTCGAGGCTGCAATCGCTCAGCTAGACTACGTCCCCAGCGCCGTGGCGCGTTCGCTGAAGGCAAAATCCACGGCAACCATCGGGCTATTGATCCCCAACGGCATCAACCCCTACTTCGCCGAACTGGCCCGAGGCATCGAGGACTATTGCGAGCGTAACGGTTTCTGCGTGATTCTCTGCAACTCCGACGACAACCTGGACAAGCAACGCAACTACCTGCGCGTGTTGCTGGAAAAGCGCGTGGACGGTCTGATCGTGTCCTCGGTAGGCGGTGGTGACGATCTGGTCGAGAGCCTGATGGCGGTGCGCACGCCGATGGTCATCGTCGACCGTGATCTGGAAAACATCACCGCTGACCTGGTGCGCATCGACCATGAACTGGGCGCTTATCTGGCAACGTCCCACCTGCTGGAGCTGGGGCATCGTCACATTGCCTGCATCTGCGGTCCAGCTCAGACCAGCGTGGCGCGCATGCGCCTTGCCGGCTATCGGCGGGCGATGCAGCAAGCGGCCATCGAGGTGCCTGACAGCTGGATCGTGGAAAGCGACTTTACCGGTCCAAGTGGCTATCAGGCAGCGGTCAAACTGTTGGAGAACCAGCGCCCGACAGCGATTTTCGCGGCCAACGACATGGTCGGTATCGGCGTACTGCGCGCCGCCGCCGAGCGAAATGTACGAGTGCCTGCCGATCTCTCGGTTATCGGTTTCGATGATATTCAAATGAGTCAGTACGTTTATCCTGCGCTGACCACCGTGGGGCAGTCGATCCTGCAACTGGGCGAACGTGCGGCCGAGGTCCTGCTGCGGCGGATTTCGTCGCGCGGTGACGGCCCGGTGCAACAGTTGATCGTCGCCCCGAGTATCGTGCTGCGCGAATCCACCGCGCCGCCGACCAACGCATTCAACGAGTTTCGCTGAACCGGCCCTGGGGGTCGGACTGAAGAGTACAGACGTCATGCAAGCAAAAGTAGTGATAGTGGGCAGCCTGAACATGGATCTGGTGACGCGTGCGCCGCGCCTGCCACGGGCCGGCGAGACACTGGCCGGGCAATCGTTCGTGACCGTTCCGGGCGGCAAGGGCGCCAACCAGGCGGTGGCGGCGGCGCGTCTGGGTGCCAGTGTCGCCATGATCGGCTGCGTCGGTGATGATGCCTACGGGCAGCAACTGCGCTCGGCGCTGGAGGCCGAGGGCATTGATTGCCAGGCAGTGACCACTGTTTCGGGAGAATCCACGGGCGTTGCGCTGATCGTGGTCGATGACAGCAGTCAGAACGCTATCGTCATCGTCGCTGGCGGTAACGGCCACGTCAGTTCCAGCGTGGTGGACAGCTTCGATGCGCTGCTCAGTCAGGCCGAAGTCATCATCTGTCAGCTGGAAGTGCCGATGGACACCGTCGGCCATGTGCTCAAGCGCGGCCATGAACTGGGCAAGACGGTCATTCTCAATCCGGCCCCCGCCAGCCATCCATTACCGGCCCAGTGGCATGCCTGGATCGATTACCTGATTCCTAATGAAAGCGAAGCCACTGCGCTGACAGGGCTGCCGGTCGACAGCGTGGCAAGCGCCGACGCCGCAGCCACCGTGCTGCTGGGCGCCGGTGTCGGCAAAGTCATCGTGACCCTGGGTGAGCAGGGCGCCTTGTTCGCCAGCCAGGCCCGGTCCGAGCATTTCCCGGCCCCGACAGTCAAACCTGTGGACACCACGGCTGCGGGCGACACGTTCGTCGGCGGCTTCGCTGCGGCCCTGGCACAAGGCAAGTCAGAGTCTGAAGCCATCCGTTTCGGGCAGATCGCCGCGGCGCTGTCTGTCACTCGTTCCGGCGCTCAGCCGTCCATTCCGACCGTCAATGAAGTTCAGAGCTATCAGCCATGAAAAAAACTCCTCTGCTCAACATCGCCTTGTCTCGCGTCATTGCCTCTCTGGGCCATGGCGACATTCTGATGATCGTTGACGCCGGTATGCCTGTGCCCTCGGGCGTGGAGCTTATCGATCTGGCCGTGACCCATGGCATCCCGGACTTTGTCGGGGTGCTGAACACCGTGCTGGCCGAAATGCAGGTGGAGAGCCACGTACTGGCGGACGAGATGCGCGATAGACAGCCTCCGGCGCTGGCCGTGCTCGACCAGCTTAACGCTGCCGGCAGTCTTGGCAGCCAGCGTCTGCTCAGTCATGAAGCCTTGAAGCAACTGAGCCGCAGCGCCCGGGCGATTGTGCGCACGGGCGAGTGTCAGCCCTACACCAACATCGCGCTGGTAGCAGGTGTGGTTTTCTGATCACAGCGCGCCTTACCCACGAGACAGGGAGTTTCCTATGCAGTCATGCCGCCATTTCGTCGTTCACCTGATCAGGAGCATTGCACTGTTGGCCATTTTTTCCGCGACGGCGGCCCAGGCAGCCGAAAAACGCGACCTGATCATCGACACCGATCCGGGCGCAGATGACGTGGTGGCGCTGTTGCTCGCGCTGGCGTCTCCTGAAGAGCTGAACGTCATGGCCATCACCACCGTGGCAGGCAATGTGCGAATCGACAAGACCTCGCGCAATGCTCGTCTGGCTCGGGAATGGGCAGGGCGCGAAGACGTCCCGGTGTATGCCGGTGCCGGCAAGCCGCTGGTGCGCACCCCGATTTATGCCGAGAACATCCACGGTAAGGAAGGGTTGCCGGGCGTTGAAGTGCATGAGCCCTCCCAGGGACTGGCCAAGGGCAGTGCGGTGCAGTATCTGGTCGATACGCTGAGCAAGGCGGCGCCGCACAGCATCACCATCGCCATGCTCGGGCCGCAGACCAACCTGGCGCTGGCACTGATTCAGGCGCCTGAGATCACTCAAGGCATCAAGGAAGTGGTGGTCATGGGCGGGGCGCATTTCAACGGCGGTAACATCACCCCGGTCGCTGAATTCAATCTCTATGCCGATCCTGATGCGGCCAAGGTGGTACTGGCCAGTGGAGTCAGGCTGACCTATGTGCCGCTGGACGTCACTCACAAGGTGCTGACCAGCGATCAACGCATCAAGCAGATCGAGGCGCTGAACAATCAGGCCGGCAGGCTGGTGAGCTCAATCCTGAATGAATACGTCAAGGCGGACATGATCCAGTACGGGCTGCCGGGTGGTCCTGTGCATGATGCCAGCGTGATTGCCTGGCTGCTCAACCCGGGGCTGTTCAGCGGCAAGCAGGTCAATCTGGTGATCGACAATCGCGAGGGGCCGGGCATGGGGCAGACCATCGCTGACTGGTACGACACGCTGGGTCAGAACAAAAACGTCTTCTGGGTCGAGAGCGGCGATGCCCAGGGCTTCTTCGACCTGCTGACGCAACGCCTGGCGCGCTTGAAGTAAATCCCCTCAGGCGCTGCTCAGTGTCTCGGTCCAGTAACGCACAAAGACCTGCTCCATGAAACTCTGGGCGCCTTTGGTGCCCAGTTCCTTGACCAGCAAGTCGATCGCGATGATGGCCAGTTCCTCGGCGCTGCCGGGGCTATGAGCGCAATGCCCCTGTGGCCACTTGGCCTTGATGTCGGCATCGATGGATACGATTGACATGACTGTTGTTTCCCCTCAGAAAATTGCTGATCCTGGCATCGATACCCGTGTTTGAGCCTCCGGGCAGGGCGCAGTAAAGCATCTTGTCCGGTTTTTCGCACTGCTACTTAGGCATCACGACGCACCCATGCCAGAATTGCCGGCCCACATTCAGGACCACTTCCGTGTCTATCGACCTGACCGAGCCTCAATCCTTCACCCTCGACGCCGTGCGACAGATGATCGCAGGTGCCAACGACAATGTGCACAACCAGCTGCGAGTCAGCCGCGAGGGCAAGGCCTGGCTATCCACCCATGCTGTGGGAGGCGTCGACATCGATGGTGTGCTGTTCCGTCTCGAGACCTGGGCCGCAGGCTCCGGTTGTGTCGGGCCTGTGGCAGCCAGCGACGCGGTGTGGGTCATGCAGATCTACAACGCACTGCGGGACAACTGGACCCATCCACGTTCCGATTATGTGGATATCTACTAGCCAGGTACTGCTCAGACGGTGTTTCCAAACGTTTTGTGACGATTTCTCTGCCCTGAGGGATAGGCGCTCGGGCAGACTCCTGGGCTTTCGACAACGCACGATCGCCGAACTTTGCCTGCTGGTGGCGAAACCAAGCCGGTCAACCGCTGTCGCAGAGGTTCTGGTTCACGTTTAACAAAGGAGGCTGTATGCCCTGGAAATACGCATCATCGGCTCTGGTTCTGGTCGCGGCATTGCTGGCCGGTTGCAGCAGCACACCCGAATCGTCGACGTCGGCCGAGAGCGCTGCGGCGACCGATACCGGTCAGTCCCGTTGTGATGCCGCCGCTGCACAATTTGCAGTCGGCAAACCGGCCTCGCCAGCCCTGCTGGAACAGGCCCGCGTCAAGTCGGGTGCTCAAACGGCCAGGGTGCTGGGTCCAAATGACATGGTCACCCTTGAGTACCGTTCTGATCGCTTGAATCTCAATACCGACCAGGCCGCCACGGTGAATCGCGTCAACTGCGGCTGATCACTTTTCTGCAGGCATAAAAAAACCCCGTCAATGACGGGGTTCTTTCAGTACGCTCGGATTACTCCGCGCGAACCTGAGCGGCTTGCATGCCCTTTTGGCCTTTCTCAGCCACGAAGGAAACAGTCTGGCCTTCTTTCAGGCTTTTGAAACCGTCGGATTCGATAGCCTTGAAGTGTACGAACAGGTCGTCACCGCCACCCTGTGGAGTGATAAAGCCGAAGCCTTTTTCATCGTTGAACCATTTTACGGTGCCGGTTTGGCGATTAGACATGGTGTATCTCCAGAAACATAATTTTCAGTAGTGCTGTGCTGCTCAGGCCAACTGGGCACACGGGGGCTATCATAGTCGAATTGTGCGAATGCTGGACTTTTTCAGTAAGAACTTTGCACCAGTGCCGCAAATATTTGACCGCAAATGAGCCGCTGGCGGTCCTTTTGCTGCGTTCGAAAGGCGCTGCAGACACTCCTGTCGAGCCGTCGAAACCCGCGAATTACGCGGGCTTCAGTGGTGACGCCGCAGGCCCTGATATGAGCTGCCGCGTCCCCTGGGGAGCGGAATGTAAATTTTTTATTTTTTGCCCTTCAGGCAATTTTCGCCCACTGCTTTTTGCAGGCGAGAGGTCATTTCGGCACTCGGAGGCGTCGCTTTGTCATTCAACGTCGCGATTTCCTTGTCTGAAAAATTCTTGTTGATCTGTTGAGCGCCGCACTCGCAATGAGCTTTTACAGCGGCGGCATCCATCCCGGGATTTTTCTGCACCGCCGCAGCGCTGCATTCGCTCATGTAGGACGTTTTGGTTTTTGCATCCATGGCGGCATGTGCGCTGATCGGAAGCGCCAACGCCAGCGGGGCGAGGAGGGCGGCAACACGTAGAAGTTTCATGGTGGTTTCCTTCTTGTCGGTGGGGCCCGCCATGAGCGGGCCTTGATCGCAGGTTTCCGATTATCTGACGACGCAGGGATGTGCCAGTTCAGTGTCTGTACGATTCCCGCTGCAATGGTCCCCGGCTTTATTGGGCAGAGGTTGCAGGTTGCCTGACGTAGAGCCGTTCAGCTGTGCTAGGATGCGCGTCCTGCAGATTCTCTCGCGTCTCGCGGGCCTGGTTTTTGCCCGGTGCACTATCTTTCGTTTTTGTAAATTCCAGTCACTCTGGTTCGGTCAAACGGTTGGCCTTCGGGCTCCTGCCACTGTGAGGCGGGTACACCACCGAATCGCGTACTGGCTCTATCCCAACCCACGTGACCTTTGGTAGGGGTCACCACTAGGAGAGGAGGCGCCATGCCAACTATTACTCTTCCCGATGGCAGTCAACGTTCTTTCGATCACCCGGTTTCCGTAGCCGAGGTTGCACTTTCCATTGGTGCTGGCCTGGCAAAAGCCACGGTGGCCGGCAAGGTCAACGGTCAACTGGTCGATGCCAGTGACATCATTGACGCCGACGCGAGCCTGCAAATCATCACCCCCAAGGATCAGGACGGCCTGGAGATCATTCGTCACTCCTGCGCGCACTTGGTCGGCCATGCGGTCAAGCAGCTGTACCCGACTGCGAAGATGGTCATCGGTCCGGTCATCGATGACGGCTTCTATTACGATATCGCCTACGAGCGCCCGTTCACGCCTGATGACATGGCGGCGATCGAGCAGCGCATGCAGCAGCTGATCGAAAAAGATTACGACGTCATCAAGAAAGTCACTCCGCGCGCCGAAGTGATCGAAGTGTTCAAGGCCCGCGGCGAGGACTACAAGCTGCGCCTGGTCGAGGACATGCCGAATGAAAAGGCCATGGGCCTTTACTATCACGAAGAATACGTCGACATGTGCCGTGGTCCGCACGTGCCCAATACTCGCTTTCTCAAGTCCTTCAAGCTGACCAAGCTGTCCGGCGCCTACTGGCGTGGCGACGCGAAAAACGAACAGTTGCAACGTGTGTACGGGACTGCCTGGGCCGACAAGAAGCAGCTGGCGGCGTATATCCAGCGCATCGAAGAGGCCGAGAAACGCGATCACCGCAAGATCGGCAAGCGTCTGGGCTTGTTCCACACCCAGGAAGAAGCGCCGGGCATGGTGTTCTGGCACCCCAACGGCTGGACCCTGTATCAAGTGCTTGAGCAGTACATGCGCAAGGTGCAGCGCGAAAACGGTTATCTGGAGATCAAGACTCCCCAGGTGGTCGACCGCTCGTTGTGGGAAAAGTCCGGGCACTGGGCGAACTACGCCGAAAACATGTTCACCACTGAGTCGGAGAGCCGCGATTACGCCATCAAGCCGATGAACTGCCCGTGCCATGTGCAGGTGTTCAATCAAGGCCTGAAGAGCTACCGCGAGCTGCCGATGCGTCTGGCCGAGTTCGGTGCGTGCCATCGCAACGAGCCGTCGGGTGCGTTGCACGGCATCATGCGCGTGCGTGCCTTTACTCAGGACGACGCTCACATCTTCTGCACCGAAGAGCAGATGCAGGCTGAATCCGCCGCTTTCATCAAGCTGACCATGGATGTCTACGCCGACTTCGGCTTCAAGGACATCGAAATGAAGCTGTCGACTCGCCCTGAAAAGCGCGTCGGCTCCGATGATCTGTGGGATCGCGCGGAATCTGCGCTGGCCGCAGCACTTGATAGCGCAGGCCTGCCGTATGATCTGCAGCCGGGCGAAGGCGCGTTCTACGGTCCGAAAATCGAATTTTCCCTCAAGGATTGCTTGGGTCGCGTGTGGCAATGCGGTACATTGCAGCTCGATTTCAACCTGCCAATCCGTTTGGGTGCCGAATTTGTTACGGAAGACAACGGGCGCAAGCATCCGGTCATGTTGCACCGTGCAATTCTCGGTTCTTTCGAGCGTTTCATCGGAATTCTGATCGAGCACTACGAAGGTGCATTCCCTGCGTGGCTGGCTCCAACTCAGGCAGTGATCATGAATATCACTGATAAGCAGGCAGAATTTGCCCTTGAGGTGGAAAAAACACTGGCAGAAAGCGGATTTCGTGCCAAGTCCGACTTGAGAAATGAAAAGATCGGCTTTAAAATCCGCGAGCATACTTTGCTCAAGGTTCCCTATCTCCTCGTTATCGGAGATCGGGAGGTTGAAACGCAAACTGTCGCTGTGCGTACCCGTGAAGGCGCAGACCTTGGCTCGATGCCGGTCGCCCAATTTTCCGAGTTCCTCGCACAAGCGGTTTCCCGGCGTGGTCGCCAAGATTCGGAGTAATTATTATTAAGCGTGAAATGAGACAAGATAAACGAGCTGCACCGAAGGCCCCGATCAACGAGAATATCTCGGCACGCGAGGTTCGGTTAATTGGCGCTGACGGCGAGCAGGTTGGCATCGTCTCGATTGATGAAGCGCTTCGTATTGCTGAAGAAGCCAAGCTTGATCTGGTAGAGATCTCTGCCGACGCAGTACCGCCGGTCTGTCGTGTGATGGACTACGGTAAGTCGATCTTCGAGAAGAAGAAGCAGGTTGCTGCGGCGAAGAAGAACCAGAAGCAGATTCAGGTTAAAGAAATCAAGTTTCGTCCAGGGACGGAGGAAGGGGATTACCAGGTAAAACTACGCAACCTGGTACGTTTCCTGAGTGACGGGGACAGGGCCAAGGTATCCTTGAGATTCCGCGGCCGTGAGATGGCCCACCAGGAGCTGGGGATGGAGCTGTTGAAGCGGGTTGAAGCCGACCTGCTAGAATACGGCGCCGTCGAGCAGCATCCTAAGATGGAAGGACGCCAGCTGATCATGGTCATCGCCCCGAAAAAGAAGAAATAACCACCAGGGCACGGCAGGCCTTGCGGTTATGTTTATCAACTGAATGCGGAGTATCCGAACATGCCAAAGATGAAGACTAAAAGTGGTGCAGCTAAGCGGTTTCTGAAAACCGCGAATGGCATCAAGCACAAACACGCTTTCAAGAGCCACATTCTGACCAAAATGTCGACCAAGCGTAAGCGTCAACTGCGCGGAAGCAGCCTGCTGCATCCGTCCGACGTCGCAAAAGTCGAGCGCATGCTGCGCCTTCGTTAATTTTGATCAAGAATAGAGGAAGTAACTCATGGCTCGTGTAAAGCGTGGCGTCATTGCCCGTAAGCGTCACAAAAAAATTCTGAAACTTGCTAAAGGCTACTACGGCGCGCGTTCACGCGTATTCCGTGTTGCCAAGCAAGCTGTAAACAATGCAGGCCAATACGCCTACCGTGACCGTCGTCAGAAAAAACGTCAGTTCCGCGCTCTGTGGATCGCTCGTATCAACGCTGGTGCGCGTATCAACGGTCTGTCTTACAGCCGTTTCATCGCTGGCCTGAAAAAAGCGTCGATCGAAATCGACCGTAAGGTTCTGGCTGATCTGGCAGTGAACGAAAAAGCGGCGTTTGCTGCGATTGTCGAGAAAGCTAAAGCCACTCTGGCCTAAGTCCCCGGCAATCACCGGACCCCGCTCGGGGTTCGGTGTTAAACGTCATAAATAGGGGAAGAGCCTTTTAAGCTCTTCCCCTATTTCGTATCTGGAGTCTGTACATGGAAAACCTGGACGCGCTGGTCTCTCAAGCACTTGAGGCTGTGCAAAGCGCCGAAGATATCAACGCCCTGGAGCAAATCCGGGTTCACTACCTCGGCAAGAAGGGTGAATTGACTCAGGTGATGAAGACCCTGGGGAATTTGCCGGCTGAAGAGCGTCCGCAGGTCGGGGCGCTGATCAACGTTGCCAAGGAGCGTGTCACAGAGGTTCTCAATGCTCGCAAGGCGTCGTTTGAGCAGGCGGACCTTGCCGCCAAACTCGCCGCCGAGTCGATTGACGTGACCTTGCCTGGCCGCGGACAGACCACAGGCGGTCTGCATCCGGTCACCCGGACTCTGGAACGTATCGAACAGTTCTTCACCCACATCGGCTACGGCATCGCCGAAGGTCCAGAGGTCGAAGACGATTACCACAACTTCGAGGCGCTCAACATCCCAGGCCACCACCCGGCCCGGTCGATGCACGACACCTTCTATTTCAACGCAAACATGCTGCTGCGCACCCATACCTCTCCGGTTCAGGTTCGCACCATGGAATCGAACAAGCCGCCTATCCGGATTGTCTGCCCAGGCCGCGTGTACCGTAGTGACTCCGATATTACTCACTCTCCGATGTTCCATCAGGTCGAAGGCCTGCTGGTCGACCGCGATATCAATTTCGCCGACCTCAAGGGCACCATCGAAGAGTTCCTGCGCGTGTTCTTTGAAAAAGAGCTGGCAGTGCGTTTCCGCCCATCCTACTTCCCGTTCACCGAGCCCTCGGCCGAAGTCGACATGGAATGCGTGATGTGCAGCGGCAAAGGCTGTCGTGTCTGCAAACAGACCGGCTGGCTGGAAGTCATGGGCTGCGGCATGGTTCACCCCAATGTGTTGCGCATGTCCGGCATCGATCCGGAAGAGTTCCAGGGCTTTGCCTTCGGCATGGGCGCAGAACGTCTGGCCATGCTGCGTTACGGCGTCAATGATTTGCGCCTGTTCTTCGACAACGACTTGCGGTTCCTCGCGCAGTTTCGCTAGGGACACCGTGCGAACCGCCAACAGGCAGGTGTCGCGCAGCAACCGGGTCGTAGGTCCGTGACGAATAGATTTAGGAGAGCAGGATGAAATTCAGTGAACAGTGGTTGCGCGGCTGGGTAAGCCCGCAAGTCTCCCGTGACGAGCTGGTCGCTCGTCTGTCGATGGCCGGCCTTGAGGTCGATAGCGTGACCCCGGCTGCCGGTATTTTCAGCGGGGTGGTGGTCGGCGAAGTGTTGAGCACTGAGCAGCACCCGGACGCTGACAAGCTGCGCGTTTGTCAGGTCAGCAATGGCTCGGAAACCTTTCAGGTGGTCTGTGGCGCGCCGAACGTGCGCCCGGGTCTGAAGATTCCGTTCGCCATGATCGGTGCCGAACTGCCTGGCGACTTCAAGATCAAGAAAGCCAAGCTGCGTGGGGCCGAGTCCAACGGCATGCTGTGTTCCCAGGCGGAGTTGCAGGTTGGCGAGGGC
Source organism: Pseudomonas sp. NPDC087358 (assembly GCF_044900785.1). Taxonomy (NCBI): domain Bacteria; kingdom Pseudomonadati; phylum Pseudomonadota; class Gammaproteobacteria; order Pseudomonadales; family Pseudomonadaceae; genus Pseudomonas; species Pseudomonas sp. NPDC087358. Next base: position 194,693 of record NZ_JBJDOA010000005.1, read on the forward strand.
AATGACGGCTTGATGGAACTGCCGGCCGATGCCCCAGTAGGGACCGATCTGCGTGTCTATCTGGAGCTCGATGACGCCAGCATCGAAGTCGACCTGACCCCGAACCGTGGCGACTGCCTGTCCGTCGCCGGTCTGGCGCGCGAGGTCGGCGCACTCTACGACGCCAAGGTCGTGCGCCCGCAGGTCAGCGTCGTTCCGGCCGTCCATGATGAAGTCCGCAGCGTCGAAGTATTGGCTTCGGCTGCGTGCCCACGTTATCTGGGTCGCGTCATTCGTAACGTTGATCTGTCGCGCCCGACGCCTTTATGGATGGTCGAGCGCCTGCGTCGTTCCGACGTGCGCAGCATCGACGCTGCCGTCGACATCACCAACTACGTGATGCTTGAGCTTGGCCAGCCGCTGCATGCCTTCGATCTTGCCGAAATCAACGGCGGCATCCGCGTGCGCATGGCAGAAGAGGGCGAGAAGCTGGTTCTGCTCGACGGCCAGGAAGTCAGCCTGCGTGCCGATACCCTGGTCATTGCCGACCACCAGCGCGCCTTGGCCATCGCCGGTGTCATGGGCGGTGAGCACAGCGGCGTCAACACTGCGACCACCCGCGACCTATTCCTGGAAAGTGCCTTCTTCGACCAGATCGCGGTTGCGGGAAAGGCGCGTTCCTATGGCCTGCATACCGACGCTTCGCACCGCTACGAGCGAGGCGTGGACTGGCAACTGGCCCGCGAAGCCATGGAGCGTGCGACCGGCCTGCTGCTGGAGATCACCGGCGGCGAAGCCGGTCCGATCATCGAAACTGTCAGCGAGCAACACCTGCCGTCGATTGCACCCGTCACCCTGCGTGCCGATCGTATCGAGCAGATGCTTGGCATGAAAATGGATTCGGCCGAAGTCGAGCGTTTGCTCACCGGGCTGGGTCTGAATGTCTCCTCGCAAGCGGCCGGTCAGTGGCAGGTCGAGGTGCCAAGCCATCGTTTCGACATTTCCCTGGAAGTCGACCTGATTGAAGAGCTGGCGCGACTGTACGGCTACAACCGCCTGCCGGTTCGTTACCCGCAAGCGCGTCTGGCGCCACAAGCGCGTACCGAAGCTCAGAGCGATTTGCCCGCGCTGCGCCGGTTGCTGGTCGCGCGGGGTTATCAGGAGGCGATTACCTACAGCTTCATCGATCAGAAGTGGTTTGAACTGTTCAGCCCTGGCGTCGAGCCGCTGCTGCTGGCGAACCCGATTTCCGCCGACATGTCAGCCATGCGTTCTTCGTTGTGGCCAGGTCTGGTCAAGGCGCTGCAGCACAACCTCAATCGTCAACAGGACCGCGTACGTCTGTTCGAAAGTGGTTTGCGCTTTGTCGGCCAACTGGAAGGTTTGAAACAAGAGCCTATGCTGGCAGGTGTGATCTGCGGCAGTCGCTTGCCTGAAGGTTGGGCGCAAGGGCGTGATGCGGTGGACTTCTTCGACGTCAAGGCCGACGTGGAAGCCGTCCTGGGTTTCGCGGGTGCACTGGATGATTTCCGTTTCGCCCCCGGCCAGCACCCGGCGCTGCATCCAGGCCAGACTGCCTTGATCGAACGTGACGGTCGTGAAGTCGGCTATCTCGGCGCGCTGCACCCGGAGCTGGCCAAGACCCTGGGTCTGGATCGTCCGGTGTTCGTTTTCGAGCTGGTTCTGGCGGACGTCGCCAAAGGTCGCTTGCCCAAGTTCCACGAGTTGTCGCGCTTCCCGGAGGTTCGTCGTGACCTGGCATTGCTGGCGGATCTGGAGGTCGCAGCCACTGCGGTACTGGACGTTATCCGTGAAAATGCAGGGGAATGGCTCACAGACCTCAGGCTATTTGATGTTTATCAGGGTAAAGGCATTGATCCTCATAGAAAAAGCCTTGCGGTTGGCTTGACCTGGCAACATCCATCGCGCACTCTTACTGACGATGAGGTAAACGCTTCGACGCAGCAAATTCTCACCTCGCTAGAGGAAAGGTTAAACGCCACGTTAAGGAAGTAGCGTATGGGGGCTCTGACGAAAGCTGAGATGGCCGAACGTCTGTACGAAGAGCTAGGCCTGAATAAACGAGAAGCCAAGGAACTGGTTGAGCTGTTCTTTGAGGAAATCAGGCACGCTCTGGAAGATAACGAGCAGGTCAAATTGTCCGGATTCGGCAATTTTGATTTGCGAGATAAACGCCAGCGACCGGGTCGAAATCCCAAGACAGGGGAAGAAATTCCGATTACAGCTCGCCGTGTGGTCACCTTTCGCCCAGGGCAGAAATTGAAGGCCCGAGTTGAGGCTTATGCTGGAACCAAGTCATAACGACGAGCTACCGCCCATTCCCGGCAAACGCTACTTCACCATTGGTGAAGTCAGCGAGCTCTGCGCGGTCAAACCGCACGTTCTGCGTTATTGGGAACAGGAATTTCCTCAACTCAACCCGGTCAAGCGCCGCGGAAACCGTCGATATTATCAGCGCCAGGACGTGCTGATGATCCGACAGATCCGCGCGCTGCTGTACGACCAAGGCTTCACCATCGGTGGCGCGCGATTGCGCATGTCCAGCGATGAGGTCAAGGACGATTCCCTGCAATACAAGCAGCTGATCCGGCAGATGATTGCCGAGCTGGAAGACGTGCTGATTGTGCTGCGCAAATAACGCATCTCAATCAAAATACTTCCATCATTCAAACGCTTAGGGTATATTTCTCGACGCTTTCACAAGAAGCAGATCACGCCTAGTCGGGGCGTAGCGCAGTCCGGTAGCGCACTAGCATGGGGTGCTAGGGGTCGAGTGTTCGAATCACTCCGTCCCGACCATATTTTGTAAAGGGAATCAGCCACTTACAGGTTTGATTCCCTTTTTCATTTCCGGCTTGCGCAACAGCCGCGCAAAACTGGCGCAAAACTAACCGGCGATTTCGCTGATATCGAGGTCCGGAACGGCGTCTGACCAGACCACCTCCGCATGCTCCTTCTGATAGTTTTTCGTCATCTCCTCGCTGGCGTGCCCGGCGATCTTTTGCCCATCTTTTCCGGCTTTCTTGTACAGGTGCAACGACAGCGCCCTGACTTCGTGGAAGCCCGGCATCTCTTCTTCCTTCCAGCCCTTGTAACAATCCGCCGCCTCTTTGGCCTCCTTGAACGCTTTGGTCGGCAAGTGGACCCACGTCCTACTGGCTGACCTGGTGATGGCCGACGACGATCATCGTGCCTGCCGGTTTCACCACCGACTTTGCCAGCATCAAGGTGCTGCACAACGCCTTCCTGTTCGTGGTGTTCGTGCTGTTCGCGCTGGTGTCTGGCTACGGCAACTACGCGGCGACCGTGCACGACTGGCTGTACACGACTGGCGGGGTAAGCCCAAAGGATGCCGATGCCGTGTTGTACCGCGCGCTGCGCGCTGAGAGCGTTGCCCGATGGCGGGCCTGGCTCTTAGAGACTTCTCACCGATCAGTCAGGACATAGTCGCCATCCAGCAGATCCGTGAGCGCGGCGCGCTGGCGGACATCATCGTCGGCCGCGTTGCCACCGCGTTGACAAGGTTTTGAACATTTGGCCGAGTTTGCCAGGTGCTGGTTATGGGCAGCGCGAGCACAAGCTCGACGATCTGCTGGCGCGCGACCGGGCGGCTGGCGGCAGTCAGGCATGAGCGATAGTAGAAAAGCCATCAGCGGCGGCCTTGGCCAAGTCGAAGTTGCCACGCATTAGGTGCTCGACGAACTGGCGACTGGCAGGCTGAGAAACTAATGATCCGACGACAGCTGCGCTATCCCAAGGCATTCGGCGACAGACGTGAACCGTCCGTCCCGGCAGAGCCATCTCGTCATGAAAGAATAACCGGTCGCAAATCCTGCAAGATAAGCAACTGTTTCTCGGTTTCCGCGTTTATTTCGGGCTGCGGCCTGAGCTCGTGTCTCATCTTTGTATTTTGTGGAGACCAAAGAAGCGATTAGAACGGCGACAACTACGTAGAAAAGGCTGACCAATACGAGCTTGGAGATCATGGAAATGAGGACTTTCCACGCCGAATCGTTTATTACAAAAGCTGTGAAGCCTGAGAATGCTACCCACACGATGCCTAGCCCGAGCACGACCGAGATAGTCAGGGCATCGGGCAGTTCTAGCCAAGCCATGAGTCCATAAGCGGCACCTGCAGCAAGCGGCAGTGAGTTTGTGATCAAGGCATCGGTATAGTTCGTGTAGATCGAGAGCTGTCCTTTGTGGTGAAGAACCATTGAGGCACCGGTTACACACAACAGTCCTATGGCGATGTATTTCCATAGCGGTCCGTCCCAAAACCCTGGGGCCTTCACTTGGGCCTTAGTGGCAGGCAGGCTGGCGCTGGGGCCAGTAAATTCTTTCGAATAGCTATTGGAAGTGGGAACTGGCTTGGTTGGGGGGACGGAGGGACGGGGCACCTGGGCAACCGGGGTGGTAGGCGCCGCCTCAATCTGGTTGCTATGGGGGCGGACAGCCGGCTGGGGTGTCGATGCAGTCGCCGCCGGGAGCGCGACGACCGTGGCCGCTCTAGGTTCGTTTTGCGGATAGTTTCTTAACAGCGCGATTCGTTCCGACATAGCTCTGTCGACGCATTTTTGAACCGTGCAAGCGTCGCGCGTTTGAATCCATTCCAGTTGCGATGCTTTCAAGGCCGGTTTGTCTTCAGCGTCGTTCATCGCCTTCTTGTACTCATCAGACAGAATCTTGTCCATTCCGGACAGATACCCATCCCGACAGATTTCTTTTTCCGCGAAAGTTGTGGCTTTGGTGCAATCGAAGCTCGCCGCAGGCACTGCAGCCGAAACGAGAAGCAGGCCCAGAAAAAGAAAACGCCCTAGCATCGGTAGATCTCCGTGAAACCGTGAATAGCGATTTCAAGGTTTTCGGCCTCTGCAGGGTTAACTTTAAGATGTCTTTGGAAACATCGTTCCGGCCCAAGACCAGCGCGAGCACACACTAGAGGATCTACTGGCGCGGTATACAGGCAGCCGGCGGTACCCTCGCAGCTTCGCAGAGACCCGCTATATCAGACGGAGCCAGTTAGAGTTAGCTCGGGCGCATCAGTCTGAATGCCCGCTAAGGAAATAGCAGTCACCGTGGAATCCTGAGCTTGTCCGACTGGCGTGGTACCCGAAAAATGATTGAAGATCACGTTCTCCATAGTGAGCGTGTGCAGGTGATTTCCCAGCACCAAGATTTCAAAGTGCGAGCCGTCTTGCTCAAGACTCAATGATTTGATGGCGGTCTTCGTGCCCGTTGAGTCCAGGACGATCTTCAATGTGCCATTTAACCCGTTGCCCAAGCCCGAAAAACCGATACCCGACAGATCAATTCTGTCGTGCTGTTGCTCACTGAAATCAGTAATGGTATCGCGCAGCGCGGGCCCAGAGTACTGAGCACTGTCGCGAGAGTTGCCAAAAACGAAAGTGTCCGCTCCCGTTCCGCCAGTCAGCACGTCCCCGCCTGGTCCGCCATTCAAGCGGTCGTCGCCGGCACCGCCGTTCAGTTTGTCCTGTCCCGGCCCGCCCAGGATTGTCTCGCTGGCTCTGGTGCCGCTTAATACATCGTTTCCGTCGGTACCGCTTATGCAATGCATCAGGTTCGCGTTGGTGAACGTATGAAGGTAGTTGCCTTTCAGTACCACCTCGAACCGGTTGCCTTGGTCGTCATAGTCGAGATTTTTAAGATACGTCAGGTTCTTTGCCGAGTTATAGGCAAGCAACAATGTACCGTCGTGTCCGTCGCCAAGAACCCCGGATAGCAGTGACCTACTCGACACAACGTCGATCTTGTCTCTGGAAACATCAAAATCGGTGATGACATCCGCGAATGATTGGGTTGACGTCCGATAGCTGTCAGTTACTTCGGCGAATCGGAAAATGTCGTTTCCGGCACCACCGGTAAGCGTATCTATACCGTGGCCTCCTACCAGCGCATCATCACCTGCCTTACCGTTCAATGTGTCGTTCCCGGCACCGCCGAAAATGCTGTCGTCACCCTTGCCGCCGGTGAGTACGTCAGAAAAGCGAGAGCCGTAGACTATGGGACCATACGGAGTGAATGGGGTATGGATCGATGTAACTTGTGGCTCATGGGCGGATACGCTGTGGACTGAGGTCATGGGATAGCTCCGGTCGAGGCTGTGTGAGGTTTCTCATTCACCAACTTACCGGTTAGCAACTGCGGGCGCGTGTCGGTTTAGCGAACAGACTGCGTGGGTGCTGCCAGCAGTCTGGTTGAAATAGCATCATGCGCAAGCGCGAGGACTGCCGCCTGTCGCTCAAATCATTCAGTTCACTGTACAGCGCCTTCGGTAGCCCCAGTGTGTCGATTCGTTCTTGAACATCGGTCAGTCCTGAGCAGCGGAAGGGGAGATAGCCGAGCGCTCTCGCCGGGTTTGTTAATCGCCTCGAGTTGCTCACGACAGGTTTCAAGGCCTCGGTTGCGGTTGCCCAAGGCAGTATTTTCCACGAGGGTGCTGGATAGCCTTGCTGCCGTTCGCTTCAATTCTATGCGCAGCTCGTCACGCTCAGCGGCTGCATCGTTGTGCATATCAATGAGCTTGGCCATATTCTTGCGATACCGGCTCAGCTCCTTCTGGAGCATGTGGCATTCCTCAGTGAGCAGAGGAGACTGCTGCTCGAGCATTTCCTCCCAGGTGAATTCACCTGCCAGCCGGCGTCGAGTAAGGCATAGGTGCATGTGGGATCGGTGAAGCAGTCGGCTGAACCGGTTTTCTGCGCGCAGCGAGGAAGAGGCCTGAATGAGGAAGGTTAAAGCGGATCGGTTTGAGGGAGCGGGGAAGGCTGCTTTTTTTCGCGTTCCTTCGTCGCGGTGATTCCTCTCACAGCTTTGAAGGCTCTATTGAAAGAGTGCTCAGATGTGTAGCCCACCTTGTGGGCAATTACGTTGATGCTCAAGTTTGTCTGGGTGAGTAGTTTTGCGGCGGTGCCAAGCCGCCATTTGTTCAAGTACGAATGCGGCGTTTCGCCGACCGATTCGCGAAACTGCCGGGCGAACGCGGAGCGGGACAAGCCAGCCTCCTGCGCCAAATCGTCAACGGTCCAGTTCTGTGTGGGCTTCTCATGTATGCATGCAAGCGCCCGGGCAACGTGAGGGCTTTGCATTGCGGAAAACCAATTACCTGCTTCGGCTGACTCGTTTTCGGACCACTCTCTCAAGACGTAGATAAAGAGGGTTGAGAGCAGGTGTCGGATGACAATCTGACTGCCAATTTTCATGTCCTCGACTTCCACACGGAGTTGCTTAAGCGTCTCCGATATGACCGTTGGAATGCCTCCAGAATCGGCTTTCAGATGCAGCGATTTGGGAAGGGCTTTTAGCGCGGGTAGACACATATTTTGGTTGATCCCAAAAGACCCGCACACCACGCTTGTCTCGTCGGGGGATCGGCCCAGCGTGCCGCCTGCTTTCTTGAGGAGCTGACCGAGTGAAACGGCTTCACTGTCTGAAAAACGCTTGAGCTTATGTGAGTTTCCATGAGGCAAAACGATGATGTCGCCTGGTGCGAGCTGCACCTCATTCAGCCCATCCACGGAGAAGCAGACCTCTCCCTGGGCAACGAAATGGAAGTAGGTGGAGTTGGCGCCCTCCATTTGAATACCCCAGTCACCCTTCACATGAATATGGGATACCACTTGGCCTTCTGCGACGATGTAATCCAACCATTGGTCGGCCTTCATAGACATCTCCGGTGAAGACGAATCGCCCTTATTTAAGGATTTTTTGGCATTGCTCTGCCTTCTGGGCGCGTCTAGGCTCAAGGTCAGTCAGCTCAGTCCTTGCGAGCTTACGCTGCCCTTAGCTTACGAAAAAGCGTGGTCGCGATCCGTCGATACGCGGATCGTCCCAGGACTTGGTCATCCAGCTGCTGCACGATGTATGTGGCAGTGGAAGCTCAGTTCTGTTCCGACAGGCGCATGCGTGTGCACATGAGACGTTGCGCCTTGCCCAGCACCGGCGCCCACGTAAAATCCAATTTAAACGGTGGTACTGTACTGGGCGAAACTTCACAGAGTTCGGTATGCAAACTAATGGGCACGTCTATCGGGCTAGCCGTTGATCGCATAATTCCCGTGGGGTCTCGGTTGTTTGCGCTTTCGCTTCGAGTTTCTTGTCTGGCGGCTCTCAGGGACAGTCATGTTGGTATCACCCCCGAGAGTGTTCCAAGTTCAACCAGTAAAAACTCGCACAAGTGCTTATGTATAGCTACACGGTAAGCTAAAGAAGATATTCTGGCTCGAATATGGTCTTCAATGAATTGTCTCAGCCCACGATCTTGTTTAACGTTTCTCCGACGGCGTTTAGGTCTGCTGGTCGACGTTAAAAAACCAGGAGTTAGATTTGGCATTTTACCCTCAGCAGCCCCGCGGTTTCATCCACGTAGCTGCTAATAACAGAAAACGTTGTGCTGCGAATATCCGTAGCGCATTGGCGGTAGCATGCCGAACCCGATGTTCAGACAGTCCAATAGATGCTCTCGATTATTCTTGCCAAAACAGGAAAGTCCACGCCATCCAGAGCAACTAAAGGCCGCAATAACACACGGGCCGCCTTCAAACCTCTGGGAAATTATTCATCCTCGTTGGCTTGGTCGAATCAGCCTTCCATCATGCTCACACAATGACCTCCCAGCTTTACAAATTCCCGCTGGGGCGGTCTGTACTGCTGTCTTCAGTAAACCTGGACGGCCGATATCACTCTCTGTGCGATCAGGAGAGTTAAGTCTTCGCCTTCGAATGGCGTGCTGGTAAATACGCCAGTTGTCAGATAGTTGCGATTCATCCTGGCTTTTTCGACGAGTAATGTTCGGCGGGATCCTATGGCTTCTTCCTGAACAGATCAACACTGATGTGTTTCGTAAAAGTACCAGGCTTATTCAGTTATCACTGACAACGGTAGATGTAAATTTATAGGTGGGGTGATCGAGTCGATCCGCAGATTTGGGTGAGCACTCAATGGAGAAGATCGCTCCTCGCATGCAAACGACGGGGCGGCGTCATTTGCTCGTGGTTTAGAGAATCTCGTAAAAATTCAAAATGACCGAAAAGGAGGGAACTTCGACATATGGCCGGAGAGTTAGAAATGTAATCTTTTCTCGTCAACCGCATAAACACCTTTGAGGAACATCCAAAATGACTATCGTCAAAGCTGCCGCCGTCCAAATTGCTCCCGTGCTCTACAGCCGTGAAGGCACCGTTGCCAAGATCGTCGACAAGATCAAGGAACTCGGTGAGAAGGGCGTTGAGTTTGCTGTTTTTCCGGAAACCATCGTTCCGTACTACCCCTACTTCTCGTTCGTGCAGACCCCGTTCGAAATGGGCAGCGAGCACTACAAATTGCTGGAAAATGCGGTCGTTGTGCCATCGGCCACCACTGATGAAATCGGCAAGGCCGCCAAGGCTGCAAACATGGTTGTCTCCATCGGCGTCAACGAACGTGATGGCAGCACCTTGTACAACACGCAGCTGCTGTTCGATGCCGACGGCACCCTGATTCAGGCCCGCCGCAAGCTGAACCCGACTTACCACGAACGCATGATCTGGGGCATGGGCGATGCGTCCGGCCTGCGCGCTGTCGACAGTAAAGTCGGCCGCATTGGCCAACTGGCCTGCTGGGAACACTACAACCCGCTGATCCGCTATGCGCTGATTGAAGATGGCGAGCAGATCCACGCTTCGATGTACCCAGGCTCGTTCGCTGGTGACCTGTTCACCCGCCAGATGGAAGTGAGCATCCGCATGCACGCGCTGGAGTCGGCTTGCTTCGTGGTCAACTCCACCGCCTGGCTGTACCCCGAGCAACAAGCACAGATCATCGCCGACACTGGCTGTGACATCGGCCCGATCTCCGGCGGCTGCTACACGGCGATCATCGACCCTCAGGGCGAAGTCCTGGGCGAGCTGACTGAGGGCGAGGGCGAAGTGATTGTTGATATCGACCTGTTCCAGATCGAGATCCGCAAGCGTCAGATGGATTCCCGTGATCACTACAGCCGTCCAGAACTGCTGAGCCTGAACATCGACCGTACGCCTCACCGTCACGTCCACGAGCGCACTTCGCATCCGAAAGTGGCTGAAGCCGCGAAACTCGCCGACAAGAAGTCCGCCTCTGAGGCCTGACGCCAGTCAGCACCACCGTCGCAACTGCTCCACGTGAAATTATTCATCGAGGAGCTGTTCCGATGCCCTTGCCGCCCCAATTAGGAAACGTATGCATGTCTCGTATTGAAGTGCTTACCGATGAAAAGACTCCAGAAGCCTCGCGCCCAATGCTTGATCGTGTGAAAAAAGCTTTTGGCATGGTGCCTAACGTCTTCAAGGTGCTGGCTCACTCGCCAGCGTCGTTGAACACCTATTTGCAGTTCAACCAAGCCAACGAGGCCAGCTCGCTGACCGCGCAGCAACGCGAGGTTGTGGCACTGGCTACCTCGCAGTTCAACGCTTGTGAGTACTGCACCGCCGTCCACTCCATGATCGGTGGAAAAGTTGGCCTGACACCTGAGCAGGTCCATGCTGCTCGCGATGGCAGCCTCGATGCTTATGCAAGATTTGCTCGTGAAGTCACTGCAACCCGCGGCCAAGTGAGCGATGCTGTAATCGCCACTGCCCGTGCAGACGGTCTGTCCGATGCTGCGATTGTGGACGTCATCACCCAGGTAACTCTGTTGACCTTCACCAACCTGCTGAACAATGTCGCGAAGACCACTGTGGATTTCCCGCCAGTCAAGATGTAAGCGACGACGCGACACACACCGTGATCGAGACACCACGACCGTGTCGATCACGTGCTTCCAACCACGTCTTTCTGGCGCTCCCAAGCAGTTGAGGCGACTTTCGAAACGCCTAAAAAAGGCTTGTGCTGTCTGCGCACATCATCGGAAACCACCGCATGAATAATTACGATGTTTCGGTCCCGGTATTCTTAAAGGGCTTCAAAAACCTGACCAAGTGGCTGGACAAGGCTCAAGAGTTTGCGGCATCCAACCCCGATGTTCCGAATTTGGTTGAGGCGAGCTTAGCTCCTGACATGTTCAACCTGGCTGGGCAAATTCAGGTCGCTAGCGACATGGCTAAGTCCTGTGCTGCACGTCTAAGTGGGGCGGGCGCACCCCGCTTTGAAGATGACGAAGTAACGTTCTCGGACCTAAGGCTGAGGATCACAAAAACAGTGGAGTTCTTGAATTCATTAACGGCCGAGCAGTTCGAGGCAAACGCCAACGCCGAAATCACGGTTGTCCTGAAGCAGGGAGTACTGAGATTCTCGACTCTCGAATTCTTAACTCAATTTGCGTTGCCGAATTTCTACTTTCACCTGACCACGGCGTACGACATTCTGCGTCACAAAGGCGTGCCCCTAGGTAAGATGGACTACCTCGGAGTCCTGGACACACAAGACTGATGACTGGGTTTCAGAGTATTCAGCGATCAAGCTGGATACCCTGACTCCTCCGGCAAACTTCGCTATTTTTGAAATGCTGCCGCGTGCTTCTTGATGAATTCCCTGGCGGTAATTGGCTGGGTACCGGTTAGCTTGGCAAAGTCATGGGTCATGCGCGCGTATCGTCCAGCACGGTGTAGATCGCCCATGGTGGACAGGTGGTCGAGTAAGTGTTTTGAAAGCCCCACATTTGCCATCGCCTCCCTCCACTTGTCGACCGTAACGTCTACATAACCGATGGGCCTGCCGAGGGCTTCGGTAAATTCCTGAGCAAAGTGGTCCATGTCTTTACATTCAGGTCCTGTCAGATGATAAACAGCACCGATGTGTGGGGCAGGATCAGAAAGGATGGCTGCAACGGCCCGGGCCACATCTGTGGCGGCGATTGGCGAGGTTTCGCCTTTGCCAAAAGGTACTCGAATTTCGCTGTGCTGCTTGATGGACGCTGCTGAAAATTTAAGAAAGAAACCATCCATGAAAACAGTTGGCCGGACATGAATCACGGGCAAGCCAGACCAGTTGAGCACCTGCTCGCCGAGCCAGTGAAACTTCTGCTGCGGGCTGGTAGTGGTCTCGGTAATGCTCATCTGGGAAACAGTCATCTGGGACATGTTCACAAAGGCGTCGACGTTGTGATGCTTCGCCACTGCTGCAACATTTACGGTTGCGGCCAGATAGTCGTCGGACACTGACATGCCGAAGTAGACCGTACCGCAGCCTTCGATGATCCGATGCATGTCGTCGAGATCCAAGAGATCGCCGACTACCACCTCAGCGCCTTTGTCCCGAAGCGCTTGAGCGCGCTCATCTTCTCGGTGAACCATCGCCCGGACCATGTGCCCTTTCTTGAGCAGCAGTGATGTGATCGTGTTGCCGACTGCGCCAATGCTGCCGCCTGCGCCTGTTACAAGAATGGGCTTTTCGGTGCTCATGATTCATTCTCCGTTTGATGGTTTACGCGCGAATTAACCAATCCGGCAGCAATGGATTTCGACCGTAATACTATTGGTTCGTTGCAATGGTTTTTCGCTAACAAGGTTAGGGGAAGCCGTGAAGCCTGCATCAGGAATCCAGTGAAACCGTTCACATCCTCCCGCAATGGCCTAGAAGGTGGGAAACGGAGAATCTGTCTCGCCTTCTTGGTAAATCCTTCTTTTCCTCAGTTGGTTAACCCATGAAACGGGGGACAGCCTTTTCCTCAACAAGGTCCGCGTTTATGTCGCCGCGCAAGGGTTGCGCCGGGTAGTCCTCGGTTTAAGGCTCTATATCGCACGTCCTGTAGCTTGGATAGATCGATCTCGCATCCAGCTCACGCTGCTGATTGACAGGTAGCCTGGCTTATTTCTGCTACCCAATGAACAGTGGATGGAGACAGTCGCTTTGCGCCAATCGCGAGCAGTGACATTGGAGCGATTATCGCTGGGATCCTCCTGAATCCTGGCGTGCACGGCGGTCTTGCTTATCCAATCCATGGTCCCGTTGAATACAGTCACACTGAGCTAGCGGCATTGATCGGGAACACGTTGGGCAAAGAGCTGAAATTCGAAAATGTCAGCGTCAACGAGTTCCTGGCGTCGCTTGGGATTCCTGGGCACGTGGAAAGACGCGATCATTTCCAGTCAGTGATGATCGATCAGCGTGAGGGGTTGCTCTGCGGACAGGACAACAACAGAACCTCGATCATCGGTCGACCGTTGATGACTATGGAAGCGTATGTGATCAAGCCCCGCAGTGTCTTGAATTGATTCGAGCGCGGATGATGGTTTGAGTCACGCAGAGGCCGGCCGAGTGCAGAGCTCGGTTCGGCGTTTGGAGAAACGAGTTGATCTCAGCCAGTGCTTTTTTGGTTCTTGAGTTGCTCCAGTAACTGACGACCTTCGTCCCAGCTGGACAAACCGCTATTACCGTTGATGTGCCCCCTATTACCGATGTCCACGAACTGGCTTCCCCATGCATCGGCGCATCGCTTTGCATAGGAGGACCTGCCGTATGGGTCATCGGTGCTGGCAACTACAATGCTGGGAAATGCAAAGCGCTGAAGCGCAAGCGGATCAAATCCTGTGGCCATTCCTGGTACCTCGACAACCCCCGGTTCGGGCACGGCGACCAGCAGCGCGGCTCTGATCGGTGTACTGCTGCCAAGTGCCCAGTGCGCGACCTGCAAGCAGCCCAGGCTATGGGCGACGATGATGGTTTCTGGGCCCAATTGTCTGAGGGTGGCTTCCAGATTCAAAACCCATTCTTCGCAGACCGCGTTTTCCCAATCCTGGCCCTCAATGCGTACCATCGAAGGATCGGCGTTTTGCCAAAGTGATTGCCAGTGGCCAGGACCAGAATTGCCATAGCCTGGCAGTATCAGAATAGTTTCAGTCATCGCATCTCCTGAACCTTTGGGTTGTCACGACTCTGTCGCTGACGTTATTGGTACGCTGACTTGACGTGATCCAGGATCTCGCTGGCGCTTACGCCGTGGAAACCGTTTTCGCGAAAAAGCCGGCCTGCCTCAACGAGGATAGCTTCATGCTTTCTTGCGGTTTGTTCTTTGGGAAATCGCAGGTGGGGGTGAAGATGCGGATCTGAACAGAGGCTTCGGGTGCTGTTGTCGAAATTACCAAAGCAGTACCGGCGTACGAGAACTCATTCGCGACGTTCTGCATTTGTTGTGTCGAAAGCTCATCAGCTTCGAGCACTACAGCGACAGGGTGACCTTCAAAACGACTGCTCGTAACACGTCTGCCGTGACGCATTGACGTCTCATTCCAGGCCCTTGTCTTCATTAATATTTCGATATTAATCCTATGGTTGGAGTAGATTGCCGGGCAATAGCGGAGGAGGGTCTTCAGGCCCTGAATATGGGGAAATCAAGCATCAAAAAGCACCAAAATGACCGAAAAGGAGGGAGCTTCGACATACCGCCATAGGATTTGGTCTGTAATCTGAATCTCACTGAATCAACAACCCACCATCAGTGAGGAACTAGAAATGACCATTGTTAAAGCAGCCGCTGTGCAGATCGCCCCAGTGCTCTACAGCCGTGAAGGCACCGTTGCCAAGATCGTCGACAAGATCAAGGAACTCGGTGAGAAGGGCGTTGAGTTTGCTGTTTTTCCGGAAACCATCGTTCCGTACTACCCCTACTTCTCGTTCGTGCAGACCCCGTTCGAAATGGGCAGCGAGCACTACAAATTGTTGGAAAACGCCGTAGTTGTGCCATCGGCCACCACTGATGAAATCGGCAAGGCCGCCAAGGCTGCAAACATGGTTGTCTCCATCGGCGTCAACGAACGCGATGGCAGCACCTTGTACAACACGCAGCTGCTGTTCGATGCCGACGGCACCCTGATCCAGGCCCGCCGCAAGCTGAACCCGACTTATCACGAACGCATGATCTGGGGCATGGGCGATGCGTCCGGCCTGCGCGCTATTGACAGTAAAGTCGGCCGCATCGGCCAACTGGCCTGCTGGGAACACTACAACCCGCTGATCCGCTATGCGCTGATCGAAGATGGTGAGCAGATCCATGCTTCGATGTACCCAGGCTCGTTCGCTGGTGACCTGTTCACTCGTCAGATGGAAGTGAGCATCCGCATGCACGCGCTGGAATCGGCTTGCTTCGTGGTCAACTCCACCGCCTGGCTGTACCCAGAGCAGCAAGCGCAAATCATGGCCGACACCGGCTGCGACATCGGCCCGATCTCGGGTGGCTGCTACACCGCGATCATCGATCCACAGGGCGAAGTCTTGGGCGAGCTGACTGAGGGCGAGGGCGAAGTGATTGTTGATATCGACCTGTTCCAGATCGAGATCCGCAAGCGTCAGATGGATTCCCGTGGTCACTACAGCCGTCCAGAACTGCTGAGCCTGAACATCGACCGTACGCCTCACCGTCACGTCTACGAGCGCAACGACCGTCCAGTCGTTGAAGCCCGCGAAGTGCAGGAAGACGCAAGCGCTAAGTAAGGCAACTCAGCTTGTGAATCTCACTCTCGGACAGTTTCGGGAGTGAGATTAATCCTAAGCTTCGCTTATTAGTAACATATCGTGATATGGCGATCTGGAATGTTCTGACAGATAACGCTCGTGTCAGCAGCCACTGGGTTGACGGTTTTTATAATGAATATCGACGAACGTAAGTTCATCGGGGCAAATCTCAATTTGCTCTTGGTTTTTATGGTGGTGTACAGAGAGCAAAGTCTCTCGAAGGCCGCTGCCTGCCTCACCGTACAGCAACCTGCAATCAGTGGTTCGCTGGTGCGTTTGAGGAAGCAGTTTGAAGACCGACTTTTTGTTAGCGCAGGCAGTAAGGGTGTGCGACCTACGCCGAAGGCGAGAAGGATCGCGCAGATGCTTTTACCGGCGATGAGCACCATCCAACAAGTCATTGATTGGAAAGTAATCTGATCGTTTTACCGCAGCTGGCTCATTTATTTTTGGCTCGCCCGTCAACGGGAGCGCCTCACTGACGGTGTTTTAAAATGCAACATATAGGTTTGATCTTATATCCGGAATTTCAGGTTCTCGGTTTGTCGATGAGTACGGCCTTTGAACTGGCAAACGTGGTTGTCGGCAGAGACGTCTACACGATCAGCTTGCTCTCAGAGAACGGCGGGTTTGTTAAAGCGTCAGCCGGGTTCAGCGTGCAAACCGAAGCTTTGAACGAGCGCCAGTTTGATACGTTGATCGTGATGGGCGACAACACTGTGACCCAGACGTCACCCGCGCTTGTAGAGTTTGTAAAACAGGCGGATGCGACAACGCGTCGAATTGGCTCGATCTGCACCGGTGCCTACGTACTAGCAGAGGCGGGGCTCCTGGACGGGAAGCGCGCGACCACGCATTGGTACCGAGCACGTGATTTCCAGCGGGCGTTTCCGAACGTCAAAGTCGAAGAAGACAGGATCTTCATCAACGACGGGAAAGTCTGGACCTCGGCCGGTATGAGCGCCTGCGTGGACCTGGCTCTCGCACTGGTGGAAAAAGACTTAGGCATTGAGGTTGCACGGTTGGTCGCGAAGCAGTTGGTTATTTACCACCGACGAGCAGGCGGGCAATCACAGTTTTCTGTCATGCAAGACCTGGAGCCCCAGTCTGATCGTATTCACGCAGCACTGGTTTACGCAAAAGAGAATTTAAAGGCTAATTTGTCCGTCAACAGCCTTGCTGATATCGCGAATTTGAGTCCTCGCCAATTCAGCCGGGTCTTTCAGATGGAAACGGGTCAGTCTCCGGCGAAAGCGATTGAAAACCTGAGGGTTGAAGCCGCGCGAATCATGATGGAAGAGGGACGAGTGTCTGTCGACAGTGTGGCGATAGACGCAGGCTTTGGTGATAGCGAGAGAATGCGAAGGGCGTTTATACGAGCATTCGGTCACCCGCCACAAACCATTCGCAGAGCAAACCGGGTCTAGCTACCACTCTGGTAGCGATCATTCCTGTCTAGAGAACTATTGGAAGAAAATAACCTGTAAGCGAATAATCATGGAGATTGGCTCTCGTTTAAGCTTAGCGTGGTCAAGCGAAGAAATGTCAATGGTTGAACCTGCGGAGCTTGAACGGATAAAGAACAGGAACCTCATGGGAGGATTGCTTTCCCGTGTATTAGGTAAAATTCCTACTGTAGGGGTTGAACTTAAGGCCTTCATTCCTGCTGATAGTGAGGCGTCACTTAAGCGATATCAAGAGTCCAACAGCGATACCTCAGTTTGGCTGGAGACGATTTGGTGAAAGAGTACATCCAACCTATCGTAAGTTCTTGAACATTCACGAGCCATAGCCCCCCGAAAGTGTGGCCTCGCGCATGATATCTGACCACTTCAGGTGGCGCTTTGTGGAGCGAACAGAAGAGGCGCCGAAAGGGTCGGAATAGTTTATTGGCTTGACCATTTATAGCCAATCCAAACGCACGGCCGGGTGTTGTAGGTAGGCAAGGTTTCGGGCTCAGTGTGGCGAGTTTTACTCTACCGGCGCATGCGCCGCATGGGCGCTGCTTGGTGCTGTATCTTCGGATCGGACCAGTACCCAAGTTAGTAAAGCGGCGAGTAGAGCGAAGCCCCCGGCACCGAGCAGAATCAGTTGATAGCCGTGGCTGAAGCTTTGCAGAGCTATCTCGCGGACCGAGGCTGATCCGCCGCCAGAAAGGTCACCCGAAGCTATCGCACGCACCAGGGTGTTTACGTCTTCGGCAGAGCCGGGCAGGTTGGCTGCAACGTAGGACCCAATGCGATTCACCAACAGCGCCCCGAGTACGGCGAAGCCCAAAACGATGCCGCTGAACCGGATGGTGCCTGACACACCCGAAGCCATCCCCGCACGCTCCGGGGGGATAGCCGACATGCTGACCTTTGCCGTTTCTCCATTGAGGATGCCAGCGCCGATACCCATCAGCAGCATGCCTCCCAGCAGCTTCGTAAAACTCAAGTCGGTGATCTCGGCACCGACCCACAACAGGCCTGCGCTCACGATCAAGAGCCCGAGAACCAGCAGTGCGCGGCCGCTGTAGCGGTGGATCAGATGCGCTGCTACCAAGCGTGGCACGATGAACAAAGGGACAGCTATTGGCAGCATGAGCAAGCCGGCGCCTTGTGGGCTGTAGCCGAGGCCGCTCTGAAAGAAAATGGGCAGGTAGCTGAGCATGGTCAGAAGCGCTCCTGCAAAAACCAAGGTCGCGATGCTGGCACCGACATACGTTGAACTGCGAAAAAAGCTCAGGTCCAGCATCGGCCGTTTTTGGTAAATCTCCGCGAGCAGAAACACGATGAACAATACCGCAGACGCCGCAAACTCCACGATAACAGGCAGACTTCCCCAACCTTCGTGATTGCCGGAAATGAGCGCGAGTGTGACGAGAAAGAGGCTGCTGCTGAATGTGACTGCACCGAGGATGTCGAGCTTGCGAGCGTCTGGATCACTGGACTCATCAAGCGTCTTCAGCACCGTAGCAACCATCACCACGCCGATGGGAATATTAATGTAGAAAGCCCACTCCCAGCCAAAGTGTTCAGTGATGAATCCGCCGATCACCGGGCCGAGGGAGACCGCGATACCAATCACTGCGCCCCAGAATGCGAAGGCACTTGCTCGGGCCGCTCCCCTGAATACTTGGGACAATGTTGCAAGCGCCGCGCTCAGTTGAAGAGCGGCGCCGATACCCTGAAGACCCCGTGCAAGATTCAGCACGTCGACGTTAGGCGCGGCCCCGCAGATCAGAGACGCGAGGGTGAAGATCGCCAGGCCCCAAGCCAGCATTTTTTTGCGGCCGAACCTGTCGGCGAGTGCGCCTGCCGGTAGCAGAAATGACGCGAAACTTAAGGTATAAGCGCTAATCACCCATTCGATGTCAGCAAAGTTTGCGTCCATCGAATGAGCAATCGATGGCAACGAGACCGCGACGATATTCGAGTCCAGGTTGATCATGAATGATGGGATAGAAACGCATAGCAGAATTAGCAGTCGATGCATGCCACTGGGAGAGGCGTCTGAGGATTGCATGAAGGGTCATCCTGTAGGTGCATTGGATTGAGGATGAGCGTACAACCGAAATCAGAGACCCGTATGTCGTATACCCCTCCTTTAAAGTCAGGTGTTAAAGCGATGTTGAATGTTGGAATGATCCTCTACCCCGGTTTCCAGGTGTTGGGCCTGTCCATGTCGGCTACGTTCGAAGTCGCCAATCAATTCGCTGGGAAGGATGTGTACGGCATCACGCTGCTATCTGAGCATGGCGGCATGGTTAAGACCTCAGCTGGGTTCTGTGTGGAGACTGAGGCGTTCGATGATCGTCGTTTCGACACGCTGATGGTTCTTGGTGACAACGTCGTTCGCCCGGCATCGGCAGGACTGGTTGATTACCTTGTCGAATCAAGCTCGATGACGAGGCGTGTCTGTTCGATTTGCACCGGTTCTGCCGCTTTAGCGCAAGCGGGTTTGCTCGACAATCGACGAGTAACGACCCATTGGGAGCATGCGCCGGATTTGCAGGCGACCTATCCCAGTCTCAGGGTGGATTCGGATCGAATTTTCATTAATGACGGCCCTATCTGGACCGCTGCGGGCATGAGTGCATGTCTCGATCTTTCCCTCGCATTGGTCGAGAACGATCTCGGTCATGAGCTGGCTCGGAAGGTATCAAGACATCTCGTGGTCTATCACAGGCGGGCAGGGGGGCAGTCTCAGTTCTCGGTCATGAATGACCTGGATCCCAAAACAGATCGTATCCAGGCCGCTTTGACGTTTGCTCGCCAGCATTTGAAAACTGACCTTAATGTAGAGAGCCTGGCCTTTGTCGCGAACATGAGCGCCAGGCAGTTCAGTCGCGTTTTTCAGTCAGAGACTGGAGAGTCACCTGCCAAAGCAATCGAGCGTCTTCGGGTTGAATCAGCAAGGCTAATGATGGAAACGGCCAATCATTCTATCGATACCGTCTCAACGGAAACTGGCTTCGGTGATCAGGAGCGTATGCGTCGTGCATTCATCCGAATTACCGGGCAGCCGCCGCAGGCTTTTCGAAGGTCATTGCGTAGTAGCTAACAGTTTCTCCACGTCCGAACGCGCCCCGTCCAACCAGCGTCACGCACTGTGGCATGCGTTTTCAGAGCCGATTACTTGTGCCTCAACGCGAAAGCCGCCCTGCAATTTCCTGCAAGGCGGCCCTGTGCACATAACATTTGCTGCCAGACCATTTCGGTACCGAACGTCCCGGCTGAGGTGTTGGTACCCGGCAGAACTTACTGCCCCAGTTGTTCCAGCACTTGCTCAGTAGTCCACAACGCATTAGCGATGAAACGATAGTTGATCAACGCCGCATGATAGCCGTCACCTTCAGGGATCTGAGGCGCTGCGGTTGCGTCACGTACGACGACCACTTCAAAGCCTTGCTCGACCAAGTCACGCAGGTGTGACTCGACACAAAGGTTGGCTGCCATGCCTGCAAGGATCACCTGAGACACGCCTTTCTTGCGCAGTTGCAGGGTGAGATCGTTGGTCTGCGGGCCGTATACCTTGTGGGGCGAACAGATGATGGTTTTGCCGTCCAAAATGTAAGGCTTGAATTGCGGCATGAAGTCGGCGCCGGAACCATCAAAGCCGCTCAGGTCCAAAGGTGAATTACGGTCGAACATGCCGATGTCATGCATCATTTTTTCGAGCGGACCACCGTGCTCCCAACTGTGGTCGCATGGGTAGTAGTAATGCGGCGAAACAGCGACTTCGATGCCGGCATTCTTCGCGGCTTCGAACAGTTGCCCAAGGTGATCGACCACACCGTTTTCAGTCACGCTGTCGCCCACTAGCGACCAGGAGACGCCTTTCTCGCTCAAGAAATCTACTTGAGGATCGATGACAACCAGTGCTGCGCGTGCAAGGTCCAGCTTAAAGCCAGTATTTGGCAGGGCGGGGTTCGCAGGATCTTGATACTTCGGATTCGTGTTGCCGGTCTTGCTTGATTCAGTGCTCATTGTGAGGCTCCTCAGATTGGAATAACCTCTTGCGGGCGCTGTCGACACGGCGCCGGAGTGGCCTGCAAGTAGGGCTATCTTCCCCCTTAACGCCGCAACAGTTTTTCCCCGGCGTCCTACTTCTTTAGCCGAGAGACCTAATGGACGCTTTATCCGAGTTTTTCGAACGCATCCAGATGACTGGCCGCTTGTTCTATGCGGGGAAGGTGTACGACACGCTCGATATCAACAAGCCCGATGGCACTGCTTTTGTTCATATTGTCGAGAAGGGTGGCCTGGACCTCATTCGTCCAGGTCATCCTCGCATCGTGCTTGATGGACCAACGGTTCTGCTTTGCCCAAGTACCTGCCGTTACAAGCTGGAGCCGACCACGGAAACGGGTGCGGACATCATCTGTGCCACCTTCGAGTTCGGCGTGAGCATGGGGCGCTCGTTTCCGTTGGGCGTGACCGATACTTTGGTTTTCCCATTCGAAAATATCGATCCAGTGGTACCGGTGATAGAGGCTCTTCTAGCGGAGTATCGGGGGCGGGAAGCGGGGCATCGCAAGGGCCTTAGCGTCCTTTTCGAATACATCCTGATAGTGCTGGTCCGCAGGGCAATCAGTGAAGGGATGATTGCTAGAGGTGGGCTGTCCGCGATCCTCGATCCACACCTGGGAAAGGCCATTAGCCAAATTCATCTCAAGCCTGAGCAGGACTGGAGCGTTAAGCAACTGGCAGACCTGGCTTGCATGTCGCGCTCTAAATTTTCTGCGCAATTTCTTAAAGTGGTGGGGGTATCGCCAATCGCTTATCTCGCAGCCTGGCGTTTAAAGCTGGCGCGGGATTTGATGAAGCAGGGCGTGAAGCTGAAGATCGTCGCGGCGTCCGTAGGCTACAGCTCGCAGGCCGCCCTAACGCGGGCGTTTGTTCAGGAGATGGGCTTGCCACCGGGGGAATGGTTGAAGCGACAGGACTAGTGATCTGAGGCCTGGGATATCAGTTTGAATACACGCAAGGAAGACGTCCAAGCGGCGGTTTATGCCGCTTGGGGCCTTCAATCAATGATCTTTACAGTGGCGACAGGTAAGCAGCGTCGACGTTGGAGAGAGTCGATTTAACCCAGCGACCAGCGTCATCCAGAGTCACTTCTTTCTGGCCTTCCAACAGCGCGTTCAACGTGATTTTAACCACGTCCTGTGGGCTGGTTTTTGCCGTCTCAACGCCGGCAGCCATGTCGGTGTCGATATAGCCTGGGTGCACAGCCATCACGAAAGTATTCTGGCCAACCAGTTCGTTGCGCAGGCCGTTGGTCAGGGACCATTGGGCAGCTTTCGAAGCGCTGTAGGCGCCCGACTCGGGAATGTTCAACCAGCTCAGTACGGAGACGATATTGACGATCGCGCCGCCGCCTTGTTTTTGCAGAACCGGTGCAAAGGCACGGGTCATCAGCAGAGTACCAACGGTATTGATTTCGAAGTGCTCACGCAGGCTGTCAACGCTGCCTTCCGACAGAAGGGGGCTGGTGTGCATGAAGCCGGCGTTGTTGATCAGGATCTCGACGTCGGAGCACTGGCCTGCTGCCTTCTGAACGCTGGCGAGGTTGGTGATATCCAGCTCGACTGCAATGGCGCCAGGGATGCTCAGTTTCGAAACGTCACGAGCAGCGGCATAAACCTTGGCTGCGCCACCCTCCAGAAGAGCGGCAACAAATGCTTTGCCAAGACCGCGATTTGCACCGGTGACCAGTACGACCTTTCCACGAATATTCATAATTTTTCCTAGCATGGTTGTCCGAAGTTCTCGTCGCGGTGCGCATGTGCTCAGCATCAAGGGACGTTCGAAATGATGGATGATTTTTTGGTTGCATGATTAAACCGTGGTCAGATTAGGTGTTTTGGTTTTATGATGCAACCTAGAAATTAAATATTTTTCCGTATCGCCTGGAGAGTGCACCGTGAAACGTAAATGTCTGGATGAGGACCAATGCCCGATTGCGCGTTCGTTGGACGTGGTCGGGGATTGGTGGACCTTGCTGATCATTCGGGATGCGGTGGGAGGAGCAACGCGATTCGGTGAATTCCAAAAACACTTGGACATCGCCAAAAATATCCTCGCCACCCGTCTCAAAGCTCTCGTTGAACAGAGGATCTTCACCGTGGTTTCTGAGGCTGAGGGCGGGCATGGCCAGTATTTTCTGACGGCAAAGGGCAAGGCATTGCTACCAGTGCTGGTCACTTTGGCTCAGTGGGGGGAGGAGCACACCGTCTGGGACGCGGAAGGTACAAAGCTTTTGGACGCAAAAAATCTTCAGCCTTTGCGGCGAGTAGAGCTGATGTCCCAGGACGGTCGCATATTGCGTCCTGATGACGTGGTTGCTATCGAACCGGCGTGACGAGCAGCGAGGGCGGGCCATCGGTGGTGCCCAGGTGAGCTAAGAGGGCGGAACGAAATTCCCGTCACATTTAGCCTGTAGCGCATGCTTTAGGATTCACCTCACGTTTAGCCATCAGCCCATGTGGGCGATTACCTTATGGGTGTAAAAGCGCCATGGTTGCGCCTCTTGAGGGAAGTGAAAACCAGCCTGCGAGAGTAAGCGCACGAGAGGTCGTTTCTCAGGTGAGCGTGTCGAATTTCAAGAGCCTCGGCCGACATCTTGCCGTAAGTCGCGTGATGGGGATTTGCCAGGTTGAGCTGGCGAGACAGGTGCCGTGCTAAGTGTCTATGCAGATTTGTTATAAATCTTAGACGGTTTGGACGACTACCGGGTGAATTTGAAAGGGCAGATATTTGATCCATCGAAGGCGAGGCAGCCGCTTCTCCTGACAGATATCAATTTCTAATCCCCTTGAGCAATCCCCCATGAAAATCGAAAACTCTGTAGTACTGGTGACCGGCGCTAACCGTGGTATCGGCCGTACCTTCGTCGAAGAGCTGCTAAAGCGTGGCGCTGCAAAAATCTACGTTGCTGCTCGTGACACCGCCGCTGTGGCTGACCTGCTGAAAAGTGGTGATCGCCGTCTGGTTCCCCTGCCGTTGGACGTTACCGACCCCTACCAGGTTGCAGCGGCTGCGACTGTCGCTACTGATGTCACTCTGCTGATCAATAACGCTGGTTTTGCCGCGTTCGACGGTGCGATCTCCGCTCCAACGATGGACGACGCACGCACTGAGATGGAAGTGAACTACTTCGGTCCATTGGCCCTGACTCGGACCTTCGCCCCAATCCTCGCTAAAACCGGTGGCGGCATCATCAACATGCTGTCGATGCTCTCCTTAATCAGTCTCCCGATGGCGGGCACCTACGCCGCATCGAAAGCAGCTGGCCTTTCGCTCAATCGCAGCATTCGTGCCGAGCTGGGTGCACAGGGTACTCAGGTCATCGGTGTACTCGCCGTCCAGACCGACACCGCCATGGGCGCCAAGCTGCCAGAACCACGCCTCAGCCCGGTTGAAGTTGTGACCGACACGTTGGACGCGCTGGAAGCGGGGACCAACGACGAAGTCGTTGCAGGTGGCCAGTCGCGTGGCATCTACCAGGCGTTCACTGCTGACCCTCAGAAAATCCAGGCGATGATGCTGACCCGTCTGCCAAAACGCGCTTGATATCCAACCTGACGATTGAGGTAATCATGAACTTTATCGAGACGCTGACTCAGCGCAACGCGGAGTTCGCGAAGGACGGGTATTCGGCTGAGCTGAAAATCATTCCTTCACGCAAAACGATGATCATCGGTTGTGTCGACCCTCGGGTCGACCCTATGGATGTGCTCAAGCTTGAGCCAGGTGAGGCCGCGATCATCCGCAACGTTGGTGGCCGCGTGAATCCCGCGCTGTTTGAAACGCTGGCAGTACTTCGCACCGTTTCTCGCTTGGGTGGTTCGGAGCTTGGTCAAGGATGGAACCTGGTGGTGTTGCAGCACACCGAATGCGGAATCAGAGGCTGCTACCACAATGATCCAGGGTTGTTGGCAAAATACCTGGGTGTGCCGACCGAAGATCTGGACGCATTGGCAATCAACGATCCTTATGAAGCTGTGGCAATTGATGTAATGGCGCTGCGAGCCAATCCAGATATCTCGGCGGGCTTTACAGTGACCGGGCTCGTTTACGACATGGCAACCGGCCTTATCGAAACTGTTGTACCTACCAGCCTGTTACGGCCGGAGTAGAAGTACCCGCTGGGCAAATTCCTTCGCTCATCCACTCCCAACCCCAACCAAGTCTCAACCCAACAATGGTTGGAGCAACGGTTCGGCGTCTTCACAAATTAGCCAGCAGTTGGCCTGTCAATCCACATGCCTCCCCTTGGCTAATCTCGGCTTTGCGTCTTGCGAGTCTGTGCTGGTTTGGCGTCGTCCCTCGCGATTGCTTGAAGGCGCGGGCAAATGAGTACTCGGAGTTGTACCCGATCTTCATAGCAAGCTCGCCGACGCTGATGTCTGTCTGGCTCAGTAACTGATCAGCAATACCGAGTCGCCACCGTGTCAAATACAGATGTGGTGTCTCGCCGACTGCTTCGTGGAACTGCTTGGCGAACAGGGATCGGGATAGGCCGGCTTCGTGCGCCAGCGTTTCGATAGTCCAATTAGTTGTGGGAAAGTTATGAATGCATGCCAGTGCCTTGGCAACGTGCTGATTCTGGAGCGAGGAGAACCATGTACCTGCCTGTGTGTGCTGGCTTTGCGACCATTGACGGAGGACGTATATGAAAAGGGTGGAAAGGAGGTGCCTGACCACAGTGTCGCTACCCATTTTTACGTTTTCGACTTCAATACAAAGCTGTCGCAGGGTCTCGGCAAAAGGGGAATTGGAACCATTGACTGGTGCCTTTAAATGCATGAGTTTGGGCAGTGACTTGATTGCCGACATGATCAGATACCGCGCAATGCCAAACGAGCCGCAGAGTAAAGTCGTTGCGCCTGCATCAGGATTGCTTCGCGTCTCGCTGTCCCGAAGGAATTGGCTGAGCGGTACAACCTCGCTGGTCAATGTACCGCGTAGATGGTGTGACGACCCCTGAGGAAAAACCACGATGTCACCTGGCCCGAGCGAGATTTCCGGACCTCCGTCGATTTGGACGTAAGCGGTGCCTTCACCGATGAAATGGAAGTACGCACCTGCTGTCTGTTCTAGCCGTATGCCCCAATTGCCCTTGACCCTTGACCGGGCAAGCACGACGTCTTCCGAAACCAGGTAATTCAACCAATGATCAGCGTCGTTCATAGCGTTTCCAGTTGACGGGAAATGCGCGGTAGCGAGTTACGGGATGGCGGTGGCCGTTCGTTCGCGGTGCTGCATCAGGCTTAGCATCGTTAGAGGCAGAATGCACGCCCAGCTTAGCTTGCGATTCCACGAACGGTAGCAAAGGGATAGAAGATGGATCTGTTCGACGATGACAAGCGGCTGACTTTGAGGCCGGTAGCTGCTTTCAATGAATTGCTGGCGGCTGCGTTTGCAAACGGTAAATGCACCTGTATTGGTTGTGAGGAGAGTGGTGGATCCCAGGATGGATACGCACAGCCCGCACCTTGTGGTGCCAGACATCACACCTGCTCACAAACTGCCGCAAAACTATCCGGCGACTTCGCTCACTGGCTCACTGTTTAGCTTTGCCGCAACTGATTCGAAGCTCTTTCCTATTGAAACCCTGATCTTCGTTCACGGTTTGATAACCGTCTGGGCAGAGCTCTTCTGCGCGGCTGTAGCACACACCCCAGCCCACCGCCGCCCCGCAGGCGATTTGATATTCAGTCGTGCCATGGGGCGGCTGATCTTCTGTGCTGTGGTACATCCCGATAGCGCGGCGATGCTGATGGTTGCAATAACCGCAAATCCTGGGTTTTTCATGTGCTGCTCCATGCGAAGGCTGAGCGTAAGGGCTACCGGCTTGTCGGCTAGTCTGAAAAGCAGCGTCGAAGTTTCCCCCACATTCCGGAGCGACAGCCCGATTGTTACCAGCTAGCTCGACCAGGGGCTTCCGAGCACTTCACCATGACGTCGTTTCTCACGACCTGCCCGCTCATCTGATGCAGGATGACTGTGATCTCTTCAACCAAGAGGTGAGTTTGTGGAGGTTGCTGATAACCCTCGGCGATCAGGTCGATATGTACTCCAACAGCGATGTGAGGCATTGCACCTTCGGTCTCGATGCTGGCGACTTCGCGCTCGGTATCTAGCAGGAAACGATAGTTGTGTTTCATTGTTCTTTACCTCGTGGATGCTTTCTTGGCTTTGGGTCAGTGCTTGGCTCACTGCTCTAGCAAAGGGTCTGCTAATTCAGCAGCGCTCTTGGCAGCATAATCGCGGTGCAGAGTTAACGCTTGCTCTGGCTGACGTCCGTTGTTGAGTCCAACGACCGATCCGGGGTCTTGCATCTTGCCGTTTATTTGCCACTTGGGCTGCGAGCGGCGTCATTTCTTAGGTTAGCGCTTGCGGGGCGCAGGGCAGCTTCGTTGGGTTTGGCGTGCCCATAGCCCAACCCTCAACTCGGGCTATTCCCTGCGCACAACTATCCCAGCAAGCAGTCGCTCAACAACCGCTCGTCAACCGCCGGGCACTCCTGATCGGTTGGGGCATCCCAATTCTATGTGTGGATACCCCACGCAACGAGGAGGGAGTATCGAGATGGAAAATCCCAACGCACCAGGGAACATTTCACAGAAAGGCGTCAATAGCCAGACGGACAACGAGACCGGGTTTGATTCCCACGCCACCGGCGCGCAAGAGCGTGCGAAACAAGCACAACCGGTCGCGAGTGGCGGGGCTGCGGAGCAGGGTGGTGTGGATAAGGAACTGGGGTTTGATCCGGACTCGCCGGATGTTAGCGACCCGCAGGTCGATCCGCTGCATCCGGCCCGGACCGAGAATGATCCGATCCCGAAGGGCAAGCGCACGGTTGATGATGACGGGCTGCCATCGTCTGGAGGCACCGGCATTTAGCCGATTGCAGGACTGCATGAACCCGGCCATTGAGTCGGGTTTTTTATTGCGCCTGCTGCAGGTGAAGGTTTGGCATCTTCAGCGCCGACAAGAAGCAGGCAGCAGCCTTGACGCGCCCGTTTGATCCAGCCACGTGGCGCCCGGTGAAATCAGGCAAACTGCGGCTTGCCCCGTTCACCCCTCAAAAGCGACTGATCTATGATGCTGTGGTTGTATGAACTGAAAAAAACCATAAAACCTGCCGAGTACATACGCCTGCTGGATACATTTGATCTGGGCAAGAAAAAGAGCAATCGGTTGCTGCGCAAGACCGGTGTGGTGACCGAGGGTAACGCTGTGATTCGGCCGCCGTTTTACTTTGAGCGGGGGCGAATGACATTGGGCCGCAATGTCCTGATCAATTCGGGATGCATCTTCCTGGATCAAGCCGCAATCACCATCGGCGACGGCGCCCTGCTGGGCCCGCAGGTCCGTCTCTGCACCACGACCCACGACCTGGACCCTGAGAAACGCCATAGCCATACCCGATCAATGCCGATAACCATTGGTGCCAACGCCTGGATCGGCGCGGGCGCCGTGGTGTTGCCGGGGGTCACGATCGGTGAAAACAGCGTGATTGGCGCCAACAGCGTGGTGACCGCCGATGTTCCGGCCAACGCGGTTTATGCGGGCACGCCGGCGCGTTTCAAAAAGTGGCTGGACGGGCGCGCAGCGGTCGAATGAATTGTCGCGGATTGCCGCTCAAACAGGCGGTTTTACTCCGCCGAGCCGTTCGATGATGCCGATCATCCTGGGGCGCTGTGCCTGCCATTCATCATGGGTGATACCCAACAGCACTACATCGATCCGCTCGCCGTCCTTGAGAATGTTCTGGCGGCGGACACCTTCGATGACAAAACCGAACTTCTGATGCATTTTGATCACTGCCTGGTTGCTCTGCAGCACTTCGCAGTTGAGCTTTTGCAGCTGTTCGGCACCGAAAGCGCGGTCGAGCAGCCAGCACTCGACGCGGCTGCCCAACCCCTTGCCTTGTTGCGCCGAATCGAGATAAAACGCCCAGTCCGCGGTTTGTTGCGCCCTGTTGATGGCGCTCAGGGAAACCACGCCGACAGCTGTTTCTCCCTCCAGCACAACGTAGACCGATTGCCGTGGATTGCCGGCCAGCGATTGCAGCCATTGTGCATGTTCGGCTTCACTGATTGGGTGGGAGGTGTACATGAATTTGCGCACATCCGGTTGATTGCGCAGGTGCCGAACCGCAGCCTGGGTGGCGGGGGGCAGCTCGAGAATGGGCACGAATTTCATGCAGGTCCCTGAAGGATGGTTGAGGCATGCCTCCATCCTAGCGGTACCTGGCGCCTTGATCGAGCGCCATGGCTGACTTTCTCAGCCGTTGCTCGGTTGTCCGGAACGAATTGACGCATGGGTTGGTCAACCGGTTTCGACAACCCGATCACGGTATTTCATATGAGCCAGACCATCAGCGACGTCGCCGAAACCTTGAGCGATGATCTGTACGAGAGAACCCGTGCGCAATTGAACACTTTCATCGACGAAACCAACGCCTTGCTTGCTGCAGGTGACGCCTTGCATGAAGACCGGACCGGCCTGGCGCGTGAGCGGCTGACGGAGTTCTTGAAAGGAGCGGCGGTCGCAGCGGTCCGGGTGGAGAGGGCACCCGACGTGCCGCCTGTGACTCGCGCGCTGGCGACAGCGAAGGGTTACGTCACCGCCCATCCTTGGGCAGCGGTTGGGGCGGCGGCAAGCCTGGGCCTTGCGGTCAGCTTGCTGGTCGCTCGCAACCGGCGCTGAGGCTGGCGTCGTGGTGCGCGGTCGCGGTATTGCAATGATGCGCAGGGGCCCGGGGGGGCGTTTCTCGCTGTCGAGTACGCATAAGCGTTGCGGGTCCATGCGCGTGTCCGATATTCGGTACCGTCTGATAGGCGGCTTACCGGGCATCGCTACGGACGGTGGTCTGAGTGTCTATCTGACACCCGCTGCCGTTCTGCAGAGATATGGAAGGGGGGCATGCATGAATGTGGACGAAGAAGCAGTTCGTCAACTTGCGCAACTGATTTGGGAAACCGAAGGCCAGCCCGAAGGGCAAGAGGCGCGGCACTGGGAAATGGCGACCAAACTTGCGGAGTCTGCGGCCATGGCGCCGGTGCGGACCTCACACCGGCATAGAACAACCAGCACGCTGTTTCCCGCACCTGATGAAAAATCCGAGGATAGATAGCCGTTTCAGGTGAGATCGACTTCGGTTGCGGCCTGTTGGGCTCACGACTGGCTGGACTTCAACTCTTCAAGCAGCGACCGGGCAAAGCCTTCTGAAGCGATGAAATCCAGCGCCTGACGCAGCTTCAGCGTCTCCTGCGCGCCGAAGGTTTTGTCGAACACCTGGGAGACGCGTTCAGAAATTTTGCGCGCCTGCTGATATTTTTGCTGGCCGGCCTCTGTGAGCAATACGCGTCGGCTGCGGCGATCCGATTCATCCACCTGCAATTCGACCAGTCCGTCACGCACCAGCGGTTTGAGGGTGTGCCCCAAAGCGGAGAGGTCCATGACCAATGCCTGGGCCAGGTCGCGCATCTTGGGCTGACCGCTGCGGGCGATTTGCGAAAGCAACGAGTACTGGGTGGCTTTGAGGCCGCAGGTGACGAAAGCTTCATCGTAGATCTGCCCCAGGCGACGGGACGCGCGGCGCACAGACCCGTTGGCGCAGCTGCTGGGCACGGCCGGATCCGCGCAGGACGTTGCATGTTTCACAGCCGCAAGGCTCACTGCTGGCAAAAGACAGGGCCGATTATGCCTGCCCGAGCAGTTCGGACAAGGCTTTTCGGCCTGTCTGTGCGGTGACACGGTGACGCAGGCCGGCGTAGGCCCGCTCAATCAGGCCTGGCCGGTGGACTGTCCGGCAAAGCGCTGCTCGGCGCGACGAGCATCGGTGATCGCCCAATACCACATGCCAAGGCCGCCCAGGGTCAGGACTGCGGCCGCATAGCCTGTGGCCGGCAAGCCCAGGCCTGCGGCAATCACCATCCCGCCGACCCAGGGACCGATGGCGTTTGCCAGGTTGAACGCGCTCTGCACCAAGGCTCCGGCCAATGACTGTGCGTGCGGTGCGACGTCCATCAGGCGCGTTTGCAGGATCGACGCGAGCCCGACGCCGCAACCAATGAAAAACACCAGCGGCGCCAGCAACCATAAATTCTGCGTGGCAGACGGATACAGCGCCAGCATGAGTGCACTGAAGCCCAGTGAGATGCCAGCGGCGCGCATGGTCGCGCGATCTGCCGCCCAGCCGCACACCAGATTGCCCACCGTGGTGCCCAGGCCAAAGACCGCCATGATCACCGGGATCATGAAGTCCGATGCACGAGTGACCTCGATCAGCGTTGCGGCCAGATAGGTGTAGACGCAGAAAATACCGCCAAAACCGATGCCGGCAATGCCCAGGGTCAGCCACACCTGACGCGATCGCAGCGCCCCAAGTTCGCGCAGCGGGCTGGCATCCGCCTGTGCAGGGGAGGCCGGGGCCAGCAGGCGAATCAACACGGCAGTGATGGCAGCCAATACCGCGACGATGGCCATGCCCCACCGCCAGCCAATGGTTTGCCCGATCCAGGTGGCAAACGGCACGCCGATGATGGTGGCGATGGTCAGCCCCATGAACACCCGGGAAATCGCCTGGGCACGCTGGTTTTTCGGCACAAGGGAGGCTGCCAGTAGCATGGCGACGCCAAAGTAGGCACCGTGAGGAAAGCCGCTGAGAAAGCGAAAGAACACCAGCCACGGCAGGCTTGGCGCGACGGCGCTCAGGGCGTTGGCGATACCGATGAAGGCTGCCAGCCCCACCAGCAGCGCCCGGCGCGGCAGCCTGACACCCAGCACCATGATCACCGGGGAGCCGACTACCACCCCTAGCGCATAGGCGCTGATGGCATGCCCGGCCAACGGCTGGGTACTGTGAAAGTCACTGGCGATGAACGGCAGCAGGGTCATCGAGGCGAACTCGGTGGTGCCGATGGCAAACGCGCCCATGGCCAGCGCAAACAGCAGCCAGCCCATGTGGAAATCGTGGGAAGTATCGCAAGTGGTATTCATCACAGAGGTACAAAGGCGCTTTTGAGGACAAGCCTCCTGTTATACCTGAAACCGGTTTCAGATCAACCCGAAACCGGAATCAGAGATCGCCCGACGTCGTATTGCTCAATCTGTGCGAGCCAGTTTCTCCACCAGCATGGCCTTCACCTGTGGCCACTCATCATCAATGATGCTGAATCGCACCGAATTGCGTTTACGCCCGTCGGGCATGATCCGCTCGTGGCGCACGATGCCTTCCTGTTTCGCACCGATACGCAGGATCGCTGCGCGGGACTTTTCATTGAGTTCATCAGTGGTGAACTGCACCCGCACGCACTGCATCACCTCAAAGGCGTGGCACAGCAGCAGGTACTTCATTTCGGTGTTCAGGCCGGAGCGCTGGACCGACTGGCTCAGCCAGGTGTGGCCGATTTCCAGCTTGCGGTTCTTGCGATCGATCTTCCAGAACCGCGTGCTACCGACGATCTGACCGGTGTCGCGCCGCACGATGGCAAAGGGCAGCATGCTGCCCGACAGTCGGCCAGCGAGCGCGCTGTCGATGTACTGTTCCACGGTGCCTGGCCCCGGGATCACCGTGACTTTCATGTTCCATAGCTCGCCATCTTCAGCGGCCAGCACCAAGCGGCGCGCATGCTCGGCCTGTAGCGGCAGCAAAGCCACCTTGTCGCCGCTTAACGTCAGCTGTTCGTCTGCCATCACTTCTGCACTCATGCCGGATCATTCCTTGGGTTTGGCGTTGGGCAGCGCTGCGCCTTTGGGCCACAGCATCCAGATCTGTCCTTGCTGCTTCATGTTGCCCGCCAGCTCACCGGCAGCGTCGCCAGTACCCCAGAACATGTCTGCACGGACTTCGCCGGCAATTGCGCCGCCGGTGTCTTGAGCGGCGACCGGACGCACCAGCGGGGTGCCATCGGGGCGGGTCGAGGATAGCCACAACAAACTGCCCAGCGGAATCACCTTGCGGTCGATGGCCACACTGTAACCAGCCGTCAGCGGTACGTTGAGCGAACCGCGCGGGCCTTCATCACTGTCAGGGCGCAGCGTGAAAAATACATAGCTGGGGTTACTGCCGAGCAGTTCGTGGACGCGCTCGGGATGGGCGATGGCCCAGTCGCGAATCCGTCCCATGGACACTTCATCCTTGGTCAATTGACCCTGCTCGACCAACCAGCGGCCGACTGGCTTATAGGGATGGCCATTCTGGTCGGCGTAGGCAATGCGCAGTTGTCGGCCGCTCTCAAGCTGCACCCGGCCCGAACCTTGAATCTGTAGAAACTGCAGGTCGATGGGGTTTTCCAGCCATGCCAGCACCGGCGCGTTGACGCCTTTATCGCCGATGGTGGCGGCGTCGTCGTAGGGGCGCAGCACCCGACCGTCCAGACGACCGCGCAGGCGTTTACCCTTGAGTTCCGGGTAAATGCTGTCCAGATTGACGATGATCAAATCATCCGGCACGCCGTAGATCGCCACCGGATGCTGATCGTTGTGCTGCTCGCTGCCTTTGTAGATCGGCTCGTAGTAACCGGTGATCAGGCCGTTGGCGCCATGCTCGGAGGAGCGCAGGCTATAGACCTGCAGCTGATTCTTGAGAAAATCGCGCACCGATGCCGGGTCCAGTGGCACTTGCGCTGCCATGCCACAGGTCGTGCCCCAGACCGGGTCCTTGGCCAGACGCTTGCAGGCCGAGAACCAGCTGTTGTAACCGGCCATCAGGTCCTGGTCGTTGACGGCTGGCAGCTTGTCCCACTCGACACTGACGTAGGTGGTTGCCTCCGAGGGCTTGGTCTTGGGCGCACCGCCATCGCAGGCGGCGAGCAAGGCAATCAGGGGAGCGAGGCAGAAGAGAAAGCGGCGCCAGTGCAGGCTTGTGGTCATCACGCGGGATGTGTCCTGAAAACAAGTGAAGCGGCTAGCTTGGTGAAAGGCGAGGGCTGCGTCAAATCACTAACGCTGCGCTCGCATTAAAAACCCCGGCGAGCCAACCGCCTGCGCCCGGCAGCCGTGCCTATACCAGCACGCCCATGCACTCAGCCGGCACCGTGCTGCCACAGGAATCAACAGCGGCCTACTGATCGTTCCCACGCTCCGCGTGGGAATGCAGCCCATGACGCTCTGCGTCATCCGATAGCAGTCCGGCTTGCCGGCGGTGGCGATCCTCAGGCCAATACCGCCGTACCGGCGAGAAACCGCTATTTGCTGGCTGGATCGCACTTTTCTTCGATTTGCCGCTCTATGCATGGCCGGGACGCGGCGATTCGCGCGGTGTCCAGATTGTTGAAGCTTGTGATTGATGGTGTTTGCCTTTTCCCGTTTGCCTGTGTGCCGCGCCGCTCGTGCGCTGCTGGTGGTGTGTCTGTCGACGCTCTGCGCGGCCGGTTGCACGCGCCAGGACGGGCGCGACGTTGCCAATCAGTTCAGTGAGACCCGGCCGCAGGAGTTCTTTCAGACCAGTGTCGATCGCATGGCCACCCTCGCCATGCACGACAACCTGGAGAGCCTGTACCTGCTGATGAACAAACTGTACTTGCGCAATCCTGCCGAGTGGCGCAAGTCCGGGTTCGTCGATGCCCGCTCTGCCGAACGCAACGTGCGCAACGCCATTGAACAACGAACACCCTTGGCCCAACTGGGCAACCGTCGTGACCTGGCCGCCCTGAGTTATGCCCTGAGCCCGGAGTTTCTGGGCGATCGGGTCGGCGCGTTCATCTACGCCATCGGCAGTATGTTGATCACCGCGCACGGCGGGCGTCTGGAGTTCTACATGACCGACCAGATCAACCCGACGTTCGTCAGTAACGCCGCGCGCAATATCGAAAAAGCCACCTGGCTGTTGAGCCAGCGACAGAATGCCAACGGCGGACTGATGCTGTTCTCCAACGAGATCTCCGAGGAGGGCAGCAACCTGAGCTTTGCCACCGAATTCGGCAAGATCGTCGCGCGCCTGGACCTGTTGACCCAGATGCTCGATGAGCGCTATCGGCGCATCGGCCTGAACTACGCGCAAAGCCTGCTTTTCCTGAATTTCCTGCCGGTGCAGTGATCGCCTCAGGGGTCCATCAAACCTTTCATCGCCAGCCCTCATTGTTCCCCCGTTTCAGTCGATATCCATAATTGGCGTTGTGCAGAACAACAACAATTTTTCAGGCCATGGGGATCCACGATGTTTAAAACGGTGCAGGCGCGCTATACGGTCATTTTTTCAGCATTGATCCTGGTCATTGCGGGGCTGACCGAACAAGGTATCGAATACTTCGTCACGCCCAAGGTTCGCGCTGCGCAAGAGCAAGTGGTAGTGAGCCACGTCGACCAGATCGGCACACGAATTCTTGCTGATCTGGCCCGCGTCGAGGCCCAGTCCCGGGCCATCACTCAGACCGTGCCGCTGCTGGACAGCGATGCCATTGACAAGGTCCTGCCCGGGCTGGTCGACCAATACGGCGACGCCAAAGTGTTCGGCGGCGGCGTCTGGCCAATGCCGGACAAGCGCACCCCCGGACGCAACAAGCACAGTACGTTCTACCATCGCGACGGCAGCGGCCAACTGGTGGGCAGCAGCTACTGGAACTCCGAGCCTGCGCCCAACTACTGGGAGCAGCCCTGGCACCGTGCCGGGCAAAATGCGCCGAAGGGCAAATGCGCCTGGGCTGCGGCCTATCAGGACGAAGCCAGCCCGCAACCGCGCACCAACTGTGCCATGGGGATCTACAAGGATAGCGCGCTGTACGGCGTTTCGACCATCGACGTTACCCTGGGATTCTTCAACGGTTTGATTCAGGAGAAGGAAAAGGACATTCAGGGCCAGGTGATGATTGTCGAGCGTGACGGCAAGGTGCTCACCAACCAGAGCCGTATCCCTGGCGAAATCATCCTCAAGAACATCTCTGCCTTCAGCAGCCAATCGATGTTCGCCAAGGCGATCCAGGACGGCCTGACCCAGATGTCCGGCGATGCCATGTATTCCCGCGAGTATCAGGATCCACAGCTCGGCGACCTGACTTTCTTCCTGCGCCCGGTGGCCGGTACGCCATGGTTGATCGCCACCTCGCTGCCCACCGCGATGCTGACGGCCAGCAGCCATGAAGTGCTCAAGACCCTGGGTTGGCTGCAGATTCCCCTGGTGCTCCTGCTTCTGGCGGTATTGGGGTTCGCGTTCCACCGCTTGCTGGGACGTCTGACCGTGCTGCGGTCCAATATCGATGCGCTGTCTTGCGGTGAAGCCGATCTGACCCGTCGCATTCCGATTCACGGCGAAGATGAACTGGATGCCGTGGGCCAGTCGGTGAACAAGTTCATCGCCTTCCAGCAAAGCATGATCGTCGAAGTACGCCGGGGAACCGAGGAAATCTCCACCGGCCTGGCTCAATTGCAGGATCAGTCGCGCAACATCAATCAGATCCTCAATCGCCATGCTTCGGAAACCGATCAGGCAGTGACCGCCATCAACGAAATGAGCGCCACTGCCGACAGCGTCGCTGAAAGTGCCACGCAGACGGCCAGCTTTACCCAGTCGGCGAACGACGCCGCGCAGCGCTCGCGGCAGGTGGTTGACCAGGCCTCGGTGAGCGTCCTGGCGCTGGTGTCCGAGGTTGAAGACGCGACCCAATACGTGCAGGAGATGCAGGTGGACGCCAAGCGCATTACCGATGTGCTCGGGGTCATCGGCGGCATCGCCCAACAAACCAATCTGCTGGCGCTCAACGCTGCCATCGAGGCGGCGCGGGCGGGTGAGCAGGGGCGCGGTTTCGCGGTGGTCGCCGATGAGGTGCGGGCACTGGCCGGGCGCACGCAGCAGAGCACCTCGGAAATCAACGAGATGCTCGCCCGTCTGGAGCAGGGCGTAAGCACTGCGGTAGGCGCCATGGAAAAGACCAAGGTCAGCTGTCAGGCCACGGCCGACCGCACCTCAAGGGTCAACGAGGGCCTTGATGGGATGGCCGGGTCGGTGCTGCGCATTCACGACCTCAGCGCTCATATCGCCACAGCCGCTGGACAGCAAAGCGCGGTCACCGAAGAGATCAATCAGAACATGGTGGCGATCAGGCACATGGTGAGTGAGTTGGTCGATTGCGGCCAGCAGACCGACACCAGCGTCGATGCGCTCATGGCGTCCAACGATAAGCTGGTATTGATGATCGATCGCTTCAAGGTGCGTTAAGGCGTCACCCTGAATCCTCTGTGAAAACGAAAGCCGGAGGCAGCCGCTCCGGCTTTTGCTCAGTAACTCTCGCCGCGGATATATTCCTGCATCTTCTCGATCAGTCTTGCCTGTTCGGCGATCGCCGCCTTCACCAGGTCGCCGATTGACAGCAAACCGACCAGTTGCCCATCGTCAACCACTGGCAGGTGACGCAGCCGCCGGTCGGTCATGATGTTCATGCATTGATCGACCGTGTGGTGCGAGTCCACGGTCTTCACCTCATGCGTCATGATCTCGCTCACCGCAGTGCCTACTGATGCGCGCCCTTTGAGTTCCATCTTGCGCGCGTAATCGCGCTCGCTGACGATTCCGATCACCCTGCCGCCCTGTACCACCGGCACGGCGCCAATGTTCATCTGATCCATCAACTTGATTACCTCGAAGACCGTCTGGTCCGGCCTTACGGTATGAACCTCACCGTGGTGTGTGTCTTTGAGCTTGAGTAGTTCGGCTACGGTCGTCATGTTGGCCTCTCCGGCGCGTATTTGTGAGCGCGGCCGCATCAACGGGCCGTGCATACAGAATCGTAGAGAGATGGCATTCCGGCAAGTTTTCAAAGCGTCGCGCAGATGATCAAAAGCGTCAGTGCGCGCTGTTGATCATGCTTTTGCCTGCGGGTACGGGCCTGAACGGACGGCCAGGCCCATGCGCAATGGGAGATTGGGCTCAGGCCTGGTGCCCGAGAACGGGTCAGCTATTCAGTCGGGTTTATCCGCAGCGGGGCGCCTCGGTCGGGAAACCACCGACTCGATGTTCTTGCGCCCGATCAGCAGCGGGCTTTTGGCCTTGCGCGAGGCGGGCATGTCGGCCAGCCATTTGTACATCACCAGGCAATCGACCAGACCCTGTCGGGCGTGGCGATAGGCGCGGGGCAGGCGCCCGACGGTTTCGAACCCCAGTTTTTCCCAGAGTGCGACGGCAACGTGATTGGTCGAGACCACAGAATTGAACTGCATGGCGGAAAAACCGCTGTCCACCGCCAGCTGTTGCGAATGCTCGCACATCAGCCGCGCGACGCCGCGACCGCGCGCGGCAGGGGTGACCATGTAACCACAGTTGCAGACGTGGCTGCCGGGGCCTGCTGCGTTCGCCTTGAGGTAATAGCTGCCGAGCAACACACCGTCTTCTTCGGCAATCAGAGTGTGCAAGGGGTATTCCAGCCACAGGTGCAGCGCCTGCTCACGACTCAGGGCGGGATCGTAGGCATAGGTTTCCTGGGCCAGGACGACGGCCTGGAAGGTTGGCCAGAAACGCTCGAAGTCGTCGGCGGCCATAGGGCGGATGTGAATCATCGGGGTTCCATCGGGTTAGCCAGGTTTTTGATGTGAGAGCCGGCTTGCTGGCGAATGCGCATGTTCATTCAACCTCAGGTTGTCTGGACGGACGCTTCGCCAGCAAGCCGGCCCCCACAGGGGCAGTCTGTGCAATCAAAACAGGGACGACAGCCCTGCGATCAGGACACCACCCGGTAACACGGCACATACGCCGCGCCGCCGGGGAGTTTCATCCGGTGCTGTTCGACGAACGACTGCAGCAGCTTGTCCAGCGGCTTCATGACTTCAGCGTCACCATGGATCTCGTAGGGGCCGTGCTCTTCGATCAGGCGGATGCCCTTGTCCTTGACGTTGCCTGCGACGATACCGGAGAACGCCCGGCGCAGGTTAGCTGCCAGTTCATGGGGCGGCAGCTCGCGGCGTAGTTGCAGGCTGGCCATGTTGGCGTGGGTAGGGTCGAACGGGCGCTGGAAGCTCTCTTCGATCTTCAGCAGCCAGTTGAAGTGGAAGGCGTCGGCGCGTTCACGGCGGAACAGACGCACCTCCTTGAGGCCCTCGGTCATCTGCCGGGCCACCTCGGCCGGGTCGTCGATGATGATCGTGTAGTGCTTGTGCGCCTCTTCGCCCAAGGTCGCGCTGACGAAAGCGTGCAGTTGCTCAAGATACGGCGCGGTGTGTTTCGGCCCGGTCAGGATCACCGGGAACGGCAGGCCCTGGTTATCCGGGTGCATGAGGATGCCCAGCAGGTACAGGAACTCTTCAGCAGTGCCCGCGCCGCCGGGGAAGATGATGATGCCGTGACCCACGCGCACAAAGGCTTCCAGACGCTTTTCGATGTCCGGCAGGATCACCAGCTCGTTGACGATCGGGTTCGGTGCCTCGGCGGCGATGATCCCAGGCTCGGTCAGGCCCAGATAACGGCCACCGTTGATACGCTGCTTGGCGTGGGCAATGGTGGCGCCCTTCATCGGCCCCTTCATCACACCCGGACCGCAGCCGGTGCAGATATCCAGCTTGCGCAGCCCCAGCTCGTGACCGACCTTCTTGGTGTACTTGTATTCTTCGGTGTTGATCGAGTGCCCACCCCAGCACACGACCATCTTCGGCTCGACGCCGGGACGCAGGGTGCGGGCGTTGCGCAGCAGGTGGAACACGTAGTCGGTGATGCCCTGAGAGGTGCTCAGGTCGATGCGCTGGCTGTCCAGCTCGCTTTCGGTATAAACGATGTCACGCAGGGCGCTGAACAGCATTTCCCGGGTGCTGGCGATCATTTCGCCGTCAACGAAAGCGTCGGCCGGAGCGTTCAGAAGCTCCAGGCGTACGCCGCGATCCTGCTGGTGAATACGGACCTCGAAGTCCTTATAGGCTTCAAGGATGGTCTTGGCATTGTCGACATGGGCGCCGGTATTGAGAATGGCCAGGGCGCACTGGCGGAAGAGGGTGTAGGTGCTGCCCGAACCTGCGGCACTGAGCTGTTGTACTTCTCGTTGCGACAGTGTCTCCAGGCTACCTTTTGGACTGACCGAAGCGTTGATTACGTGTCTTGGAGCCATTCTGAATTCCTTGAAAGCGATGCCGGCGCAGCGTTGACGAGCGCCGGCATTAGTACAGTGAACGAAGCACCGCTCACCCATGCAGCCATTTTTTACATCGGTGGGTTAGGAAAGCAAATGCTGTCGATGAAATCTTCGCGGTTCAGTGCTTTGTTGTGGGTGGACGGCCGCTGGATGCCTGAGCCATTCATCGGGCTCTTGCTCCTGTCGCGGCGCGCCGCCCGGCCGCCCTGCGGCGAGCGACGCCCGTTCGGTCATCGGCTTTTTGATTTTCTGCCGTGCCCCGGTATGCTGCACGTCGACGTTCAGACGCCTGCGGCATCCTTGACCTTATGATCTTCAACCTTGCGATTTTCCTCTGCACCCTGGTCGCCATGGAGGGTGTCGGCTTTCTTGCGCACAAGTACGTCATGCACGGCTGGGGCTGGTTCCTGCATCGCTCGCATCACCAGGAGCACCTGGGCGCCTTCGAAACCAACGACATTTACCTGCTGGTGCTAGGTCTGGTCGCCGTCGGCCTGATCGTGCTCGGCAACAGCGGTCACGATCCGTTGCAGTGGGTAGGGGCGGGAGTGGCCGCCTTCGGCCTGATCTACATCCTGGTCCACGATGGCATGGTCCATCGTCATTGGCCCGTGCGTCCCAGGCCGCGTAATCGTTACCTCAAGCGCCTGTATCACGCCCACTTGATGCATCACGCCATCAAGGGACGACGCAACAGCGTGTCGTTCGGCTTCCTCTACGCGCCCTCGATAGCGGCCCTGCGCAAGCAATTGCGCGCGATGCGCCAGACCGAGCAGTCCTCGGGGTACGCAGACGCCCTTGCCGACCTTCGCCGCGCATCGCCCAGCGGCGACCTGCAAAACGGCTGAGTCTCTACCTTCAGCGCAGCGGTTCGCGCTTAACCGGTCGACAGATGCTAAGTTTGAGCCCTGTGTTTTCATCATCGAATGAACAGGAGTCTTTTCATGGATCTGGGATTGTCGGGACGCTGGGCGATTGTCTGCGCGGCGAGCAAGGGCCTGGGCTTGGGCTGCGCCCGGGCGCTGGCCAGAGAAGGCGTCAATCTGGTGATCAACGCGCGCGGCAATGAAGCGTTGCAAGCTGCGGCTGCACAATTGCGCAGCCTGGCGCCGGGCATCGAAGTGCGTACGGTGGCGGGCGACATCAGCCAGGCCGAGGTCCGTCAGCAAGTGCTTGCCGCCTGCCCACAGGTCGACATTCTGGTCAACAACGCAGGTGGACCACCGCCGGGGGACTTTCGCGACTGGCAACGTGAAGACTGGATCAAGGCGCTGGACGCCAACATGCTGACTCCCATCGAACTGATCAAGGCCTGCGTCGATGACATGGCGGGCCGTAAGTTCGGTCGGGTAATCAACATCACCTCAGGCGCAGTCAAGGCACCGATCGACACGCTGGGGCTGTCCAACGGTGCGCGCAGTGGCCTGACCGGCTTCATCGCAGGCCTGGCGCGCCAGCCGCAACTGGCTGGCAACAACGTCACCATCAACAATCTGTTGCCGGGACCGTTCGACACTGAACGCCTGCAAAAGAACATCAGCCTGGCCGCCGAGAAAAACGGTGCCAGTGTCGATGTGGTTTCCGATCAACGCCGCAAGGCGGTTCCCGCCCAGCGCTTTGGCACCGCGGATGAATTCGGCGCCTTCTGCGCGTTTCTGTGCAGCGAGCACGCAGGGTTCATGACCGGCCAGAACCTGTTGCTCGATGGCGGCGGGTATCCGGGCACCTTCTGACCCGTGACTTTACTTGAGGTGTCGACGCAGGCTCTGTTCAGGGTCGCTCAAGTGTCGTAGAACAACAGATTCGCACTGGCCGGTGAGCTTACCGGTCAGCGTTGCAATGCCTTCTTTCATGCTCGGGAGATCATCATGACGCAGACAACGCCCCATGGGGCAACGGGAAAAACCATCACCTACAAGCGCCCGGACGGCAAGGACGTCAGCGGTTATCTGGCCAGCCCGGCCAAGGCACAAGGCGCGCCAGCCATCGTGGTGATCCAGGAGTGGTGGGGCTTGAACGATCAGATTCTCGGGGTCGCCGATCGCCTGGCCGCCGCAGGCTATCTGGCGCTGGTACCGGACTTGTATCGCGGCGAAACGACTGTCGAGGAAGAGGAAGCGCATCACCTGATGAGCAAACTCGACTTCGCCGATGCCGCCAGCCAGGACATCCTCGGTGCCGTGCAATACCTCAAGGGCCTCACGCAGAAAGTCGGCGTCACCGGTTTCTGCATGGGCGGTGCCTTGACCCTGCTGGCGCTCAATTCCATCCCCCAGCTGTCCGCCGGCGTGGTGTTCTACGGCATGCCGCCGCTGGAGTACCTCGATCCCAAGGCGATCAAGGTGCCGGTCCAGGCCCACTGGGCGACCCAGGATGAATTCTTTCCCGCCGAGAACGTCGACAAGCTGGAAGCAAAACTGAGCGAAGGCGGGGTTGATATCGAATTCCACCGCTACCTGGCCCATCATGCGTTCACCAATGAAACCGCGGTCGGCTACGGGCGCATTGCCGGCACTCAGTACGACCCGGTCTGGGCGCAACTGGCCTGGGATCGCACCCTGACGTTCTTCGGCCGTACCTTGTGGGGTTGACCGGGCAGCGGCCAGCTCAAGCGGAGCAAGCCGCAGGCCTGGCTTGATCAGACGCCAGGTCGCTCACCTTGCCAACTGGCAACGGTCTGCGGGCTGATGCTGACGCCGCCGCAGACCACGATCACCACGTCATGGGCGGCGGCGATGGCCGGGTGGTCGAGGTAGGCGACCGCCAGTGACACGCCA
Organism: Pseudomonas sp. NPDC087358; assembly: GCF_044900785.1. NCBI lineage: Bacteria > Pseudomonadati > Pseudomonadota > Gammaproteobacteria > Pseudomonadales > Pseudomonadaceae > Pseudomonas > Pseudomonas sp. NPDC087358. The sequence goes on from NZ_JBJDOA010000005.1 coordinate 237,443, forward strand.
CAAGCCGGTTCCACCAGCTGGCGCAGGTCTTCGGCGTAGCGCACGACGCCATTGATCGCGTCCTCGTCCCTGAGCACCACGCTCTGATGCGGGAACCGGGCAATGTGCTGCACCGGCCATGGCGCGACTTGCGAGGCTGCAAGTGAACTGGCCACCGTCTTGATCTGCGACAGTCTGACCGGATGCCCGGCCTCGAGCGCTGCGGCGAATGAGGCTGCACCTTCGGTCTCGCAGGCGACGACACGGCAGTCAAACCGCTCATGTCGCTCAAGGCCGGTGAGGATGCCGGCCAGCAGGCCACCGCCGCCCACCGAGGTGACGATGGTGTCGACCTCAGGGCAGTCCTGGAGGATCTCATCGACCATGCTGCTGTGCCCTTCCCACAGCAGGGGATGGTCGAATGCCGGTACGTACTGGGTCTGCGGGTCTTCGGCCAGTTGCAGCGCCAGCTGATTGGACTCATCCCAGACCTGGCCATGCACGCGCACCTGGGCGCCGGTGCGGGCGATGCGCTGCCGGGTGGCTTCAGGCGTTGTCGAAGGCACGATGATCACAGCCTGCAAGCCCAGGCTGATGGCCGCCATGGCGGCGGCGAGCCCGGCATTGCCACCGGACGGGCAGACCACGCTTTTCATGCCTTGTTCGGCGGCGTAGCTGCAGAGCCGACCCATGCCGCGCATCTTGAACGAGCCACTGGGCTGCAGGTTTTCCAGCTTCAGCCAGATGCGCCTGTCGGCGGTGGATAGGGTGGTGTGCAGGATGAGCGGGGTGCGGATGTGCAGCATCGGGGTTCTCCAAGAACGAGCAGCAGCGTGCGTAAGCCGTGAAGGTTAAGCAATCCAGACGCCGGTCGGCGGAAAAATCTCGCGCAGCAGGCAAAAAAAACCGGCCATGCTCAGCGAGAGCATGACCGGCGCGGTGGTCGTGCCGACGGCGATCAGATCACCCCGCAGGCCATCCGGTCACCGCCGCCGCCCAGTGGCATCGGCATGTCGGCGTGGTTGTCGCCACCCGCGTGAATCATCAGCGCGTGGCCTTTGATCTCGGAGATCTTCTTCAGGCGTGGTGCCAGCACCGGGTCATTGGCCATGCCATCGGCCGTTACGTAGATCGCCGGCAGATCGCCCAGATGGCCTTCGGCATAGGGCCCCAGATGCTTGCCGGTCTTGGCCGGATCGAAGTGCCCGCCCGCCGCCAGGGCCGCGACCTTCTTGCCGTCTTTGGTGCCCGCCTCGCAGCTGCCGTTTTCATGCACGTGGAAGCCGTGCACGCCCGCTGGCAGTGCGCTCAGTTTTGGCGTGAACAGCAGACCGTAGGCGGTCTCGCTGATGGTGACCTGACCGATGGGTTTGGATGCGCCCTCGGCGCTGACCAGGTTGATCGGCACCTCCAGCGATTGAGCCTGTACAGCGGAGCAAAGGACACTCAGGGAAAGGGTGCCGGCAAGGCCGAGCCATGTATGACGTTTCATTAGCGTTCCATCGAAGTAGTGGGAAACGACGTTGAGGGTAGCTGAACAGGCGCGGCGTCGCAGGCCGCACGGGATTAGAGTGTGTGCAAAGAATTCAGGTACGCCGCGGATGTCGCTCAGCGCAGGTGCTGCGGCGGGATCGAATAGGTGCCGACCACATGCGCCACGGCATCCGGCAAACCCTCGGAATACAGCGACACTTCGCCGATGGCCAGCGTCTTGCCGACTTTCATCAGTTGGCATTTGCCGATGATGCGTCGATTGGCCTCGGGCTTGCGCAGGAAGTTGATCGTCAGGCTGGTGGTCACGGTCAGCGGCACGATACCGATCACCCCGAGTACGGCAACGTACAGCGCGACATCGGCAACCGCCATCAGGGTCGGCCCCGAGACCGTTCCGCCGGGGCGCAGGTCCGAGTCTTCGACCACCTGCGAGATGGTCGCCCGTTGATCGCCGACCTCTTCGACGACAATGCGGGTCTGCGGAAACTCCCGGGCGATAAACGCCGAGATCTGTTCTTTGCTCGCCATCTTGTGCTCCTGCCATGTGCGGTGGAGCAAGACTTGATGAGCCGCCGTCGGTTGTCAACGTGCGCCTGCGGCCAGCACCCCTCCTGTAGGCGCGGGCTTGCCCCGCGAGCGGCCGGGAACCGGTCGGGATGCCTGCGATTGTGGTGATGCCTGACGCACTGCGATTTCGATTATGACCATCGCTGTTATGCCTGACGCACCGCATTCCCGTTTTACGACGACTGCGTCGCCGCTCGCGGGGCTAGCCCGCTCCTACGCATGGCTGGCAAGTCTCGCCAGCCCCGATATTCGATAACCACCAGCACCTGTATTCGAACGCATCAGCGCCATCATCACCTCACGACAGCGCTGCTGATCCTCAACTAGTCTTGCCCTTCAATTCAGGGTTTTTACGGACGTTGGCAGACGCAGACGGAGCAGGGCGCGCATGCACAAGCTGGTTATCGGTATCGATCTGAGCACGACCACCTGCAAGGCGATTGCCTGGGATGCGCGAGGCATGCTGGTGGCGCAGGCGCGGGTGCCTCTGGCGTTGTCGCGGCCGGCGGCCAACGCCTATGAGCAGGATGCCGAGGATTGGTGGCGCGCCGCACAGCAGGCATTGCAGGCGTTGCTGCCGCAGATCCAGGGCGGGGCTATCGCCGCGGTGGCGGTGGTCAATCAGCGGGAAACGGTTGCCGTGACCGATGCCCAGGACCGCCTTCTGCGGCCAGCCATTCTGTGGCTGGACGAACGCCGCAAGGACGAAGTCGCCACGCTGTGCCGAAAGGTCGGCCATGAGCGGCTGCACGCCATCACCGGTAAACCCCACGACTGGGCCCCGGCCATTTACAGCCTGGCGTGGATGGCCGATGCCGAACCGCAGCTCTTCAGACAGATCCGCCATGTCTACGAACCCCACGCCTGGCTGGTGCGCAAGCTCACCGGGCAGTTCGTCACCAGTTGGGCCAGCGCCGACCCGCTTGGGGCGTTCGATATCCACCAGCATCGCTGGGCACAAGACGTGCTCCAGGCGCTGCCCATTGCGCTGGATGGCGACTGTTTCCCGGCGGCGTCCGCGCCAGGCACGGTGCTGGGCAGCGTCAGCGCAAGCGCCGAGGCGTTGACCGGTCTGCCGGCGGGCACGCCAGTGGTCGCAGGTGGCGGCGACGGACAGGCCGCAGGGCTGGGCATTGGTGTGGTCAGCGCCGGGACGGCTTATCTGAACCTGGGCACTGCCATCGTCTCCGGCGTCTATGCCGCCACGCCCTCGGTCGATCAGGCCTTTCGCACCCTGTGCGCCATCGACCGCCAGGGCTACGTGCTGGAGACCTCGCTGCGTTCCGGCACGCTGCTGATCAACAGTCTGCTGCGGCAGTTTTTCGAGATTGACGTGGTGGCCCAGCCCGAGAGCCTTGTGCGCCTGGAAGCCGAGGCCTCACGGGTGGCACCCGGCAGCGCAGGGCTGATCCTGCTGCCTTACTGGAACGGGGTGATGAACCCGTATTGGGACCAGGACGCGCGCGGTTGCCTGCTGGGGTTGTCCCCCGACCACGGCCGCGCCGAGATCTACCGCGCGGTGCTCGAAGGCATCGCGCTGGAACAGGCCCTCGCCACTCAACACATGGTCCAGGCCACCGGTGAGCCAGTGAACACCTTCGTCGCCATCGGCGGCGGCGCCGCCAGCCGCCTGTGGTGTCAGATCATCGCTGACATCACCGACCGACCACTGATCCGCGCCACGACCCTGGAAGCCTCGAGCCTGGGGGCTGGCATTGCGGCAGCAGTGGGCGCGGGCTGGTACGAGGATTTCGCCAGTGCCGCGCAGGTCATGACCCAGGATGGCGAGACGTTTTTACCCAACCCTGCCTTGCGTGACTTTCACCGCGAACTGCTGGCCATCTACAGCGAGTTGTACCCGCGACTGCGCGACCTGTATCCGCGTCTGGCCAGGCTCAACCGGCGCTGAAACCGCCGTCTACGGTCAGGGTGATGCCGTTGATCATCGCCGCATCGTCACTGAGCAGAAAGGCGATGGTCGAGGCAATTTCGCCGGGCTGGACGAACCGCCCCAGCGGGATGCGCGACAGCATCGATGCCGCCTTGACCGGGTCGCCCCAGGCTTTCTCGGCCATCGGTGTCAGGGTCACCACCGGGTTGACGCTGTTGACGCGGATCGCATGCGGCCCCAACTCCAGCGCCATGACCCGGGTCATCGCATCCAGCGCTGCCTTCGAAGCGCAATACGCCAGGTGATCGCGGGTGCCCACGGCGGCGGCCAGACTCGAGACGTTGACGATAGCGCCGGGCACAGCGCGGGCGATCAGGTCGCGAGCGACCACCTGCGCAACCACCATGGGCGCGCGCGCGTTGACGGCCATCAGATGATCGAACGTCTGGACCGAGGTCTGCAGAAATGACTCAAGTTCCACGACACCTGCGCAGTTGACCAGCAGATCGATTGGCAGCATGGTCGCCACCGCCGCCTGAGTGGCCGCGACATCAGCCAGGTCGACCACCAGCATGTGCTGGCAGTAGGCAAGATCGCTCGCATTGCGCCCCAGGGCAATCACCTCGGCGCCGCAACGGGCAAGCCACTGCGCGGTTTCACGGCCGATGCCTTTGCCGGCGCCGGTGACCAGGATGCGCTTGCCGAGGAAGTCGTGGGTGGCCATCAAGGTTGCTCCGGTTGCGCGAAAAAGAAATCTGCGTCAGGTGTCTTGCTCAAGCAGCTGCTGGGCAGCGCTCTCGTCGATCACCAGTTCATGGACAACGTTGCGCAGCAGCACGGCGCGAATGATTTCAGACTTGTACGGCCCGCCGGAGACCAGCACGACTTTTTTGATCTTGCGCAGGTCTTCCGGGTCCAGCGAGATGGCCCGCCGGTTCAACGGGTGATTGACCTCGATACCGTCGCGGTCCAGCCAGCGTCCCAGTAGATCGCCCACGGCCCCGGCCGAGCGCAATGATCGTGCGTCTTGGGCATTGACCAGCCCTAGCTCCAGCATCAACGAGCGCTCACTCAGGTCGCCCACGGTGAGCAGCGCCAGATCGGCCTGGCGTGCCTTGCCCAGCACATCCTGCACCGAGGCTTCTTCGAGGATCATGCTGCGGTACTGCTCCGAGGGCGCAAACAGCGGTGCGGCCAGATAGTAGTAAGCGCCGCCGAACAACCCGGCCAGGCTGGAAGCAATTTCCACGGTGTTGTTCGCCGAGCCATAGTGCAGGCCACCCAGCAGCGACAGCACGGTCATGTTGGGCAGCGCGCGACCCTGCAGCTCACGCACCGCCTGACGCAAGGTCCGGCCCCAGCCCACGGCCACGATGCAGCCGTCCACCAGATGTTCCTCGATGCTCGATGCGACGCCGACCCCCAGCACGCGAAAAATGCTCGATGGATCCTCCGGCGACGGCACCACCGTGACCCGCTCCAGGCCGAAGCGCTCCTGCAGGCGCTCTTCGAGTTCGATGCAGGAGGCCAGCGGCGAGTTGATGCGGATCTGCACCACGCCGGTTTCGCGGCAGGTGGCCAGCGCCTTGTTGACCCGCACCCGGGTGATGCCAAGACGGTCGGCGATCTGCTGCTGGGTCATGCTGTTGACGTAGTAATACCAGGCGATACGGATGTTCAGTTGATCCTCCGCGTTCACCGGGTCGGTGTTGGCGGCAGGTTCGGGATAGCGATTGTGCACGGCGTTGTCCTTGGCATGGCCTGGAGAGCAGGGCGGCTATTTCACGGCGCCCATGGTCAGACCTTGTACCAGATGCTTTGAAACCATCAACGCGAAAATGATCACCGGGAACACGATCAGCGTACCGGTGGCCATGATCTCGCCCCAGGGCAGGTCGTAGCCACTCATGAAACTGGTGGCGGTCACCGGTGCCGTGCGCGCAACGTTACGCGTCAGCACCAGCGCATAGAGCAGCTCGTTCCAGGAAAAGATAAAGGAGAAGATCGCCGACACCGCCACCCCGGGCATCGCCAGCGGCAGGGCGATGCGCCAGAAAATAGTGAAACGCGAGGCACCGGACAGTCGCGCGGCTTCGTCCAGATCCTTGGGCACACCGCGAAACTGGTCGGTGCAGATCCACACCACGATCGGCAGGTTGAACGTCAGGTAGATCAGGATCAGCACCAGATGGGTGTCGATCAGCCCCAGGGTCCGGGCCATGAGAAAGATCGGCAGGGCGACGACGATCGGGCTCAGCATGCGGTTGGTGATGAACCAGAACCACAGGTCTTCCTTGCCCTTGAATTCAAAGCGCGCCAGGGCGTAGGCCGCCGGTGTGCCCAGACCGACCGCGAGCACCGTGGTGCACACGGCGACGATCAGCGAATTGCCCAGGCTGTGCAGCACATCGCGCTCGAACAGCACCTTGACGTAGTTGTCCAGGTGCGGGGTAAAGGCCCAGATCGGCGGCGAGGCCAGCGCCTCGGCCTGGGTCTTGAGGCTGGTGGCGACCATCCAGTAGAACGGGAACACCGCAAACAAAAAGATCGCCAACAGCCCCACCAGATGCCAGGCGTTGACCTTCATCCGCGGGCGAACCCGCTCAGGGGCAACCACGGTTTTTGCCGCAGCAACAGTGGCCATGTCAGATCTCCCGGTAGACGAATTTGATGTACAGGCGCGCCAGCACGATGGTCAGGACCAGCAGCAGGATGGCCTGCGCCGACGCCACGCCCTGGTCGAACACCCGAAAGCCGATGCGCTGGATGTACACGCTGACCAGCTCGGTGGCCGCACCCGGACCGCCGCGGGTCATGGTGAATACCGTGTCGAACATCTTGAGAATGTCGGCGGTGCGCAGGATCAGAATCACCGTGGCGCTGGGCAGCAGGAACGGCAGTTGCACGTAGCGCACGATCTGCCAGCGGCTGCGGGTTTCCAGACGCGCTGCTTCTTCGATTTCCGTGGGCACCATGGTCAACCCGGCCAGCAGCACCAGGGCGCAGAAGGGCGTCCACTGCCAGATGTCCATCAGCGCCACGGCGATGAAGGCATTGGTGGTGTCGCCCAGCCATTCCACCGGCCCGGCGTTGAGCATCGCCAACAGGGCATTGGCCACACCGAAGTCGCGGTTGAACACCAGTCGACCGATGAGCCCGGCCACCGCAGGCGCGGTGGCCAGCGGAATCACCAGGCTCATCCGCGCCAGCAGCTTGAAACCGGACAGGCCGGGCTTGTGCAGCAGCAGGGCAATGATCAGCCCCAGCGCCAGCTGAATCGGCACCACGGTGACCAGAAACAGGCCGGTACGTCCCAACGCGTCCCAGAACGAAGCGTCATGCAACACGCTGATGTAATTGTCCAGACCGATGAACGGCGTCGGATCTTTCGGTCGCGCCAGGTTGTACTGGCGGAACGAATTGACCAGCGCGAACACCGTCGGAAAGATCCCGATCAACGCCAGCGCCACGGTGGCGGGCGCGAGAAAGGAAAAGGCGACCCGGGTGTTGTTCCACAGGGTCGGGAACACCGGTTTTTTGCTATCGGACATATCCAGGTCTCGATGAAATTTTGCTTGTGCCCAAGGCGTGGGAGCGAGGCTTGCCCGCGATCTGCCGGTTACCGGCAGCAATTGTGGAAGACGCGCTTTATCGGATGCCCCGCAGTTACCGGTCTTACTGACGCTACGCCCCAGATCGCGGGCAAGCCTCGCTCCCACGGCCTGCGGCCAGAATCAAGAGCGGGCCACACGCCTTTATTTCAGCAACTTGACCTTGCCATCGTAATAACCGGCCTTCTTCAGAATCTCCTCCATCTTGCTGCCGATGGTCTTGGCGCCGTCGGCCACGCTGGATTTGCCGAGCATGATGGCGGTGCCGTTCTCGCCGACCACTTCGGAGACTTCAGGCCATTGCGGGAAGCGTGGGCGATAGTCAGGCACGCCGCCTTCCCATGACGTCACCATGGGCTGCACGAACGGGTACTTCTTCTGCACCGCCGGGTCCTTGTAGACCGACATCCGCCCACTCACCCCACCGGCCTCCAGATAAGGCTTGGCCATGGCTTCGGAGGTCACCCATTGAATAAACAACCACGCGGCGGCTTTCTGTTTGTCCTCGGAGTGAGCATTGACCCCGAGCGAGAACCCGCCCAATGCAGGCTTCAGACCCGCCGGCCCCTTGGGTTCGGTGGCCACGGCCAGGCAATCGGTGATCTTGGATTTTCCAGGGTCGGCCAGGGTGCTGTAGAACGCCGACCACTCAGTGATCATCGCCACCTTGCCCTGGGCCAGAGCGTTGACTGCCTCGTTGTGGTCATAGTCGACGATGCCCGGCGGCATGAATTTCATCAGGTCCTGACGGAACTGCAGGCCCTCCTGTGAGGCCTTGGAATTGAGGTTGGACTTGAAGTTGGCGTCCAGCAGCGATCCACCGAACGGCCAGAGGAAACGCATGAAGCTGTCCGCCGACTGAGTCTCGCCGCGCCGCGATTGCAACGCATAGGCGTAGCGGTCCTTGGCTTTGTCGGTGAGCTTGGGGGCGTAGACCTTGAGCAGTTCATCCCAGGTTGCAGGCGGCTTGTCGAAACCGGCGTCCTTGAGCATGCATTTGTTGTAGAACAGCAACCCCGAGTAGTTATCGAACGGCAGGCCATAGGTCTGCTTGTCCCACGTGCCGAACGACTCCAGCAGGATCGGGAAGAAACCGTCCAGCTTGAGGTCCGGGTCCGCCAGTTTGCTGTCCTTGGTGAACGTGGTGACCGGCTCCAGCCAGCCATTGCCGGCGAACTCGCCGATCCACACCACGTCGGTCAGCACCACATCCAGCTGTTCGCCAGAGGTGAAGCTCAATACCTGGCGCTCGCGGCTGTTTTCATAGGGGATGGTTTCGTAGCTGACCTTGATGCCGGTCTTCTTCTCGAACTCGGGCAACAGTTTGATGGCGGCGGCATAACCGGGACGATCGAGGAAGATCGCCTTGATCTCGGTGCCCTTGTAAGGCGTGGCGGCCTCTTCGAGAGTCCAGGCTTGCGCGGCGCCAGAGCCCAGGGCGATCGACAGGGCCAGGGCATTCCATACCAACTTCTTCATTACGTGACCTCTTTATTATTGTGGGTGAGGATTACGCGTTACCAGCGCTCACGCGCATCGGCAGTGACATCACTTGGATTCAGTCCGGGTTGGGCAAAATGATGGTTTTCAGCGCGCCGTCGAGAAACTCCGAGGGGTAGCTGAACGCTTGTGTGGCCTGCGACAGGTCGAAGCGGTGGGTCACCAGGCAGTCGACATCCACCGAGCCTTGGGCGACCAGTTCGATGGCCCGGTCATACACGTGGCCCATGCGCCGCGACAGGCGAATATCCAGGCCCTTGCGCCGCAACAACGATGCACTCAGCGGTGTGTACTGATCGCCATCGGGAATACCCACCAGCACCACGCGGCCGCCGATACGCGCACACTGCGCGGCGATCTGGAAACCTTCAGGGGAGTTGGTCGCCTCCAGCACCAGATCGACACCTCGGCCGTGGGTCCACTGGGCAATCGCCGCGTGGTCGGCGGCCACTTCGTCAGCGCCCAGTTGGCGGGCTTTTTCGGTGCGGTAGTTGATCGGGTCGATGGCGTAGATGGCTTTCTTGCACATCATCCGCGCCAGTTGTAGCAAGCACAGGCCGATCGGTCCGCAGCCGATAATCGCAACGGTCTCGAAGAGTTTTTTGCTGCCGGCCAGGTCCATGGCGTGGATGGCCACGCCCAAGGGTTCAAGCATGACCGCCTGCGCCGGGGTGAAGTGATCGGGAACGGGGTAGATCTGACTGGGGGCGACCGCGATGTATTCGGTCATCGCGCCATGGGTGTGGGGAGGCGAGCCGAGAAACTGCACGTGAGGGCAGAGATTCACATGCCCGCGAGCGCACCATTCGCACCGCCCGCACGGCTTGGCCGGATCGACCGCGACCAGTTGCCCGGCCTTGAGGCCCAGCGCAAGATGGTCCTCCATCACCCGCGCGGCGAACTCATGGCCGGCGATGAATGGCTCAGTGATGCGCGCGTGACCGATGGCGCCTTCCTTGTAGTAGTGCAGATCGCTGCCGCAAACCCCGACCGCACTGACCCGCAGCAGGATTTCATCGCCAACCGGCACCGGCAGCGGTTTGTCTCCGATGCGGATGTCGCGGATGCCATGGATGTATGCAGCCCGCATTCGGTGCGCTCCTTGACATTTGTATTTTTAGAATTACAAATGATCGTAGGACGAAATGATTGGCTGTCAAGTTGTCGAGTGAACGCGTTACTGGTAGGCGTGAGCTGGCTCGCGATGCCGGCGTGTCAGTCGCCTTTGATGTCGCAGACAGATTGCAATCGCGAGCAAGCTCACGCCTGCAGGGAATGGGGCGTGCGCGGACCACAACAACAATAATTTCAGGGGACACGATTTTGACTGAGCTCAGTTTGAGTGGCGTCGAGAAAGCCTATGGCGAGATCAAGGTCTTGCATGACATCCACCTGAGTATCGAAAGCCGTGAGTTCGTGGTGTTCGTCGGGCCTTCCGGTTGCGGCAAGTCGACCTTGCTGCGCTGCATCGCCGGGCTTGAAAGCATCACTCAGGGGCAGATCCGCATCGGCGCCCGTGACGTGACCTACCTGGAGCCGGCCGACCGTGGCGTGGCCATGGTCTTCCAGTCCTATGCGCTGTACCCGCACATGTCGGTCTACGACAACATTGCCTTCGGCCTGAAGATGCAGAAGACGCCCAAGGACCAGATCGAAGCCAAGGTACGTAACGCCGCGCGCATCCTGCAGCTGGACCCCTTGCTCGACCGCAAACCCAAGGCCCTGTCGGGCGGGCAGCGTCAGCGGGTGGCGATCGGTCGGGCCATCGTCCATGAGCCTGAGGTGTTCCTGTTCGACGAACCCTTGTCCAATCTGGACGCATCGCTGCGGGTGCAGATGCGCATCGAGATCGCCAAGCTGCATGCCGACTTGCAGGCGACCATGGTTTATGTGACCCACGACCAGGTCGAGGCCATGACCCTGGCCGACAAGATCGTGGTGCTCAACAAGGGGTGCATCGAGCAGGTAGGCTCACCGCTCGAGCTGTATCACCACCCGCGCAACCGCTTCGTCGCAGGCTTCATCGGCTCGCCGCAGATGAGTTTTCTGCAGGTGTCGGCAGCCGCCGTGAACGAACAGGGCGTGCAGGTGATCGTGCCCGGTGGGGGGCGGCTGCTGGTGCCGGTCAACGGCGAAGGGGTAAAACCCGGTGACCCACTGACATTGGGCTTGCGCCCCGAGCATCTGTCCGAAAGCGGGCAGGGCGAGGCGCAGATTCCAGCCAGGGCACTGGTGGTCGAACACCTGGGCGGCGAGACCTTCACCCACGCCGAAACCACCGATGGCAGCGCCCTGATGATCAAGGGTGACGGCATGTCCTCGGTCAAGGCCGGGCAGCCACTGTCCATAGGCGTTTGCGGTCGCCGTTGTCATCTGTTCGATCCACAGGGCCAGGCCCTGACGCACCGGGTGCATTACACCGAATCGGCAGTAGATGTGGCTTCGCCCGATGCCGGACATGAGGCGTTGGCTTTGTAATCACTCTTGCCTCTGCAAGCCTCGTTGCAGAGCCTCGGCTTGTTTTATTTAAGCGTCAGCTGCTCACGCCGATACAGCCCTGAGGTCCGATGCGTTATCGGATCAGGATGATCAAATTCAAGGAGCTGTAGATGCGTTTTTCTTGCCTTCTTACCCTGTTGGGTAGTGTGCTGCTGACCGGTTGTTCTTCGCTGATGCAACCGGTAGACAACCAGGCGGTCCAGGCGGCCCCTCAGGATCGCGCCCAGGTGGTCTTCATGCGTAGCGCGTTCAGCGGTAGGGGCATCGATGCTTCACTGTACGACGTTACCGCAGGCACGACGCAGTTCGTGGGCATTCTGTCCAATGACACCAGGATCGCTTACCCGGCAGCTGCGGGACATCGCGTGTTCATGGTCGTCTCGGAGGCTGCCGACTTCATGGAGGCCGATCTGGTCGCTGGCAAGACCTACTACGCAATGATCACGCCCCGCATTGGCATGTGGAAGGCACGCTTCTCCATGTGGCCGGTCGCGCGGGACCCGAAGGCCGAATACAGCTTTCAGTCCAAGGACTTCAACGACTGGATTGGCGACACGAAGCTGGTCACCAATTCGCCGAAATCGCTGAACTGGTTTGAAAAAAACAAGTTCAGCGTCGAGGCCAAACGCGTGGAGTACTGGCCGGTCTGGCAGAAAAAAAGCCCGGCGGACCTCGAACTTCGCACGTTGAAAACGGCTGACGGCCAGTAACGCATTCGCATGGCGGGTGGGTCGCTGCATCTGGACCAGGTTGCGCGAACCCGTAGCAGCACGGCTTGCCGGCGGTCGCGGTCTCGAAACACCACTGCCGGCAAGCCGGACTGCTACAGCTGAGGCGCGGCGTGGCTCTCGCAGTGCATAAATGCTGAATCATTGAGCCACCGCGCCTCGGGGTAGTAGATGAACACCAACTGGCCGTTCTTCAGGGTGTCGATCAGAGGGCCGGCGATGGCGGTTCGCACGGCGGGGCAGCCGTGGCTTCTGCCGATCCGTCCGTTCTGGCGGGCGAAATCGCTGCTGACGTACTCGGCACCGTGGATCACCAGATCGCGCTCGAACGCGCGGTCATTGAAGCCCGGCTCAAGGCCGTCCATGCGCAACGAATAGCCGTTGCGCCCTGCGTATGACTCGCGGGTGCTGTAGAGGCCCAGGCTGGAGGACAGGCTTTGTGCCTGGTTGGAAAAGTGCGTGGCCATGTTGTCGCCGCTGTTTCGGCCATGGGCGACCCACTCACGGAACAACAAGGTGCGCCTGGTCAGGTCGAACACCCACAAGCGCTGATCGGTCGATGGCAATGAGTAGTCGATGACTGCCAGCCGGGCTGCCTGACTGCCGCTCTTCGCCATCCAGCATTGCGCTGATCGCACGGCCAGTTCGATGACCTTGGGGTTGGCATCCGGTGCCGCCTGACTCAGCGCGCCTTGCATCGACTGGCCGGCCTGCGCATGTGCTTGGGTTGAAACGATCAAGGCGATCATCAGCGCAGTCAGAGACGGACCTGTCAATTCACTGACCCTTGAGTTCGCGCAGTTGGGCATCGAGCGATGGCGATGCCCATTGCTGCATCCAGCCTATGGGCAGCGCGATGAAAGGTTTTTCGGCCATGGCGTTCTCCAGAAAGGTGATCCGTGCCGAGAGGGCGGTGAGCAGGGGCGTAGTAAGGCGGGCAGATGCAGCGGCGGTCTGAAGACGCTAGCACAGCAGGGCGGGCTCGCCAGTTGGCGGCGGACCGTGCAGGCGAAAGTGTGGAACATTCATTGAATAAAGTTAAAAGGCCACTATGCTGCGTTCAGCGAGCCGTTCTCAAGCCGCTGTTGTCCCTCTGCGTCCTCCAAAAACAAAACCCATAACCTGTCGACGACAGTTGCGATGTTCCGCTTCATCACGGTTTGCGCGCCTTGCAACGGCGACACCGTCGTGATGCGGGTGCAGCAGCGATCGGCCTTGAACAGAAGGTTCGACGATGCGCCTCATGACCTTTTTGATTTGCCTGATGCCGGTGGTTTTCATCGGTCAGGCGCTGGCCGCCGATGCGGTCCCGGAGCCTGCAGCGGTGGTCAGCAAAGCTCAGGTACTGGAAGAAAAAGCCGCCGACAAGGCTGGCGCCACGCCTGCGGTGCCCAAGAGCGAAATCATCACCCAGTCCGAAGCCCAGGCTGTGGACCCTGCTGGTGTTGCCGCGGTGGACGATGCGCTGGTCTGCCTGTCGCGCACCATCTACTGGGAAGCCAAGGGCGGGACGGACGCCGACATGGAAGCGGTGGCCAACGTTGTGCTTAATCGCCTGGGCCATGAAGGCTACCCGGACACCATTTGCGCAGTGGTCAAGCAAGGGGTGGAAAAAAAGGCCTGCCAGTTTTCCTGGTGGTGCGACGGGCGTTCGGATCAGGTGCAGGAAGACGATCGTTACGCAGCGTCCAAGGAAATCGCGCGCAAGGCGCTCAACCAGCAGCTGACCGACCGCACCAAGGGCGCGATGTACTTCCATGATCGCAACGTCAGGCCCGCCTGGGCCTCGCAGTACATCCGCACCGCTGAAACCGGAAAGTTCATGTTCTACAAACCCAGGGAGGGCAAGGCGAAGTAGGGCGCAGGTATCGCCGAATGCGTGCGACGGCTTTTTGTTCTGCCCGCCCTGCGGGCAGAATCAAGGGCGGCACCCCCGCATCTACGCGACACGGCAGGTCTCACTGCTTGACCCCGAACAGCGCCGTCCAGTAGATCCCGGCGTCGCTCTTGGGGTCGGTCGCATAGGCCGCGCCGAGGTCGCGGAAGGCCGGGTTCATCAGGTTGGTGCAATGGCCCGGGCTTGCCAGCCAGCCTTCGACCACCTTGCGCGCGCTGTCTTGCCCGGCGGCGATGTTCTCGCCGATCTGCTGCCCGGGATACCCCGCCAGTTCCGCCCGGTCGCCCGGGGTGCCGCCATTGCGCCCCTTGTGGTCGAAATAATTGTTGTTGGCCATCGAGCGTGTGTGCGCTTCAGCCGCGGCGCTCAGGCTGTCGTTCCAGCTCAGCGGCGCCGCCGCGGCGTACGTTTGATCACCACATTGATGCGGCACGCTGCGCGCGGCGTTGATCAACCCGAGCATCTTCTGTCCCTCGGCCTGGGAGTTGCCCAGACCACCGCTCTGTAGCGGTCGCGCCAGCACGATGCGCCAGTCGCGGTCGGCACGGCTGACGCCGATATCGACGAACTGAGGGTCCAGCACCACTTGGCAGAAGCTTTCCTGAACCGCCTTCATCGCCGATTGCGCATCGCGGGGGCCGGAAAGGGTAATGGCCTGTACCGTGACCATCGGGTAAGACGCCCGCGCCAGCACCTGCTGCAGATTGACGCTACCGCTGGCAGGCAGGTTCAGACGCGGGTCAAAGGTCAGGGGAGGAAGTTCCTGGGACGCCACGTTCGCGCACGCTTGCGCTTGACTGCGATAGCTGTTGATCGACTGGATCAGTTGCGTTTCCTCGCTGGCCAGCGCTGTCCCGGTCAACATCAGCAGCCATGAACAGGCAGCAAGACAGGTGGTGAATGATGTGAAGCGCATGAAGATCTCCCTTGAGCTGACTGCGGCCATGATGCGCGATTTGCCTGTATCGACATAGTCTGAGCCGAACAATCAACGGAGGTTGCAGTGCGCTGGCAAGTTTTTGCAATGGCAAAAGCAAAAAGGCCAACCAACGGCGGTGGGGCGGGTGAGCCCGATGCCACCCCAGAAGGGCTCATTACCGAGAAATTTACGAATGACCTAAAACGAGGGAACTGCGACATACGGCCATGAAATTTCCTTTGTAATCTTAATCTCACTCGAAACCCAATCCACCGCGTGAGGAATGGGCGACGCATCGGGCCTGCGCGCCGTCGACAGCAAAGTCGGCCGCATCGGCCAACTGGCCTGCTGGGAACACCACAACCCGCTGATCCGCTACGCGCTGATCGAAGACGGTGAGCAGATCCACGGTTCGATGTACCCGGGTTCGTTCGCCGGTGATCTGTTCACCCGGCAGATGGAAGTCAGCATCCGCATGCATGCCTTGGAGCGCGCGTGCTTTGTGGTCAACTCCACTGCCTGGCTGTACCCGGAACAACGGGCGCAAATCATCGCCGACACCGGCTGCGATATCGGCAGCTCGCGAAGCCGGGCGGAGTGGCGTTACAGCGCCGCCTTGACTTGCACACCCAGAATCAACGTGTTGTCGATGTCCTCACCATAAAACGCACCGGGCTCGATGATGTACTGCAGCGACGGGCGAATGGTCAGCCAGGGCGCGACCTGAGCGCCGTAAGTCATCTCGACCAGGCCCTCACCGCTGGCCAGATCCGGGAAGTCCTGCCCGTTGGCCAGCGCCGCGTCTTGCTGCACATCGCGACTGCGCGAGTTGAACACCGCGCGCCCGTAGCCGATGGCGATGGTGTCGTTGGGGCGGGAGGCGAAGGGTTTCTTCAGCGCCATACCGGCTGA
This sequence comes from Pseudomonas sp. NPDC087358, assembly GCF_044900785.1. Taxonomy (NCBI): domain Bacteria; kingdom Pseudomonadati; phylum Pseudomonadota; class Gammaproteobacteria; order Pseudomonadales; family Pseudomonadaceae; genus Pseudomonas; species Pseudomonas sp. NPDC087358. The sequence goes on from NZ_JBJDOA010000005.1 coordinate 253,440, forward strand.
ATACCAGCGACGGAACGGCGAAGCCGAGGCGCTGGCGTTGGAGAACTGGCCAAAGGCCCGCACATTGCGGCCGCTGACTGCAGCGGAGTTCCAGATTGTCTGGTCCATCAGCAGGTAGGAGCCCTCTCGGCCGGCGACTTGCTGGTCGCTGCCGATACGTTGGGCGTCCGAGGTGTCGTAGTAATAGCCGATGCGATATTCGCCGGGCATATCGCCGAGGCGGTTGTAGATGGCCTCGATGGGCAGGATGTTGCCGGTACTGTCCTTGGGCGTGACATGCCAGGCGCTGCTGGATTGGCCATTGCTGGCCGTATCGACCTTGAAGGCTGCCACCTGCACGGCGAAGCTCGGACTGAAACGGTACCTGGCGGTGGCCCCGAGATGCGCGTTCGGGTAGTTGCCCCAGCCGCTGCCACCGGACATTGCCAGTGGATGACCACAGAAACCGGCGTTGAGGAAATTGCACAGGATGCCGCTGCTCAGACCACCCAGATCATTGCCCATCGCCATGAACCCGAGCTTGACGTTCAACGCCGGGGTGAAAACGCTGTTCTCGTAGCTCAGCTCGGTCAGGCGCGTGTACAGCCCACCGTAGTTTTCCTGCACCGGCAGGCGGTTGCCCACCAGATCGCCAGAGCCGTCGTTGCCGCGCCGATCGTTGATCGTCAACTGCACCTTGCCGCCGCTTTCAAGATCCAGCAGCTTGCCCAGATCGAACTGCGCGCCAAGCTTGATGTTCTGCGAATAACGCGTGCCACGCTGCTTGCCGCCGTGGGCGTTGTAGACGGTTTCGCCGCTGTAGTCGCCGCTGATCTTGATCCCCTGGGCCGTCAGCCGGCTGCGATTGCCTTCCCAGTCGCCGGTCATGGTTGAGCGGTCCAGCCAGTCGTCGGCCATTGATGGGGCGGAGGCAGCCATGGTCAGAACGGAACCGACGACCAGCGCTTTGGAGAGCCCACGGCGCGTGCCGGAATCAGCGAGGTGTTGCGTAGAATGGCGCATTGATCAACCTGAAGTGCGGTAGGTCGTCACAGGGACGGAGGCGATAGGGACAAGCGCGGCGCCTTGGGCGCTCGCAAACGGGCGCAATCAAACCACAAAATGGACTAACTGGTTAATCTGTTTTCGCGATTGCCACTATCGCCGCTGTTCATAGTGGTCACCCACTTGAAGACCGCGCCTCATTGTTGCGGCGCAAGCTCCCCATACCAGTAGGCGGCGGTGACACCGCCGTCCATGAGCCAATCGCTGCCGGTGATGAAGGTGCCTTCAGGGCCCATCAACAGCGCCGCCACGGCCGCCACTTCATCAGGCGTACCACCGCGTCCGGCTGCACTGAGGTTGATCATGCGTCGGTAACCCTCGCCCCGTGGGCCGTTCAATTCATCCCTGGCCAGCGGCGTGAAGATGATTCCCGGGCTGATGGTGTTGACCCGCGCACCGCGTTTGCCCCAGCGCACGGCCTCGGCCATGACCCGCAACGAATTGCCACGCTTGGAAATCTGGTAGGCGTTGAGCGGGTCGGTGACCTCATCGGCGTGCAGCATCGGCAGCTCCAGCAGGGCTTCGACCGGGGTGGTGGCCAGGGCTTTGTTCTGCTCAGCGGACAGCGCCGGCAAGCGGTGGCCGGATTGGGACGCGATGACGATACCCGAGCCTCCTTCGGCGATCACATTGCCGAATGCTTCCAGCACTAATGCGGTGCCGTAGAGATCGACTCGCAGGATGGTCGCCACCGGGGCTTGCGAGGGCGACACACCGGCGGCGTGGATCACGCCGGTAATCGCGCCGATGGCCGTGGCGGTGCGGACGAGGGCCTGAACCGATTCGCGAGAAGACACATCGACCACGGCCGTGGTGACCTCGAAACCGGCGTCGAGCAGGACGTTGGCGGCGGCTTCGGCATTCTCCTGACGCAAATCGGCCAGTATCACGTGCTTGCCCGCGCTGACACGCCGGGCGATGGCCAGCCCGATCGATCCGGCGCCGATGACAACGGTCACATTGTTGCTGTTCTTCATGGAAAACCTCGCGGAGCCAGCAGCGGCACTTTAGTAGGCGGGGGCTGGCGGGTAGGGTGAAAACGGGATCAGCGGTGGACGTTTTTTCTGCAGGCGAGCGGGGCAGCTTCGGTGTCTGCGAGTGGGTCAAGAGGTCACCTTATATTGCTGTACTATCCTCAACAATCCGCCCAACGTTGCATGGCTACATGAGGAGAATTCATAAGTGATTCGAGCCGACCTGCCGGAACTGACAGCCTTCATCGCCATCGCCGAACATCAGAGCTTCAGCGGCGCGGCCAGGGTGCTGGGTGTCTCGCCCTCAGCGTTGAGTCATTCGATGCGCAATCTGGAAGCGCGCCTGGAGATGCGTCTGCTTAACCGCACCACGCGCTCAGTGGCGCTGACCGAGGCCGGTGAACAATTGCTGCAGGGCGTGCGTCCGTTGCTCAGGGACCTGACCAATGTGGTCAATGAAGTCACCTCCGCGCGCAACACGCCTTCTGGTTCGATTCGCATCAGCGCCTCGGAGTCGTCGATCCGGCTGCTGATCCGCCACGTGGTGCCAGGTTTTTTGCAGACTTACCCGCAGATCCATATCGAGTTCGTGGCCGACAGCAGGCTGGTGGACATCGTCGGCGATGGCTTCGATGCGGGAATCCGGGTGTTCGACGACGTCCCCAAGGACATGATCGCCGTGCGCTTCGGCCAGGATATTCGTTTCGCCGCAGTGGCCTCGCCTGAATACCTCAGCCGCCATGCCCCGCCGCAGGTGCCCCATGACCTCAAGGGCCATCGTTGCATCCGCTTCCGGTTTGCCAGCGGGGCGCTGTTTCGCTGGGATTTCGAATACCTGGGGCAGAGCACCAGCATCGATGTCGAAGGGCCGATGACCATGGACAACATCAATATGATGATCGAGGCGGCGCTCGGTGGCATCGGCGTCGCCTGGGCACCGCTGACTCAGGTCGAGGAGCACCTGCGCGGCGGACGGCTGGTCCGACTGCTACCCGAATGGAGCCCGACCTATCCCGGCGTCTGCCTCTACTACCCGGCCAACCGCCACCCGCCCATGGCTTTGCGATTATTTGCCGATGCCGTGCGCGAATGGGCGCACTCCGGTGAAACGCCTTGAGACGCCTGGGTTGCAGACACCCATAATCCCCGCGTCCGCTGAGCAGGACAACGGCAGACAGGCTCCGCCAGCTCAGGCGGGTTGCCCGGTATCGCGCCCCTGACTGCGGCGACTGCCAAGCAACACGGCAAGGGCCAGCACCGCCAATGTGCCAATCACCCCGGCCAGCACGCTGATCGCCACGTGGATGCCGAACAGGTCGATCAGATAACCCGTGACCACTGCAATGATGCCGGCTGGCACGTAACCGCCGATATTGAAAATCGCGTTTGCTTCGGCGCGGCGCTGAGGGACGATATGAAGGGCGATCAGGGTCAGGCCGCCCAGTTGGCCAAGGCCCTGCCCGGCACCGGCGAGCATCGCGGCGCCGATCAGCCAGGCGGCGGAGTCCAGTTGCAGGGCGATCCACAGGCTGCCCATCGACAGGAGGGTGGCAATACCGCTGAGCACGAAGACTTGCGTCATCTCGCGTTTTTTTGCCGCGAACTGCACGCCGACCGCTGTCAGAAACATCACAAAGGCCATGGAGCCTGCAATCAGCGGGCTGTTGGCGTGGAGCAAGGAGGCCAGCAGCTTGGGCCCCAGGGCCAGGACGAAACAGGTGGAGGTCAGGCCCGGACCGAAGAAGGACACGCCCAGCGCGACGACGCCCAGATGCTCTCTGGCCACCGACGGCAGCTTGGGACGAAAGCCGCCGGTGCCCAGCTTGCGATGGGGTTGCCGCAAAACCACCAGCAGCGCCAGCGACAGCAGGCCGATCTCGACGTTGAACACCGTGTCCACCGGATCGGGCAGGTACTGAGCGATGACCCCAGCCAGCAGCGGGCCGGTCCCGGCGCCCAGCACCATGGACACCGATGCGATCAGCGAGGCAAAGGATCTACGCTGCTCGCAGGCCTGCTCGACCACGTTGGCCATCCCCGCTGACACCACAATGCCTACCGAGATACCGCTGAGCAGGCGGGCCAGCATCAACATGGCGACGCTGTCGGCGTGTTCGAACAGCAGGGCGGCGATGATCGCAATCACCAGGCCGGGAAGCAGCAGCGCCTTGCGCCCGTAGTGGTCGGCCAGTTGCCCGGCCACGGCCAGGGTCAGCAGCAGGCCGAGAATGTAGCAGCTGAAAATCAGGGTCAGCGTCCCGGAGGCGAAGCCCAGGCTCTGTTGCCAGTGGGTGTACAGCGGCGTGGCCGCATTGGAGAGTATGAACACAGCGGTGACGATCCAGGCCGCCCTGAAAACGGGCAGCGTGGCGGATGGCTGCAAAGGGTTGTTCATGTGCAAGGCCTCTGATCGATTTCTTTATTGAGGCCGAGGATAGAGCGCGCGGCGAGGGCGCAGAATTGGCGGAATGCGCATACGGCATGTGAATAAATTCACAGCTGATCAGGCGATGCCAGGCACTCGATCAAGAAATCCAGTACCACACGAATCTTGCCAGCGTTGCGCAGATCTTCGTGGTAAGCGAGCCAGACCGGCAGACTCAGCGCGGTGTCGCAGGTCGGCGCGCGTCTGAGCCGGTATTCCGTGGCCAGAAACGCGGGCAGCAATACCAGCCCAGCGTCGCCAGCCGCCGCCTGGGCCTGGACGCGCAGGTCGTTGCTGGAGATGACCTGCGACCGACCGCCCTGGTGCGCTCTGAGCCATTGCTGCTGGACCGAATGCTCCATGCTTTGGTCGTAGCCGATGAACACGAAGTCCTCGCTGGCGTGTCCGGCAAGGTAGCGTTCGCTGGCGTACAACGCGAAAGGCAGGTCGGCAAGGTGTCTGGCGACCACCTGGGCCTCCTCCGGACGGGCATAAAGCACCGCGACGTCGCTTTCCTTGCGTGCCAGCGAGGCCGTGGACTTTGATCCGACCATGCGCAGATGAAGACCGGGGTAACGCTCGCGCAGCTTGCCGATATTCGGCGCAATCAGGGTCGCCAGAAACGCCGGGGGCGAGGAGATCACCACCTCGCCCTCGATACGATCATGCTCGCCGCCTGCGAAGCGTTGCAGGGCAAACGAGGTGCTGGACATCTGCTCGGCGAATTCACTGACGCGCAATCCATCGGCGGTGATGGCGTAGAGGCGCGCGCGCCGGTCCACCAGCTTGAGCGCCAGCGACGCCTCAAGCGAGGCAATGCGTCGCGCCACGGTGGCATGTTCGACCCCCAGTGAGCGAGCGGCCGCGGCCAGCGAACCCTCACGGGCAAAGGTCGAGAAAAAACGCAGATCGTCCCAGTCGAACATGCTCGGTGCGGTGTCCTGAAATTGAGGGTGAGATGATTCACGCGCGGCGCGAATCAATGATGGGTGCCGGGTGAGCGGGTGATTACCTTAGCGCAAATCCGCCGGCCTGCGCCCTGGACACTGGCCCTGCGCCGACCAGCCCCTCATGGTCGGGGCCGAGAACCGGGTATGATGCGCCCGTATTGCGATGACCCAGGTCGTCGCGGTGCAGCCTTTGCCCAGAGTCAGGACCCCCCATGTTTACCATCACCCGCCTTGAACACACGCCGCCCGAATCCATCGACAGCCAGATCATGCAGATGGTGATCGATTACGTCACCGATATCAGCATGGTCGGCATCGCCCCGAGCAATCCGTTGTACCCGCTGTACCAATACGGCGTCGGGCATGAGGTGCATCAGTACCTGCAAGCCATGAACGGCTCCCGGGGGTTTGCGGTGGAGCTGATCGTGGCGCTCGAGGATGAGGATCCATCGGTGGTCGCAGGCTTTGTGTTGTACCTGCCGGTGCAGGACGATCCCCAGGCGTGCGCAGTGGCGTACATGGCAGTCAAGACCGGCCAGCGCCGGAAGGGTGTCGCCCGGGCGATGCTGCAAAAGATGCTCGAACGCTACCCCCACGCCGAGCTGGCGTGCTTCGTCGGCAAGGTGCCGTACTTCGAGGCGCTGGGCTTTCAGGTATTGGCCGCGCGTGGTCCGCAAGTGCTGATGAACACCCGGGATCAGCAGACCGATGGCTTGCTCGCCGTGCTCGATATCGCGCCGATCTACAACTCGGTGGAAGTGCGGCAGATTCACGCCTATCTGCTCAAGCAGCACGGCAAACGGGCAATGACCGATGCGGAAAAACAGCGTGATCGCCAACTCGACCAGATGACCCGCCAGGCCCGGTTGTTTGTGCAACAGCGCTTGAGCGAATAGGCAGGCCTGCGGGGCAGAAGCAGATCGCCTGGCGGACACAGGATTTGTGGGAGATTCTATGGTTTCAAACAAGCTCCTCAAGCAGCTTTGGGCTATTGCGCCGCCTGCTTTTGATTCTGGCCGGAGGCCGTGGGAGCTTGGCTTGCCAGCGATCTGCCGGGCACCGGCAGTAGAATCAGACGGCTCGGTAGGTCAGGCGCATAGCGTTCACAGGGTTTGCTGGCGCTTCGCGCCAGATCGTCGGCAAGCCAACTCCCACGCCCTTCGGGCAGAAACGATTAACATTTTTTTCTTCGCCTCCTTTTTGCATCTGGCGGCACGCAGTGGAAGATTCCATCGTTGACTGCAAACACCTTTAGGCCGTTTTGCTGATGTATTCGTCCTGATTCTTCATCAGCGCGAACGCGACACGTGCGAGCTTGCGAGCCAGAATTACCAACGCTTCAGTGGTTGCCTTACCTTTGTTTCGATAGTGCTGATAAGTCTCTTTCAAAGCTGTCGAGCGACTCGCTGACATCGAGGCGTTATGCAGCAAACGGCGGATTTCCGAGCACCCTCGTTTCGTCAGGCGGCGGCGGCCGGTTTTCAACTCGAAAGGGTTCACTAAGAGGCGCAGGCTTGTTTCTATCGTCGCTGAGGAAAACGAAGCATTCTTTATCGGCGCTTTGGTGGAAGGGGTGAGGACGATTTCTCCCACGGTCTGTACTGGTGCTAACAGTCAGAAGCCGGCTTTAGGTCCCACCCGCCCCTTCGAGTCCTACCATACAAGCCGGCTTGCTGGCGAATGCGTCAGCCCAGACGCTACGAACCTGACTGGTGTCGCTGTAGGAGCCGGGCTTGTCCCGCGAGCGGCGACGCAGTCGGCGTAAATCCGGCTGACACGGTGGGCCAGACAGACCGCAGGCTGCAGAACTACGACGGGTTCCCCGCCGCTCGCGGGACGAGCCCGCTCCTACAGGGCGGTCTTGCGGGCGTCAATGCCGGAAAGCCACGCTGCCAGAGGCCATTGTCCGGTCAGAAGTACCAGGACGTCGAGCAGCGGTGAGGTGATTCTCGCTCAGCGAACCTGCTCATCCAGATCGATCCCGCCTGGCTGTTTGCTCCACATCTCCAGTACAAAGTCCGTCTCCTCGTGCCTGAGCGTGCGCTGCATCGGCAGATGTTCGTCGAGCAAGGCATGCGCCTGTCGAGCGTCCATCGGGCAGCCGTCGATGGGGTGCCGCCAATGACACGCCAGCACTGAACCCTGTGCGGTGAGGCTGGCGTCGAGCCGTTCTACGACCTGGGTGAACAGTTCGGGTGTCAGGTAGTACGCCCACTCGCTGATGACGATCAGATCGAACCTGCCCTCGGGCCAATCCCCTGGCAGGCATCCCTGGAGCACTTGCGCGCCGGCAAATGCTTGCAGTCGCTGGCCTGCCAGCTCCACCGCCCGGGCGCTCATGTCCATGCACAGCAGGGCGTCGCAGCGTTGCGCCAGTCTCAGGCTCAGCTCGCCGTTGGCGCAGCCGGGCTCGAACACTCGGGCGTAGCGCTGGCGCGGTAACGCAGCGAGGGTCAGGTCGCGCTTGCGCTGTTCATACCAACGAGTCTGAAATGCCCAGGGGTCGTCGCTGTTGGCAAACAGCTCATCAAAATAATCGGCAGGCAGGCTCACATGAACACCAGTTCGAAAGGCTGCAGCAGGCGCTCCAGCGTGGCGGGGCTGAGCACCGGTGGCTGGCCGGTGCTCGAATCGGTTTGCAGCTGACTGATGTGGGCGCTGATAGCCTGACGCTTGCGCAGCAATTGCGCGTCGCTGAGCAGAAACTTGCGCGCCTGATCCCAAGGGATTCGTGGATCGTTCGGCTCAGCCCAATGCCAGGCCCAGACCGGCATCTCCAGCAGCGTGGCGCCGGTATTGGCCGCAGCCTGCGCTGCGGCATGACCTGTCGCCTCGTGATCGCAATGGCCGTCATGGCGCCAGGTGGTGAGCAGAATGTCGTCCGCTCGCAGGCCCTGGCTGAGCTGGTGCACCAGAGCGTCGGCACTGTCGGCCACTTGCCCGTCGGCGATGCCCAGACGCCGGTAATCAAGGCGTGACACCTCCAGCCCCAAGTGGGCGAGGGCGCGCTGGCTCTCCTCGCGGCGCTGGCTAATCAGACGCGAGGGTGGCCATTGTGTCGAGTGCGGGTGGCTGCCTTCGCCATCGGTCACCGCAATCAGCTGAACGTCCTGCTGGCGATGGTTCATGGCCGCCAGCAGCCCGCCGCATGCGAGTATCTCGTCGTCCGGATGTGGCGCGATCACGACCAACCGGCGCCCTGGCGGGATCAGCACGTCGAGGTCGATGGGCGTCACGCTGCGCAACGCCGAACTGTGCTGCCACTCGCTCAGCGGCGTTCCGGGCACGCCAAAGGGCAGTATGGGCTCAGGCTTCATAGGGACCAGTCCTGGGTCGATTGGGCAGTGATCAACTGGCCCAGCTGTGCCAGATCTTTTTCGGCATGGCTTTGCCGAATGAACACCGGCAGATCCACGGCCAGTCGGGCGAAATGTGCATCGCGGCAAAAGGGCGTGGCGCCCAGGGCTCGGCCAACGTGGCGAACTACCTGTTCCACCGCCGTTTCGACCTGTGCGCGCAGGCGCTGGACAGGCAGGCGGGCGTCAGCGTCGGGATGAGCGTCAATCCACGCCGCACACTCGCGTAATGCCGCCGATGCCCCGCACAGGGCCGCATCCACGGCGCCCAGATGGGCATCGGCGTGCGGGTCCGGTCGACCTTTCTGACGTTGTTGATGCAGCGCCCGGGCCAGTGCCGCCGCAGCGCCATACCAGGCGGCCGCAATACCTGCGCCGCCTTGCCAGAATCCTGGCCGCGACAAATAAGCACCGCTGGCGCCGACGCAATGGCCCACGGCATTGTCGAAGTGCACGTCGACGCTGGAGGTGCTGCCCATCCCGACGGCTTGCCAGGCCTGTGCATCGATGCTGATCCCCGGCTGATCCAGGGCCACGGCCACCAGGCAGGACTGTTCATCATCGTCCCAGGCCGTGATCAACGCGTGGTCGATCTGCTGCGCGCCGGAACACCAGGCCTTGCGACCCTTGAGCCGCACGCTGTCGCCCTGTCGGCTCGCAGCCACGCGTGCGTCGGGCGGTTCGGCGGCCCACACGCCCCAGATCCCGGCTTCGGCAGCCTGGCCGGTCAGCTCGCGAATAATGGCCAGGGCATCAGTGTGCCCTTCATAAAGCTTGAGCAGCGCCAGATCGACGCCGGCCACTGTCGCCAATCGCTGCCAGCGCTGCAGCGTTTGTCCGCGGCCCGGCATCGGCAGTTGATCCAGCCCGCTTTCTACGCACTGCTGCATCGCCTGAAGCAGACGGTCGTCAGTCGCTGGCTCCTTGCGGCGTTGGCCGAAAGCCGTCAGAACCGACTCAAAACCGTGCGCGTCTTCCTGCATAGCGAAACTCCCTGGCTCGATTCAACCCGACGCGAGATGCGCCCGTTACCATTGAATTCGGCACCCGGGACCCGGAGGGGTTCAAAAAAAGTGGCCGGGTACAGCCGGTCTGTCGACGGTGGGGGCGCTGCTGAAGTGCCATCTGCGCGGCGCTGGCTCGGTCGGCATGCGCGGTTTTGTCGCACCCGGCAGTCCGGCGTCGGTCCGTGTCATGGGCTGCAACGATGTAGAATGGCGCCCCATGAAATTCGCCCGAACCCATCAATCGCTCGTTGCCTGGACGCTATATGGCTTCATCCTGTTCAGCGGGTTGGTGTGCAGCCTCAGCCATGGGCAGATGTTGCGGGCGTTCAATCAGTTCAGTCCCGGTGTCGACTGCAGCGAGCAGCATCAGCCTGCCGTACGGATGGACATGGCGCAGATGGGCGATCATGCCCAGCTGATGAAACTGTCCATGACCGACTGCGCGTTTGCCGGCAGTCTGGCGTTGTCGCTGGTGTTCTTCATCGGTCTGGGCTGGCTGGCGCGCAGTGCGCGCAAATGCGTGGCGCGCTCCGATTACCGGCTGCGAAAACCTCCACGACGCAGTTGTCCCGGGCTCTCGCCCCAGGCGCCTTGAGTCGGCGCTGCAACATTTGGGTTACTGTTTAGCGTCGTCTTTCGTCACGCCCTGCGGGCCGCGAAGGACAGATAAAGCCAGCTTCAATGCTGGCTCCGCTTCAGAGAGTTCGTCACATGAATGAATTACTGAGCCGCCGTCAGGTGGTCACCGGCATGGGCCTGTTGGGGCTGGGCCTTCTGGCAGGCTGCGATGGTTCGACCACCGCCCTGGACTTCAAATACGGCAAGGATCTGAGCAACAAGATCATGGGCCGTACCTTCAAACTCACCGACACGGACGGGGAAATCAGGACGCTGTCGAGCTACCGTGGCCTGATGCCGATGGTGTTTTTCGGCTTCACCCAGTGCCCGGCAGTGTGCCCGACGGCGCTGGCCCGTGCGGCACAGATCAAGAAAATCATGGGCGAGGACGGCAAGACCTTGCAGGTGATCTTCATCACTGTCGACCCGGAGCGCGACACCCCCGAAATCCTCGAGGCCTACGTCAAGCAATTCGACCCAAGCTTTGTCGCGTTGCGTGGCACCCTTGAGCAGACGCAGCACGTGGCCAAGGAATTCGGCGTGTTCTACGAGAAGGTCCCGGCTGGCGATACTTACACCATGTCCCACACGGCCACCAGTTTCGTCTTCGACTCGCGGGGCAATCTGCGCCTGGGTCTGTCGCCGTCGCTCTCCGCCAAGCAATGTGCGCAAGATCTGACCACTGTCATGGAGGTCTGCTGATGACCGTCGTTTGTTCCCCTGTCGCCGTGCGCTCGGCGATTCGCGTACTGGCCTGCTCGCTGCTGGTCGCGTTGAGTTTTTCCGCTGCTGCGCAGACCCGTGTGGATGATGCCTGGGTTCGCACCACAGTGCCGGGCCAGCCTGCTTCGGGTGCGTTCATGCGCATTACCGCTGACACCGACAGCAAGCTGCTGAGCGTCAGTTCACCGGTTGCCGGAAACGTCCAGATTCACCAGATGAGCATGACCAATGACGTCATGCGCATGGGACCGGTGGAGTCGGTGCCCTTGCCGGCCGGCAAGAGCGTTTCGCTGGACCCGGACGGTTACCACGTGATGCTCATGGGCCTGGTCGGTCAGATCAAGGACGGCGATCAGGTGCCATTGACCTTGACCGTGGAAAACGACAAGGGCGTACGCGAGACCTTGCACATCACCGCACCGGCGCGGGCGATGATGGACACGATGGACATGGACCACGATCACGGCTCCATGCACTGAGTCAGCGCAGGAAGCCCGGCAGCTGGCCTCTGATGGCCGTAACAGGCTTGGCGGCGGTGGCGACCCGATAATCGCTGCCGCCGGCAAGCCGGACTGCTACAGCGGACACATCAGCACAGGCAACCGCGCCGGACCGCTACAGGGATGCTTGGCTGGCTTTTGATTCTGGCCAGAGGCCGTGGGAACGGGCTTGCCCCGCGATCTGCCGGGCACCGGCAGCAAACCCGGGCGCCTTGGCCGTGTCAGGCAGACCGCGTTTATTTGCTGCTCAATCCCCCCACATCCCCAGCAGCAGCACCAGATTCAGCCCGAGGATCAGCAAGGCGATGGCCCACGCCAGGGTGGTCAGCAGGGGGCCGGTGACGAGGTTGCCCATCAGCTTGCGGTCGGAGACGAAGCGTACCAGCGGGATGATCGCGAACGGCAGTTGCATCGACAGGATCACCTGGCTCAGCACCAGCAATTTTGCCGTGCCTTGGGCGCCATAGAGGCTGGTCACGACAATCACCGGAATGATCGCAAGCCCGCGGGTCAGCAGGCGACGTACCCAGCCTGGCAGTTTCAGACGCAAGAAGCCCTCCATGACGATCTGCCCGGCCAGGGTGGCGGTGACCGTGGAGTTGATCCCCGAAGCCAGCAGCGCGACGGCGAACAGCATCGAGGCCATGCCGACCCCGAGCATCGGCGACAGCAAATGATAGGCTTGCTCGATCTCCACCACATCCGTCTTGCCTGCCTTGTGAAACACGGTGGCGGAGGTGATGAGGATCGCGGCGTTGACGAATAACGCCAGGGTCAGTGCAATGGTGCTGTCGGTCACTGCCCAGCGCAGGCCTATCTTGCGGCCCTCATCGGTACGCGGATAGGCGCGGGTCTGGACGATGGAGGAGTGCAGATACAGGTTATGCGGCATCACCGTGGCGCCGATGATGCCGATGGCCAGATACAAGGCCGCCGGGTTGGTGACGATTTCGGCCTTGGGAATGAATCCTGCGAACAGCTCGGCCATGTCCGGGCGGGCCAGCACCATCTGGATCGCGAAGCAGCCGAAGATGATCAGCAACAGGGCAATGACGAAGGCCTCCAGCGCCCGGAATCCCTTGCCCATGAGCAAAAAGATGAGGAACACGTCAATCGCGGAAATCACCGCGCCCCAAACCAGCGGGATGCCAAACAGCAGGTTCAAGGCAATGGCGGTGCCTATCACTTCGGCCAGGTCGCAGGCAATGATCGCCGTCTCGCAGGCCAGCCACAGGGCAATACACACCGGCCGGCTGTAACGCTCCCGACAGGCCCGGGCCAGGTCCCAGCCGGTGGCGATGCCGAGCCGGGCCGAAAGCGCCTGCAACACGACTGCCATTACGTTCGACAGCAGGATCACCGACAGCAGCAGATAACCGAATTGCGATCCGCCGGCGATATCGGTCGCCCAGTTGCCCGGATCCATGTAACCGACGGCGACCATGTAGCCAGGCCCGGTGAAAGCCAGCAGGCGCTTGAACCAGTTGCCGCTTTTGGGCATGGCGACACTGGCGCTGGGCATGCCGCCGCCCAGTGTGTCGTCACCGGGATTGGCCCGGTTTTTTATCGGTTGCATCGGTCGCTGTCCCGCTGTTGAGAAGGTAGCCTGGCAAGCAGGACTGAGGTCCTGAGCGGATTACTGAATGTCCATGGGCGTAGTCAGGGTTAGCTTAATAACGAAGGAGTCGCCAGCGAATTCAGGTAATCACCGAAACCTTCCCGGCAGCGACAGTTTTTCCGCGCGCTGGTAATGACGCCATTGCGCGCCGTCCAGACGATATTGGCGCCAATGCGCTGCAGATCCCGGACCAGATGCACGTCCTCATGAGCGGGCAGAGCCCGGAAGCCGCCGGCGCGTAGATAGGCCGCAGCAGAAACCCCCAGGTTGGCGCCATGGATATGCCGATGATCGTCGACCGGCCGATACACCGCGTCATAGCGCATACGCACCTGCTCGCTGTGCTCCGACCAGTCGGTGACCTCGACGATACCGCACACCGCATCGACCTGGTGGGTGATCTGCTCGGCCAGCCAGGCGTAGGGCACGACACTGTCAGCGTCGGTGAAGGCCAGCCAGCGGGCACCACGCTCGAGCAGCAATTGTGCCCCGACAGCGCGGGTCATGCCGACATTGCGATGGTTGCAGACATGCGTTCCAACGCCATGGGACTGAGCGATGTGCAGCGAATCGTCGGAACAGTCATCGAGCATGATCAGAATCTCTACCGCCTCGCCCCCCAGCTCCTGGTGGCTGGCAGCTGCAACCAGCGACTTGATGCAGTCGTCCAGAAAGTCTTCTTCGTTATGCGCAGGGACAATGATTCCGATCATGGGCAAGTCTCGTCTGGGCGCCTGCGATGATCGCGTAGGCCTTTCGATGTCGACCCGAGGGGCGAAAAAATGGTTGCAAGTATTTTCGTTTGCGAAGACCAACAACCACGTCAGCGCGCGCCTGAACCCTCGGCAGGGAAGAAAAATTGAATTTGTCGCGTCCACGCCGTTCATAGGCTGTGAGTGCGAGAACTCCCCTGGTGGTCTGTACGTCGCTGTCTTCCACCAGGGTTATGAATGCGAAAACGCATCGACGCCGCAGATAGCGGCGTCGATGCGTTTTTTTTGAGCGCGGTCGCGGGTTTATGCGGCTTGCAGCGACTTGCCGATGGCCGCGTTGAACGCCGGCAGATCGTCAGGATTGCGCGAGGTGATCAGGGTCCAGCCGTTGGCCGGGCACTCCTTGACCTGGGCATCGACCCAATTGGCCGCCTTGGCATTGAGCAGGTCGATGCGCACGCTCGGGTAGGAGGTCAGGGTCTTGCCCGCGACCACGCCTGCATCGATCAACAGCCAAGGGCCGTGGCAGATGGCGGCAATGGTCTTGCCCGCTGCGGTGAATTCTTTGACCAGACGCTGGGCATCGGCATCCTGGCGCAAGGTATCGGCGTTGACCGTGCCGCCCGGGATGACCAGCGCATCGAACTCCCCGGCTGACAACCCGGCGAGCTGGGTGTCCGAGGTGACGCTGGTGTCTTTCTCGGTGTCATGCAGGAAGGTCTGGGCGGCGCCACCCTTGATCGTGGCATGGGTGACCGCTGCGCCCATGTCTTTCAATGCCTGCAGCGGCTTGAGCAATTCGTCGCGCTCGATACCGGTGTTGGCGGTGATGATCAGGACCTTCTTGCCGTTCAGTGACTGACTCATGGTAATGATTCCTCTTGAGTGAAATCCGGCCCGCTAAAAAACGGACGTATCGGTTCTGAGAGGGAATCGAAAACGCGAAAGTTCAGGCTGATTGCATCACCGGCCGGCAGTTACAGACACTCGCGCGCCGCTTTTTCCAGGGCGCTGCGACCAAACGCCGATGCCAGCGGTGCACGCTGATAGAGGAATACCCGGGTATTGGGGTTGCCTTTGAACACTTCGAGAATGTCGTCTTGCGAGACCTTGCTGGAGATCAGGAGTTTGTAGTGTCCCTTGCTCTCGGTCAGCGTGGTTTCGCGCTTGATCTGTTGCCATTTGGGGAATACGCATTGCGCATAATCGGCAGCGGTTTTAGGCGTTTCCATGTCCACGGAAGGGTTGTTGGGGGTGGAGCCGCAGCCAGCGAGGAACATGGCCAGCCCGCTTGTCAGCAGTAAGAGACGCATCTATTGATCCTGAAAAAGCAGAAAGGGAATACTGTTTTCAAGGCTCGTCCAGGCAGCAGCGCATCGACCCACAATTGGCAAGGCAGATAAGTTGCCGTGCGAAGTGATTGTTTTTTCGGGATGAGAAACGCGCGAAGTCGGGAAGCAAACTCATTTGCATCAAGTCTGGACGTGCCGGTGAGTTATTGGCGCATATGTTGACCAGCAACGCTGCAAATGAAAAGAGCGCGTTTGAAATTATCTCGCCTGATCCCAGGCCCCTGCCAGCGGCGGCCCCGTTGCGATCATTTGGCCGTATCTACCTGCCGTTCGGGAATCTTGAAGCCCAGGTAGACGCCGCTGCTGATGCCCATCAGTGCCATCAGTGACTGGCCGAACGTTGGCGTTTCAAGGTCTGTATAGACTTTGGTCAGGTAAATGGCCCCCAGAACGAATGTCCAGACCACGATTTGCCAGCGGTGGATGGTCGGGCCATTGATGTCGTTGACCAGATCTGCCAACAACCCCCTGGATTTGATCGGTGCAATCGCCGACTTGTAGGCGCTCCACTGCGTGCTCACGGGCTCAAGGGTTTCGAGCCTTGCTGTGGCCTGTTCCGAGGTTTCTTTTTCGGGGGGTACGCTCAGTACGTGGTGTCGATTCTGCAGCAGCTGAACGTCTTCGCAGGTTTTTAGGCCCAGGGCGGCGACCGCCATCTCGATCTTGTCGACCTGCTCCTTCTTCGACTGGTCGATGGCCACCGCAGCCAGTGCCGTGGCGCCAGAAATGCCGAGCAGAGCGAACGATTCGGGGTTCAGGGAGTTGAGGTCCTTGGTCACGGCCAGGATGAACAGGAACGAAGACAGGATCAGAACGAACCAGAAAGCCATCTGAAAGCGTCCGAGGCTGTAGGGCCTATGGCGCAGCAGCATCTGCGGAATGACCGAGTCCCTGATCATGTAGCCCTTGTGGGCGTAGAGGGCCGTGATGATTATCACGGCCAGGCTGACGACCAGGCCCAATGTCATCATCGGCGCGGTGTAGGTGCTTAATGAAACAGTGGGCTTGGGATTGTTCCTGGGACTGTCTTGAGCACCTGCGCTGGTGTTGCCCGCCGTGCCTTTGTCGAGAGCCGTGATGCCTTGCAGCGATTTGCCGCCGATCTCCAGCGAAACGGCCATGGGTCGAAGCGTTTGATGGGAAAACGGACTGCCTAGCAGGGATTTCCACTGATCACGATTGCCGTCAGAGCGCGACAGGGTGAAGAAAACCTGTTTGTCCGGCCCATACCAGCACTTGGGTGAGAGGCCCCGGCTGTGGTCCAGGTACAGCGTGATCTCGCTGCATGTCTGCGGGGGATCACCGCCGATCAATTCAATTCCCAAGGCCTGGTCCAGCTGCAACGGGGCAACCGGTTGATCCGCAGCGGCGATCAGTCTGAACTGGGTGGGCGCTGCGGCGCTTGCAGTGTTGAACAGGGTTAACGCCAGCAAGATTGTCAGCGCGGCAGTCGCAAATGGCTTCATCTGGAGTGTCCGAAGCGCGCCTCATTCCTGACGCCGGCAGGGCCAGCGCCAGAGCGGGCGAGCGCTTCAAGGTGCGGGCGGGTCAGACGGGCAGGGCGTTGACCAACGTGGTCAGCCGCTCCAGCGTGGCACTGTCCGGCGACTGCGTGACGGGCAGATGCTCCCGGGCCTGGAACAGGTTCATCGCGTCCCGGGTGAATTTGCCCAATACGCCGTCCACGGGGCCGGGCTGGTAGTTAAGAAATATCAGGTAACTTTGCAGGGTGCGCACTTGCAGGGTAGGCATGCCGCCGTGTGTATAGGTCGCATAGGCGGCCTCCAGACGCTTGTCATACTGATTGACTGCATAGTTGGGGCCGTTATACCGCGCTGCGAATTTAGCCCAGTTCTTCATTTGCAGATGCTCAATACAACCGGTTGTCTGCATGAAGCCAATAGTGCAGGCCAACTGTTCATTTTCCGAGTGCACCATTTTCTCGATCATTTGCCCGGCATTGGATGAATGGGTTTTATCAAAGTTAAAGCCCATGACTTGTCCCAGGCCCCAGGACGTGCTGTTGAGCGCCTTCTCAGGCGCCAACGCCATCGCTGCCGCGAGGCGCTCATATTGATGACTGCCGGTGGCCCCGTAGTTACCGGGCGTTTTATTGCTGATATCAGGATGGCTGGCGTCGAACTGGTGTTCGGTTTCTCGGCTGAAGACGTGTTGTTCAAAAAGAATCTTCGGACGACGGTCGCCGAAGTACCCGACCCCTGAGGTTTCAACAGACAGAACCGCCCACAAGGCGGCTGCTTCCAATTGCGCGGTGTCGAGGATGTGATCGAAACCGGCATCGTCGATGGCGGTACCGTGACCGATGAATGACATGGTGGCTCTCCAGGTAGTGTCCATGCTGGCAGGCGGACCAAACGGCTGGAGATACTGCGCAACTGTCCATTGGTGCGGCGAAAAAAACGTATCCAACAACGTGGACGTTTTGTGTGTGGGGTTAAACGTAGCGGGGGCTTTCGGGCCTGTCCAGTGACCCCTTGACCAGAGGTCGGCAAATCCTAGAGCCAATCGATTGAAGCCCGTGTGCACTCAGAGCATTTGGTTATGGAGGGTGCAAGATCGGTTGTCCGATGCACTTGATCACTGGCGCTCGCCCCATGCGCCAGCGTTCGCGCAGTGCCTCCCCATGCTCAGGATCGAGCATTGACATTTTTTTGTCCTCGCTTACAGTGAGCAATACCGAGCATGTTCGCTCTTAATCAATCATAAGCGAGCATCGGAAAAATTCGATCGATCATGAGGTGGCGGGATGTCAACCGAACTGCACAGAGCTGCTTATTCCGTACTGTTGCCGGCTTTCTCGGGGCTTGAGATCGATGACAGCGTGCGCCGGTGTCTGAGTCGCGGTGGCGTGTCCATCCTGCTGGGTGAAAGCCGCGATGAATACCTGGCGCGCAACATGAGTTTCGAGCGCCGTCGGGCGGAAACCCAGGCGCATTTTGCCGGGATCGCGCAGCAGGCCGCCGCCTATGCCGACGGGCCGGTATTGGTCGCGGTGGATCAGGAGCTCGGGGGCATTCAACGTCTGCATCATCTGGTGCCGGGGATGCCGTCGGCGGATGCGCTCAAGGCGCTGAGCGCTGATGAAATCGAAGCGTGCAGTTATGACATGGCCAGTTCGGCGCGGGTCATGGGCGTCAACCTGTTCCTGGCGCCCATCGTCGATGTGGTGACCGGCACCAACCCCTGGTTGCACGAGCGCAATTTGGGCCCGAACCCTGGGGAGGTGGCGCGAATTGCCTGCGCGTTTATCCGCGGCGTCCAGCGGGCGGGGGTGATCGCTACCGCCAAGCATTTTCCCGGTCATTACCAGACCGAGCAGGACCCGGCAGTCGCTTGCGCGTTTGTGCCCGAGTCTGAACAGGGCCTTGAGGATGGGCTGCAGGTGTTTCGTCAGGTCATCGCCGCCGGTGTCGGGGCTATCATGCCGGGCCCGGCGGTGTTTCCGGCGCTCGATCCAGTGCAGTCGGCGAGCACTTCGGAAAAGATCATCGGCCTGCTACGCAACACGCTGCGGTTCGACGGTTTGATCATCTCCGATGATCTGGATGCGGTGTCGATCCTGCGCGGCAACAGCGTCACCGACACCGCGGTGGCCGCGCTGCATGCTGGGGCGCATTTGCTGCTTGTTTCCAGCGAAGCAGGGCTGGACGACATCGCTCAGGCGATTGTCGACGCGGTGCTGAGCGGTGGGCTGCGCAGGGATCAGCTGCTTGAGGCATCGGCAAAAGTACGCGGCATGGCTCAGGCCTCTCGGGCTCAGGTGGAGTCCGGGTTGTATGTGTCTTACCCGATACCGGGCGGACACCTCACCCGCCGGGTGATGCGCTGAACCCGGCCGCTGAGGCCATGGTGCTGTAGGCAGAACGTCAGCGGCGCGGCACAATGCCTGCACGTCTGACGTCCTCACCCGACAGGAGTCTGTTGCCATGTACACACCTCTCGCCATGCCGGACTTGCTGCGCCTGGCTCATCGCAGCGCCGCCGTGAGCCAAGCCTGTTCCTGCATGCCCAAATCCTTCGCTGGCTGGGAAGGCATGCCGGTCTCGCTCAAGGACAGCCAGTTGCGGGAGATCGGCTCGCTGATCACCGCCGAAGAGGAGGACCTGACGCTGGATGAATACCACCCCCAAGGCTCGTCGTACTGGTCGTTGAACGCCCCTATCGCCCCACAGTTTTTCCCCTATAACCGTTGCCGCGTCTGGGAGTGCGTGACCTGCCGTCGTATTTTCCTGCGCTATGCCGAAGCGGGGGCTTATCACATCGAGCAGCGCATACGCAGCCTGGATCCTGCGCTGATCGTTGATGTCGCCTTTGAAGGGGTAGGGCGCGCCTGATCAGGCCCGGTCGCAGGCTGGCAGGGTGGGGCAGACTGGTGTGCGTTGATTGTGCTCGAACAGGCCAGGCCTTACCCTCGGTGGCCTGTCCTTCATACCTCAAGGAAATGCCCGATGAGCTGGTCAGCCAAGCAGTATTCGATGTTCGAGCAGCAGCGCACACGCCCGGTGCGCGATCTGGTCGCCGCCATACCCAGCCAATCGGTCGAGCTGGCTATCGATCTGGGCTGCGGTCCTGGCAACTCCACTCAAGTGCTCGCCGAGCGTTTCCCAAATGCCCGGATCACGGGGCTGGACAGCTCCCAGGACATGCTCAACGAGGCGCGTCAGCGGTTGCCCGACCTTGAGTTTGAACTGGCCGACATCGACAGCTGGAATCCGCAACCGACCTACGACGTGATCCTGGCCAATGCTTCGTTGCAGTGGGTACCTGATCATGCAGAGCTGTATCCGCGCCTGGTCAGTCGTTTGAACCCCGGCGGTACTCTGGCGGTACAGACCCCGGACAACCTCGAGGAACCGGCGCACCGGCTGGCGCGCGAGATCGCCGCCAGTGGGCCGTGGGCGAGCAAGATCGCCTCGGTCAAGCATCCGGATCGGCACCCTGGCGCCTGGTATTTCGAGCGGCTCAAACCTCACTGCAGCGAAGTCGACGTGTGGCGCACGACCTACCATCATCCATTGGCCGGTGGACATGCTGCGGTGGTCGAGTGGTTCAAGGGATCGGCGCTGCGGCCCTATCTGCAGAAGCTGGAAGAAAGCGAGCAGGCGGCGTTTCTGCAGGCCTATCTGAAAGCCATCAGTCAGGCTTACCCGGCGCTGGCCGACGGCACTGTGTTGCTGCCGTTTCCGCGACTGTTCATCGTCGCGACGCGCTGAAAGTGCCTAGACATCCGGCCGCGATTGTGCATCAGTCTTCGCTTCTGGCCGTACAAAAAGATCACTGATCTGGAACCGACCATGACCGACACTGCAGACTCCCTGGCCTTGCGCCTGATCCGCAACTTCAACGACGTGCCACTGCAGGACGAGCGGCGCGACCCGCTTTATCAGACTCAGGCGGCACGCCTTGGGGTGGGCACCGCGGCGCAGAAGTTGGGCGCCTCGGTAGACATCGTGGCGCCGGGCAAGCGTTCCTGCCCTTATCATTTCCATCACGCCCAGGAGGAGATGTTCGTCGTGCTCGAGGGCCATGGCACGCTACGCGTCGCCGGGCAGCTGCTGGCGATCAAGAGCGGTGACGTGCTGTTCATTCCGCCTGGCCCGCAGTACCCGCACCAGATCATCAATACCTCCGACGCGCCGCTCAAGTATCTGTCCATCAGCACCCGGGAAACGCCGGAAGTCTGCGAGTACCCGGATTCCGGCAAATACGAGGCGACGGTGACGATCAACGGGGCGAGGGCGTTCACTGCCGTGCAGCGCACTCAAGCCAGTGTGGACTACTGGGAGGGCGAGCCTTGAGAGCAGCATTTCGTGCGGCCGGCTTAGCCGAGCCATCCTGCGGCGACACCTTTGGTTATAACGATAGATCGTTTCGGTCTACTGCGTTTATAAGAAAGCTCGCTATTCTGCGCGCCAGTTTTTCCCCGCGTGTGCGCATCGGTCAGGCAGAACAATGGATTTTGGCAATATAGGTTTCGTCGTTGCAGGCTTGCTGGTTGGCTTCATCGTGGGCATGAGCGGTGTGGGCGGTGGTTCGTTGATGACCCCGATCCTGCTGTGGTTCGGGATCAATCCGGCCACCGCCGTGGGCACCGATCTGCTGTATGCCGCCATCACCAAGAGCGGCGGCGTGTTGGTGCACAAAAAGAACGACAATATCGACTGGGGTATCACCGGCTGGTTGACCCTGGGCAGTGTGCCTGCGGCCGGACTGACCCTGTGGTTTCTCAGCACGCTGCATACGGCGCCCGAGGCGATGAACTCGGTGATCAAGCAGGCGCTGGGTTTCGTGCTGCTGCTGACCGCCCTGGCGATCTTCTTCAAGCAACGTCTGCTGGCGTTCGCCCATCGCCATGCCGGCGATCACTACCGGCTGAGCGACAAGAGTCTCAACGCGCTGACGGTGCTGACCGGAGTGGTGCTCGGGGTCATGGTCGCGTTGACGTCGATAGGTGCGGGCGCGCTGGGTACCGTCGCGTTGTTCATCCTGTACCCGTTTCTTGATACCCGCCGGCTGGTGGGCACCGAAATCGCCCATGCCGTCCCCCTGACGCTGGTAGCAGGGCTTGGTCATGCCAGCATGGGCAACATGAACTGGCCGATGCTGGGCTTTTTGCTGATGGGCTCGCTGCCGGGCATTTACATGGGCAGTCATCTGACCGGTCGCATCCCGGACGCCATCCTGCGGCCTTTTCTGGCGGTGATGCTGATTGCCATTGGTTACAAATTGGCGTTTTGAGCGTAGAGACGCTACCTGTCCGACGCAGACAGCGGTGAATGAAGGGAAATGACTGATGGACGTCGTCGCGCAACCGCAACTGCTGCGTTTACTCACCGAGCGCCTGATCCTGCGCCCGGCCCTGGGCGGCGATGCGGCGCAGATCCAGGCGTACCACCTCAACAACCGGGCGCATCTGCAACCCTGGCAGCCGACACGCCCGCCCGGTTTCTACGACATCGACAGCATCATCCGGCGCATCAGCTTCATTGAGCACGAGCGCCTGGCCGGGCGTGGCCTGCATTTGTTGATGTGCGAGCGCCAGAGCGGCGAGATGATCGGTGAATGCAATTTCAGCAACATCGTCCTCGGCGTGTTTCAGGCCTGTCAGCTGGGCTATTCGCTCAGTGCACAGGCGCAGGGCAGGGGGCTGATGAGCGAGGCCCTGGGCAAAGCCATCGCCTACGTATTCGAGGATCTGCAGCTGCATCGAATCATGGCCAATTACCGACCCGAAAACGAGCGCAGCGCCCGCGTGCTGTCGACACTGGGATTCGAGCGTGAAGGATTTGCCCGCTCGTACCTCAAGATCAACGGCCAGTGGGCAGACCACGTCCTCACCGCGCTGATCAATCCGGCCAGCTGCTGACCTGCTCCCTTCATTTGAGCACGTTCGACTCTGCCCGTAGGGCGTGGAAGCCCGACGGGTCGGCGACAGGCTGCGCAGCAGTTGTGAAATCGGGCGGTGGGTAACGTCAGGCAGACCGCAGACACGGGTTTGGCTGCCGGTGCCCGGCAGATCGTCGGCAAGCCAGCCTCCCACGCCTTCGGCAGAAGCGGATATGAGCGGCCATCTATCGGGTTCGGCACAAGCGCACTGATGACGGCCGTAACTTCTTCAGCAGCACCCTGGTTCAGCAGTACCCTGGCGGCGCCCAACCCTGTAGCAGCAAGGCTTGCCGGCGGTGGCGATTCAAAGTCGCCGCCGCCGGCAAGCCGTATTCAACCCAGGCTGTCAGTGGATGGTCTGCTATTGCCTAGCAAAGCTTGTCGATGACGCGCAGGCCGGGTTCCTGCCGGGCGCTGCCCCATTCACTGCTCAGGGTGTCGAGGACCTGGCCCAGGAACTGTTTGTCGGCGGCTGCCTTCTTGCCGACGTAGCCCTGGCCCTTGCGGTACATCTTCAGTCGCGCACGCATGTGCGGGTGCTGGTCGTCGAACTCTTGTTCCTCGGTGCACGCGCCCAGGCCGTCCATGTGTACATCACCTTTCTCACAGACCCAGAGAATGTGGCTATCGAGGGAGTCCTTCTGCGCCGCGAACAGTCGAGCCAGTTGATCAATGGTAGGTTGATTGTTCAGATTCATGATTGGATACCCCTTTATGCCCGCTTGTTGATCTATCTGGTTAGTTCAAACGTAATGGCGAATCGTCCATCGATTCGCAGTTTTCTCACTTGCCGACAAACAGGGTCCGTCGATACACAGAGCCGGTACCGGGCCTGCGCAGGTAGTGTCGGTGAGGAGCTGCTACAGAATGATTCGAAACGCAGGAGAGAATCAGCGGACGTCGTGAGGACACGGGCGACTGTGCTTGGTCGACCACAAGTGTCATGAGGACGTTTCGCCAGCGCTCGGCCTGGGTGGGTCGATCATGCCGGTTCAGCTTCATCACAATCTGCCTTGTGGGCAGCACACATCCAATGGAGGTTCGACGGTTACATCGAACGGGCCCGGAATACTTTTGCCAGCTCTCCCGATCGGGGAGACGCTTGAACTATGCCGTTACGAAAAAGCTTCGTCAACACATTTGTAGTGATTATTTTCCTGCACTACATAATTTGTAGTTTCGAAACAGCAAGGTCTGTTCGTGACTACAAAGTCAGTGAATACGGGGCTTCGGGACCGGCGGGAAGGGGGAGCGGGGCGTTTTGCGACAATGTATGGAATGGCCCGTGGTTCAGCGCAAAGCCTTGAAGCAATTGCACCGGGCTGCTGTGTTCTGCATGGCGCGACAAGCCTGTCACGCCGTGCAAAGCGCCCTGGCATCAAGCGGATTTGGCGACCCAGGACTTCTGCCGACGATACAGCATCAGCGTTGCCGACAAACCGCACACCGCGGCGAACATCAGCCAGTACGCCGGGGAGGCTTTATCGCCGGTGGCCTGCACCAGAAACGTCGACATCGCCGGGGTGAAACCACCAAAGATCGCCGTCGCCAGGCTGAACGCCAGGGAGAAGCCCACCACCCGCACGTTTTGCGGCATGACCTCGGTCAGCGCTGCCACCATTGCGCCGTTGTACATGCCGAAGAAAAACGAGAAGTACAGCAGCACCACCAGCAGACGTTCAAAACTTGCCGCTGCGGCCAGCCAGTGCATGGCCGGGTAGGCGGTGAAAATGCACAGCACGGAAATGCCCAACAGCAACGGGCGGCGGCCGATGCGGTCCGAAATCGCCCCGCCGATCGGCAGCCAGATGAAGTTGGTCAGGCCGACGAACAGGGTGACGATCAGGCTGTCGGTGGTGCTCAGGTGCAGCACTGAGCGGCCGAAGGTCGGTGTGTAGACGGTGATCAGGTAGAACGTAGTGGTGGTCATCGATGCCAACAACCCCCCAGCCAACACGGTGCGCCAGTTGTCCCGCATCGAGCGAAACACCTCACCAGCGCTTGGGTGATGGGTGCGTGCCTTGAACGCTTCGGTTTCCTGCAGCGAGCGGCGGATCACGAAAATGAACGGGATGATCACGCAACCGATGAAGAACGGTACACGCCAGCCCCAGGCCGCGATCTGCGCAGCGTCCAGCCAGGCATTGATGCCGTAGCCGAGTGCGGCGGCAAGGATGATCGCGATCTGTTGGCTGGCCGACTGCCAACTGGTGTAAAAACCGGTGCGCCCCGGCGTGGCGATTTCCGCCAGATAGACCGAGACTCCGCCCAGTTCCGCCCCCGCTGAAAACCCCTGTAACAGGCGCCCGAGCAGGACCAAGATCGGCGCTGCGACGCCTATGCTGGCGTAACCGGGCACCAGCGCGATCAGCACCGTGCCGCAGGCCATGATCGCCAGCGTCACGATCAGCCCTTTGCGGCGGCCGACCTTGTCGATATACGCGCCCAGCACGATGGCGCCGAGCGGGCGCATGAGAAACCCCGACCCGAACACGGCGAACGTCATCATCAACGAGGCGAACTCGCTGGTGGCCGGGAAGAACGTCTGGGCGATGTAAGTGGCATAAAACCCGAACAGGAAAAAATCGAACTGTTCGAGAAAGTTGCCACTGGTGACCCGCACGATGGCGGCGAATTTCGCCGTCCTCGACGCGGGGTTTGCGGGTGTCGTATTCATCATGGCTCTGCTGTGCTCGATATTGTTATTGGAATGAAGGTGCGGTGTTTGCGTTTGCCAGGTCAGTCGCTGCCTGCGTTGATCGGATTGGCCTGGCGCTTTTCGATGGAAAACTTGAGCAGCGCCGCGCTGCGGAAAATCCCATGGGCGAACTTGCTGTAGGGCATGGTCAGAAAGAACGCCATCACAAAGCCCAGATGCACGGCCAGCAGCAGGCCCAGTGCGGTGGTTTCGCGAAAGGCCAGCAAGGCCAGACCGCTGACGCTCAATGCCAGCAGCAGCGCGATGAAACCTCGGTCCATGGGTTTTTGCGCAGCATCGCCATGCTCAGGGTTGCGCCGCAGGTTCAGCCACAGCAGGCCGGCGGGTCCGATCAACAGACCGATGCCGCCGGCTGTGCCGAGCAGGACCGGCAGGCTGAGGATCGGGTAGGGCGCATGCCAGTCGAGCAAAAAGTGATACAGCGTGGCGACGCCGGTTGCGGCGAAACACAGGAGGAAACCGTAGAAGGTCAGATGATGGAAACGACGGCGCCAGAGGGTGAACTTATCGTCTTCGTTGTTGCAGCCCTGACCGTGTCCGCCATCCAGGTACTTGAGCTGTGCCACGTTGGCCGTGGCTTCCAGTGCGGCTGAAGTCTTGAGCGACGGGGAGGCCTCGCCCGGGGTGATCTGGCCCCAGAAACGCCGTACACCTATCGCCAGTGCCAGGACCGCGAAACCGAACACCGCGCCAAACATCAGCGCCAGGGTGTTATGCGGGAAGATCCCGTAGAAATTGCCCCCGGGCATGGCGGTGAACAGGTTGCCCATGATCAGCAGTGTCAGGCACAGGAACAGCGCCAGCCCGGCACCGCTCGCCAGGGCCAGGGTCAGGCCGTTGCGTTGGTAAAGCGTGCCCAGTGCCTTGGGCCAGGCGTACTCGGCGTAGGTCTCAAGGCGCACCTTGGCCATGGCCTTGGGCACATTCACCGCGAATTCGTGGGGCGCTGCGTACTGGCAGGCGTGCAGACAGGCGCCGCAGTTGTGACACAGATTGGCCAGGTAATGGATGTCGGCCTGGGCGAACTCCAGGCGTCGAGTCATGGCCGGGAACACCGCGCAAAACCCTTCGCAATAGCGGCAGGCATTGCAGATGCTCATCTGCCGCTGGACTTCGGTTTCGTGCAGATTGAGTACCGGGATCAGCTCGCCCGGCGTGTTGGGGTCAAACAGCTGCATGGTGCGATTCCGTCATTTCAGTGGAAGGGCCCAAGCCCGCGGAGGCTGCGGCCTGGGTGCCGGCGATACGGCCGAATGCGGTGCCGATGGCCATGCCGATACCGGCGGTATAACCCTTGCCCAGTACGTTGCCGGCCATCATTTCGCCGGCGACGAACAGGTTGCCGCTGGCCTTGCCGTTGAAGCGCACGGCGGCCGTTTCATCGGTGGCCAGGCCCAGGTAGGTGAAGGTCACGCCGGGCTTGAGCGGGTAGGCGTAGAAGGGTGGTCTGTCCAGAGGGCGTGCCCAATGGGTCTTGACCGGGGTCAGGCCCTCGGTGTGGCAGTCGTCCAGTGTGGTGTGATCGAAGGTGCCGACCCGGCAGGCGCGGTTGTAGCTTTCCACGGTCTCGACAAACGCCGCCTGCGGCAGGCCCAGCTTGCGCGCAAGTTCGCCCAGGGTATTGGCCTGGGTGCCGGGAAACACCGGGGGCATGAAGCGGCCGATGGCGTGCTGATCGATGATCGAGAACGCCTGCTGCCCCGGTTGCCCCGCCACCAGTCGACCCCAGATGGCATAGCGCTTGGGCCAGAAATCCTCGCCCTCGTCGTAGAAGCGCTCGCCGTCGCGGTTGACCACCACCCCGAGCGAGACGCAGTCGATACGGGTGCAGATGCCGCCGTCATACAGCGGCGCTCGGGCGTCGATCGCCACCATGTGCGCCTGGGTCGGGTCGCCGATGATGTCGGCCCCCAGATCGATCATGCGCCGTAGCAGCACGCCGGTGTTGAAGCGCGTACCGCGGATCAGGAAGTTGTCCGAGGGCCACTCGCCGCGCTCGTTCTGGCCCCAGGCTTCACGCAGCCACTCACGATTGGACTCAAAGCCCCCAGCGGCCAATACGCAACTGCGCGCTTCGATGCGCTCGGCGGGCAGCTGCCGTCCATCTACTTCACGTTCGCCCAGATGCGCAGCGACGAACTGACCGTCTTCCAATTCGATATCGCTGACCTGAGCGTCGTATCGAATCTTTACCCCCAGCCGTTCAGCGCTGCGGAAATAGGCGTTGACCAGGGCCTTGCCGCCGCCCATGAAAAACGCGTTGGTGCGGGCCACGTGCAATGCGCCGGACAGCGGTGGCTGGAAGTGCACGCCATGGGAGCGCATCCAGTCGCGACAGGATGAAGAGGCGCGAATGGCCAGACGGGCGAGCTTTTCATTGGTCAACCCGCCCGTGACCTTGAGCAGGTCCTGCCAGTATTCCTCCTCCGGGTAGGCATCGACCAACACGTCCTGCGGGGCGTCGTGCATGCAACGCAGGTTGCGCGTGTGTTGTGAATTACCGCCACGCCAGACCTTGGGCGAGCCTTCGAGCAGCATCACGCTGGCGCCAGCCTCCCGGGCCATCAACGCGGCGCATAACGCGGCGTTACCGCCCCCTATGACAAGAACATCAATCATTGTTTCTCCTCAAATCGCCCGCATTCAGGAGCCTGCGCTCAGGAAGCAGGGCCGCCAGCGATGGGAGAACTGTAGGGAAATGCGCCGAGGGTCCGAAAGACCTGATTTACCGTGGGGTGTTTAGTTTTAGTAAAGGCTTTGCGTGGCACTCGATGGCTGGAGGAGTGGGTTTGCTCGCGATGGGATATGACAGTCGGCCACGGCGGCGACTGGAATGACGCATCACGAGCAAGCTCACTCCTACAGGTTTTATGGCGTTCACCCCTCGCCGATCCAGGTCGCCCCTGGCCATTGCTGGCTGCCCACCAACTGCCGCGCGACATCGGTGATCACCACCCGGGTTGCCAGCGCCGCGGGCGACAGTTCGTCCTCGGCCAGCGTCGCCAGAAGATTGCGTCGGCCAACATGGCTGTCGGCGATCTGCACCAGCGACAGGCCCGATTCGCCTTTGAGTGCAGCCGCGGCGCCCGGCTGGATGGTTGCCGCGTGGCCGGCGCGTACGGCATTCATCAGCACGGCCAGGCCGTCGACTTCCATGATGATGTTGGGCACCACCCCGGCTCGCTCGAAGGCGGTCATCAAGGTCGAACGCAGCCCGTGCTGGGCGCTGGGTGCAACCAGCGGCAACTGCCCCAGTTCGGCCAGGTAGACGCTGTCGCCCTGGGGCGCATCGGCCAGCGACGGCGAGGCGATGACGAACAGTTTTTCGTCCAGCAGCGGGGTGACACTCCAACGCTTGCCACCCTCAAGCTGGAACAGGATCGCCAAATCAATCTGCCGTGCATTGAGCTGCGCGGCCAGATGCCCGGAGAGCATTTCCACCAGGTGCAGCTGGATGTCTGGGTAGCGCTCGCGCATGGCATTGATCAGCGGCAAGGCCAGCACCGTTGCGGTGGTCGGCGGTAGGCCGACGCTGACGTAGCCGCTCATGCGTGCGCGGTGGGCCGCCAGCACGGCGTTGTCGGCCTGGCGCAGCGTAAGTTGCGCATGGTGCAGGAACGCAAGGCCGGCGCTGGTAGCAGTGACGCCGGTCGTGCTGCGGTTGAGCAGACGCGTGCTCAACTCGCTTTCAAGCTTGGCGATTTGCTGGCTGAGCGCTGAAACGCCGACATCCAGTTCCAGCGCCGCCCGGCCAAGGCTGCCGAGCTGGACGATTTTGACGAAGTAACGCAGCTGGCGTAGTTCCAAGGCTCGGCTCCATAAGCGCTGGACACCTCTGCCGACTCATGAGTGCAGCGGCGGTGCGCGGGGTGGGGTATCGCGTTGCCGATGCGATGGGGGTACCGGCGCGGCGCAGTCTACACGCACTGCCGTCCTTCACCGTGGGGATCAGTGCACCAAAAAAACCGGGCAGTACCGGCGCACGCTGCAAAGCGGGCATTTTCAGCTCGGCCTTGCGCTCAGGTACTGCGGCCCACAAGGGCGGTCGGTGGTGGCACTGTGCTTGCAGCGTTCATGGCTCACACGGAGGGAGATGCCGAATGTTTTCACTGCGCGCCAACAAACGCCGGGCTCAAGACGATGATGCGCTGAACCTGCTGTTCGATGATCTGGACCTGACAGTGCAACTGTCCGAGCACTCCCCGCTGAATACCCGGCTTAACGGGTTCAGCAAGGTCTTGCACCAGCGGCTGGCTGAAAGCCTGGCAGCTTCGGTGGACATCGCCGCCCATGCGCCCGAGCTTGCGCGCATTGCCCGGGTCACCGAGCACAGCGGACAGATGCTGGCCCAGGCCTCGGAGCTGATTACCAGTGCCAGTGAGCAAGTCAGCACCTCGCTGGACACTGAGCTGGTGCCCGGCGCCGCTCAGGTGGCGAAGTTGTCCAGCGAGGTCACGTTGACCCTGCGCCAGTGCCAGACCACCGGCGAGCAGGTGCTGGACCAGGTCGATGCCATCGGCGCCAGCGAGCAGAAGCTGGAGCAGGTCATCGGCCAGTTGTTCGGTCAACTCGAAGAAGTCAGTCAGGTCCTGGGCGTGATCGCCAGCATCTCTCAACAGACCAACTTGCTGGCGCTCAACGCAGCCATCGAGGCTGCGCGCGCCGGGGAGCATGGACGCGGCTTTGCCGTGGTCGCCGATGAGGTCCGGCGCCTGGCCGGGCATACCACCGAATCGACAACCCGGGTCAGTCAGATCATTGAACGTTTCCGCGCCGACATGGATCAGTTGGGTGCCGCTGGCAAGACCATGCACGCGGCGGTCGCCGATGGTCGTCAAGGCATGACCCGCATGGGCCAGGATTTGCTCAGCACCCAGTCGGCCATGGATCAGCTGGATCAACGGGTCGGCCATATCGCCTCGGGCACCGAGCACATTGGCATTGCCGTGCACGCCATCAACCGCGACGTGCAAAACATCGCCGGCGTGGCTGCCGAGTTGCTGGGTAATGCGGGCAAGGTGCTGACCCACAGCGACGCGGTGCGAACCAGCGGCGATCACCTGCTCAACGGGCTGGGCGGCTTTCGTTTGCAGATGCACAAGGCGATTCAGGCCAGTGTCGAACGCCTGGGGGGCGAGGCGGCGATGCAGAGTGACCCGCAGACGGCCGAGCGCTTCATGCACGACACGCTGCTACGCGATCAGCGCTTCGAGCTGTTTTACATGGTCGACCGCAATGGCGTGCAGATCAGCGAAAACGTCGCGCTGGAAAAAGACAGCAAGGCGCCCAGCTGCAAGGGCCGCAACTGGGCGCAGAGGCCGTGGTTTCGCGAGGTAGCCGAGCAACTGGCCAGTTACATCACCCCGGTCTACCGCTCCTCGGCAACCGACGCCTTTTGCGTCACGGTGTCGGTTCCGATCTTCGCCGCCAACGGACAGCTGCACCGCGTGCTGGCAGCCGATGTGAGGTTGTCGGCGTTGTTGTGAGCTGATTCATCTCCCAAGCCCTTGTATCAGTCCGGCTTGCCGGCGGTGGCGTCCTGAAGATCGCTAGCGCCGCCAAGCCGTGCTGCTACAGATCAGTGCAAAACCACAAGAGCACGGTCCCCAAAGTGCGCAGAGCGCCTTAGGCCTGATCTTCCTTCTGCAGTTCGAACAGCAGCAACGAGCGCTCCGTGACGGTGTATTCGCTGCCGAAATCGAAATGCTCCTTGCCACGCACGTCGGGGTTGTTGGTGTCGATCAGGCAGGTCCAGTTGACGCCCTCCGGCACCTGCGGCAACTTGAAGTTGACCCCTTCATGATGAGAGTTGACCAACAGCAACAGGGTAACTTCCGAACCGCGACGTCGGATGCCGGTTTCCTGCGCGCGGCCATCCATGAGCATGCCCAGGCAGCGGGCATTGGCATCTTCCCATTGCTCAATGGTCATCTCCTCGCCATTCGGTGACAGCCAGGTCACGTCCTTGACCCCCAGTTCCTCGTTGTAATCGCCGACCAGGAAACGCCCGCGGCGCAGGATCGGGTAGGCCTGACGCAGCTTGATCAGACGCTTGACGAACTTGAGCAGCGCCTTGCCATCCTCGTCCAGGTCCCAGTTGACCCAGCCGATCTCGCTGTCCTGACAGTAGGCGTTGTTGTTGCCATGCTGAGTACGGGCGAATTCATCGCCGGCGACCATCATCGGTGTGCCTTGGGCAAACAGCAGGGTGGCGAAGAAATTGCGCATCTGGCGCAGGCGCAGGGCGTTGATTTCCGGGTCGTCGGTCGGCCCTTCGACGCCGTGGTTCCAGGAGCGGTTGTCGTTGCTGCCGTCCTGATTGTTCTCGTCGTTGTCTTCGTTGTGCTTGTCGTTGTACGACACCAGATCATGCAGGGTGAAACCGTCGTGGGCGGTGATGAAGTTGACCGACGAGTAAGGCCGGCGTCCACGCTGGTTGAACAGGTTGCCCGAGGCGGTCATGCGATTGGCGAAGTCGGCCAGCTGACCCTCGTCGCCTTTCCAGAACGCGCGAACGGTGTCGCGGAACTTGTCGTTCCACTCGGCCCAGCCCGGCGCGAAATTGCCGACCTGATAACCGCCCGGGCCGCAGTCCCACGGCTCGGCGATCAGCTTGACCTGGCGCAATACCGGGTCCTGACGGCAGGCCACGAGGAAGCTGTGACGTTCGTCGAAGCCGTCGTGGTAGCGCCCCAGAATGGTCGCAAGGTCGAAACGGAAGCCATCCACGTGCATTTCACTGGCCCAGTAGCGCAGCGAGTCGGTGACCATCTGCAGCACGCAGGGGTGGCTCAGGTCCAGGGTGTTGCCGGTGCCCGAATCGTTGATGTAGAAGCGCTTGTCATCCGGCATCAGGCGATAGTAGGACGCGTTGTCGATGCCGCGCATGGACAGGGTCGGGCCGCGTTCGTTGCCTTCGGCAGTGTGGTTGTAGACCACGTCCAGAATCACTTCCAGCCCGGCATGGTGCATGTGCGCGACCATCTCCTTGAACTCGGCGATCTTGCCATGAGCCAGGTAGCGTGGGTCCGGGGCAAAGAAGGCGATGGTGTTGTAGCCCCAGTAGTTGGTCATGCCTTTTTGCAGCAGATGCTGGTCGTTGACGAAGGCGTGAATGGGCAGCAATTCCACCGAGGTCACGCCCAGCCCTTTGATGTGCTGGATCACGTCATCGACCATGAGGCCTGAAAAGGTGCCTTTTACATCATCCGGTACCGAGGGGTGACGCATGGTGAAGCCACGGGTGTGGGTTTCGTAGAACACGGTTTTTTCCCACGGCACGTTGACCCGCTGATCGCGGCCCCAGGTGTACGCAGGATCAATGACTTTGCTTTTCGGCACGAACGGCGCGCTGTCACGTTCATCGAAGCTCAGGTCATCGTCGGGGTGGCCAATGGTGTAGCCAAACAGCGCTTCGGACCACTTCAGTTGGCCCACCAGTTGTTTGGCATAGGGGTCGATCAGCAACTTGTTGTGGTTGAAGCGATGGCCATTTTGTGGGTCGTAAGGGCCATACACGCGATAGCCATAAACCAGCCCCGGGTGGGCGTCAGGCAGGTAGCCGTGGAAGATTTCATCGGTGTATTCGGGCAGCTCGATGCGCTCGAGTTCAGTCTCGCCGGTGGAATCGAACAGGCACAGTTCGACCTTGGTCGCGTTGGCCGAAAAAATCGCGAAGTTGACGCCAAGGCCGTCCCAGTTGGCGCCAAGCGGGAAGGGCAGGCCTTCACGAATCCGCGAGGCGGCTTGTGGGGTGTCCGTCTTTTCGGATTCATTCTGGGGGGTGGTTTTTTTCTCTTGCTTGCTCATGTGTATTCCTGACGTTCGAATGATTTTCCTGAAGGCGAACAAAGCCTTTGTCGCAGACTGGGACTGCGCCATTACCGAGAAACAGGGAGGAGGTAACCGCAGGCCTGGCCGATCGTTTTCAGGCGATCCCTGCGGTTGATGTCGCTGATGTGATGCCTCGTCCAGGAGGACGAGCGATCAAGGCGTCGGCGGTTTGGCCGCAGGCTTCTTGGCGGCGGGCTTGGCCGCAGGTTTGGCTGCGGATTTGCCAGGCTTGGCCGGTGCGGCGCTGCTTGCGGCCACCTTGGGTTCGGCAGCTGCTGCGGCCGGCGCCTTGCTCGTGGGCTTGGCTGCAGGTTTTGCCGCCGGTTTTTCTGCTGCTTTGGCGCCAGGCTTGGCTGCGGCTTTGGCAGTCGGTTTCACCGCTGCAGGCTTGGGCTCGGCCTTGCCATCGAGCTTGGACTTGGCGGACTTGCCAGTAGCGGTGGTTTTCTTCGCCTTGGACTCGGCGTCGAACAGCTTGCGGGCCATTTCCCAATGCTCGGCATCGCGACCATGGGGTTCGCCCTCAGACTCCCAAATCTGATGGGCAAGCTCTTTGATTCTTTTATCGTCGGCACTCATCTCGACACTCCCGGGTATTACAAGGTTTGAATAAACAGATTTACGGAAAATTCCTTGAGCGCTGCGCTGAGCGACAATTCCTTGTTGGTTGTGACTGTAGTCTGTGCAAAAAGTCCCTTCCAGTTTGGATTTGAATCAGCGAACGGCAGGATGATTCTTGTATCGCCCCAATTTGCTGCGTTGATGAATGGAGTTTGCGCAGTGCCCAATAGTTCAGCCGGCAAACGTGGAACCACGACAATAGCCCGCTTTCCCTCACTTTCCCGGGCAAATGCCACGACGTGCGCGGCCTGTTCGCCGACCACCTCGAGCGCCTCATAGCGACCCTTGCTGAACAGGGTCGGATGCTGATTGCGCAGCATGAGCACCTGCGCGATCAACGCCTGCTTGATCCGTCCGTCCTGCCATTGGGAAAGTAGCTCGGGCAACGGCGTGGAATCACCGAGCGCGCGTTCGCGAGCCGGGTAATCCACGGGACGGCGGTTATCCGGATCCACCAGACTGAAGTCCCAGAACTCGGTGCCCTGGTACAGATCAGGAACGCCGGGTGCAGTCATTCTCAGCAAAGTTTGCGCCAGACTGTTCAGGGCGCCAGCCGGGGCAATCCGATTGGCGGTTGCACCGATGGACTGACGCAGCGCGACGGTGTCCGGGCTCAACAGCAATTGCTGGAGGAAGTCGCGACAGGCCGTTTCGTACGCCTCGTTGGGAGCGCTCCAGCTGCTCTGCAATTTGGCTTCGCGCAGGGCTTTTTCCTGCCACTGGGTGAGCCGTTTGGCGTATTCCTCGAACGCGCTGTCGCCTTCCAGCCCCAGTGGCCAGCTGCCCAGGATCGCCTGGTAGAGCATCAGCTCGTCGCCCGGGCTGATGTGGTTGTCAGCCGGTTTCAAGGGCGCGGACAGCTGCTGCCAACGCTCGACCTGTTCGGCATACCAGCCGGCGTTTTCGCTGAGCACCGCCAGGCGCGTGCGAGTGTCTTCTCCGCGCTTGTGGTCATGGGTCGCCGTGGTCAGCAGGTTGTCGGGAAAGCTTGCACCGCGCTCGATGCAGACCTTGTGAAACGCCTCGACCGGCGCACTGAAATGTTGCGGATGAAAGCCTACATCGTTGCGCGACAGCAACACTGCCGAGCGATAGAACGAGGTGTCTTCCACCGACTTGGCGGCCACCGGTGAGGTCAGCTGCTGGAAGCGGTTATGCGCCTTGCGCCGCATCTCGCGCAGGCGGCCGGTCGGGTAGTCACGCAACCGCTCACCGCCCAGCCAGCGTTGCAGATGATCGAGCACTGGCCAGTCACCTTCGCTGAGCATCGCACGCGCGCCCGTCATGGCCTGCTGGAAGAATCGCTCATCCTCTGCCGATCGGCCGCAGGCGGTGATGTAGGTGCGATACACCGGGAAGTTGCTGACCAGCGCCAACAGGGCCCGGCGTATGGCGCCCAGCGTCAGGTCACGGCTCATGACGTCGCTGCGCGCCACTTGCAGCAGTGCCTGGGCAAGGTTTTCAAAGTCGCCGGCCAGGGTGCCATGCAAGACCAGGTCGCGCGCCTCCAGCACCTCCAGATTAAAATCGGCGGTACGTCCGCTGACCCTGCTCCAGAGCTCTCCCAGGACTGCTTCGCCCTTGGGATCGTGCTGCAACAGCGACACCTGGTTCATGAATTCATAACCGGTGGTGCCGTCGACGTTCCAGTCCTTGCGCAGTTGCTCGTCGGCGCCGAGGATCTTCTCCACGAAGATCGGCAGGTGGGACAATTGCGTGCCGGCCGGACGCTGACCCAGCAGGCTGTCTACCCGCCGACGCAGCTTGCGGCAATACCCTCGAGGGTCGGCCAGGCCGTCGATGTGGTCGATGCGCAGACCGTCTACCAGGCCATCGGCGATCAGTTCGAAGATCTTGCCGTGGGTCGCTTCGAACACCTGCGAGCGCTCGACCTTCAGACCGCCCAGTTCATTGATGTCGAAAAAGCGCCGCCAGTTGATGTCATCGCCGGCGGTGCGCCAGCTGGCCAGGCGGTAGTCCTGGCGTTCGAGTAGTTGATGGAGTCTGTCGAAACCCTCGGGCTTGCGGGAGTCGAACTGCTTCAGGCCGTTTTCTATTGCCTTGATCAAGTCCGGTTTGGCCTTGAGCAAGTCCGACAGCTCAGCCTTCGCCTGGCGCGCCCGCTCATAGGCCTGCGGATAGTCGTCCAGCTGGGCGAATCGCTGCGCCAGTTCATCGAGTTCCGGGCTTGCGGCAGCTTCGAGCAACGGCGCATAGGTGCCCGGATTGATCGGGAAATGATGCTGGTAGTGCTCGACACGGAAGCTGCCTTGGCCTGCGTCGAAGCACAGTGCGACGTCGCCATTCTGCAGGACGGTGCCGTAATCAGTGCTCAAGAACGGCAGCAACAACTGGCCCTTGAGCAAGGGGTCCGGGGAGTTCCACTGGATGTCGAAGAACTTGGCGTACGGGCTGCGCTGACCCCACTCCAGCAGGTCCAGCCACCAGGGGTTATCGGCGCCGCCGACCGCCATGTGGTTGGACACGATGTCCAGAATCAGCCCCATGCCGTGCTTGCGCAACTCACTGACCAGGCGCTTCAACGCCGGCTCGCCGCCCAGTTCCGGATTGATATGGCGCGGATCGACCACGTCATAACCGTGCATGGAACCGGCGCGTGCCGTCAGCAACGGCGAGGCGTAGAGATGGCTGATCCCCAGTCTGGCGAAGTACGGCACCAGCTGCGTGGCATGGTCGAGGGTAAAGTCTTTATGAAATTGCAGGCGCTGAGTGGCACGTAAGGACTTCAGCGCAGGGGTTGTCGAAGTGCTCATTGGTCACGCTCCGCTGCCTGAAGGCGCGCTGCGGCAAGGATTTCCAGGCGTCTTGCGGCATTGGCGTTGTCCAGCAGCAATCTGCAGTCGCCGGGCAAGCGCCTGCGCCAGTTGGGATGGCTGTCGATGGTGCCGGGCAGGTTGGCCTGCTCCTCGATGCCCAGGGCGTCCTCGATCGGCAACAGGACCAAGGGCGCACGGGTGTGGCCCAGATAGCGCACGCTGCCATCGATGATGTCGCTGTCGTGCTCGTTACGCTCACTGGGATAGTTGTGCTTCAACGCGCTGCGCAGGCCCTGACGCTCCCGCTCCCGGCTGTCGCGCGATTCACGCTCGGTGTCGGCGTCGATGTGGCCCAGGGTCTTGTTCCACTCGATATCGAGCTCGCTGAGCCAGCCGGTCAGTGTCGGCAGGTCATGGGTGCTGGTGGTTGCCAGCGCGTCGTCGGACCATTTGATGATCGGTTTGAAGTGCGCGTTGTCCTGTTCGAACAGCAGCACGCGCATGCCCAGGATGGCGCGGGCGGAGAGTTTGTCATGCAGGCCTTCGGGCACCGTACCCAGATCCTCGCCCAGGACCACAGCCTTGTGCCGCCAGGACTCCAGGCACAGCAGACGCAGCATGTCGTCCAGCGGATAGTTCAGATAGGCGCCTTCGCTGGCGGGTGAGCCCAGCGGCACCACCCACAGGCGTTGCAGGCCCATGACGTGATCGATGCGCAGGCCGCCGGCGTGGGCGAAATTGGCCCGGAGCATCTCGATGAAGGCGCGAAAGCCGTTGCGTTTCAGACCCATGGGCGAAAACGCCGAGATGCCCCAGCTCTGCCCCGAGCGGTTGAGGATATCGGGCGGCGCGCCGACCGTCAGTGCCGAGAGCAACTCATCCTGGCGGCTCCATGCCTGACTGCCCGCGCCGTCTGCGCCCACGGCCAGGTCGCCGATCAGGCCGACGCGCATGCCGCTGCCGCGCGCGGCGGTCTGCGCACGTTCAAGCCCACGGGCGATCAGCCACTGGGCGAAGGCATGAAAGCCGATCTGCTCGCTGTGGTCCTGGGCGAATGCCTTGATTGCGTCACTGCGTGGATTTTTATACTGCTCAGGCCATTCATGCCAGTTGCCGCCGATGCCCAGCTTGTCGCCCTCGTCCCGCAAGGCTTCGAAGCGGCAGTGGTTTTCCAGCGCCTCACCGCCTGCGTGGCGAAAGCTGTTGAAGTCTTCGTGCAGTGCATGGGCGCTGCCAATGAACGCTGCGTACAGCGCGCGGTACAGCTTCCATTTGGCCGACGCCGCCGCGGGCCAATCGATCAGCGGCAGACCTTCCAGGCGCTTGAATTCTTCGCCAAGACCGGTCTCTTCGATGGCGGTACGCACCGCGCGATCGCCGAGAATCGCGCCGGGCGCGGCATACAGGGCGTTGAGAAACAGCCGGCTTGAAGGCGAGTAGGGGCTGAAGCGTTGGCTGTCACTGGCGAACATGGCGTGTACCGGGCTGATGGCGATGGCCGCCGCGCCGCGTTCGCCAGCCGAGCGGGCAAAGGTTTCCAGCGCCTGCGTGTCACCGAAACCACCGTCGCCGTCACGGCGCAGGTAGTAAAGCTGCAGGGTCAGGCCCCAGCTGCGTGGAACCGGATCCCCGGTGGCCATGGCCAGGGTGTAGGCAGTCTTGGGGGCGACCGCGATGGTCAGGTGCTGCCCGGCGATCGCCAGCTGCTGGTAGCCCACGGTTGCCAGCGCGGGAAGCTCGGCTTTGGCTGTCAGCCTGGCATCCAGTCGCGAGCCGTCTTCAAGCTCCATGACAAAGGGCGTTTCGGGTTTGAACCAGGCTGACAAGTCCAGGTTGCTGCCGTGGTCGACCGTCAGCAGCGGTGGCGGGGTGGTGGACAGGCTCTGGTCTTGCAGACGCTTGAGGCTGGCGCTGATCTGTTCATCGTTTTCGGCGGGGTAGCCCAGGCCCTCGAGGACCTTGCGCAGGACCTCGGGGCTGACTCGCTGCGGTCGTGCATTGGCGTCTTTCCAGTCGACCGACAGTCCTGCCTCGGCCGCCAGCATCTCCAGTTGCTCATTGCTCATCCTGTTCCTCCACAACGTCACTCAATATCAGGCTGACAATGGCCGTGTATGGATTGAGGCTGCCGCGTTGGGAAAGTTCTGCCGATTTTGGATGAGACTGGTGAACCACCTGCTGCACGCTGTGCTCGTCGATCTGCACCGCGTGTGGCCCCAGGTTGAGGTCGATACGCAGTGTGCTGCCGTCGCCCATCTTCCAGAGGGCGCTGACCGCCTTGTCGGCCAGCACCTGGGCACCCAGCGCCTGGACGCTTTGCAGACGCGGGATGATGTGCTCGCGACGCAGCTGCAGCAGCTCGCGGTACAGGGCCAGCCAGCTTTGATGATCCTGGCCCTTGTCGGTCTCCAGCAGCAGCGCGTCGAACGCCGGGCGCGATGCCTTGAAGGTTTCAAGAGCATTGGGATCGGGAATGCGT
Source organism: Pseudomonas sp. NPDC087358 (assembly GCF_044900785.1). NCBI lineage: Bacteria > Pseudomonadati > Pseudomonadota > Gammaproteobacteria > Pseudomonadales > Pseudomonadaceae > Pseudomonas > Pseudomonas sp. NPDC087358. Next base: position 292,556 of record NZ_JBJDOA010000005.1, read on the forward strand.
TCGCGCTGGGCCGGGTCGGCGAAGGCGGCGAAGTCGGCGAATTCACCACGCCGACCTTCGCGCACCGCGTCGGCCAGTTCGTCGTGAAAGTCAGTGAAGAACAGGAACGGCTCGCTGGCGCCCCACTCATCGCCCATGAACATCAAGGGAATCATCGGCGACAGCAGCAGCAGGGCAGTGGCGGCGCGCAAGGCTTGCGGCGGGCACAGCTGCGAAAGGCGCTCGCCCAGCGCGCGGTTGCCGATCTGGTCATGGTTCTGCAGGAACAGCACGAAGGCAGTGGGCGGCAGGTGCGCGCTGGGTTCCCCTCGGGTGTGCCCATGGCGCGTGGCCTCGCCCTGGTATACGAACCCCTCACCGAGCAGGCGCGCCAGCTTGTGCGTCGGCTGTTCGGCAAAATCGGTGTAGTAGGCGTCGGTCTCGCCGGTCAGCAATACATGCAGGGTGTTGTGGCCGTCGTCGTTCCACTGCGCGTCATAGCCCTGATCGATGCGTCTGGCTTCGTTGAACTCGTTTTCCAGCATCAGCCAGATGTGACGCCCCGGCGTTGTCTGACGAATCCGTTCGGCCATCTCCTCAAGGAAGGTCGCGTCTTCGATGGCATGTACGGCGTCAAAACGCAGGCCGTCGAAACGGTACTCGTGCAGCCACATCAGGGCGTTGTCGATGAAGAAATCGCGGACTTCGCGACGGCGAAAATCGATGGCATCGCCCCAAGGGGTTTTCTTGTCACTGCGGAAAAAATGCTTGGCGTAGGCGCCCAGATAGTTGCCATCGGGACCGAAGTGGTTGTAGACCACGTCCAGAATGACCGCCAGGCCCAGGCCATGTGCCGTATCGATCAGGTGCTTGAGTTGCTCCGGCGAGCCGTAGGAGGACTGCGGAGCATAGGGCAGGACACCGTCGTAACCCCAGTTGCGGGTCCCGGGAAACTGCGCGATGGGCATCAGTTCGATGGCGGTGACGCCGGTGTCGACCAAATGCTGCAGGTGCTGCTCCAGACCGGCAAAACCACCCAGTGCGCCGACATGCAGCTCGTAAATGACCGCTTCGGCCCAGGGGCGCCCTTGCCAGGCATTGTGCTGCCAGGCATAGGCGTCGGGATCGACGACCAGGCTATGGCCATGCACGTCGTCGACCTGAGCCCGGGAAGCCGGGTCAGGTACGTCGAGTTTATGGTCGATTCGGTAGCGATAGTGCGAGCCGGCCGGACAGCGTGCGTCGAGAACATACCAGCCATCTTTTTGCGGTAGCAGGGCCTGCGAAGGCCCATTTTCGATCTCGACACTCACGTGTTTCGCATCCGGCGCCCAGAGGGCGAACCGGGTGTGGTCGGAGTCCAGCAAGACGGCGCCGTGGCGCCAGTTCTCATCCGTGCGCGAAGGCATCCGTTACCCCTTTTTTCAGTTCATGAATCAGTATTGCAGCGCAGCACCCACGTTCTTTTTCAGCAGTTCCTGATACAGGTCGGCGTAGGGTTCAACGGCCTTGTGCCAGTCGAACGGGGCAGCCATGGCGCGGCAACGCATGGCGTTGAGCAGTGTCGGGTTGGCGAACACGTTGAAGGCACGGGTCAGCGCCTCGGTGTAGCTTTCCACGGTGGACTCGTCGAACAGAAAACCGGTGCAGCCGTCTTCGATGGTGTCGGCAAGCCCGCCGGTACGACGTGCCACCGGTAACGATCCAAAGCGCTGTGCATACATCTGGCTCAGACCGCAAGGCTCATACCGCGATGGCATCAGCAGAAAGTCGCTGCCGGCAAACATGCGACGGGCGTCGGTTTCGTTGAAGCCGACCCGCACACTGATCTGGCCCGGAAAGCGCGCCGCCAGAGCACGCATGGCGTCTTCTTCGTCTGGCTCGCCACGGCCGATGATCGCGATCTGGCCGCCGTTGTTGACGATGTGTTCGGCAACTCCGATGGTCAGGTCCAGGCCCTTTTGATAGACCAGGCGGGAAACCACCGCGAACAGCGGGCCGGTGGACGGCTCAAGCTCGAATAGCTCGCGCACGTGGTCGGCGTTGATTTCCTTGCGCGTCCACTCGTTGGGCGCGAAACGGCAGATCAGATGCTCATCGGTGGCTGCATCCCAGCTTTCATCGATGCCGTTGGGGATGCCGCTGAGCTGGCCGCGGTTGGCCTTGCTCTGCAGGAAACCTTCAAGACCGCAACCAAAGTCCGCCGTGGTGATTTCCTTGGCGTAGGTCGCGCTGACCGTGGTGATGTGGCTGGCATAGGCCATACCGGCCTTGATGAACGACAGGCGGCCATAGAACTCCATGCCGTCCGGGCCCAGCGCTTCGTCCGGAATCCCCAGCTCGCGGCTCGACGCGGTGCTGACAAAACCCTGATAGGCCAGGTTGTGAATAGTGAATATGGTCGGCGTGCTCTGACCGCGCCACTTCATGTAGGCAGGCGCCAGGCCGGCAGGCCAGTCATGGGCGTGAACCAGTTCCGGGCACCACTGGGTTTTCACCGCACCGGCGGCGAAGTCGGCGGCTGCCAAACCCAGACGGGCAAAGCGGATGTGGTTGTCCGACCAGTCGCGACCGTGATTGTCGCCATAGGGCGTGCCTTCGCGCTCATACAGTTCCGGGCAGATCAGCACATAGATGACCAGACCGTCTTTCATGTCCATACGGCCGATCTTGCAGGGAGGCAGCGCGGCATGCCCGCTGAGCTCACTGATGATGTGAATCGGGTTACCGCTATTGATGACCTGTGGATAGCCGGGAATCAGCACGCGTACATCGTGCAGGTGGCGCATGGCGCGCGGCAGTGCAGCAGACACATCACCCAGACCGCCGGTTTTCACCAGATCGGCCATTTCCGACGTCACGAACAGGATCTTCTTCCTGTTGGCCATCGACATGCCTGGTTGTACAGGGGGCAGTTGCAGCAAAGGTGCGCTCGTCGTTGCGAAGACCGGCAGATGGGTCAGCTCGCTGGCCGGCTGATTAAAACTCTCTCCCTTCTGGGTTTTGACAGCGGCACTAATCATCGTTCTCTCCCATTCGATACGCAGTGTTGGTACAGCACTTAGTTGTAATCGGCCATGTCCTATGGCCAGGCACACAAGACCTACGCAAGATCGATACCCATTTACCGACTGCATGGTGAAGGACAAGGTGAAAAGCGGCCTCTGCTCGGGCTTCAACCAATAGCATAGGCGCTCTAATGTGCTGACCCGGGGCATTTGTAGAAGTTTCGACTTTTTTTCTCGGAAATGTCTGGCATGCGGTGTGGCGCGTTTTTGTAGGAGTCAAACGCAGCCACTACAGAAACTCCCTGACCGCTGAATGCGCTGTTCTGGCGCACGGTTCACCGGTAAAAAGGGTTCATGACCGCCGGTCGGATTGTTGGACAATCCGCAAGGTGTAGCTCGGGGGACGGCGCGAAGCCTGCCCTTTTTTCGACTGGCCAGTCACGAAGGATGAGCCAGCGCCATTTCCCGGTGCAGCAGAGACCGAATCCTGTGCGCACCAAGAAAATTCCTACTTCTGTATCGGGATATTTTGGTGCGGGCCACGGTAGAATCCAGCACACGCGGCAACCGGGCCCTGTACCCGCTGCCTGATACCCCCTGAGTTGTAGAGGAAGTCAATGCAAGCCCCTGAGGTTCTGGTCCTGCAAGCCAGCTATAGCAATCCGGTCCACGCTCAAGCCATCGGTTTTTTGCTCAATCACTATGCCGAAGACGTCATGGGTGGTGGCGAGTCGCTCGCGCTGGACACCCGCCAGCAGCTGGCAATCGAACTGGCCAAGCGGCCTCACGCCTTCAGCGTGCTCGCGTTCATCGCTGGCGAGCCGGTCGGCCTGGTCAACTGCTTCGAAGGTTTCTCCACCTTCGCCTGTCGACCGCTGGTCAATGTCCATGATGTGGTAGTCATTGCGTCGGCCCGAGGTCAGGGCATCAGCCAGAAGATGCTGACCAAGGTCGAGGAGATCGCCCGTCAGCGCGGCTGCTGCAAGATCACCCTGGAGGTGCTGGAGGGCAACGCCCCGGCACAAGGTGCCTACCGCAAGCTGGGCTACAGCGATTATCAACTCGATCCCGAAATGGGCCGGGCGCTGTTCTGGCAGAAGGCGTTGTAAGGTTCGTCCGAGCGGCTGGGCGGCATGCACAGTCACGGGATAGGCTGTTATCCCCTGTAGCAGTGAGCTTGTATCCCCTGTAGGAGTGAGCTTGCTCGCGATTTCGGTGGCAAGGCCAATAGTGCGTCGTCTGAGTGGGCGCATCGCGAGCAAGCTCACTCCTACAGAGGGGGCGGCGATTTTTCCTTTGGGTGTTGTCCTGGCAACACCTGTCAAAACATTTGTAACAGTTCAGTCCTGTAAGACGTTTCCACCTCCGAGGTAGGATCGCTTCCCGTATTCGACTCAGGACACCCATGTCTCCTTCACTGGAACCTCCCAGTTGCCGATCCCGTTCGCTGAACGCAGATCACTGTTACTCCCTCCCTGGCGCTGATCCGCGCCATCCCCTCCCAAGCCCCGTCTGCTCCGGCTCACTCTGCAGTGCGTCGGGCGTTTTCGTGCCTGGCGCCTCTGCATCGAACAGGAAGGATTGATCCATGGAATGGCTTGCCGATCCCACGGCCTGGCTTGGCCTGCTGACGCTCATCGTGCTGGAACTGGTGCTGGGCATCGATAATCTGGTGTTCATCGCCATCCTTGCCGACAAACTGCCGCCTGAGCAGCGCGACCGCGCGCGGGTGCTAGGCCTGTCACTGGCGCTGATCATGCGCCTGGGCCTGCTGGCGAGCATCTCCTGGATGGTGACGCTGACGGCGCCGCTGTTCGAGGTGTTCGACAAGAGCTTTTCCGGGCGCGACCTGATCATGCTGTTCGGCGGGGTGTTCCTGTTGTTCAAGGCGACCATGGAGTTGCACGAGCGGCTCGAGGGGCATGTCACGCAGAAGTCCGGCAGCGCCACCTATGCCTTGTTCTGGCCCATCGTCGCGCAGATTGTGGTGCTCGATGCAGTGTTCTCCCTGGACGCGGTGATCACCGCCGTTGGCATGGTCGATGAACTGTCGATCATGATGATCGCGGTGGTGTTCTCCATCGCCATCATGATCATCGCCAGCAAGCCGCTGACCGCGTTCGTGAATGCCCACCCGACCGTGATCATGTTGTGTCTGGGCTTCTTGATGATGATCGGCTTCAGCCTGACCGCCGATGGCCTGGGCTTTCATATTCCCAAGGGCTACCTGTATGCGGCGATCGGTTTTTCGATCCTCATCGAGATCTTCAACCAGATCGCCCGCGCGAGGCGCAAGCGCAGCCTCAAGGGCGATTTGCCGCGCCGCCAACGCATGGCCCATGCCGTGCTGCGCCTGCTGGGCGGGCGCAAGCCGAGTGTCGAAGAGGTGGGCGAGGACATCGTAGACCTGCTCGATGGCGACAATCTTGACGGCGACAACCACGATGCAGTGTTCGATCGTCGCGAGCGGATGATGATCAGTGGCGTGCTGCAACTGGCGCAGCGCCCGATTCGCGGCGTGATGACGGCGCGCAGCGATGTAGACGTCATCGATCTGGCCGACGACGAGGGCAGTATCCGTCAGCAACTGATCGCTTCCTCCTACTCAAGGCTGCCGCTGGTTCGGGCAGGGCGGGTCGAGGAGCCCCTGGGTTTCGTGCACAAGAAAGAGTTGCTCAACGCCTTGCTGGCTGGCGAAAAGCCCGATGTCGAACACCTGGCTCGCGCTGCCATCAATCTGCTCGAGAGCTTTTCGATTCTCAATGCGCTGGACCAGATGCGCGCCGAATCGACCCACGTCGCCTTCGTGGTTAATGAATTCGGCGATTTTGTCGGCATGATCACCATGACCGACATTCTTGAGTCCATTGCGGGCGAGCTGCCGGACGCCAGCGAAATGGACAGTCCGGATCTGGTGCAGGAGCGGGAGGGTGTGCTGGTCAATGCCGCCATGAACCTGAGCCACCTACGGGAGCGAATCGGCTTCAAGGCGCGGCCCACCGATGACTACCAGACCCTGGCCGGCCTGATCATGAGCTTGCTTGATCGTTTGCCGGCCGTGGGTGATGAGCTGCAATGGGAGGACTGGCGCCTGCAGGTGACTCAGGTGCGGGAGCGGCGGGTGACCCGAGTGCTGCTGCGCAGGGGCTGAGGGGGCTGGCGCTATTTTACGTAACCATGAAAAAGGCCTGCATTGCGCAGGCCTTCTTTTGAAACAACGGTGAGTTACTGCTTGGCCACCGCAGGGGTCGGGGCGGCCTGGGCGGCGGCCTTTTCCATGACCGCGAAGTCGCTCAGGCCTTTGGGTGCGTACGGATCGCCGATCAGGCGTGGACGCTCCTTGAAGTCGAGGCTGACCAGGCTCTTGGTCGAGTCCAGCTCATCGAAACTCAGGCCGGCCAGTTGCGACCAGGTATGGATCAGGTTCGAGCTGCTGTACGGCCGATTGTGGATGCTGTCGAAGTTCCAGTTGTGCGTCTGCAGCCATTTTGGCGAGCCATAGACGATGAACGGCACCGTGTACATCGGGATCGTCGGCTTGCCTTCGTTGCGTCCGAGAACGTCATGGGTCGCCGAGTCGTAGACATCTTCGCCATGATCGGAGAGGTACAGCAGGAAGCCGTTGGGGTCGGTCTTGCTGTATTCCTTGATCAGGCTCGATACCACGAAGTCGTTGTACAGCACGGCGTTGTCGTAGCTGTTGTAAAGCTCCAGCTTGCTGTCGTCGATCACTGGCGGGACGCCGTCACGGCCGGTGAATTTCTCGAACTCCTGCGGATAACGGTACTGGTAGCTCATGTGCGTACCCAGCAGGTGGATGACGATGAGCTTGCGTGGCGCGGCATCGCCCAGCGCCTTGGTGAACGGCTCCAGCACGTCGCCATCGTACTGACGGGCGTTCTGGTTGCGGTTGTTGTTCAGGTACACCTGCTCATCGGCCTGCTCGGAGAAGGTCGTGAGCATGGTGTTGCGCTTGGTCATCGTCTGCTGGTTGGTGATCCAGAAGGTCTTGTAGCCTGCCTGTTTCATCACGCTGACGATGGACGGTGTCTTGAGGTACAGATCCGGGTTTTCTTCGTCGGCGAAGGTCAGCACTTGCTGCAACGCTTCGATGGTATAGGGCCGCGGGGTGATCACGTCGTTGAACACCTGCAACTGGTCTTTCATCGCATCCAGATTCGGTGTGGTCTGACGCGGATAGCCATACAGATGCATGCGTCCACGGTTGGTCGATTCACCAATCACCAGCACCAGGGTGGTCGGCAAGTTGCCCTGCTGATCCTTGAGGTTTTTCAACGGTGCGATGTTGCTGCTGGTGGCGAGCATGTCCTGCATGCTGTCCAGTTGCTGGGTGTAGCGATGGTAGGCCACCAGCATCTGCCATGGCACGGCCGGCTCGATGCGCGACTCAAAGGCCTCAAGCCCGGCGGCAGTGGTGTCGAAGCGCGACATCTGCTTGGCCAGCGGGTAGCCGATGATGGCCACCAGCAGCGCGGTGGCCACGACCCAGGCGCGACCGCGCGGCATGTGCACCGGACGCAGGCGGGTCCAGAGGAAAATCGCGAACGCGGTGTGGGCGATGAACGCCAGCACAATCCACCAGGCGAAGTATTGAGTCATGTACTCGCCAGCTTCAGAGATGTTCGATTCGAACATGATGAAGATGACGCTCTGGGAGAATTCCTGCTGGTAGATGAAGAAGTAGCCCAGGCTGGCCATCGAGCAGGCCCACAGCACTACGCCAATAACCGCTGCCATGACGCGCGTCTTGTTGGGAAACATCAGCATCGGCGCCAGCCAGATGCCGCTCATCACGAACGCCTGCCGGAACCCGGAAAAACCGGTGATGCCGGTCAGCTGAATCAGCAGTTGGGTGATCCCGGAAAAGTACCAGAAGAATACGAACAGCCAGGCCAGGCCGGCCCAGTCGAAACGGCTCGGAGTGGGGGTGCTCCGTTGTGTTGTTGCCATCAGGCGCTCCAGCTATGGATCTTTTCGAGCGGCCGGGGAGGTCGCATCAATGTTTACTGCAGGCGGCAAATGGCCGGCAGACGTTTCACAGAGGGGCGATAGTATGGTGATGCCGACGTGAAAAATATGTGAGCCTGACGCCGCACGGTGCAGGGATTGCACAAAACCCCGATTTTGCAAGCAAGTGGAACGTTACAGAAGGTGTCAGGTCCGACGAGAGGCGCAATTTGCAGCCCTCAGGCGAGTCGGTAAGGTAGCGCTGGCGCAAGGGCAGTGGGGCAAGCCAGCGGATCGGGCTTGCCTATGCAGGCAGGGGGGGTGAAGCGTCAGGCTTGCAGCGCGGTACCGGCGGTTGAGATGTGCGCGTGCTGAAGCATCATGGCCATCTGGGCGACGCGTTTCTGCAGCTGGTCGCGTTCTTCCTTGAGCTGGCGCAGCTCATCGCGACGTACGGTAACGTAAAGGGTCTGTGGGACGGTTGCCGGTAGTACTGTGCCCATTGCTCACCTCGCAAATGGCGGATTCAACTTCGTAAGGTTCAAGCAATGACACTGTCGCTACCCGCGTTGTCCGTGCTCCTACCTCTATCGGCGTGAATTCTGATTTCTTTTGCGGGAAAAGGGAACTTTTTTATTTTTTATTGTCGCGAACGTTTCTTGATCGCGAAAACTGGCGTCATAAGGCAGGCTTGACGCCTTACATGAAACTATTTTCACCGGGAAACCTTCTGTTTGCCTCCCCGGACTAACCCTACATGCGGCACTGGGCTATAAAATGGGGCACCCCTGTTTACGAATTAAGGAGCACCTCTACATGCAACTCGGGATTGTTGGACTAGGCCGCATGGGCGGCAACATCGCACGTCGACTGATGCTCAATGGCCACACCACTGTGGTCTATGATCGCGATGAGCAGTCTCGCTCCGTGCTCGCCAACGAAGGTTCGACGCCGGCCGACGACCTCAAGTCACTGGTCGCCAAGCTGGATAAACCTCGGGCGGTCTGGGTGATGTTGCCTGCTGGCGCTCCAACCGAAGACACCATCAATGTGCTCGCCGACCTGCTGGACAAGGACGATGTAATCATCGACGGCGGCAACTCCTTCTATAAAGACGATATTCGTCGCTCCCAGGCGCTGCAGGACAAAGGCCTGCATTACGTCGACGTCGGCACGTCCGGTGGCGTCTGGGGCCTGGAGCGCGGCTACTGCATGATGATCGGCGGCGAAACCGAGGTGGTGAACCGTCTGGATCCGCTGTTCAAGACCCTTGCGCCGGGCATTGGCAACATTCCCCGCACCAAGGACCGCGCCAAGGATGCCGACCCGCGTGCCGAGCAGGGTTATATCCATGCCGGTCCGCCAGGCGCTGGTCACTTCGTCAAGATGATCCACAACGGTATCGAGTACGGAATGATGCAGGCCTTCGCCGAAGGCTTCGACATTCTCAAGACCAAGAATTCGGAAAACCTGCCCGCCGACCAGCGCTTCGACCTGAACATGGGCGATATCGCCGAAGTCTGGCGCCGCGGCAGTGTCGTGTCATCCTGGCTGCTGGACCTGACCGCCGATGCGCTGGCTACCGATCCACAGCTGCAGGCCTATTCGGGTTCGGTGGCTGACAGTGGCGAAGGCCGCTGGACCATTGAAGCTGCCATGGAACAGGCGGTACCGGTTCCGGTGCTGTCCACCTCGTTGTTTGCCCGTTTCCGCTCTCGTCAACAAAGTACGTACGGCGACAAGATGCTGTCGGCCATGCGTTTCGGATTTGGTGGTCATAAGGAACCAAAATAATGGGTTTGTCCCCAAGCAAGCAGAACAAGGCTCCGGTCGCTCCGGCGACCACGCTGTTCCTGTTCGGCGCTCACGGCGATCTGGTCAAGCGGCTGTTGATGCCGGCCCTCTACAACCTGTTCCGTGACGGACTGGTTGGCGAGAACCTGCACATCGTCGGCGTTGACCACAACACCGTCAGTGACGCCGACTTCGCGAAAAAGCTGGAAGACTTCATTCGCCAGGAGGCCGCCAGCAAGGTGGCCGAAGGCGGCAAGGAGCCTCTGGATCCGGCGCTATGGGGAAGCCTGGCCAAGCGCATCACCTACATCACCGGTGATTTTCTCGACGATGGCACGTATGCGGCCATCGACGAGAAGATCAAGAGCACCGGCACGCAGAACGCGGTGTTCTACCTGGCGACCGCGCCGCGCTTTTTCAGCGAAGTGACCAAGCACCTGGGCTCGTCAGGCCTGATGGTCGAGGGCGAGGATTACTTCCGTCGCGTGGTGATCGAAAAGCCGTTCGGCCATGACCTGCCCAGCGCGGTGGCCTTGAACAACTGCTTGCTCAAGGTGATGAGCGAGAAACAGATCTACCGCATCGATCACTATCTGGGCAAGGAGACGGTGCAGAACATCCTGGTCAGCCGTTTCTCCAATGGCCTGTTCGAGTCGTTCTGGAACAACCATTACATCGATCACGTGCAGATCACCGCGGCCGAAACCGTCGGGGTCGAAACCCGTGGCAGTTTCTATGAAACCACCGGTGCATTGCGCGACATGGTGCCCAATCACCTGTTTCAGCTGCTGGCCATGGTTGCCATGGAACCGCCCGCTGCTTTCGGCGCCGACGCGGTCCGTGGCGAGAAAGCCAAGGTGATCGGCGCGATCCGGCCCTGGTCGGAAATGGAAGCGTTGGCCAACTCGGTGCGCGGTCAATACGCCGAAAGCACCGTGGGCGACAAGAGCATGCCCGGTTACCGCGAAGAAGATCGGGTGGCCCCGGACAGCACTACCGAAACCTATGTGGCGCTCAAGGTCCTGGTCGACAACTGGCGGTGGGTGGGCGTGCCGTTTTACCTGCGCACCGGCAAGCGCATGAGCGTGCGGGACACCGAGATTGCGATCTGCTTCAAGCCTGCGCCGTATGCGCAGTTTCGCGACACCGAGGTGGATCGGGTCGAGCCCAACTTCCTCAAGATCCAGATCCAGCCTGATGAAGGCATGTGGTTCGACCTGCAGGCCAAGAAGCCGGGGCCGACCCTGGACATGCAGACCATCGAGCTGGGGTTCGCCTACAAGGACTTCTTCGAGATGCAGCCGTCGACCGGGTATGAAACCCTGATCTACGACTGCCTGATCGGCGACCAGACCCTGTTTCAGCGCGCCGACAACATCGAGAACGGCTGGCGTGCCGTGCAGCCGTTCATCGATGCCTGGGCCAAGGATCCGCATGTCGAGCTGTACAAGGCAGGCGACGACGGTCCGGCGGCGGCGGATGAACTGCTGGCCCGTGACGGCCACAGCTGGCAACGTCTGGGATGAGTGATTCGACGCAACCTCTCATCCGTTTCATGCTGTCGGATATCGACGGCACGTTGCTGCGCCCCGATCACAGTCTCAGCCAGGCCAACATCGACGCGGTGGGCAAACTGCGCGAGGCGGGGATTCACTTCTCCGTCGCCAGCAGCCGGCCGCCGCGTGCCATGCGGCAACAGATCGAGGCCCTGGGCATCGATTTGCCAACCGTGGCATTCAACGGCGCCAATATCATCAAGCCCGATGGCAGCCTGCTCAAGGCGCACCGGATCGATGCAAAAGCTGCGCGCACCAGCCTTGAGCTGTTTGCTACGCAGGACGTATCGGTGTGGGTGTTTGCCGATGACCAGTGGTTTTTGCTCGATCCGCAAGGGGATTACGTCGAGCACGAGCGCAACACGCTGGGTTACGACTTCGTTCAGGTTCACAGCTTCGACGAGTACCTCGAGCGCATCGACAAGATTGTCGCCGCCAGCAAGGACTTCGAGTTGCTCAAGGAACTGGAAATCCGCCTCAACCCGTTGATTGCCGAAACGGCGTTGGCAGCGCGTTCGCAATCCTACTACCTGGATGTCACCGCCCTGGACGCCAACAAGGGCACGGCGCTGGAGGCACTGGCCGAGGAGTTGGGCGTGGCGCTGGCGCATACGGCGGCCATTGGTGATGCTGGCAACGATGTGGCGATGTTCCTGCGCGCAGGGCTGTCGATTGCAATGGGGCAGGCTGAAACCACGGTCAAGGCACAGGCCGATCACGTGACGGGCAGTAATCTGGAGGACGGGCTGGCGACGGCCATCGGACGCTACATCCTGCCGCATTGATCTCAGGCATGCCGTTCCTTGGCAGTCCGGCATGCTGGCGGTGGCGATCTTCAGAACGACACCGCCAACACGCCGGACGGCTACAGGTCAGGCGATATCAGAGTGAAACTCTTCACCCCAAGACACCAGAAGGCACACTCACCCCATGGCTGTATTGATCGAAGATTACGCGCTGCTCGGCAATTGCCGAACCGCAGCGCTGGTGGCCCGCGACGGGTCACTGGACTGGTTGTGTTTCCCGCGTTTTGACGCTCCTGCCTGCTTTGCCGCCCTGTTGGGTGACAGCGACAACGGTCGCTGGAAGATCTCACCCACCGACAGCAAATGCCACTCGCGGCGCAGTTATCGCGCCGGCACCCTGATTCTTGAAACGCTGTTCGTCACCGACACCGGTCAGGCCTTGCTCCTGGACTTCATGCCCATGGACGTCGAAAGCAGCGTGGTGCGCGTGGTCGTAGGGCTGCAAGGGCGGGTGGATTTCGCTATGGACCTGGCGATTCGCTTTGACTACGGCAGCACGGTGCCCTGGGTCGAAAAGCGCGACCGGCACACCATGACCGCAGTAGCCGGCCCGGACATGCTGGTGTTGCGCACCCCGTCAGAGTTGCACCCACTGGATCATCACACCCAAAGCCTGTTCACCGTCGAGGCGGGCCAGCGCCTGGGGTTTGCGCTGTCCTGGCAGGTCTCCCATGAGCCGGTGCGCGCAGCCTTTGATATCGAGGACGCGCTGCGCGAGACCGAGACGTTCTGGCGCGACTTCTCCGATCGGTGCCCGGACGTCGGGCCTTGGAGCGAACAGGTCAAGCGCTCGCTGATCACCCTCAAGGCGATGACTTACGCGCCGACAGGGGGCATCGTCGCAGCGGTCACCACCTCGTTGCCGGAGCAGCTGGGCGGTGAGCGCAACTGGGACTATCGCTTCTGCTGGCTGCGCGATGCGACCATGACGCTGCTGGCGTTCATGAATCTGGGTTATTACGAAGAGGCGACGGCCTGGCGCAACTGGTTGCTGCGCTCGGTGGCCGGCAATCCGGAGCAGATTCAGATCATGTACGGGCTGGCCGGTGAGCGACGGCTGCCGGAGTATCAGTTGCCCTGGCTGAGCGGATACGAGCACTCGCGCCCGGTCCGCGTCGGTAATGCCGCGGCGACCCAGATGCAGCTGGATGTCTACGGTGAGGTGGCAGATGCCATGACCCAGGCCTTGAAAAGCGGCCTGCCGCGCTTGCCGCGCAGCACCGAAATCCAGAAAGTCATCATGCCGTTTCTCGAAAAGGTCTGGCACCTGCCGGACGCCGGGATCTGGGAAATTCGCTCCGAGCCCCGGCACTTCACCCACTCCAAGGTCATGGCCTGGGTGTCGTTCGATCGTAACGCCGGGGTGTTGGTGCAAAGCGACAATCCGGACGATCGAGAGCGTGGCGCGCACTATCGTCAGATCGCCGATGAAATTCACGCCCAGGTCTGCGCCAATGGCTATGACGCGCAATTGGGCAGTTTCGTGCAGACCTACGGCGGCAAGGAACTCGATGCCAGCCTGCTGCAGATTGCGCTGACCGGGTTTCTGCCGGTGGATGATCCGCGGGTCAGCGGTACCGTGGCGCAGATCGAAAAATCGCTGATGCAGGACGGTTTGCTGCTGCGCTACGACAGCGAGCGCAGCACCGATGGCCTGTCAGGCAGCGAGGGGACGTTTCTGGTCTGCTCGTTCTGGCTGGCCGATGTGTATGTGCTGCAGGGGCGCGATCAGGAGGCCGGCGACCTGTTCGATCGGCTGTGTGGATTGTGCAATGACGTGGGTTTGCTCGCCGAGCAGTACGACCCGCGAACCGGGCGCATGCTCGGCAACTTCCCGCAGGCGTTCAGTCATATCGGCATCATCAATACCGCATTGAACCTGCACCGCGTGGTGTGCCCGGTGAAAACACGGGCGGCTGCGCACGCCGCCGCTGACTGAGTGATTGCTCTGTAGCTGCCCGGCGTGCCGGCGGTGGCGGTCATGACGACTCCACCGCTGACAAACGGAGCGCCGCCCAGCCGGGCTGCTACCGGCCCTGTAGGAGTGAGGTCGCTCGCGGTAGGCCATGCCAGGCTATGAAGGATTGACTGGCACACCGCAATCGCGAGCGAGCTCACTCCGACAGGGCGCGCGTGGCCGTCAACGCGCCTTGCGGAAGGTGAAATTGATGCGCTGTTCGCCCAGCTGCGGGTGTTCGGCCTGCCTGATCGGCATCACCCCGTGATAACGCAAGCGGTCTTCGCCGCCCCAGACCACCACATCACCATGAAACAACGGCACCCGTTGCGTCGCATCGTTGCGCTGCTGGCCGCCGAACAGGAACATGGCGGGGATCCCCAGTGACACGGAAACCACCGGCCATTGATAGCCGCTTTCGTCCTTGTCCTGGTGCAGCGCCAGTTTTGCGCCGGGGATGTAGCGGTTGATCAGGCACGCATCTGGCTCGAAATCCTCGAAACCTGCAGCGTTGGCGGCCGATTGAGCCAGGGTCATGAAGACTTCGGGCATGTCCGGCCAGTCCTGGCCTGTCTGCGGATCGACACGCGTGTACTGGTAGCCGCTGCGGTCGGTCGTCCAGCCAAACTGTCCGCAGCTGCTCAGTGCCACCGACATGGTGAAGCCACCAGGGGTGACCATGTTACGAAAGGGTGCACGGCTCAGAACTGCTTCCAGGGCAGGCAGCAGGCGGTCGATAAAGGGCAGGGCGAAGCCGCGAAAAACGAAAGACTGCGGGCCGATGCGGTCGGTCGCCGGCGGCTGCGGCGCATCGTCCGCGAACAGGTCGAGCGTGGCGGGCGTAGTGCCTTTGCGTTGCATCATCGCGGCGTTACCGGGTTAAAGCGCTTTGCTGACTTTCACATCGCTGATCACGTCGTCGCTGGCGCCATGCATCTTCTGCAGGGCGGTGAGGGCTTCCTCGGCGGACGGCGAATGCAGCAAGGCAAATTCGAAACGGCGTTCGCCATTGAGCTTGTAGCTGATGGCGTATTTGACGACAGGGGCGGGTGTGCTCACAGTGGGTTCCTTGGCAGATGCGGGTAACCGCGCGAAAGCACGAAGCTTTCACGCCTCCGGGTGTTGAATGCAGGCTCAGCTCAGTCGCGTGGACGAGCGCCGGACAATTTTGATCGAGTGGGTGAAGCTGGTCTTGCGGCCGCCATGGGTGTCCAGCTTGCGACCTGCGGTGTCGATCGTGATGTTCCAGAAGCCTGCGCTTGGTACTGTGATCTTGGCCGGAAAACGGTCGAAGGCGCCGCCGTGATAGGTGTGGCGCCCGCCATTTTTGAAGCTGCGGAAATTCGCGTCGCTCATCAGGCGTATGTTGCAGAGCTGGGAGCACTCGATGACGACCAGGTCGTCTTCATTGAGGTGCTCGCGCTGGTGTACGAATTTCATGGGTGTCTCCGAAGACAGGGCATTCGCGAAAACCCGAAACGATAGCATGTCGGACAGCGGCCGCGCTCGCCAATGGCATCTGGATTGGCCGATTCATCACTAAAAAGTGTCATGCCCGGGGATTTAATCGATCACGGGCTTGTCGTAGCACCTTTACTGGAGGGATTGTATGAGACTGGCTGTTGTAATTTTGGCTCTGGCGATGACCGGCTGCGCCTCGGTTGCGGACATTGAGCACACCCCGGCGACCATGAGTGTGATGTCCGGCAAGAACCCGCAGGAGTACACCGAATGTTTTGTCTCCAGAATCGCTGACAGTCGCAAGCCTCCCCAGATTGAATCCCATCATGAGGGTTTGCGGATTATCGTCCCGCACAAGTTCGCCAGCGCTGAGCCGGCGGCGATCGTCGATATCGAAAAACGCTCCGGCGGCAGCTCCATCAAGCTTTTCGAAAGCTCAGGCAACAACCCGTTGCGGCCAAAGGACATTCAGCACGCGGTAACGGCCTGTATTTCCGGCGAATAGGCCCGGTTACTTGCAGACAACCAGCACGTTGCGCGTCTTGTAGTTGCCAACGTCAACGCCCAGGGTCTTGTCAGCGTCCTTGGGTTGCGGCGTGCCGTTGGTGCTGACGATGTTGTAGCCGGTGCCAGCACAGGAGGCGTCGGCTTTCTCATAGCAGGCCGCCCACGACATCGCTTCGCCGGAGCAGTCGATGCTCAGTGCCTGATTGCCGTTTTTCAGATAAGTGTTTTGCGCGGTCGCGCAGCCGGTCAGGCCCAATACAGCGATGACGGACAGGATCTTGATCATTTTCGAATGCTTCACGATGAGGGCCGGGGGGCAAAAATGGACAGCTTTCGTGAGACTGAGCGCCGGTGCCATCGTTCCGGCATCATTGAAACATTTTTCACACAGATCTTCATTCAGGCCCTGTCATACAGGGCCTGAGTGGCATGCCGAAATCAGGATTTCTTGTCGGCGCGGCGACGAGGAGCGGGCGTGTCCTCGAACACGGCGGCGACTTCGATGGCGCTGCTCTCGCTGGTGAAAGGGCCTGCGACAGCTTCCTCGTCGTGGCCGATCAACCACCACTGGCCGTCCTGCAGTTTTTTGATCAGGTATCCGTTAACGCTTTTGACTTCCGACATCGACCTATCTCGATAAATGATTCAGGTCAGCATGATAAGGCGCAAAGGCATTATTTCCTACGCAAACGAGTGAACGGGGCTACGCTTGCTTGTGTCATTGCACGGTCTTTGTGGGGGATTGGATGCCTTCGTACGAGTGACCTGAGGGAGGTCAAAGGAATCATTATTCGGTAAAACGTTTGCGCGCGGTCGGCGACCGCTGGCAGATATTCGGTGGTCGCAATCTCGGCATCTGTGCGGAACTATCTGCGCAACTGTTCCTCTACCAAGGCAGCGAACGGCCAGTGGCGGGGCATTGTAAGGTGATCGCCTCCTGATTAGACTGCGCCGCAACACCCCCAGCCCCATCAAGGACTTATATGATCAAGAAATGCTTGTTCCCTGCAGCCGGTTACGGCACTCGCTTTTTGCCAGCGACCAAAGCCATGCCCAAAGAGATGCTGGCAGTTGTCAACAAGCCACTGATCCAATACGGCGTGGAAGAAGCACTGGCTGCGGGTTTGAATGAAATCTCCATCGTCACCGGCCGCGGCAAGCGTGCTCTGGAAGACCACTTCGACATCAGCTATGAGCTGGAACACCAGATCAAGGGCACCGATAAAGAGAAGTACCTGGTCGGCATCCGCAAGCTGATCGACGAGTGCAGCTTCTCCTACACCCGTCAGACTGAAATGAAAGGCCTGGGCCATGCGATTCTCAGCGGTCGTCCGCTGATTGGTAACGAGGCCTTTGCCGTGGTGCTGGCCGATGACCTTTGCGTCAACCTGGAAGGCGATGGCGTGCTGGCGCAGATGGTCAAGCTGCACAAACATTACGGTTGCTCCATCGTTGCGATTCAGGAAGTCGATCCGCAGGAAACCAACAAATACGGTGTGATCGCTGGCGAAGAAATCAAGCCGGGTCTGTTCCGTGTGACCGACATGGTCGAGAAGCCAAAGCCGGAAGACGCACCCTCGAACCTGGCGATCATCGGCCGCTACATCCTGACGCCGGACATCTTCGAGAAGATCGAACAGACCGAGCCAGGCAAGGGTGGTGAAATCCAGATCACCGACGCCCTGATGAAGCAAGCCGCCGAAGGCAACGTGCTGGCGTATAAATTCAAGGGTAAGCGCTTTGACTGCGGCGGTGCCGAGGGCTACATCGAGGCGACCAATTTCTGCTTTGAAAACTTCTACAAGAAGGGCAAGTAATCTTCGCGACCCTTCTGTACGGGTGATCGGCCGATCACTGTGTTGCAGCACAAAGCCACCTTCGGGTGGCTTTGTCGTTTCTGTCCGCAACGCTTGCCCGGCGCGCTGGAGCGGTTATGCTAGCGCCCCTGCCAGGAGAAAAAAATGACTTACGACTTCGACCTTTTCGTTATCGGCGCCGGATCCGGTGGCGTCCGCGCAGCGCGTTTTTCGGCGGGTTTCGGAGCGCGTGTCGCGGTTGCTGAAAGCCGCTATCTGGGGGGCACCTGCGTCAACGTCGGGTGCGTGCCGAAGAAGCTGATGGTGTACGGTGCTCACTACGCCGAAGACTTCGAACAGGCCAGGGGTTATGGCTGGACCAGCGGAGAGGCACGATTCGACTGGCCGACCCTGATCGCCAACAAGAACCACGAGATCAATCGCCTCAACGGCGTTTACCGTAACCTGCTGAGCAACAGCGGCGTGACCCTGATGGAGGGGCATGCCAGGCTGCGCGGCCCTCATGAAGTGGAAATCAACGGTCAGGTGCATACCGCCGAGCACATCATGATCGCCACCGGCGGCTGGCCGCAGGTTCCCGAAATCCCAGGCCGCGAACACGCCATTACCTCCAATGAGGTGTTCTTCCTCGAGCAGATGCCCAAGCGCGTCGTCGTGGTCGGTGGTGGTTACATCGCGGTCGAATTCGCTTCGATTTTCGACGGGCTTGGTGCCGACGTCACGCTGATGTATCGCGGCGAATTGTTCCTGCGAGGTTTCGATGGCAGCGTGCGCACCCATCTGCACGAAGAGCTGACCAAACGCGGCATGGACATCCGTTTCAACACCGGGATCAGCAGTATCGAGAAGCTTGCCGACGGCACGCTGCAACTGGCGCTCAACGATGGCAGCAGCGTCAACACCGATTGCGTGTTCTACGCCACGGGGCGTCGGCCGATGCTGGACAACCTGGGCCTGGAGACGGTCAATGTCGCGCTCGACGACAAAGGCTTCGTCCAGGTCGATAAACACTACCGGACCAGTGAGCCATCGATCATTGCCGTGGGCGATGTCATCGGCCGCGTCCAGCTGACGCCCGTGGCGCTGGCCGAAGGCATGGCGGTGGCGCGACGTCTGTTCAAGCCAGAGCAATATCGCGCAGTGGATTACGACCACATCCCGACAGCGGTCTTCAGTCTGCCCAACATCGGCACCGTCGGCCTGACCGAAGAAGATGCCAAAAAGGCAGGGCATGAGCTACAGATCTTCGAAAGCCGTTTCCGGCCCATGAAGCTGTCGCTGACCGGCAATCAGGAACGCACCCTGATGAAGTTGGTAGTGGACGCCAGGACCGATCGGGTGCTGGGCGTTCACATGGTCGGCCCCGACGCTGGCGAGATCATCCAGAGCATGGCCATCGCCTTGAAGGCCGGAGCCACCAAGCAGATTTTCGACGACACGATTGGCGTGCATCCAACCGCAGCGGAAGAGTTTGTCACCATGCGCACGGCGACACGCTGACAGGCGATGTCATGGATGTGAAGTGACCCGCCCTCATGGATGAGGGGGGCTGTAACTGTGAAGGGACGGACCCATATTTTGACCAGCACGAGTTTTTCGGCATCCATGCCTCTGAATCCCACCGCACCTGAAGATCGGCCTGATGACCAGGGTGTCGGCAAGGCCGCCGCTCTGCATGAAAGTGAGCGGCAGTTCCGCACGCTGGCCGACAACATGAGTCAGCTGGCCTGGATCGCCGACCCGGCCGGGCGAATCTATTGGTATAACGCGCGCTGGTACAGCTACACCGGCACCTCCCATGAGGCGATGATGGCCCTGGGCTGGCGCTCGCTGCATCATCCCGATCATCTGGAGCGCGTCGATTCGCGCATGCGGCGCTGTTTCGCCACAGGCTCGATCTGGGAGGACACCTTTCCGTTACGTGGCAAGGATGGGCTGTACCGCTGGTTCCTCTGTCGAGCGCTGCCGATCCGCGACGATCAGGGCAACATCACCTACTGGCTGGGCACCAGCACCGACATCACTGCACAGGTCGAGGCCGAGGACGCGTTGCGCGAGCTCAACGAGAGCCTGGAGCGTCGCGTGGCCGAGCGCACCCGGGAGCTGGCGCAGATCAACGAACGCCTGCAAGTGGAAATCAGCGAGCGCGCCCAGGCCGAAGAGGTGTTGCGGCACGCTCAGAAGATGGATGCAATCGGTCAGTTGACCGGCGGCATCGCGCACGACTTCAACAACATGCTCACCGGCGTTCTGGGGGCACTGGACCTGATCCAGCGCCGTATCGCGGCCGGTCGGGTATCGGAGATCGATCGCTACATCGACGCGGCCATGAGCTCGGCCAATCGGGCGGCCTCATTGACCCATCGCCTGCTGGCGTTCGCCAGGCGTCAGTCGCTCAATCCCTGCCCGGTGGATGTCAATCGCATGGTGATGTCCATGGAGGAACTGGTGCGGCGCACGATCGGCGAGAGTATCGAGCTGGAGATCGACCTCAACAGCGCCCTGCGGCTGAGCAACACGGACGAGCATCAACTTGAAAACGCCTTGCTGAACCTGGTGATCAATGCCCGGGATGCAATGCCCGATGGCGGACGCTTACTGATTCAGACCGAGGTGGTTCATGTGGCGGCGTTACAGGAAGCGTTGACGCCCGGTGATTACGTGCGCCTGAGTGTGCAGGACACCGGCGTGGGTATGTCCGCTGAAGTGATCGCGCGGGCCTTTGATCCATTCTTCACCACCAAGCCGATCGGGCAGGGCACCGGCCTTGGCTTGTCGATGGTCTATGGCTTCATCAATCAGACTGGCGGGCAGGTGCAGATCGAAAGTGCCGAGGGCCAGGGGACGCGGATCGACCTGTATCTGCCCTGTCATTTCGAGCCCGCCGACCGGCATTTGCCGGCAAACGAAGGGGTGGTGCCACCCAGGGCCAGTCAGGGCGAGCACGTCCTGGTGGTGGAAGACGAACCGGACGTGCGGATGCTGGTGGTCGATGTTTTGCGCGAACTGGGTTACACCGTGGAAGTGGCCTGCGACGGCCCGGCGGCGTTGTCATTCGTGCAGGGCACGGCGCATATCGACCTGCTGGTGACAGATGTCGGGCTACCCGGCATGAATGGCCGTCAACTGGCGGAAATTGCCCGGCAGCACCGAGCGCAATTGCCCGTGTTGTTCATGACCGGCTACGCGCGCAATGCTCAGGTGCGCGGTGACTTCCTGGAGCAGGGCATGGATATGCTGACCAAGCCGTTTACCATCGACGATCTGGCGCAGCGGGTCCGCGCGCTGATAGAAGCGCCGATGGGCAAGGATTAATCGCCCGCCGGCGTGACGGCGCTGTTTTGCTCGGTCCGCAAGTTCTCCAGCGCCACCTCGGTCTTGATCAGAATCAACTCCAGAACGCGGTTCTGCTGGTCGCGCTCGGTCAGGCGCTCTTGCAGCTTGAGGTTTTCGTTCTGGGCGTTCTGTAAGCGCTCCTGCAGCAGGGCGCTGTGCGTATGGGCTTGCAGATGCTGTTGCTTGAGCGCCTGGATCTGCTCGTCCTTGTCCTGCAGGCGGGCGGCAGTGTCTTCAGCGGCCTGGGTCAGGCGCGCGTTGTCTTTCTGCTCTGCCTGCAGGGCGTGCTGAGTGCTTAGCAGGGTTGCGGTCTGGATGCCCAGCCGGGTGGTCTGGGCCGCGTGGCGTTCGATGAGGTCAGTCAGTCGACGCTCCACGCTCGCGAGGGTGTCCTGGAGTTCTTGCTTTTCGGCATCCAGCCTTGCATGGGCCTCGTCGATGCGCTCCTGGCCCTGTTCCCTCAGTCGCCCTGCCAACCGGGCCACCAGCTCGTTAAGCTCGGCATCGATCTGCGGCGCAGTGAAACCTGCCTCGGTGGCATCCAGTTCGCGCATCAGGCGATGAATGGTGCTCTTGGAACCGGTGTTGCCCATCTCGATACGTACTGCATCGATACTGGGGTTTTCACCGCGCGCGATCAGCGCCAGGCGTGCAGCCTGCACGTCAGACTTGTTTATGCCGCTGCGGGCCATGCCGACTCCTGAATAATGTACGGGCTATGTATCACGGATTACGTAACATCGAAAACGCGCATTTTGCTGCTTTTTTTATCGGATGTCTGCTTCGGGTTGAACATCGGCGAACGAAGTGGGTAGGCTGTCGGGCGAGTCTGGCGGGAGGGATCTTGATGCCTTGCGCTGCACCTCGCCTGGGTGTCACTGAATTCTTCTATTAATAGAGTTCCTTTATAGCGAAAACCAATCACCAGCATCAGGTTTGCCAATGAGCCCTGGCCGGTGATTGTGCGTAAGATCCTCTCCATCGACTTCACAACGCGTTCTTTGCAAACGCTTTTCGCGATTATTTTCTACAACCCTAAGGAGATCCACCCGATGCCTATCATTAACAGCCAAGTAAAACCGTTCAAGGCAACCGCATTCAAGAACGGCGCTTTCGTTGACGTTTCGGATGCTGACCTCAAAGGCAAATGGTCTGTGGTGTTCTTCTACCCAGCCGACTTCACCTTCGTCTGCCCAACCGAACTGGAAGACCTGGCTGACAACTACGACGCGTTCCAGAAACTGGGCGTGGAAATCTACTCCGTATCGACCGATACCCACTTTGCCCACGCTGCATGGCACAACACCTCGCCTGCCATCGGCAAAATCCAGTACACCATGATCGGCGACCCAACCCTGACCATCTCCCGCAACTTCGACGTGCTGATCGAAGAAGCAGGTCTGGCTGACCGCGGTACTTTCGTGATCAACCCAGAAGGCCAGATCAAGATCGTTGAACTGAACGACGGCGGTGTTGGCCGCGACGCATCCGAGCTGCTGCGCAAGATCAAGGCCGCTCAGTATGTTGCTGCACACCCAGGTGAAGTCTGCCCGGCCAAATGGCAGGAAGGCGAGGCCACTCTGGCTCCGTCCCTGGACCTGGTCGGCAAGATCTAAGTCCACCATGACCCTCATGGCAGGACCGGGAGCGATGAGCTCTTGAGCTAAGTCAACACATCGCCCCCAAAAACGCCCGGGCGGTTATCGCCTGGGCGTTGTTGTTTCTAGACCCCGAAAGTGAAGAAAAGGAAGCCCCATCATGTTGGACGCCAATCTAAAAGCTCAGCTGAAATCGTACCTGGAGCGGATCACTCGCCCAATCGAGATCGTCGCGTCCCTTGATGAAGGCGCGAAATCGCAGGAAATGCTGGCACTGCTCAACGACATCGTCAGCAGCTCCAGCCAGATCACCCTGGACACCAATGGCGCTGATGCACGCACGCCGTCCTTCGCCCTGAACAGCCCGGGCCAGGACATCAAGCTGCGCTTCGCCGGCCTGCCAATGGGCCACGAATTCACCTCTCTGGTACTGGCGTTGCTGCAAGTCGGCGGCTACCCCTCCAAAGCCAGCGAGGACACCATCGAGCAGGCACGTTCCCTGACCGGTGAGTTCAAGTTTGAAACCTACTTTTCGCTGACCTGCCAGAACTGCCCGGACGTGGTCCAGGCGCTTAACCTTCTGGCTGTGCTCAACCCGAACGTGCAGCATGTCGCTATCGAAGGCAGCCTGTTCCAGCAAGAAGTCACTGACCGCCAGATCATGTCGGTACCGAGCATCTACCTCAACGGCGAGTTGTTCGGTCAAGGCCGCATGAACCTGGAAGAAATACTGGCCAAGATCGACACCAGTGCCGGTGATCGCCAGGCTGAAAAACTCAACGCCAAAGAGGCTTTCGACGTGCTGGTCGTCGGTGGTGGCCCGGCAGGTTCGGCCGCAGCGATCTACGCAGCGCGCAAAGGGATCCGCACCGGCGTCGCGGCTGAACGCTTCGGCGGTCAGGTGCTCGATACCATGGCGATCGAAAACTTCATTTCTGTGCAACACACGGAAGGCCCGAAGCTGGCCGTAGCCCTTGAAGAACACGTCAAGGAATACGAAGTCGACATCATGAACCTGCAACGTGGCGCTCAGCTGATTCCAGGCAAGGATGGACAGCCGCACCAGGTCAAGTTCGCCAGTGGCGGCGTGCTCAAAGGCAAGACCGTGATTCTGGCCACCGGCGCCCGCTGGCGCGAAATGAACGTCCCGGGCGAGCAGCAATACCGCAACAAGGGCGTTGCCTACTGCCCGCACTGTGATGGTCCGTTGTTCAAGGGCAAGCGCGTGGCGGTGATCGGCGGCGGTAACTCCGGCGTCGAGGCCGCGATCGATCTGGCTGGCATCGTGTCCCACGTGACCCTGCTGGAATTCGATAGCTCCTTGCGTGCCGATGCGGTGCTGCAACGCAAGCTGCACAGCCTGCCAAACGTCACGGTGCTGACCAGCGCGCTGACTACCGAAGTGACTGGCGACGGTCAAAAGGTCAACGGCCTGCGTTACAAGAGCCGTACGACGGATGAGGAAATCACCGTCGAGCTGGAAGGTATCTTCGTACAGATCGGTCTGCTGCCCAACACCGAGTGGCTCAAAGGCACCCTCGAGCTTTCGCCGCGTGGCGAGATCGTTGTCGACCAGCGCGGGGAAACGTCGATCCCTGGCATTTTCGCCGCTGGCGATGTGACCACGGTGCCCTACAAACAGATCGTGATCGCGGTAGGCGAGGGTGCCAAAGCCTCGCTGAGTGCCTTCGATTATCTGATCCGCTCCAGCGCCCCGGCGTGATGCCAGGCTGATCGGGCGTCGCAAACAAAAAACCTCATGAGCGATCATGAGGTTTTTTTGTATGTCAGCCCTGCGACGACCCGTGTGGGAGACGCTATGGTTTCAAACAAGCTTCTCTAGCAGCTTGGGACTGCGTGTCCCGCGATCTGCCGGGCACCGGCAGTAGAATCAGACGACTCGGTGAGTCAGGTACCCACCGTGCACAGGGCTTGCTGGCGCTTCGCGCCAGATCGTCGGCAAGCTGGAGCGCCACCCCGGCGAAGTCCCACGCCCTGCGGGCAGAGGCGATCGACCCCTGTGGCGCCGTGTGCTGTCGGCCTCTGTTGCACCGTGTGCTGTCGACCTCTGCGGCGCCGTGTTCTGTTGATTCTGGCCGCAGGCCGTGGGAGCGTGGCTTGTCCCGCGATCTGCCGGGCACCGGCAGTAGAATCAGACGACTCGGTGAGTCAGCTGCCCACCGTGCACAGGGCTTGCTGGCGGATCGGCAGTGTCAGTCGGCAACAACCCGGCTGCCCCCCGCATTCACCAGCAGCCGGCTCCAACAAATGCCTGCGCGAGTGGCGTTGATTTACTCGTTAACCGGCGTTGGCTGAATGATCTCCACCCAGTAGCCGTCCGGGTCCCTGATGAACGCCAGGCTTTTCATGCGCCCGTCGGTCAGGCGCTTCTGGAAGTCCACGCCCAGCGTCTCGAAGCGTTCACAGGCGGCATGCACATCCGGCACCGACACGCAGATGTGACCGAAACCACGCGGGTCGGTATTGCCGTTGTGGTAGGAAAATGCCGGATCCTTCTCGGTGCCGTGGTTGTGGGTCAGCTCCAGGATGCCGGGGATGCCCTTCATCCAGACGTTGCGAGCAGCGTCGTCCGCCGGGATCTGCGCTTTGTCTACCAGCGCCAGGAAGTACAGGCTGAATTCCGCTTCCGGGAAGTCGCGTTTCTCGACCAGGCTGAAGCCCAGAACGCGGGTGTAGAAGTCCAGCGAAGCGGTGATGTCCTTGACCCGCAGCATGGTGTGATTGAACACGAACTGAGCGGTGGCGGCGTCCGGTTGGGCCGTGACGCCGGGAAAGGTATTCAGCAGGTGCATGCTCATGGAATGACTCCGGTTGATCCTGAAAATGTTGCGTCATGATACGGGACGTGGCGCCCATGCCAACCCCGAATCTGCCCGACAACGCGTGGGCCCTTGTGAGCGCAGCGCCTGTGGCTCACACTTTCCGGCTCGACATTCAGGTATCGGCCATGTTCTTCACCCTACGCACAGTGCTCCTGGCAGGTTTGTCCCTGGTATCGGCTATCAGCAGCGCTCAGGCAGCGGACGCGATGGCCGCGGACGCAATGATCGTCTGGCCCAGTGACTGGGTGGTCGAGGCCCTCCCGCAGCCGCCATCCAGCGCCGACCAGCCATCGGTGCAGATCCGCCAGCGGGCGGTGAAGAATGATGAAAACGGCGATCCGGCCATGGTCGTGGAATTGACCCAGACCCGTCTGCAGCCGGGCCACCAGGTCAACGTGCAGAGTGTCCTGCTGCAGATGCGCAAGTCCGTGCAGGTGAATTTTGCCCAGGGTGGATTGCAGAGTGTCTGCACGAAAATGAAGGAAAGCAGCTTGAGTGAAGTCCCGGCCATGGAGACAACCTGCACCATTACCCAGAACGGCGCTCATGTGATGACGCAGACGTTGGTGGCGGCGGCCAACCGGGAGATGGCCTGGTCCCTGTCCTATGCAGGATCGGCAGATGGCTATGCCGCCAACAAGGACGAGGTGCTGCGCATCAGGGACAGCCTGCGCCTGGACACCGCGCGGTAACGGCCAGACAGCGGACATAAAGAAGCCCGCCGAAGCGGGCATGGGGCGCTAATCCTTTAGCAGCCTTCATCCTGTAGAAGTGCATGTGAAAAAAATGTGAAGCACTTTGCCGGTGTACAACGCCAAGGGCCGTATGGCCCCTGCGGTGGGCGGCATAGAGTACCCCACAGAGAATTTCGCTGCGGATGATATCAGGCGTGCCAATAACACCTATTCATTACTCCTTTGTATAGGGTGCGGTGTGTATGGCATATCCAAGTGCACTGTGAGTAACATCGGTGATGCAGGCCTTATACGAAGTTGAACCATGGCGCTCTGCATTGCCGCTGTCTGCTTTGACTTGTACGGCCGGCGGTCCACGCTAAATGAGAAGATATTAAGGCTTATAAAAAAGCCCCGAAGAACGGGGCGTTTTTAGAAGACTTCGCTATTGCGGCGGTGTTGATCAGCGGCGCAGCCAGGAATCAACGGTTTCAGCGCCGAACTGTTCTTTCCATGCCTTCAGGCCGCGATGGTTGCCGCCTTTGGTTTCGATCAATTCGCCCGTGTGTGGGTTGTGATAGACCTTGACCACCCGGGCCCGGCGACGTTTCGGGCCGGCGGCTGCGGCGACTGCGCTCGAAGGATTGGGGTCGAGAATGGCAATGATATCGCGCAGACTCTTGTCGTAGGTGCTCATCAGCGCCTGAAGCTTCTGCTCGAATTCGATCTCCTTTTTCAGTCCGACATCGTTCTTCAGATTCTCCAGCTGGGCCAGCTGCTCCTGAAGGGCTCTCTCTGCTGCGCGAAACTCGGCAAGTCTGGACAAATATAGTACTCCGGCGGTCAATGGCTGTTGTCAGCCCAACGCAAGCAACATGGATGCAAGTAACGGTCCTGTGCTCATTGTGTCACTACCTCGATCGCTTGACGTTGTGGTCAGTCAAGACACTAACGTTGTAGGGTCAGCTTCAATCGGTGGTGGGGTAGTTG
This sequence comes from Pseudomonas sp. NPDC087358, assembly GCF_044900785.1. Taxonomy (NCBI): domain Bacteria; kingdom Pseudomonadati; phylum Pseudomonadota; class Gammaproteobacteria; order Pseudomonadales; family Pseudomonadaceae; genus Pseudomonas; species Pseudomonas sp. NPDC087358. The sequence continues at coordinate 319,850 of NZ_JBJDOA010000005.1, forward strand.
TGATTCGCTACGGACAAATAATGCACGTTTTTTTCGACTTGGAAAATAGGGTTCGGACAATTGTTATATGAAACATGAGGCGGAAACTATGTGCGTCTGACAAAAATTGCCTTCGCAGGAGAAAAGGGTTGTAAGTAATTTCTGAAACTAGGCGTATATCGGAAACTGTCGATCATCGCCAGGATTGACTGCCTTCGGCGTCACAGGCCCTGTTGCAAGGCAGGGTCATCGGGATTCAGTTGCTCCAGCTCTGCCAGCAGCACCTGTACGTTCTGCAGTTGACCGCTTTGCTTCCAGTAATCAACGAGCAGGGTCCTGGCCCGGCGGTTCGCCGGTTGCCTTTGCAGAATATCTTCGAGCTGTCGTTGTGCCGGCTCCAACAGCTGCAAGCCGTGCAGCGCAACCGCCAGGTCATAGCGATAAGCCGTATTCTCTGGCTCAAGCTCCACCGCTTTGGTCAGCGCCAGCAACGCGTATTCATTCTGTTGATGGCGCAGCAGCCACATGCCCAAGGCGTGTTGCAGCAGCGATGCCTGAGGATTTCTTTCCAGCAACTGCGCCAGCTGTTGCCTGGAGCGGTCCATCTGGCCTTGCTGATCGAGCAACTGAACCTGAGCCAGGCCGGCCTGAATGTTATCGGGTTCCAGTTTCAATGCCAGGTCCAACGCGTCGAAGGCTTTTTGAGCCTGCCCGCGGTTGACCAGCAACCTTGCCAGTTCGATCTGGCTCTGTCCGCTGGGGGGTTGGGAAACCAGAGTGCTTTCATATTGCTGGGCCGTTTGCTGGACAGCGTTGTAATACAGCCCCAGGTCGTCGGGTGTCAGGTTCAGCAACGCGCGTACGGCACTGAAGCGTACGTCTTGGTCGGGATCGTCAAGCAGGGGGCCGATCAGCACGCCCAGTTGGGCGTCTGGCACCATGGTGGCCAGGGTGTCGATGGCCGTCTGCTGAACCAGGGGAGCAGCACGCTTGAGGTCGCCATCGAGGATTTTCAGCGCCTGAGGGCTGGGGTAGTTGCTCAGCTCGGTAAGCAGGCCTGCACGGCGAATGTCAGACAGGTCGGTGCGGGTCAGTTGCTGGTACAGCACCCGCGCAGCGCCGGGCTTGCCGTCATGGGCCAGTTCCAGTGCCTCGGAATAGCTGTGGTTGACCACGGGAGCTGCTGGCGGTGCGCGCCAGCTGTGCACCAACAGGCCGCCGGCAATAAGCAGCAGCACTACCACCAGCGCGATCGCCAGCTGCCAGCGGCGGCGAGCCTTCATTTGCGCGGGGGAGTGCCGGGGAGACGCTTTTGACATGCTGATTTCCATTTCCTGCGTGAACAGCAGCTTCGGGGAGTGCTCGCCGAGTGTCAAACGCCAATCGTGGCAGGGTAGGGATTTGGGCAGCCACCCGGCACCACGACAGAAACACGATTTCCTGCCGAGCAAAACAGAAAAGCCCCGAACCTTGTGAGTTCGAGGCTTGAGAGGCGACCGGTGAGTCGCCCCGCAGACAGCACGGCCGATCGGTGTCAGGCGTTCGGCTGCCAGCCACCACCCAGCGCTTTGTAAATCGCGACGATGCCGCGATACAGGTCAATCTCGGCCAAGGCCTGGCTGTCTTCGGCAGCCAGACGCTCGCGTTCGGCATCCAGCAGTACCAGGAAGTCAGCGGTGCCTTCCTTGTACTGGATACTGGCAAGGTTGGCGGCCGAGCGGCTGGCTTCACTCTGACGCACCAGCGAAACCAGGCGCTGCTGACGCTTGTCGTAATCGCTGAAGGCGTTCTCGGCTTCTTCCAGCGCCAGCAATACCTGCTGCTCGTAGTTGGCCAGGGCACCTTCGGCATCGGCATTGGCACCACGGATCCGCGCTCTCACGCTGCCCAGGTCAAATGCGGCCCAGGTGATGCTCGGGCCCAGACCCCAGGCTTGTGCAGCACCCGAGCCGATCTGCGAGCCGCGGCTGGCGGTGAAGCCCAGAAAACCGCTGAGGCTGACCCGAGGAAACAGGTCGGCCGTCTGCACGCCAATCCGCGCAGTGCGCGAGGCCAGTTGCCGTTCAGCGCTGCGCACGTCAGGACGGTTTTCCAGCAGCCTGGTCGGATCGCCGATCGGCAGCGCCTTGGAGATGGCCGGCAACTTGGCGGGCGCCAGGCTCACGGTCATGGCATCCGGGCGTTCACCCAGCAGGGTGGCGATGCGGTTGCGCTCACGTATCTGTTCGGCCTGCAATTGCGGAATGGTCGCTTCCACGGCCGCCAGACGCGCATCGGCGCGCACCACATCGATTTCGTTGCCCACGCCTTCGTCACGCAGTTGAATCGTCACGCCCTGGGATTCCTGCTGGTTTTTCAGGTTGTCCCGGGCGATGTTTTCCCGCAGTTGCGCGCCGCGGAGTTGACCGTAGGCGTCCACTAGCTCGGCGATCATGGTCACCTGCAGCTGATACAGATTGGCCTCGGCCACTTGCTGATCGGCGTCGCTGGCTTCCAGTTCGCGTTGGATGCGCCCGAACAGGTCGATTTCCCAGGCCATGTCCAGCCCCAGGTCGTAGCGTTCCTGGTTGACGCGTTTCTCGGTCTGGCCAGGCACCTGGGCGCGGCCCAGGTCACTGCTGACGCGGCTGGTGACCACGGGCATGGCATCGTTGCTGATGTCATCACGGATGGCGCGAGCGGCCTTGAGACGGGCGAAAGCCACGCGCAATTCACGGTTGCCTTGCAGCGACTCGGCGACCAGCTGGTTCAAGGTCGGATCGTCGAACTGCTGCCACCAGATGGTTTCTGTGCGGCTGCGGTCATAAGTGCTCTGTGCAGCGGCCTGGATATTGGCCGCCGCGGTGTCCGGCTTCTTGTAGTCAGGGCCGACGGCACAGGCTGCCAGCGCCAGGACCAACAGGCTCGGCAGGAAGAGTTTTGCAGCCTTCATCAATGAGCCTCCGGAGCAATGGTCTGAACGCGTTGAGCCTTGGCCGCTTTGCGCGCCTCTTTGCGTCCCACGTAATTACGAATCAACACATAGAACACCGGCGTCAGCAGCAGACCGAAGAAGGTCACGCCGAGCATCCCGGAGAACACCGCCACGCCCATGGCATGACGCATCTCGGCACCGGCACCGCTGGACAGAACCAGTGGCACCACACCCATGATGAAGGCGAACGAGGTCATCAGAATCGGACGCAGACGCAGGCGGCAGGCCTCAAGGACAGCCTCCAGCGGGGTCTTGCCTTTCTCCTGTTCGTCCTTGGCGAACTCGACGATAAGGATCGCGTTTTTACACGCCAGGCCCACCAGTACGATCAGACCGATCTGGGTAAAGATGTTGTTGTCGCTACCGGCGATGATCACCCCGGCGATGGCCGACAACAGGGTCATGGGTACGATCAGGATCACCGCCAGCGGCAGGCTCCAGCTCTCATACAGCGCGGCCAGTACCAGGAAGGCCAGCAGTACGCAGAGCGGGAAAACCAGCAGCGCGGTGTTGCCCGAGAGGATCTGTTGGTAGGTCAGGTCGGTCCACTCATAGGTCATGCCGTTGGGCAGTTCCTCTTTGAGCAGCTTGTTCATCGCCGCCTCTGCCTGGCCGGAGCTGTAACCCGGGCCGGCTGCACCGTTGATCTCGGCGGTGATGAAGCCGTTGTAGTGCATCACGCGGTCAGGGCCTGAGGTGTTGGTGACGTGCAGCAGCGTCGCCAGGGGAATCATCTCGCCCAGATTGTTGCGCACTTTGAGCTGACCGATCTGCTCGGCGTCCTGACGGAACTGCTGTTCAGCCTGAACGTTGACCTGATAGGTGCGACCGAAGCGGTTGAAGTCGTTGGCATACAGCGAACCCAGGTACACCTGCAGGGTGTCGAAGATGTCGCTGATGGCCACGCCGTGGGTCTTGGCCTTTTCGCGGTCGATGGCAGCGTCCACTTGCGGCACGTTTACCGTGTAGCTGGTGAACAGGGCGGCCAGTTCCGGCACGCTGCGGCTCTTGCCGATGATGTTCATCGTCTCTTTATAGAGCTCGTCGTAACCCAGGTTGCCACGGTCCTCGATCTGCAGGCGGAACCCGCCGATGGTCCCGAGCCCCTGTACCGGCGGCGGCGGGAAGATCGCCATGTAGGCTTCCTGAATCGAGGCGAACTTGCCGTTCAGCGCGCCGGCAATGGCGCCGGCCGATTCGCTGGAGGCCTTGCGCTCGTCGAACGGTTTGAGGGTGACGAAGACGATGCCGGAGTTGGGACTGTTGGTGAAACCGTTGATCGACAGGCCCGGGAAGGCCACGGCGCTTTCAACGCCCGGTTGCTTGAGGGCAATGTCGGACATGCGCTTGATCACGTCCTCGGTGCGGTCCAGGCTTGAGGCATCGGGCAATTGCGCAAAGGCCACCAGATACTGTTTGTCCTGTTGCGGCACGAAGCCGGTCGGGGTGCTCGAGAAGCCCAGCCAGGTCATGACGATCAGCCCGGCATACACCACCAGTGCCACGCCGCTGATGCGGATGACCCGGCCAACGGTGCTGACATAGCCGTTACTGGCCTTGACGAAGAAGCGGTTGAACGGGCGGAACAGCCAGCTGCCGAGCAACTTGTCGAGAAAGCGCGAGAAGCGGTCTTTCGGTGCGTCGTGGGAGCGCAGCAGCACGGCGGCCAGCGCTGGCGACAGGGTCAGCGAGTTGAACGCAGAGATCACCGTCGAGATGGCAATGGTCAGGGCGAACTGTTTGTAGAACTGCCCGGTGAGTCCGGAGATGAACGCCGCCGGGACGAACACCGCGCACAGCACCAGTGCGGTGGCGATGATCGGGCCGGTCACTTCGCGCATGGCGATCTGCGTGGCCTCCATTGGTTCGTGTCCCAGCTCGATGTTGCGCTCGACGTTCTCCACTACCACGATCGCATCGTCCACCACGATACCGATGGCCAGTACCAGGCCGAACAGCGACAGCGCGTTGAGCGAGAAACCGAACAGGTGCATGACCGCGAAGGTACCGATCAGCGACACCGGCACGGCGGCCAGGGGGATGATCGAGGCGCGCCAGGTCTGCAGGAACAGGATCACCACCAGGACCACCAGGATCAGCGCTTCGAACAGGGTATGAACCACTGCCTCGATGGAGCCACGCACGAAGATGGTCGGGTCATAGACGATGCTGTAGTCCATGCCTTCGGGGAAGCTCTTCTTGAGCAGTTCCATTTCACCGCGCACTTCGTTGGAAATGTCGATGGCGTTGGAGCCCGGGCGCTGGAAGATCGGAATGGCCACGGCCGGCTGATTGTTCAGCAGCGAACGCAATGCGTACTGGCTGGAGCCAAGCTCGACGCGGGCGATGTCTTTGACGCGGGTGATTTCGCCGTTCTCGCCAGCGCGCACGATGATGTTCTCGAACTCTTCCTCGGACACCAGACGGCCCTGGGTGTTGATCGACATCTGGAAGCTGGTGGCGCTCGGGGAGGGCGGTGCGCCCAACTGACCGGCCGCGACCTGACGGTTCTGCTCGCGAATCGCGTTGACCACATCGGTCGCGGTGATGTTGCGCGAAGCGGTCTTGTTCGGGTCCAGCCAGACACGCAGCGAGTAGTCGCCCATGCCGAACAACTGCACGTCACCGACACCGTTCAGACGAGCCAGCTCGTCCTTGATGTTCAGCACCGCATAGTTGGACAGGTAGAGCATGTCGTAGCGTTTGTCGGGCGATGTCAGGTGGACCACCATGGTCAGGTCCGGGGAGGCCTTGTCCACGGTGATGCCGATGCGCGTCACTTCTTCGGGCAGTTTGGGCTCGGTCCGGGTGACACGGTTCTGCACCTGTACCTGCGCGGTGTCCAGGTTGGTACCCAGGGCGAAGGTGATGGTCAGGGTCAGCTTGCCGTCGGCGGTGGCCTGCGAGGACATGTAGAGCATGCTCTCGACACCGGTGATGGCTTGTTCCAGTGGCGCGGCCACGGTTTCGCCTATCACTTTGGGGTTGGCGCCGGGGAAGTTGGCGCGCACGACCACGGTCGGCGGCACGACTTCGGGGTATTCACTGATCGGCAGCTGGAACAGCGAGATGGCACCGGCGATCAGGATCAGCAGCGAAAGCACCGCCGCGAAGATCGGTCGCGTAATAAAGAACTTGGAAAAATTCATCGAGTCTGTCCCTTAACCGCGTGGCGTAGCGGCAGCGGCAACCTTGGCGTCCAGTTTGGACTGCGCCTTGGGTTGGTTGCTGGCTTCGAGTGCCTGGCGTTGTTGTTGCAGCGCGGCGAGGGTGTCGGCGCTGGCCATCTGGGTGTCCTGCGGGTCGATCGGCGATCCTGGACGCACCCGTTGCAGGCCGCTGACGACGATACGGTCGTCCTTGGCCAGGCCACTGCGCACAATGCGCAGGCCTTCGAGCTTGGGCCCCAGGTCAACGCTGCGGTAAATGGCCTTGTTGTCCTTGTCGACCACCAGCACGAATTTCTTGCCAAGGTCGGTGCCCACTGCCTCGTCCTTGATCAGCATCGCCGAGTAAGTGCCGCTGCCGACCAGCTTCAGGCGCGCATACAGGCCCGGGGTGTATTCACCCTTGCTGTTGTCGAACACGGCGCGTCCGCGGATGGTGCCGGTACGCGGGTTGACCTGGTTGTCGACGAAGTTCATCTGACCCTGATGCGGGTTTTCCGCTTCGTTGGACAGGCCCATGTACACCGGGGTGGTCGCGCCACGCTTGCCATCGCGCGCCAGTTGGTTGTACTTGAGGAACACGCGCTCGTCGGCGTCGAAGTAGGCGTAGACCTTATCGGTGGAGACCAGGCTGGTGAGGATGGTTTGATCGGCGGTGACGATGTTGCCCGAGGTGATTTCCGCGCGGCTGACGCGACCGGTGATCGGTGCGGTGACCCGGGTAAAGCTCAGGTTCAGACGGGCCAGATCCAGTTGCGCCTGGATGCCGGCGACAGCGGCCTTGGATTCCTGCGCGGTGGTGGTCCGCGAGTCGGCGAGTTCGGCCGAGATGGCATTGTTGGTGCGCAGACGCTCGCCACGCTGGGCTTCGTTGTTACTGCGTACCGAGGCGGCCTTGGACTGCTGCAATTGCGCGTCCAGGCGATGCACTTCGGCTTCGAATGGCCGCGGGTCGATCTGGAACAACAGATCGCCTTTCTTCACCAGCTCACCGTCAGTAAACGCCACCGAATCGATCTGCCCGGAGACCCGTGGACGAACCTGCACGGTTTCCGGTGCTTCCAGCCGCGCGGTGACTTCATCCCACTCGTTGACGGGCTGTTCGAGCACCTTGGCCACGCTGACTTTTGCCGCTGCGGGAGCCACGGTGGCTTCAGGGGTCCGGCCGCACGCGCTGATCACCACCAGTGCCAGCGCGGCAAGGGGATAGCGCAAAGGAGTAAGTGACTGAACCATGGGAAAATCCGCCGATGTTATTGAGATGGGCGGATTCTGTTCCCGGGGGTTTTATTGCACGAATCGAATAAACCGAAGGTAAATATCAGCGGGAATGATATTTACCGTGGCGAGGGCTCTGGAACGGGGCTTGCGGCGCATGGACCGGAATCAATGTTGTGAACGTGGACGTGTTGTGCACCGACGATGTTCGAGAGAAAGCTATTGCCTTGCAGCGTGCCGTCTTCAATTTGTATTCAAACACCCGGACGTTCCCCCAAGAACTTCGCCGGCGTCATGTCGTCAAGCGGCGGGTGAAGCCTACGACGTGACATTCTGCGAACAGCCGGGCGGCTATCAGCAGATCGACGTAATGGGGCAGTTCCGGAACAGGCTGAGGATCTCCCGCCTTCTCAAAGACTATCCGGATCCCCAAAAAACATCTGGATTCGCGAACGCAACCAGCGCTCGCCGGGGTCATTGTCCTGAGAGCCGCGCCAGGCCATGTGCAGCTCGAAGGTGCGTGATTCCACCGGGAGGTCTTCGGCGCGAACGCCGCCCGCTGCGGTCAGCACCGCCGCCGCGTAATCAGGCACGGTGGCGACGATGTCGGTGCCGGAAATCAGGGTTGCCAGGCCGTTGAATTGCGGGACCGCCAGGACCACGTGACGCTTGCGCCCGATCTTCTCCAGATACTCATCGATGAACCCGCCCAGATCGCCGGCGAACGACACCAGTGCGTGAGGCCGCGCGCAGAAATCATCCAGGGTGATGGGGCCTGGCATGGAGTCGGCGCGCAGCAGCTTGGGTTTGCTGCGGCGCAGTACCTTGCGTTTGGCGTTGGCTGGCAGGTCGTCGGTGTAGCTGACGCCGATGGAAATCTCGCCGGAAGACAGCAAGGCAGGCATCAGGATGTAGTTGGTGCGGCGCACCACCAGCACGATGCCGGGCGCTTCGGAGCGCAGGCGCTTGAGCAGGGAAGGCAGCAGGGCGAACTCGGCATCATCGGACAGGCCGATGCGGAACACCGCCGTGCTGGTAGCCGGGTCGAAGTCGGCGGCGCGGCTCACTGCCGTGGAAATGGAGTCCAGCGCAGGGGAGAGCAAGCCGAAGATCTCCACCGCCCGGGCAGTGGGCTCCATGCTGCGCCCGGTGCGCACGAACAGCGGGTCATCGAACAGGCCGCGCAGGCGGGAGAGAGCGGCACTGATGGCCGGCTGGCCCAGGAACAGCTTTTCTGCGGCGCGGGTCACGCTGCGTTCATGCATGAGGGTTTCGAAGACGATGAGCAGATTGAGGTCGACGCGACGCAGATCGTTGCGATTCATGACGGGGTCCCGGAGACATTGGTCGATACGTAGGCGGCCGTGGGGCATGCCGTTGTTCAGCTCAAGGGCGAATATTACGGGTAAACGCTGAACCTGCGCACCGATAAATTCATTTGCATGCATACAAAACTGATGCTCATCACGCTGGTCGATAATTCTCGGTGAACCTTGCAGCGGCCAATCTGACCAATCCATATGCCCTCAGGCATCAGCGCAGGTTCACGCTGGCGGGCAGTTTTCGCGCCATGCAGACGTACGTTCATCCGGAAATTGCCCGCCCGGTTGCAATGTGCCCATGAGAAAAGAACAATGGGCGCCTTGAATACGTGAGCATTCGATGGTTATCTAATGACCGCCTTTCAACAACAGAATCGATGACAGGCATGTCGACTATTAATAGCCACTGATAGTGTTACCGGCAGCGCCCGGATAGAGTTCATGGCATCAAGGTTCATTAGGCGAGGTTCGAAATGTCCCGCACGATCCGTTTTCATCAGTTTGGCCCGGCCGAGGTGCTCAAGGTAGAAGAGTTACCCGTCGCGTTGCCGGCACCCGGTGAGGTGCAAGTGCGCGTCCAGGCGATCGGCGTTACCTGGTACGACGTGCTGTGGCGCCAAAACCTGGCATCTTCCCAAGCGCGGCTGCCCGCCGGCCTGGGTTCTGAAATGGCCGGCGTGGTGACCGCCGTCGGCGACGGCGTGACCGATCTCAAAGTAGGCGACAAGGTTGCCAGCTTCCCGTCGGCAGACCCGAACGTACACCCGGTGTATGGCGAGATGATCGTCCTGCCACGCACCTCGCTGACCCGTTACCCGGACATCCTGACGCCCAACGAGGCAGCGGTTCATTACACGCCGATGCTGGTCGCGTACTTTGCGTTCGTCGAGCTTGCCCGCGTCAAACCGGGGCAGACGGCGCTGGTCACCGACGCCAGTCACTGCGCCGGCCCCGCTTTTCTGCAACTGGGCAAGGCGCTGGGGGTCAAGGTCATCGCTGCGACCAAGACCGAGTCGTGCCGTGAGTACCTGTTGAAGATGGGGGCCGACAAGGTGGTGGTCACCGAAGAGCAGGACCTGCTCATGGCGGTCAACAAGTACACCGACAACCGCGGCGTGGATGTGGTGCTCGATGGCCTGGGCGGTCCGCAGATGTCGATGTTGGGTGACGTGCTTGCGCCACGTGGCAGCCTGATTCTTTATGGCTTGCAAGGTGGCAATCAGACGCCGTTCCCGGCCTGTGCTGCGTTCCAGAAGAACATCCAGTTTTTCGTTCACTGCGTGGGTAACTTCACTGGCAAGCCGGAGTTGGGCATTGCCCAGGACCAGGAAGCGGTTCAGCGTGCGTTGCGTGACATCAATCAGATGACTGCCGATCGGGTGCTGGTGCCGCAGATCACCAAGGTCTTTGCCTTTGATCAGCTCGTCGAAGCCCATCGTTTGATGGACGGTTGCCCGGTAGGCGGTCGTGTGGTGGTGGAAGTCGAGCCTTCCTGAGCGCAATTGATCGCGTTTTGTTGACGGCCATGCTGTAGCCGAACAAGCCTTCCTGAGTGATCAGGAGGGCTTTTTTGTTTATGCACTCAATGAACTTCAACATTGCGTCGCGTTTGTTTGAGTCCCCGTCTAGAGCTGTGTTTAAACTTTGCGCGGATAACAATTTAAACGCCGATGTTTAATCCATGATCTGGATCAGGGAAAGCTGACAGGTATTCCGTCGAAGATCTGTACCTTGTAATTGTTTTTCATCAGTCGATAATCGTTGGTAAATAATACTCAAGGAACGAGTCATGTCTCAATTGTTGCTGCGGCCGGTTGTTCTCTCTTACCCATGGTTATTGCCCCTCGAATGCCTGTCGGCGAGCCCGGCCTGTGGGTCGTCCTGCGCCGCCAGCGTCGCTGGGGGCAGCCGGCGCGGCCTGCGCTGGCGGAACAACTGCCTCGGGGGAAGGGGCTCGGGAACGGCTGCCAGAGCAGAAAAGGGGTGCGGCTAATGATCGCTATACCCACTGTTTTCTGCTCCACGGGCCGGGCAGGCAGGGTTGTTGTGCCGACACTTGTCGCATCGGATTTCATGTTATTGCGCGACTGGGCAATTCAGGTATTGAAGTTATGAGTTCCATTCACGAACAAGCAATGAATTATGTCTACCAGCAAGTATTGCAACGCTTGTTGAGTTATTTGCGGCGCGCCGAACGTACCGCCCTGCAGTTATTGATACAACGGCTGATTGTTTCAGCGGGCGGCATTGAACGGATCGGCAGTTACAAGGTGCTGGTGGCTTTCAGTGGGGGCAAGGACAGTGCGTATACGGTTGCGCTGCTGCGGGCCGCGCAATTGAGCATCGCCTGTCGGGCGCCTGCCACGTTCAGCCTGCGTATCGCCAACATGCGCCATGCCGGGATGACCTCGGCGGTGATGGACAATATCGAGCGCTGCTATTCGGCGCTGTTCGTGCAGGACGACCCAAGGGTCGAATTGTTGATAGTCGATCATCAATCGGTGCAGACCTTCGAAGCCGATCTGCCGTTTTCCAGCGCCGGACGAGAGCAGAACCGCTCGGACCTGCTGTTGGCCGGGCATCTGACAGCGGGCGATGCGCGAACGACCTTCTGCAACGGCTGCTACCTGGCGATGGCCGAATTTCTCGGCCGTGCCGCCTGTTGGGGGGAGGGGGTGCACGCCGTGCTCAGCGGCGACTCACTCAAGGATCAGAAGCAATACGCAACCTGGATCACGCGCCTGGCACGGGCTGGCGGACAACCCCTGGATAACTGGCACAGGCTCAGCTTCAACGCAGCCCTGGACACCATCGACACGGTCGGCCGCGCTTACTACCGCGAGTTGTATGACCAACCCGCGCAAGCGGACAGCTACGTGCTGCCCGCTTTGAGCTACCTGAGGCCACAGGTCGCCCCGACATTCCTGGGCGTGGCCGATCTGATCGGCTTCCGGCTTGAGGAACGCTGGGCGTTGCTGACGGACTTTCTCGGTTTTCGCTTCGACGATCTGGCGTTCGGGTTCAGTGAGTCTGACTGCGCCAACCCGCTGCTCATGGCGCACATGCGCGGGCTCAGGGCGCAGTTCGTACAGGGCCGTGAATACGCGGACGGCGTCGGCGAATACCTGGAGCTGGCCGCCGGCATGATGCGGCGCAAGGGCATGCCCCGGCGCCTGGTCGATCAGGCGCTGGCCGCCTACGACACGCCTGACAAGCTCCAGCAGCGGCGTGCGCTGGCCCAAGGTTATGCGCAAGAGGCCTTCGGTCTTGGCGAAACCCAGCTGGTGTGTCTGCTGTTCTCGCCTTTTGTCGATTCGGGCGCGCAACTGGAGGCGTTTCTGCGCAAGTTTCATCCCGGCATGCTGGTGGCGCTGGCCGACTTGCACAAGGCGTTGTCCGGCGACCCTGCCCCCGATCAGGTGGTGCAGTGGCTGGTGGAGGTCAGCGGCCTGAGCCTCATGGGTGTGCAGAGCCTGTATGGCAGGCAGCCGGTGGATTTCTGTGATGACAGTTCGATCATCGCCCGGGTGCGGGCCAGCGACCCGGACAAGGGCTACGTCAAGACCGTCGACCTGCTGACGGGGGAGGCCGTGTCTGAGCTGATCTCCGGCCGCTGACGAGCTGTACCGGGCTGTACCGCAGCGACCTGCGTTTGACAGCCATCACCGTGTTTTCTCATTGACCCTGCGCCTTGCGCATGGATGGGGTATGTCCGATGAATAACAACAAGACCGACTTCGCCTACCAGATGGTGTACCGCTATCTGTCCCGGCTGACCAACGAACTGCCCGCCGGCCCGGCGGTCAAGTTGCCGTCCTTGCGCTTGCTCGCCCGGCGTCTGCGGGTGTCTATCTCCACGGTGCAGAACGCCTACTCGCTGCTGGAAAAAGAGGGCAGGATCTGTTCGGTGCCCAAGTCAGGCTATTACGCATTGCCGCAGTCCTCTGCAGACCTCAAGTGCGAAGGCAAGGACCTGCTGGAGCGGTATCAGGCCAGCGCTCGACGCACGGACATGTTCATTTTCGCCGCCGATGAGCCAGCACTGTTGCAGTCGCTGGATGGCCCCTTGCTGAGCCTTGAGCGAGACCTGATGCGCCATTATCCCTGTCAGCCCGATCCGCGCTTTCAGCCGTTCGGCGATTTCGAGCTGCGCACCGCGCTGGCGGCCTACTACACCTCATCGACCACACGTTGCTGGCATCCGGATAACGTGTTCATCGGCCCGGACAAGACCGCCGTGTTGAAAACCGTGCTCAAGGCGCTGCAGTTGCGCGACGGCGCCGTGCTGGTGGAGTCACCCTGTGGCTGGAGCATCCTGCGTACGCTGCAATCCTTTGGCATTCGCGTGATCGAGTTGTGCGCCGACGCGACCGGCGCCATCGACACCGATGAGCTCAATGGCTTGCTGCGCCTGGGAGACGTGAAGATGGCCATCCTTTCGTCGCGCATGGACCCGGTCCGGGGGCGGATCATGGCGCCGGAACAGCGTAAACGTCTGGCCCAGGTATTGAACCGGCATCGATTATGGGTGCTGGAGAACGACAGCCGCGGAGAGCTGTGCTTCCAGGAAAAATGCAGTCCTTTGCGCGACCTGATCGACCCGCAGCGGCTGTTGATCCTCGGCTCGTTCGAGAAAACCATCGGCCTTGAGGCACCGTTCGGCTATCTGCTGAGCCGCCACTCCCTGCCGTTGTGGCACCAGCAGATGCTGCTGCGCTCGTTTCGCCTGCCGCCCCTGCGGCAGAAGGCCATCGCCCGGCTGTATGGCTCTGGCCAGTTGGACCGTCATCTGCAAGGGTTTCGTCACTGCCTGCAGGAGCGGGTGGAAAGCCTGGCGACGCTGGTCGATCAATGCCTGAGTGAGCAGGTGCGTTTCGAACGACCGCAGGGCGGCGCGACACTGTGGCTGGAGAGCAGGTATCCGGTGGACATGAACCGGGTGTTCGGGCGCCTTCTGGAGCAACGCATCGTCATTGCGCCGGGTGAGCTGTTCAGCGTGCGCGGCCTGCATCAGCAGAGCCTGTGCCTGAGCAGCGCGACGGATTGGAGCCAGAACATCGAATCGATGCTGGTGACGATCAAGAATGCGTTAGTGCAGGAACGGGTCATGTAGCGGGCAGACCCTGCAAACCGGCGTGCTGGCCAATGCGCGGGCCCCAGTCAGCAGGGGGATGACTGACGCTCCACACTCGCGAGCCAGCCCGATTGCAAAGCCATCGGTTCGGCACGGATCGCGGTCGCCATCAGCCCGGCCAAGCCGTCGATCCATTTCCGTTTGCCATCAGGCGCAGACACCTGTTATCTGTACGTCCGTCCAGTACCGCGTTCTTACGGCCAATGCCTGCAGTGACCTTGAGTCTACCCCTCCCACCCGATAGCTCCCCGGCCGCAAACCCGCTGCCGTGCGCGCCGGCCGCCCCGGCGGTGGACCCGCAAACCGGGTACACGGTGGCCGTGCGGGCATTGTGCGAGTTCACCGCCAAGGCCGGGGACCTGGACCTGCGCTTCACCCCATCGCCCAGTGCTCAGGAAGGCATTGCAGGCCACCGCACGGTAGCCACGCGACGTGGTGCGCAGTATCAGGCCGAAGTGGCGTTGTCCGGTACATTTCACGAATTGACCGTGCGCGGCCGGGCCGACGGTTACGACCCAGCGCTCAATCAACTTGAAGAAGTGAAGACCTATCGCGGCGACCTCGACAGCCTGCCCGCCAATCACCGGCAGCTGCATTGGGCCCAGGCCAAGGTCTACGGCTGGCTGATCTGTCAGCAGCTGCAACTGCCCGAAGTGCACATCGCCCTGGTGTATTTCAACATCGTCAGCGAACAGGAAACCCTGATCCGCGAGCGCTACACGGCGGCGCAGCTGCAAGGTTTTTTCGAGGGCCAATGCGCGATATTCCTGCAATGGGCGCGTCAGGAGATGGCCCATGTCCAGGCGCGTAATCGGGCATTGACCGAACTCAAGTTTCCTCATGCCGGTTTTCGCAGCGGCCAGCGGGTACTGGCCGAATCGGTCTACAAGGCGGTCAGTACCGGGCGTTGCCTGATGGCGCAGGCGCCCACGGGTATCGGCAAGACCATCGGCACGGTGTTCCCGCTGCTCAAGGCGGCGCCGAGCCAGAAGCTGGACAAGGTGTTCTACCTGACCGCCAAGACGCCAGGGCGCAAGCTCGCCCTGGATGCGTTGAGCGTGATCGGTCACAGCGCCCCGCACCTCAAGTTGCGCGTGCTGGAACTGGTGGCGCGGGACAAGGCCTGTGAATACCCCGAGAACGCCTGCAACGGTGATTCCTGTCCGTTGGCCAAGGGGTTCTATGACCGATTACCCGCAGCGCGCAGCGAGGCAACGGTCAGTCCGGGGCTGGATCAGGCCGGGCTGCGCGAAGTCGCCCTGCGGCATCAGGTGTGCCCGTACTACCTGAGCCAGGAAATGGCGCGCTGGTCGGACGTGGTCATTGCCGACTACAACTACTACTTCGACCTGAGCGCCTTGCTCTTCGGCCTTTGCCAGTTCAACCAGTGGCGCGTTGCGGTACTGGTGGACGAGGCGCACAACATGGTCGAGCGGGCGCGCCAGATGTACAGCGCAGGCCTTGATCAACACAGCATGAATCAGGTTCGGCACAGCGCGCCGGAGCCTGTGAAAAAAGCGCTGCAGCGGCTCAACCGCGAATGGAATGCACTGCACAAGGAGCAACTGGCGGCGTACCAGGCCTATCCCGCCACGCCGACGAAATTCCTCGCCAGCCTCAACCTGTGCATCGCTGCGTTTGGCGATTACTTCAATGACAATCCGCACGCGGCCAATGGCCCGTTGCAGAGCTTCTACTTCGAAGCGATTCAGTTCGGGCGCATCGCGGAACTGTTCGACGAGCATTACCTGTTCGACATCAGCAAGCGCGAACTAGGCAGCAAAGCACTGTCCAGGCTAACCCTGCGCAATGTCGTGCCTGCCGCTTTCATCCGCCCGCGCCTGAGCGCCGCGCGCAGCACTGTGCTGTTTTCCGCCACGCTCAATCCTCGCCACTACTACCGCGACTTGCTGGGTCTGCCGGACAACACCGCCTGGGTCGATGTCGAGTCGCCGTTTCAGCGCTCGCAGCTGGAGGTGCACATCGTCAGCCGCATCTCTACCCGCTACAACCATCGTCAGGCGTCGCTGGCGCCCATCGTCGAGCTGATGGCCGGGCAGTTCCAGGCGCGAGCAGGCAACTACCTGGCGTTTTTCAGCAGCTTCGACTATCTGCAGCAAGTCGCCGAGCTGATGGCCGCCACGCACCCGCAGATCCCCATGTGGCAGCAGTCGCGCGGCATGGGCGAGGCTGATCGGCAGGCGTTCCTCGAGCGCTTCACCGCCCACAGCCAGGGCATCGGCTTTGCCGTGTTGGGCGGCGCTTTCGGCGAAGGCATTGACCTTCCGGGCGCGCGATTGATCGGCGCGTTCATCGCCACCCTGGGACTTGCACAGATCAACCCGATCAACGAGCAACTTAAACAGCGCATGGGCCTGTTGTTTGGCGCTGGTTACGACTACACCTATCTCTACCCCGGCATGCAGAAAGTGGTGCAGGCAGCAGGCAGGGTGATTCGTGGACAGGACGATCGCGGCGTGGTGATGCTGATCGATGACCGCTTTGCCGAGCGCAGGATTCAGCAGTTGCTGCCCGCCTGGTGGCAGCTGTGAAACAGGCGCGGTATTTGTCTCAACGGTTTACGGATCGATAGCCGAGCAGGGTGGTCCAACTGCCAGTAAACTGCCGCGCAGTAGATGTTTGCAGGCCTGTGGCCTGCCTCGCCGGGCCTATTTTTTCCATCCACGGAGGTTTCGCATGAGTATCAGTCCATTCGCGGGCAAATTGGCGCCTGCAGAATTGCTGGTCGATCTTCCTCGTCTGCTGACGGCGTACTACACCGGTCAGCCGGACGCCTCGGTTGCCACCCAGCGGGTTTCCTTTGGCACGTCCGGTCATCGTGGCAGCTCGCTTGAGCTGAGCTTCAACGAGTGGCACGTGCTGGCCATCAGTCAGGCGATCTGCCTGTACCGTCAGGCCCATAACATCAACGGCCCGTTGTTCCTCGGTGCCGATACCCACGCCTTGTCTACGCCCGCTGCCGCGTCTGCGCTGGAGGTGCTGGCGGCCAATGGCGTCAACGTGATGATTTCCAAAGGCGACGAGTACACGCCCACGCCGGCCGTGTCACACGCCATCATTTGCTACAACCGCGGCCGTTCCTCAGGCCTGGCCGACGGTATTGTCATCACCCCGTCGCACAACCCGCCGGAAAGCGGCGGCTTCAAATACAACCCAACCAACGGCGGCCCGGCTGACTCCGATATCACCAAGTGGATCGAGAACAAGGCCAACGAACTGCTGGCCGAGAAAATCGTCGGCGTGACCCGCATGAGCCTGGAAAAGGCGCTCAAGGCCGACACCACTCACCATCATGACTACCTAAATACCTACGTCGCCGACCTGAAAAACGTCATCGACATGGACGCCATTCGCGGCGCCGGTCTGCGTCTGGGTGTCGACCCGCTGGGCGGGGCAGGCGTGCATTACTGGTCAGCGATCGGTGAGCAATACGGCCTGAACCTTGAGGTGGTGAACAAGTTCGTCGACCCGACCTTCCGCTTCATGAGTGTCGATTGGGACGGCAAGATCCGCATGGACCCGTCATCCAACTTTGCAATGCAGGGCCTGATCGGGCTCAAGGACCGTTTCCAGGTGGCGTTTGCCTGCGACCCGGACCACGACCGCCACGGCATCGTCACCCCAACCGGCGGCCTGCTGGCACCCAACAACTATCTGGCGGTGTGCATCGACTACCTGTTTCAGAATCGCCCTCAATGGCGCGCCGATGCGGCCGTCGGCAAGACCGTGGTCAGCAGCGGCATGATCGACCGCGTGACTCAGCGCCTGGGTCGTCGCCTGTACGAAGTGCCGGTGGGTTTCAAATTCTTCGCCCAGGGGTTGTACGAAGGCTCGCTGGGTTTTGGCGGCGAGGAGAGCGCGGGTGCGTCATTCCTGCGTCGCGACGGTACAGTCTGGACCACCGACAAGGACGGTTTGATTCCGGCGCTGTTGGCCGCTGAAATCCGTGCGCGCAAGGACCGTGACCCAAGCGAAATGTACAAGGCGCTGACCGATGAGTTGGGCGAGCCGGTATCGACCCGGGTCGAGGCCAAGGCGACCTTCCAACAGAAAGCGGCGTTGAGCAAACTGTCGCCGGAGCAGGTGACCTCCACCGAGCTTGCGGGCGAGAAGATCACCGGCATCCTGAGCAAGGCGCCGGGCAACGATCAAGCCATTGGCGGTCTGAAAGTCATGACCGAAAACGGCTGGTTCGCTGCGCGTCCTTCAGGCACCGAGGACATCTACAAGATCTACGCCGAAAGCTTCAAGGGCGAGGATCACCTCCAGCGCCTGGTGGCCGAGGCGCAGGTGCTGGTTGATACGGCGATTGCGGCCAAGTAATTCAGGTCCCGGCGCTAAGAACGACGTGATGGAGGGCGGCCGCGAGTGGGGTTGCGCCTGCTTCCCGTCGGCCTGAAGCACAGCAATAAAAAGCCCCGACTTCTCACGAAATCGGGGCTTTTGTTTTCCGGCGTAAGCGTCAGCCAATGATCAAGCGACATCCACCAGCACGATCTCGCTGTCTTCGATGGCCGTTACCCGCAGGACGCGCTCATCCTCAACCGCCACACCATCGCGGGCCTGGGCACGCAGGCCGTTGACTTCGATGACACCGGTGGCTGGCACCAGGTAAGCACGACGCCCTGCATCGAGCACGTACTCGGCCGTTTCACCGGCTTTGATGTTCGCTGCAACCAGCCGGGCGTTGGCGCGGATGCGCAGTTCGATGTCATCGTCCTTCTTGCCGCTGGCCAGGGTCACGAAGCCTTCGCGATTGCCTTTGGGGAACGGCTTGGCACCCCAGGAAGGCGGCGCGCCAACTTCGTCGGGCATGATCCAGATCTGGAAAATGCGCGTCTCCTTGGACTCCAGATTGTATTCACTGTGCGCAACGCCGGTGCCCGCACTCATCACCTGAACATCACCGGCTTCGGTCCGACCGCGGTTGCCGAGGCTGTCTTCGTGAGTGATAGCACCTTCACGAACGTAGGTGATGATCTCCATGTCGCGGTGCGGGTGACGCGGGAAGCCGGTGCCGGCCTCGATCACGTCATCATTCCACACCCGCAACTGGCCCCAGCTCATGCGGCTTGGGTCGTAGTAGTTGGCGAACGAGAAGTGGTGATGGGCATTGAGCCAGCCGTGGTCAGCGCCGCCAAGGGATTTGAAAGGTCGAAGTTGCAGCATGATCAGTTCCTCCATTGCAGGGCCGGCATAAGCAGCAGCGCCGCGGGTGATGACTCTTCAGTCGATGGAGCAATGATCTATCAAAGTTATATCGATAAAAAGCGTAAGTTTTGCGTCATTCCAATCGATAAATTGAATGTAACTGTGCTTTCACTGTTAGTGAACAGCCTGCAGTTGATCGGCTAAGCCCATGAGCGCAAAGCATTTCGCTGGAGGTTGACGGCAAATGGGGCGACCATAGGCGCCTTCTCGTCAAAGCTGATTTCCGGAGCCTGCGTGTCGCACGATTTTCCTGCCGAGCTACCCCCTGAGGCTGCACACGATCTGCCACCTGACCTGAGCGCGCCTGAACGTCTGCCGTGGCTCAAGCGTCTGCTGGCGCGAATGATGGGCCGCGGGCTGTCGCGTATACAGGCCCAGCATGTACCTTCCTGGCGTCAGGGCCATGCCGACGGTTACCTCAATGGTCACGTCGAGGGCATGAACGAGGGGTACGCCGAAGGCCGTCTGGATGGCGTCGAAGAGGGCCGGCGAGTACTGGTGATTCGTGACACTCGCCCGCTCGAACATCGCGGCCCCAGGGTTGACGATCACCTGTTCGACGACTGGCGCCTGCCGCTGAGCAATGAGCTGAAAAAACGCATCAAGGCTGACGTCGCGGAGAAACTGCCCGCACACAACCAGCCGACTGCGGCGCAGTGGAAGATGATCTTCAGCGACACGCCGTCGACCTACGTCATCGCCGGTGCGGGCGCGGGAAAATCGACGTCTTTGGTATTGCGGGTGTTGCTGCTCAACCACTATCTGGGGTTCGAGCTGGATTCGATGACGGTGGTGACCTTCACCCGTGAGTCGCGCAAGGACTTCATCAACAAGCTGATCGGGATCATGGGCCTGTGGGGGCACGACCTGTCGCTGCGTCAGGCCCGTGAAGTGGTGCGCACTTTTCATTCGCGCATCCTGCCGCTGGTGCGCAGCCTGCCGGGCTTCGAGCAGTTGCAGGCCTTCGAGAACCTCAGCAGTCAGAGCGGCAATCTGTTGGAGGATGCCGGCGAAAGCAACCCGTTCGATCTGCGGATCAACGATGCCCAGCGCCAGCAGATGAACCTGTGCTATCGCGATCTGTACGCCGCCAATCCGCGCTTTCGTGAGGTGATGGCGCCGTTGTACCGGCATTCGTTGCAGCTCAAGGAGCTTGATCGCGACCACCCGGACGTGCAGAAACGCATCACGGTCATGGGCCTGTCCAGCAAACGTGACGAAGAGCTGTGCGACGTCATCGAGGACCTGTGGATTCGCGCCGGTGCCTGGCCGATCCAGGGGGTCGAGCCGATGCGTCAGAGCGTCGAGGTCAGTGGCCTGGAATTTCATGTGCATGGTTACGCCGCCGAGCTGGACGCCTGGATCGTGCTCGGGTTTGACCCGAGTGAAGATCAACACTTGCGCCGACCGGACGCCAAGCTGCCGGTCTGGGCCGAGTGGGTGATAAAACGCACGTTGTTCCAGGCGTTTTGCCGCAAACCGGTGATCTGGCTGGAAAACTACCAGGCCTCGCGCGGCATGATGCAGTCTTTGTCGGGCGCCGCCGCGGCCGGCCCTGGCTTCGATTACAAGGTCAAGGGCGAGCTGAGCGCGGCGCCGCTGCTG
Source organism: Pseudomonas sp. NPDC087358 (assembly GCF_044900785.1). Taxonomy (NCBI): domain Bacteria; kingdom Pseudomonadati; phylum Pseudomonadota; class Gammaproteobacteria; order Pseudomonadales; family Pseudomonadaceae; genus Pseudomonas; species Pseudomonas sp. NPDC087358. The sequence goes on from NZ_JBJDOA010000005.1 coordinate 340,481, forward strand.
GACTGTTTTGTGGCCGCTGCCGGGTTCATCGAAAACCTGGGGCTGGACGTCCCCGACGCCGTGGCCGGGATGAGTTTCTCGGATCAGGATCCTGACCGCTTTTTCTTCGAAGCCCTGAGCCTGTTCTGGAAAGCCTTCGAAGACCATCTGCTGGACCAGACCCCGCCGGTGATGACCTACAACCGGATGTTTTCACTGTTTGGCGAGAAGTCGCCGGAGAACCTCAAGCTGGTCAGCGACGAGGGATTGCGCCCGCTGTCGCATTTGATGATTGACGAGTTTCAGGATGTGTCGCCGCAGATCGTCTCCTGGATTCGGGCCAGTCTTCGCGAGGTTCGCAGCCGCGGCTCGGCCCTGCATGTGGGCCGGGGTGCGCAGCGTTCATCGCTGTTATGTGTCGGCGATGACTGGCAGTCGATCTACGGCTGGCGCGGCAGCTCGCCGAAGTTCTTCATGGAATTCCCCAAGGAGTTTTCCTCGCCGGGCACCACCAAGGTCATGCTCAGCGACAACTTCCGCAGCCACCAACACATCATCGATGCCGCCGAGCACATCGTCCGCGCGGCGCCGGCCATCAGCGGCAAGAAAGCCAGGGCCAGCGGACCGAATCAGGAATTGTTACCGGTGACTGTACTTGACCGCGATGACGAGCGGCTGGTGGCCAGTCTGATCGAGCACTACAACGCCGGCGACTCGGTGTTGCTGCTGTACCGCAAAGGCAGCGAGCGCAGCAAACTTCCCCAGGCGCTGCAGACAGTGGTCGATGCCGATTACGCCTTGCCACCGGCTGAGCGGCGTCTGAAGCAGTTGACCTACCACAGCGCCAAGGGGCTGCAAGCCGATGCGGTGTTCCTGCTCGGGGATTGCCAGCACCTGACCCAGTCACCCTACAAAAACCAGGTCTATCAGTTGGCCGGGCTGGGCAAGGAGGGTGATCTGGAGGCGTTCGATAACGCACAAAAGGACGAAGTCCTGCGTCTGGCGTACGTGGCGATTACCCGAGCGGTTCGCCATTGTTACTGGTTCATCGACGCCACCGGCAATGACGATGCCGCCGTGCCGAAGGCATCCGCACGGATTGCCGCAGACAAGGCGTTTTTCGAGGATCGGCGCGGGTCGGCGCTGGAGCAGCACTGATCTTGAACCGGTAGCAGCGCGGCTTGCCGCCGGTAGCGATTTTAACGACGCCACTGCCGGCAAGCCGTGCTGCTACAGATCAACGTGGTGGGCTCAGGCGCGGTTCAGGTAGAGGGTTTGCTGCGGGGCGAAGGTTTCCAGCTCAAGCTCGATAGCTTCGATGATGCGCTCAACGTCCATCGCGTTCATCACGGTGGCGCAGGGGATTGCGGCAATCGCAATCACCGTTTCACCGCTGGCACGATCGAACAGGCGCGCAACCATGCTGCTGGGCGCATCCATGTTGGCTTCAAAGCCCACGGGATGAAAATGCCAGCGCATCAGCTGGCAAGCGTTGGGAAATGTGACTTTGTTCATGGGGCCCACCTCGTTCAATCGAGCAATTCCAAAGCTCCGCAGGGCAGGAAAACAGTGTCTGTGCATCGGCTTCGAGGGACGGCGCAACACGTATGCCAAAGCACAGCGGTGCATTTTTCTGTCCTGCGTTCATCGAAGCGCTGATCCACAGCTCACGAGTCAAATAAAGGTAGCACCGAGTTCTGACAAAAAGGCGAAAAAAGTCCGGTTGACCGGAAACTTTACGCTTCTTTGATGCACATCATGTTCCTTTATGCCTGGATGGTATTTAAGGCCATTGCTGAATCGTTATTTTCAAATAAGGCATAGCGCCAGTAGTAGTGCCGATCTTCACCTGGCAGTGCAGATCGCCGGCCGATGATAACCAGCCAATGTGAAAAACAGATGAAAAAATCACAAGTTAGCGCAAGGCCGCAACACTTTATCAGGCAAACGTTTTCCACTCGTAGATTGACGCCAGAAAAACAGCTGTTTTAAAAAAACATTAAAGCCGACTGCATAAACACGCCGTTGCGGCCGATAGCCCGAGAGGCGCAACAAGAAGGCGCGAAGTTGAACTTGGATTGCAGCCATCATTTACCAGCAAGACGACTGAAGTTTCTGGTGTTTGATTCTCCGCACGGATGCACCCAGCCGGATCTTTTATGAGAGACATTCCATGTCGATAAGAAGCATGAACATCGCGCCACGCGCATTCCTCGGGTTTGCCTTCATTGCGGTACTGGTGATCGGGCTGGGCTTTTTCTCGCTCAATCGCATGGCCGTGATCCGCCAGGCCACCACCGACATGGAAGCCAATCAGTTACCCAGCGTGGGTTATCTGGGCAACATGCTGGAGAACACCTTGCGCCTGCGCATCACCTCGTTCCGCACCCTGGTCAATCGCGAGCCCGCCGCGCTGCGCGAAACCGATGCGCGCATTACCGAGCTGATCGGCAAGTTACAGGAGGCGAAAAAGAACTACGCGGTGTTGCCTGCCGAAGGTGAAGAGTTGACGGTGTATCGCCAGTTCGAGGCAACCCTGGCGACCTTCCTCGACGTACAGGCGCAGGTTCTGGATCTGTCGCGTCAGGAAAAGATGGAGGAGATGCGCAACTTGATCAATACGCGCATGAAGGATGCGACTGATCAGATGGGGGTGCAGATCAACCAACTCATTACCATCAACAAAGCCAGTGCCAGTTCAGCCGCGGTTATTTCAAAACAACAGTACGATGGTGCCAATATCGGCGTTATCGGGGTATCGGTGATCGCCGTATTACTCACCATCCTACTTGCCTGGCTGTTGACTAAAAGTATCGTCAACCCGCTGTCTAGAGCTGTGCGCGTCGCGGAAGAAATTGCCGCTGGCAATCTGACCCGCCCGATCGAAGTCGACGGCAGCGATGAGGCTACGCAGTTGTTGAAAGCCTTGGCCACCATGCAGCAGAACTTGCGCCAGACCATCGAACTGATCTCCGGCTCGGCCACGCAACTGGCCTCTGCCGCCGAAGAGTTGAGTGTGGTGACCGAAGAGTCGTCGCGCGGCTTGCAACAGCAGAACAACGAAATCGAGCAGGCCGCTACCGCGGTCAACGAGATGACCGCTGCGGTCGAAGAGGTGGCACGCAATGCCGTCTCGACCTCTGAAGCCTCGCAGCAGTCCAACCAGACGGCGCGTCAGGGGCGTGATCGGGTCATCGAGACGGTCAAGTCGATTCAGGGCATGACCCAGCAGATCCAGGACACCACGGGCCTGGTGGAGGGCCTGGCCGAGCAGGGCCGCGACATCGGCAAGGTGCTGGACGTGATCCGTTCGATCGCCGAGCAGACCAACCTGTTGGCGCTCAACGCTGCGATCGAAGCGGCCAGGGCTGGCGAGGCGGGTCGTGGTTTTGCGGTGGTCGCCGACGAAGTGCGGGCCCTGGCGCATCGCACGGCGCAGTCAACCACCGAGATCGAGCAGATGGTGGCCGGTATTCAGACCCGCACCGGAGATGCCGTCCAGTCCATGTCGCGCAACACCGACAGCACCCGCAACACCCTGAGCCTGGCAAGCTCGGCGGGTGACGCGCTGGAACTCATTACCGAGGCCATTGCCCAGATCAACGAGCGCAACCTGGTGATCGCCAGCGCCTCCGAAGAGCAGGCGCAGGTCTCGCGAGAAGTGGATCGTAATCTGGTCAACATTCGCGACCTGGCAGCCCAGACTGCGGCCGGGGCCAACCAGACCAGCGCCGCCAGCCACGAGCTGTCGCGCCTGGCGGTGGATCTGAAGGCGATGGTGACGCGGTTTGTGATTTGAGGGGCTGATCGCGGCCGTATGTAGGAGTGAGCTTGCTCGCGATACGTCGGCGTCAGACAGCGCAATTTTGTCTGAAACAGCGAAATCGCCAGCAAGCTCACTCCTACAGGTCAGCTGTTCTTCCAGGCTGGGGGGTTTACCAGATTCGCCGGCCGCTCCCCGGCCAGGGCACTGAGCAGGTTGTCCACCGCACAGCGCGCCATCGCTTCGCGTGTCTCGAAAGTGGCCGAGCCCATGTGCGGGGTGGCGACCACATTATCCAGTTGCAGCAATGGCGAATCCGGGGCCAGCGGCTCACGCTCGAACACGTCCAGGCCGGCTGCGCGAATCTGCCCGCTGCGCAAGGCTTGGATCAACGCCTGTTCATCCACCACCTTGCCGCGCGCGATGTTGATGAAGATCGTCTCCGGGCGCATCAGGGCAAATTGCCTGGCGCCGATCAGGCCTTCGGTTTCAGCGGTCAGCGGCAGTGTCAGGCAGACAAAATCGGCTTCCTGCAATAGCGCTTCAAGGCTGCGGTATTGCGCATCGAAGCGCGCTTCCACCGCCGGCTTGGGCGAGTGGCTGTGGTAGATCACCGGCATGCCGAAGCCGAAATGGCCGCGCTGCGCCAACGCCTCGCCAATGCGCCCCATGCCGATGATGCCCAGCTTTTTGCCGTGAACGTCGGTGCCGAAATGCTTGGGCCCGATGTTCTGCGTCCATTGCCCCTGACGGACCATGGTCGCCAGTTCCACCACCCGCCGGGCGCTGGCCATGATCAGGGCAAAGCCGGTGTCGGCGGTGGTCTCGGTCAACACATCCGGGGTATTGCTGAGCAGGATGCCGCGCCGGGTCAGCTCGTCGATATCGTAGTTATCGACGCCCACCGAAACGCTGGAGACCACCTTGAGTCTGGGCGCAAGGTCCAGCAGTTGCGCATCGAGCTTGAGGCTGGCGCCCAGCAGACCATCAGCCTGGGGCAGGGCGTCACGCAGGCGAGCCAGGCCGTCTGCGCTTTTCGGATCTTCGATCAGCGTAACCTGGGCCTGCGCCTGCAGGCGTTCCATCAGCGGCGCCGAGAGCTTCTTGTAGAGAACCACATGCTTGTTCATCAGTTGATTTCCAGATCAGGGATGCGCAGGGGTGCGACGGGCATCGGGCTCATCGCGCACCGGCTTCGTAGTGCTGTCGGGCTTGAGCAGCAGCGTGAGCACGACCGACACCAGCAGCGCGCCGCTCATGAACAGATACGACGCGCTCAAGGTGCCGGTGACGCCGTTGAGATAGCCAACCAGATAGGAACCGGCAAACGAACCCAGCGCCCCCAGGCTGTTGATCAGCGCCATGGCGCCGCCTGCGACGTTGGAGGGGAGGATTTCCGGGACGATGGCAAAAAACGGCCCGTAGGGGGCGTACATGCAGGCACCGGCAATCACCAGCAGCGAATAGGACCACCAGAAATGCTCGGTGCCCAGCGCGTAGGAGCCGTAAAAGGCGATGGCTGCCAGCAGCAGCGGAGGCCAGACGAACAGTTTGCGCTTTTGCAGCTTGTCCGAAGCCCAGGACACCACGACCATGCCGATCACAGCCGCCAGATAGGGCATGGCCGACAACCAGCCGGCTTCGACCATGTCCATTTGCATGCCTTTCTTGATGATGGTAGGCAGCCACAGAACGAAGCCGTAGACGCCGATGCTCCAGCAGAAGTACTGGGCAGCGAGCAGCAGCACTTTTGGCGAGCGGAACGCTTCGGCGTAGTTCTTCACCGGTTTGATCCCGACCTGTTCGGCGTCCAGACGCGCTTGCAGCTCGATCTTTTCTTCTTCGGTGAGCCATTTGGCCTGCGCCGGACGCTCGTCCACCAGACGCCACCAGATGAACGCCCAGATCACCGCGGGCAAACCCTCAACGATAAACATCCAGCGCCAGCTGAAGTGCGCCACCAGATAGCCCGACACCACCGACATCCAGAGCATGGTCACCGGGTTGCCGAGGATCAGCACGGTATTGGCACGCGAACGCTCGGCCTTGGTGAACCAGTAGCACAGGTACACCAGCATCGCCGGCATGACGGCGGCTTCCACCACCCCGAGCATGAAGCGGATGCCGATCAGCATGTAGGCGTTGGAGACGATGCCGGTCAGCGTCGCCAGCGCGCCCCACAGGATCAGGCTGACGAAAATCAGCTTCTTGACGCTCTTTTTCTGCGCGTAGATGGCCCCGGGCACCTGGAAGAAGAAATAACCCAGGAAGAACAGGGCGCCCAGCAGCGACGACATGCCGGGGGTGATGTGCAGGTCTTCGGCCATCCCCGAGGCGGCGGCGAAACCATAATTGGCGCGGTCCAGATAGGCCAGGCTGTAGGTGATGAAGACGATCGGCATGATCAGCAGCCAGCGGCGTTTAAGGCCGGCGTGCTTCACGGTTTCGAGTAGCTTTTCCATGTCGTGCTCCCTGAGCATGTTGTTTTTGTCGCAGCAGGTGATGGGCAAACGGTGTGCGGGTCAATCCGTGCGATCAGGCCAATTGTCGTCGTGACTCCTGCGCAAGGCCTGCAGCCTGTAGCGCGGCGCGGGTCGGCAGTCCTTCCATGTCGCCACGGCTTTGCACCGCCAGACTGCCGATCCAGTTGCCGCGCGCAGTGGCCTGGGCAAAATCCAGATTCTCCAGCAGCGCGCTGATCACGCCGACCGCGAAACCGTCGCCAGCGCCGACCGTATCGATGACTTTGGCCACCGCCACGCCGGGCACGAATGCCTGATTCATCTGGGTGCGGTAGTACGCGCCTTCAGCGCCGAGCTTGATCACCACCGCTTCCACGCCCATGTCCAGATAGAACCTGGCGATGTCTGCCGGGGTGTCGAAGCCGGTCAGCAGTTCGCCTTCGGCCAGCCCCGGCATCACCCAGTGGGCCAGGCCCGCCAGTTGGTTGATTTCGCGGATCATGGTTGCCTGGCTGGACCACAACGAGGGTCGCAGGTTGGGGTCGAACGATACGCTGCGCCCGGCATCGCGCATTTGCGTCATCAATGCGCCGGACAGCTCGCGGCAGCTGTCCGACAGCGCCGCCGGAATGCCGGTGGCGTGCAGATGCCGGGCTTTGAGCAGATCAGGAGTGATGTCGTTGACTGAAAGGTGGCTGGCGGCCGAACCACGGCGGAAGTATTCGACCACCGGGTCCGCGCCCTCAAGCTCCAGCGATTTGAATTGAAAACCGGTGGGGTGACCGGCGTCGACGGCCACATGGCTGCAATCGACGCCTTCGTGTTGCAGGCTGTCGGTGACGAAACGGCCCATGGAGTCGTTGCCCACCCGGCTCAGCCACGCCACGTTGAACCCCAGCCGGGACAGGCCAATGGCGACGTTGCTGTCGGCGCCGGCGATGCGTTTCTCATAGTGACGGACGGCAGCCAGATCACCCGTCTGCTCGGCGACCAGCATGGTCATGGTCTCGCCGAAGGAAAGGATATCGATCTCAGACATGGCTCATGCTCTCGGTGGACTGCGGCAGGCGGGACTGGCCCAGGCTGGCGAGGTACTGGACCTGCACCCCGGTGACTTGCAACAGGTCGTCGCCTTGCAGCGGGTATTCGACGGCACGCGGCAGACCGGCCGGCATGTGCTGCAGCATTTGCTCCCACGCTTGCAGATCGGTGGGGGTAGGCGGCACGGCAACCAGCTTGCCGGCGGCGTTGCGCACCACGGCCTTGCAGTGCACGTACTCGACATAGCGCCCCAGCTGCCGGGCTGCGCTGGCGGCCGATTGGTCCTGCCACATCCAGTTGCCGATATCGAAGGTCATGCCGATCGGCAGCTGCAGGGCGTCGACGCGGGCAAAGAACCCCACGAAAGGCTCGATCCGTCCGCCCTGAGGGGTCTGGTCGTTCTCCACCAGCAGATGCACGTCGTGTCGGGCCAGGCAATCGGCCAGGGCGGCGACTTCACTGAGTGCCGAGAAATGCCCCAATGACACCTTCAGCCAGGCAGCGCCACAGGCGGCGGCGCGCTGCAGGGTCGATTCAAGTTGCCCATTGGGCTGTGACTGGCCTTCCAGCCACAGCTCCAGAGGCGCCGAATACAGGCATTCCAGGCCCTGATCGCGAATGGCCTGGGCCAGCGCCGGAAAATCTTCGCGGTCCAGCTCGCCGACGAACAGCTCCTCACGCAGTTCGATGCGGCTTACGCCAGCCTCGACCAGCAACGGGATGAAACTGGCCTGGCCGCGCTCGCGTACGAGATCGGCACCGAAGGCGCCCAGGCTGATGGCAACGGGAAATCGGTTCATTATTGTTGTCCTCTGAAACCGGTTACATTTTTGTTCGAGCAACGTCGCTCGAAAAAAGTTCTTCAAACAGACGGGGCTTTTTGACCAACGGAGCGTTTGCTCCATTGCGCCTGGGCGCCCAGATCTCATGGGGGGAGGGTCAGCCTCGCTTTCGAGTCGAGCCACGCACGATCAGCTTCGCCGCAAAGTCGTACAGACGCGCAGGCTGCTGATCCCCGCGCAGGCGATTGAGCAGGCACTCGAACGCCGTGACGCCGATGTCGTGGGTCGGTTGCGCAAGCGAGGTGATGCCGCTGCCAACCAACGGGTACCAGTCCAGCTCGTCGAGGGCGATCAGGCCGATATCGTCGAACAGATGGCAGCCCAGCTCGTGGAGTTGGCGGGTGGTGCTCAGGGTCGCGACGCCGTTGCCGGTGAACACGGCTTTGGGCCCCGGCCCGTCCTGGCCGATGAATTGCCGCAGCTGCTCGCGCAGCGGCTCGCCGGTCTCACGCACCTGACCGCGCATGCCGCTGCGCGCCGCAATACCGGCGCTGAAGGCTTCAATGCGCTCGATCCGCGAGCTGGTGCCGTCCTGGGGTTCGGTGACCATGAGGATGTCGCGATAGCCGGCGCCGTCCAGATGATCCAGCGCCTGCTCGACCGCCGCGATGTTATTGAGCCCCACCAGGTCGCTGTGCAGCTGATCGACCTTGCGGTCCACCAGCACCATCGGCAGTTCGTTGTGCAGTTCGCGCAGTTCATCCAGATGATGGCCCAGGGTGTTCACGATCAGGCCTTCGATGTTGTACGAGCGCAGCGCCGCCAGATGCAGGCGCTCCTGCTCGTCATCGCGGTCGGTATTGCACACCACCAGGCTGTAGCCGTGCTTGCGGCAGGCGGTTTCGACGCCATGCATCACGGCAATGGAATAGGGGTTGCGGATATCGGCCACCAGCATACCGATCAGGCGGGTACGCCCGCGTTTGAGGCCGCGAGCCATCTGGTTGGGGCGGTAGCCCAGGGTTTCGATCGCCTGCTCGATGCGCCGGGCGATGGCTTCGGACAGCAACTGGCGATCTTCGCCGATGAAGCGCGAGACGCTGGCTTTGGAAACGCCAGCCAGATCGGCGACGTCATTCATCGTGACGCGGGCACGCGTCGTTGTCGGAATACTGTTCACGGCCTGACCCTTATTGGATTTATCAGCAGGCTTTTACGCAGAGCGGGTGTTGCTCTGAAACCGGTTTCAGGAAACACCAAAGCGCGCGCGTCGTCAACTCGGGATCGGATGAAAGGCCAGGTCAGAATTCAAAGGGGGGACAGCTTGGCGGTCAGTTGTTGCCGTTGAACGTATCGCGCCAGGCCAGAAAGCGTTTTTCCAGCATCGCCAGCAGGCCATCGCTCAACTTGCCCAGCAGCGCCAGCACGATGATCGCCGCCAGCACGATATCCGGGCGCGAGGTTTCACGTCCGTCACTGAGCAGATACCCCAGCCCCTTGGTGGCCGCGATCAGCTCGGCCGCCACCAGAAACATCCACGCCAGGCTCAGGCCCGAGCGCAAGCCGGTGAACAGGCCGGGCAGGGCGGCCGGCAGAAACAGGTGGATGATCATCTGCCGTTGGCTGAAGCGGTACATCTGACCGACCTCCACCAGCTTGCGATCGATACCCCGAATCGCCGCCACGCCATTGAGGTACACCGGAAAGAACGCGCCGATGGCGATCAGGACGATTTTCGAGGTCTCGCCGATCCCCAGCCACAGCAGCAACAAGGGCACCCAGGCCAGGCTCGGAATCGAGCGCAAACCGGCGAACGTCGGCTCAAGGTAGGCTTCGGCCTCGCGGCTCAAACCTACCCAGGCCGCGAACAGCAACGCCAGGCTGGCGCCGATGGCAAAACCGCTGAGTACCCGCAACAGGCTGGCGCTGATGTGCTTCCACAGCGCGCCATCGGCCAGATCGGACAGGGTGCTGGCGATCTCGCTGGGTGCGGGCATCTGATAGGACTGCACCCAGCCAACGCGCACGGCGAACTCCAGCAGCAGCAAGATCGCCACGGGCACTGCCAGGCCCTTGAGACGCGCCCGCCAGCGCCCTGGGAGCACTGCCGCTTTCGGGCTGGCAACCAGCTCGTCGGTTTTCAGGGCTTGGGCTCTGGCGTTGTTCATGGCTTGGCGACGACGGCTTTAGCGAAGTCAGGATCGATCAACTGGTCGATCACCTGATCGACGTCCGTGCCTTTGCGCACCAGCTCTTCAGACACCAGGATAGGCGCGGCGGCCTTGGACGCGGTGACGTCCTTGTCCGTCAGTTGCGGGCTGCCGATGTCGGTGCGGGTCAATTGCAGCTTGGCCACATCCAGCGGCAGGCCTGACTCGGTGGCCAGCAACCGGGCCAGTTCGTCAGGGTTTTTCAACGACCACTCGCGGGCCTTTTCATAGGCGCCGAGCACGGTCTTGATCGCCTCGGGATGCTCCTTGGCATAACGCTCGGTCACGCTGACCACGCCGTAGCTGTTGAAGTCCTTGTTGCGATACAGCAGGCGCGACCCGGCCTGGATTTCACTGGCCGCCATATGTGGATCAAGGCCCGCCCAGGCATCGACGTCACCTTTCTCCAGCGCAATGCGACCGTCCGGATGCTGCAAGTGCAGCAACTCGACATCGTTCTTGGTCAGCCTGGCCTGTTGCAGCGCACGCAGGGTAAACAGGTACGGGTCGGTGCCTTTGGTGGCGGCGATCTTCTTGCCTTTGAGGTCGGCGACGCTCTTGAGCGGGGAATCCTTGCGCACCACCAGCGCTGTCCATTCGGCGCGACTGTACACGTACACCGATTTGATCGGGCTGCCATTGGCCCGTGCCAGCACCGCCGAGAGGCTGGCAGAAGACGCGAAGTCCACGCCGCCGCTGTTCAGGTACTCCAGTGAACGGTTGCTGCCCTGGCTGAACACCCAGCCGACCTTGGTATCGGGCAAGGCTTTTTCCAGCCAGCCGAAATGCTTGAGCACCAGGCTCACGGGGGAGTAGTAGGCGTAGTCCAGGTGCACCTCGGCCGGCGGCGTTTCGGCGGCCTGGGCCAACGGATGCAGGGCCAGCGCCAGGGCGCCGGTCAGAAGTTTCAAGGCGCTCGGCAGACGAAAAACGGTCATGGGCATGTTCCATTCAAAAGGCGAAAGCTGCACGGGGCTGCTTATTTCGAAATCAGCAGTCAGCGCAAGTCAGCCTGCATAAATGGAATATTGCAGGCTCTGTGCCATAAGTCTGTTTCGAGGCCACAGGGGCGCTTGAGCGATCTGTGGCGCCCGATCAGCAGTTGCCCACTCAACAATCTGTTGGGCGGCTGTTGCTGGTGCAACACTGCGCCAGGGTGCCGGCGACGCTGAACCAAGGTGATGAGCTTTGGGTAACAAAAAACCTGCGTTAAACGTTGTCATGGACGGCTGCGGTCTGCATGCTCTGGTTTCAATTGTGTTACAGGACTTTTCTGCGCATGTCCGCTGCTTCCCGTGATGCCAACTCCGCTTCCCGTCGTTCGGCGACCGTCCTCAGCCTGTGTCTGCCCAGCGACGTGCTGTTGTACCTGCTGTTGCCGATGAACGCCGATGCATTTGGCATCAGCCTGGCCGAGGCGGGCGTCTTGCTGGCAGCCAACCGTCTGGTACGGATCTTCGGCTACAGCTACGTGGTGCGCTTTTATGCCAGTCGCGGCGATCGGGCGGCGCTGATGCTCGCCGCCCTGGTGTCGGCGGTCTGCGCCTTTGGCAACTCGTGCATTTCAGGCTTCTGGTGGTTGTTGATCCTGCGCCTGGGGTGGGGGTTGAGTTACGCGGCGCTCAACCTCTCCACCCAGGCGCTGGCAACCTCCGACCCCGGCGGGGCGGCGCGGCGTTCCGGAACCTCGCGGGCCATCATCGCCATCGGTCCGATGCTGGCCCTGCCGCTGGGCGCGCTGATCAGCCTGCATTTCGGACCTCGGCTGATCTTTCTCATCCTGGGATTCTGCTCGCTGGCCGGGCTGTGGATTGCCAGGGGGCTGCCCAACGTTCCGCACCCCATGCCGAGCGCGCGCGGACGCCGATTCAAGGCCCCGGACAGCATCGCGATGTGGTCTTTCATCGAGGGTGTGGCACTGGACGGGCTGTTCATCTTCGGCCTCTCGCTGCAAGCGCAGTCGGTGCTCGGCGGCAATGCGGTGTTCATCGCCGGGGTTCTGTTGGCACTGCGTTATGCCTCGGAAATGCTCCTCAGCCCATTGGGCGGGCGCGCCGCTGCCAGCTTCGGCGCGGTGCGCATGCTGGTGGTGTTTTCCGGGCTGACCACCCTGGCGCTGACGGCGTTCGGGTTCCATTGGCTGATCATCGGGGCCGGTGGGGTATTGATTCTGCGTGCGCTGCAATTGCCGCTGGTGACCACACTGGTCGCCGAGCGTAATCCCGGCCCCGGCAGAGTCCAGGCGCTGGCGGGTAATGCGGTCTGGCGAGACGTGGGCGCCGGGGTCGGGCCGCTGCTGGCCGGGGTGTTGCTGCCCATCGCATCGCCGTCCTGGGTGTACAGTGTCGCCGGTCTGGCGGTGGTGCTCAGTGCGCTGGTCTGCAGCCGCTACAAGCCGCGTGCGTTGCCGGTATGACGTCGCCGCGATACATCTGCTTACATACCGTTCGGCGATTAAGTTGGTAAATCAGGGGCTTGCGTGCAACCTCTGAGGCGGTTTCGCGTCTGATGATCATTCTTCATACGGACATAAAGCTTCGTTAGGCTGCGTTTGCTAGCGAATCGCCAGTTCACAGGGACGTTACAAAGGGCCCACAGCCCCTCACGTATCATAAGAACCCAGGCCATCATGACCTTCTTCAAATCAGCTGTTTGCTCCCGGACGCTGCAGCGCGGTGCGTATTTCCTGCTGCCCATCCTGTTGATCTGCTCGGCGATTTTCTGGTTCACCGTTGGCAAGGGCGTACGCGCGGAGCCCAAGAACGGCACGCAGACCCTGGTGTTTCTGCGCCACGCCGAAAAACCCGACATGGGCCTGGGCCAACTCAATTGCAAAGGCCTGAACCGCGCCATCGACCTGTCCACGGTCCTGCCCGATACCTTCGGCAAGGCCGACTTCATCTTCGCCGCCAATCCCAGCCGCCATGTGGAAGAGGGTGACGGCGATCACTCCTACAGCTATCTGCGCCCCTTGATGACGGTCGGCCCCAGCGCCATCAAGCTGGGCTTGCCGGTCAATATCGATTTCGCCGCCAACGATACCAGCGACCTGGCAGATGAGTTGATGCGCGACAAGTACCACGACGCCACCATCTATACCGCCTGGTCCCATGGCTATCTGCCCGAGCTGATCAACAAGGTCGCCGAAGAGGCTTCGGGCAAGGACCTCAAGCTGGTCAACGACTGGCTGGGTGACGATTTCGACTCGGTGCTGGTGCTGACCCTGAAGTGGACCAACGGCAAGGCGGCATTGCAATACGAAAACTACAAACAGAATCTCAACGACGGCGCGGTGGGCTGCCCGACTTGAGTGCATCTTGCAGCGCCGGTGTTCCGCACCCGCAAGCACGGCGCTCTGCACGGATTTTGTGTTTGGCCGTTGTCTGCGGTAGCGTTCAGCCCGTCCGAACCCTCACCGGCACTTGCCCATGCTTGACACCTTACCTCTGCAGGCCACACGTCTCTTACCCTTCAAAGCGCCGTTCGACTGGCAGCGCATGCTCAACTTCTTCGCTGCACGGATGACGGCGGGCGTCGAGGCCGTGGTCGACGGCGTCTATCTGCGCAATATCGAATTCAACGGCAGCGTCGGCGTGCTCAGCGTAGCGCTGGCGCCGCAGACAGAGCATCTGGTTGCCACTGTGCATGGCCCGGTCAGTCAGCATATCGATGCGCTGGTCGAGCCGATTTCGCATATGTTCGACCTGTACGCCACGCCCCACGAGATTGACCTGGGCCTGTCCAGCGATCCCTGGCTGGCAACGCTGGTCCAGGCCCGGCCAGGGCTGCGGGTGCCGGGAGCGTTTTCAGGCTTCGAACTGGTGGTGCGCACCATCGTCGGCCAGCAGGTCAGCGTCAAGGGCGCGACCACCATCGTCGGGCGCCTGGTCCAGCGCGCAGGGGTTCAAGTCGCCGACAGCCCGATCGCGCAACTGGCCTGGCGCTTTCCGACCCCCGAGGCGCTGGCCCAGGTCGACCTGGACAAGATCGGCATGCCGGGCAAGCGGGTGCAGACCCTGCAACGGGTGGCCGCAGCGGTGGCCAGCGGCGAACTGTCCTTGAGCGTCAGTCATGGCGATGACATCGTCCGGTTGCGCCGTCAGTTGCTGGCGATGCCCGGTATCGGCCCCTGGACGGTGGAATACATCGCCATGCGCGCCTGGCGCGATCCGGATGCCTGGCCCGCCGCGGACCTGGTGCTGATGAACCTCATGACCCTGCACGACCCGAGCCTGACCCGTCTGGCGCTGCACAAAGTGCGCGCAGAGGCGTGGAAGCCGTGGCGTGCCTATGCGGCGATGCACATCTGGAATAGTGCCGCTGACGTGGCCGGCAAGGCCAAGGGCGGTTGAGCTCAATTGCAGCGCAAGAAGCGGATAGACCCTGCCTGTGGCGCGGGTAGTATGGGCACCTCGTGCTGCGCCTCGATCTGTGTCGAGCTTCCATAGGAACCCCCCATGACCTTCACCTATCGCTTCACCGACTCCCCGGTCGGGCAGTTGAAACTGATCGCCAAAGGCGCGTGCCTGGCGGCCGTCCTCTGGGAAAACGACCGTCCCGACCGCGTGCTGCTCGGCGCCATGAGCGAAGATCAGGGCAGCGATATTCTCAATCGGGCCGAACAACAACTGGCTGAATACTTCGCCGGCACCCGCAACCGCTTCGACCTGGCCCTGGACTTTCACGGGACAGACTTCCAGAAAAAAGTCTGGCAGGCCCTGCTCACCATTCCTTTCGGCCAAACCCGCAGCTACCTGGAGATCGCCGTACAGATCGGCAATCCGGCGGCCGTGCGTGCGGTGGGGGCGGCCAATGGCAAGAATCCGATTTCCATCGTCACGCCGTGCCACCGTGTCATCGGCAGTTCCGGTGCGCTCACAGGGTTTGCCGGCGGACTGGCGGCCAAAGCGTTGTTACTCAACCTGGAAGGCTGGACGCCGCAACCCGCGAATCGGCGCGTGGCCGCGTCCGGATCGACCCAGGCCTCGCTGTTCTAGACCGTTTGCCCTCACACCTCATGCACATTCAATGGAGATGAACATGCCTGCTTCTGCCAAGACCTTGCGCGACCTGCACCACCAGCCTACTGTCCTGCGCCTGCCCAATGCCTGGGACGCGGGAAGTGCCCGCTTGTTCGAGAGCCTGGGCGCGACCGCGATTGCCACCACCAGCGCAGGGGTAGCGTGGTCGCAGGGTTATGCCGATGGCCGCGTATTTCCCGTCGAGGTGGCGGTGAGCGTGGCTGCCAGCATTGCTCGGCTGATCAAAGTGCCGTTGTCGGTGGACATCGAAAACGGCTACTCGGACGATCCGAAAACGGTCGCTGAAAACGTCAAGCGCGTGCTGGAAGTTGGCGCCGTGGGCATCAACCTGGAGGACGGTCCGGATGCGCCGCAACTGCTGGCAAGGAAAATCGAAGCGATCAGGAATATGGCATCGAGCAGCGGTCTGGATGTGTTCATCAACGCGCGCACTGACGTGTACCTGGCCAGTCTGGTGGCCGAGGATTTGCGCGTCGAGGAAACCCTCACGCGCGGCCGGTTGTATCAGCAGGCGGGCGCCGATGGCCTGTTCGTTGCGGCGCTGGTCGATGTCGAACAGATCAAGACCATCGTTCAAGCTATCGATCTGCCGATCAACCTGCTGGCCCGCCCCGGCCTGCCGGTTGCCGCTGAGTTGGCCAGACTGGGCGTGCGTCGCCTGAGTGCCGGGTCCAGCGTGGCCCAGACCCTGTGGGGCCACGCCGAGCAACTGGCACGAGGATTCCTCGAAGAAGGGCGTTCGGAGCCGGTGACCCAGAGCCAGCTGACCTATCCGCAGATTCAGGCACTGTTCGGGCGCTAGCCGGGATTGTGTAGGAGTGAGCTTGCTCGCGATCCGCTCTAACCTTCATGGTCCGTTGATTGACCTGAAGCAATCGCGAGCAAGCTCACTCCTACAATCGGTTCCGGTGACCCAGAGCCAGCTGACCTATCCGCAGATTCAGGCACTGTTCGGGCGCTAGCCGGGATTTTGTAGGAGTGAGCTTGTAGGAGTGAGCTTGCTCGCGATCCGCTTTAACCTTGACGGTTCGTTGATTGACCTGAAGCAATCGCGAGCAAGCTCATTCCTGCAATCGGAGCCGGTGACCCAGAGCCAGCTGACCTATCCGCAGATTCAGGCGCTGTTCGGGCGCTAGCCGGGATTGTGTAGGAGTGAGCTTGCTCGCGATCCGCTCTAACCTTCATGCTTCGTTGATTGACCTGAAGCAATCGCGAGCAAGCTCACTCCTGCAATCGGTTCCGGTGACCCAGAGCCAGCTGACCTATCCGCAGATTCAGGCACTGTTCGGGCGCTAGCCGGGATCGTGTAGGAGTGAGCTTGCTCGCGATCCGCTCTAACCTTCATGCTTCGTTGATTGACCTGAAGCAACCGCGAGCAAGCTCACTCCTGCAATCGGTTTCCGGTGGCCGAGACCAGACGTTGCCACAGGAAATCGCTCACCTGCTCAACTGCGATACCCCAGCTCCCGGCTGATGTCAGCGCTGCATTCGAGCAACAGATCCACAAGCCTTTCCTTGGTCCCTTCAGGGTCCATGACTGCGTCCGGTCCCGAGAGGTTGATCGCGGCGCTAACCTGGCCGTTCTGGTCCATCACCGAGGTGGCAATCGCCGTCGAGTAATCCGAACGATGCAGCACCCAGCCCTGTTGCCGGTCGCCCTCGATCAATGCCTGTAACTGCGGCAGGGTGCGCGGCGCCGGGGTCGGATAGTCGTCCAGGCGCATGTGCTGGTACAGCGCTCCCAGCTCGGTATCGCCAAGCGCAGTCAGCAGCATCCGGCCCATGGCCGTGCAGTGGCAGGCGATGCGCGTGCCCACCGGTATGTTCACCGACAGGCGCTGCGCGGCGAACGCCCGATACAGATACAGGCTGTCGGTCTGTTCGCGAATGCTCAGGTGGCAGGACAGTGAGGTGCGGTCACGCAACTGGTTCAGGTGTGGCATCGCCACCTCGACGATGTCGCGACTGGCCAGATAGCTGAAACCGTCACTGATCACCCGCGCGCCGAGTTCGTACTGGGTGTTGTGTTTGTTTAGGTAACCCATGTCGGTCAGGGTGAACAGAATGCGGTACACCGCTGAGGTGCTGACCCCCAGCCGCTCGGCGATGTCCTGAATGCTCAGGCTGCGCGTGCGGGCGTTGAACATGCCCAGCACGCTCAGTCCGCGGGCCAGGGCAGGGACGCTGTAGTCGGTGTTCTGTTCCGGGGTTTCGGGCAGGTTCATGATGGGTTCTCTATCCGCCGAGGTGAAGACGCGATCTCAATCCTGCTGCGAAATTGTGGGAGCCGGGTTGCTGGCCAATGGGGTGCTTGGGCAACCCTGATGTTGACTGACCCAGCGCTTTCGCCAGCAAGCCGGCTCCCACAGCAATCGCGCAGGATGGCTCCATCAATCCAATGCCTGGATTTCCACCACCTGCCCATCGAACTCGGCCATGGCGTCGAGCAGTGCGTCCTTGAAGTATTCCAGCGACGCCCGATCGAAGAGGATCTGGAAGGTTGGCAAGCCTTGCGACCCCAGGTTGATCACGATCACGTTGATCCGCGCTGCCGAGGTCTGCGCTACAGCGCCCGGCGCGAAGGATTGAGGGCGCAGGTCGACACCGCAGAGCTTGGCCATGACCTGGGCAATGCACACCCCGCTCAGTTGCAGCCAGGCATGACTGTCCTGGCGCGGCAGCAGGTAGTGGGCGCTATGGTCCAGTTCCCAGCGCGCCTCCTCGTCGGCGATGCGTTCACCGCCGTCGCGCAGGCTGCCAAGCAGCAGGTATTCGGTTTGCGACAAGCGCGCCACGTGGCAGGCGTCCGCTTGCGTCAGCGCACGGTTGGCCGCTTGCGGCAAGTCAAAGCCGCGCGCCTGCAAATAGTCGGCGCTTTGCTGGCCGCGGAAACCGACCCGCGGCACTTCGGTCAGATCGGCCAGCGTGCATTGTTGCAGGCCGCCGTGTGCAAGCGGGGCGCGGCCGATGTGGTTTTCTGCATTGAGGCTGGACATGTCAGAGCTCCTGACGCTGGTTTTCAGGGTCGAAGAAAGGCAGTTTGACCACCGTGGCCTGGACGATCACCCCGTCCTCCACGCGAATCGGAATCTGCTGCCCCGGTGTGCTTTGATCGAACGCGGCGTAGGCCAGGCCAATGATCTGGCCCAGCGATTGCGAATACTCGCAGGAGGTGACATTGCCGCTGATGTCCGGGCGGCTGCCCGAGTCGCTCAGTACCAGATGCCCCTCCAGCGGTTGCGGGCTGGCCTTGGGCAGGGTGAAACCGACCAGCTTGCGCTTCTGCGGCTGGGCCTGAAGGATGTCCACCGAGCGCCGACCGACGAAGAACGGCTTGCTCCGGCTGACCGCCCAACCCATGTCGATCTCCCCCGGATGGGTCATGCCATCGGTGTCCTGGCTGATGATCACGTGGCCTTTTTCCAGACGCAGCAGGCGCTGGGTTTCCACGCCGAACGGGCGAATGTCGAACGCCTTGCCGGCCTCCATCAGCGCATCCCACAGTTTCAGGGCATGGCGTGCCGGGACGTGAATCTCATAGCCCAGTTCCCCGACGAAACCGACCCTCAGCAAGCGTGCCTTGATGCCGGCAACGGTGCCTTGGCGTACCGCAAGATAGGGAAAACCTTCGGCCGACAGATCCAGATCCTGACAGACCTGCTCCAGCACCTTGCGTGCATGCGGCCCGGCCACGTTGACGGCCGAGATGGCAGCGGTGACGTTGGCAATGTCGACGTCCAGTCGCCACTGTGCGTTCCACTTGAGCATCTGCTGATAGATGCGATCGACGCCGCTGGTGGTGGCGGTGACATAAAAATGGTTGTCGGCGAAACGCGCGCATACGCCATCGTCGATCACTACCCCGTGTTCGTTGGTCATCAGCGCATAGCGTGAGCGGCCCACGGGCTGCTTGAGGAAAGCGAAGGTGTACATGCGGTTGAGCAGCTCGGCGGCATCCGGGCCGCGCACGTCCAGCCCCCCCAGGGTCGAGACGTCGATGATCCCCACCTTGTTGCGCACGTGCAATGCTTCGGCCTGCATGCACGCGTCGCGCTCGCTGGCCCTGCCGTAATAGGCCGGACGCTGCCAGATCCCGGCAGGCATCATCTTCGCCCCGGCCTCCAGGTGGCGGCGGTGCATCGGCGTCTGTCGGTACGGATCGAAGGCGCGGCCGGCAACGTGGGCCAGTTTCTCGGCTTCAAACGGTGGACGGGCCGTGGTGACGCCCGTCTCACTGATGCTGCGCTGGGTCGACGCGGCGACCAGGCGTGCAGTGGGCAACGCCGAATGACGGCCTTGGGAGGGGCCCATGCCGACGGTGGAGTAGCGCTTGACCAGCTGTATGTCGCGGTAGCCGATCTTGGTCGCATTGATGATGTCACCCACCTGCAGGTCTTCATCGAAGTCGACGAAATCCTTGCCCTTGGGGTGCGGGAAGATCGGCCACGGGAAGTTGACCTGAGCCTCCGCACGCATGGCCAACGGCTTGGCGCCCGGTTGCAGCTGCAGTTCCAGGGCCATGACGATATCGGCCGCCGCATGGATGGCATCGGCGAGTACGTTGTCCAGCGCATGATAGCCATGGGCAGAACCGGCGACCGTGAGGTTTTTCGGCAAACCGCTGAGGGTGAACTCGGCCAGCTGGTCGTCGTAAGCCAGTTTGCCACCGGCCTGACACAGCAGCTGATAGACCGGCATGTAGCCACCGGACATGCACAACAGGTCGCAATCGACGATCAGACCGCTGCTCGCCACCTGGCCCTGCCCGGTGATCTTGCGAATATCAGCGCCACTGACGTGACGCATGCCTTTGTCATGCACGGCCTCGAACACGGTGCTGCCGGCATGGCAGGCGATGCCGCGTTTTTCCAGCGCCAGCAGCAGGGCGCGGTCTGCCGGATGGGCGCGCATGTCGACCACGGCCGCCACCTCGACGCCCTGATCGAGCAGGTCGAGGGCCGCGAGGTAGCCGTCGTCGTTACCGGTCAGTACCACCGCGCGCTTGCCCGGCTTGACCGCGTAGAGCCTCATCAAGCGTTGCGCGGCGCTGGTCAGCATCACGCCGGGCAGATCGTTGTTGCGAAAGATCACCGGCTGGTCGAACGAGCCGCTGGTAATCAGACACTGGGTCGCGCGGACCTTATACATGCGCTTGCCTTGAATCACCGGCAGATAGTTGTCGGTGAACCAGGCATTGCAGGTCGCTTTTTTCAGCACGCGAATATTGGCGTGGCCTTCCACGGCGTCCACCAGTTCACCACGCAATGTCTGGGCGCGAAGGCCTTCGATATCGAAGCGGGCGTAGGTCAACGAGCCACCGAGGATCGGCTGTTGCTCGATCAGCAGCACCTTGGCCCCGGCGTTGGCGGCGGTCAGTGCCGCCTGCAGACCGGCGGGACCGGCACCGATCACCGCCAGGTCGGCAAACAGGTAAGCCTTGTCGTAATACTCAGGCTGAAACTCAAGGTCGAGCACGCCAAGACCGGCCTTCTTGCGAATGATCGGCTCCCAGAGTTTCCACGCACCCTTGGGCTTGTAAAAAGAGCGGTAGTAGAAGCCCACCGGCATGAATCTGGAAAACTTGCCAAGATAGGCATCCTTGTCGTTATCCAGTGAGCCATTGAAGTTCTGCGCGGTGACCTTCAGGCCGCTTTCCAGCAGTTGGCTGTCGGCCAGAACGTTGGGTTCGCTGGGCAGTTGTACCAGAGTATTGGCGTCTTGCCCGGCCATGCTCAGCGGGCCGCGCGGACGGTGATATTTGAACGAGCGCGACAGCAGGAAACGGCCATTGGCGAGCAGTGCGCTGGCGATACTGTCGCCGGCGAAGCCCTGGTACGGCTTGCCATCGAAGCTGAAGTCGAGCGGCTGCTGACGATCGATCAGCAGGCCCATGGGGGCGGGTAACCGGCTCATCGGGCGGTCTCCTTGGCAGGTACGGCGGTAAAATCAATGCGAGCGCTGAACACTTCCTTCGGGTCGAAAGTACGCAGGATTTCGTCGCTGCCGGTGTGGCGCTCGGCCAGGAACCAGTAGCTGGACGGATTGTGCATCCACCATTCGCGCACCACGCCCAGGGTGTCCTCGCTGTTGAATACGTAATCGGCCCACTGTGCGTCAGTGCAGGTCTGCGGATCGGGCATGAGCTTGAACTCACCGCCGTAGGTGAATTCGCTGATGTTGCGCGGCCCGTTGAGCGGGCAGGTCATGACTTTCATATTCCGCTCTCCATTAATGGCTGGCCGCCGTGGCGCCCATTTCGTTGACTTGCTGGAAGGTCGAGAAACGCTCCAGGCCGAACGGCTTGATCAGCTCCGGCACCTTGCCGCCGCTGGCCACCAGCTCAGCCATGGTCTTGCCACAGATCGGCGTAGCCTTGAAACCCCAAGTGCCCCAGCCGGCGTCCAGGTAGTAATTCTTGACCGGGGACAGGCCCATGATCGGGCTGTAGTCCGGGGTCATGTCGGTGATTCCGGCCCATTGGCGCATCAGCTTGGCGTTGGCCAGGAACGGGAACATCTCGATGGCGTGCGCGAGCAGGCTTTCTTTCAGATCAAGGGTCGAGCGAGTGTTGAACAGCGGGTACGGGTCCGAACCGCCACCGAACACCACTTCGCCACGGCTGGTCTGTTGCACGTAGCAGTGCAGGGCCGATGAACTCACCAGCGGGTCGAGGAACGGCTTGAACGGCTGGGTGACCATGGCTTGCAGCGGGAAGGTCTGGATCGGCGAGCGGATCCCGGCCTTTTTCATCAGTTGTGAACTCATCCCTGCAACCGCCTGCACCGCGCAGCCGCACTGGATCGTGCCGCGATTGGTTTTCACCGCGGTGATGGTGCCGTTTTCGATGACCAGTTCCTGCACTTCGGTGAGCTGGTGAATCTCCACGCCGCGCTTGGCCGCCTGCTTGGCGTAACCCCAGGCCACCGCGTCGTGACGCGCCGTGGCGCCGTCCATGTGCCAGAGGCCGGCGATCACCGGCAGATGACCCGGATCGAGATTGAGGCTGGGCACCAGTTCACGAATCTGCTGGCGGTCGAGCATCTCGGTGCGACCGCCGAAGTGCTTGTTGACCTCGGCGCGCTGACGAAACGAGCGCACGGTGGCATCGGTGTGCGCCAGGGTCAGCTGACCGCGGTGCGAGTACATGATGTTGAAGTCGAACTCGTTGGACAGCCCTTCGAACATGCGCACCGATTCTGCGTAGAAACGAACGCCTTCGCTGGTCAGGTAGTTGGAGCGAATGACCGCGGTGTTGCGCGCCGTGTTGCCGCCCCCCAGGTAGCCTTTTTCCAGCACCGCGATGTTGGTGATGCCGTGGTATCTGGACAGGTAATACGCGGTCGCCAGGCCATGACCGCCGCCGCCGATGATCACCACGTCATAGGAAGACTTCAGTGCCTTGGGCGCAGGCAGATCGACCTCGACCGGGTATTGCGAGCTGAGCCCGTATTTCAGGAGATTGAAAGGCATGTGGCCTCCGATGGGCTGCGTTGTGCGTGGGCCTGCTGAACGGCAGCGGTGACCGTGTTCTTCATCAGGAAGGCGATGGTCATCGGGCCGACGCCACCGGGCACCGGGGTGATGGCCGAGACCTGGGGCAGGGCGCTGTCCAGGTCGACATCGCCCACCAGACGGCTGCGGCCGTGCTCTTGAATGCGGTTGATGCCGACGTCGATCACCACGGCGCCGGGCTTGAGCCAGCTGGCGTCGATCATCCGCGGCCGGCCGACGGCGGCGATGACGATGTCGGCCAGACGGCACAACGCCTTGGCGTCGACACTGCGCGAGTGCACCACGGTCACCGAGCAATGGGCCTTGAGCAGCAGGGCGGCCATGGGTTTGCCGACAATGTTGGAACGCCCGATCACCACCGCGTGCTTGCCGCTCAAATCACCACAGGCGTCTTCGAGCAACTGCATGCAACCGCTGGGGGTGCAGGGCGTCAGTACGTTGCGGCCCTGGCTGAGACCGCCGACGTTTTCGCTGTGAAAACCGTCCACATCCTTGCCCGGTGCGATGGCCTGCAACGCGCGAGTTTCTTCGATGTGGGCCGGCAGCGGCAGTTGCAGCAGGATGCCGTTGACGGCGCGGTCGTTGTTCAGTGTGCTGATCAGTTCAAGCAACCGGCCCTGGGAGGTGTCGGCGCCCAGCCGGTACTCCAGCGAGCGAATCCCGGCCTCTTCGGCGCGCAGGATCTTGTTGCGCACATACACCTGGCTGGCCGGGTCCTCGCCCAGCAGAATGACCGCCAGTGCCGGCTCGATGCCATCGGCCTTGAGCCGCAGCACGTCGGCCTGCACCTGCTTGAGCACCCGCGCCGCAGCGGCTTTGCCGTCGATCAATTTGCACGTGTTCACCGGAAGATCACCGTTCTGTCCTTGTTAAGGAAAACCCGGTGTTCCAGGTGGTACTTCACCGCCTTGGACAGGGCGACCGTTTCGGTGTCACGGCCGGTGGCGACCAGATCATCCGGCAGGTAGACGTGATCCACGCGCTGCACTTGCTGCTCGATGATCGGGCCTTCGTCCAGGTCGCTGGTGACGTAGTGGGCAGTGGCACCAATCAGTTTCACGCCGCGCTCGTAAGCCTGGTGATACGGCTTGGCACCCTTGAAACCTGGCAGGAACGAGTGGTGGATATTGATCGCCCGGCCTGACAGCTGCTTGCACAGATCGTCAGACAGGATCTGCATGTAGCGGGCGAGGACCACCAGGTCCGTGCCGGTTTCATCGACCACCTTCATCAGTGCCGCTTCCTGCTGGGCCTTGGTGTCCTTGGTCACCGGCAGGTAAATGAAACGAATGCCTTCGCGCTCGGCCATGGGACGCAAGTCCAGGTGGTTGGAGACAATGGCGGTGATGGTCATGTCCATCTCGCCTTTGTGGTGGCGGTACAACAGGTCGGTCAGGCAATGGTCGAACTTGCTGACCATCAACAGCACCCGCATCGGTGCACGGGTGTCATGCAACTCCCACTGCATCTCGAACGCCGTAGCCACCTCCGCGAAACCGGCCTTCAGCTGCGCGATATCACCACTGTCGCCGTCGTTGAAGCGGAACACCGCACGCATGAAAAACGTGCCGCTGAACTCATCGTCGAACTGTGCCATCTCACCGATGTAGCAGCCGTTGCCCGCCAGATAGGAGGTGACCGCCGCAACGATGCCGGAGGTCGCCGGACAGCTGATCTTGAGAATGAAATGGTTCTTTTCGTGTTGCATGAGGTGTCCTCTGGAAAGTGGCGGCAGTTCAGCGAAGGGCTATCGATCAGCGCGAGACATTCAGGGGTAAACAGCTTTTTCAGGGATGAATAAAAATTCCTATCAGGAATTAAATATTCGCGAAGGCTGTTTTATAGGCGAAAGGAAATGATGCGTCCAGAGGTTTCTGGAAACTTTTTTAACTGAGGGGAAATATTCACTGAGCATTGCAGCGCTTGTTGATCGTGCACACGCAAAGCGTGGGAACGATCGGAAACGCGCAAAACGCTCGAAACTCGACCGGCCCAGAAATCCTGGTGCTGATCGTTCCCACGCTCCGCGTGGTAACGCCGC